>NZ_PRDG01000009.1 GCF_017883985.1 Streptococcus oricebi | reverse complement strand
TCCATAATCACATGGTCCAAAATCAATTTCTCATCGGTAATCAAGACCACATAGTGGGGCGAAAAGATAGTCGACTCGCTACCAGCCCCCTTTTCATCCAGCTGGGCCTTGCGCAATTTGAGGATTTGATTGAGACTATTGAGGACCTGGTCATGGGTCCGCTGGTTATAGACAAAGCCCCGCACATTCATATCTTGGAGACTAGAGTGGGGCAGCCAGCGCATCCACTCCCAGTCCTGACGCTCTTCCTCCGGCATGATGGTGATAAACTGCACATCATGGTAGGAATGAAAGACCGAAAGTTGGGTGACGAGGAGCTCTTTTTTCTTTTGGAAAATAGCAGAGCAGACAAATAAAATTAGCCTAAAAAGATAGAAAGGAATATAGAATTTTCAAGGAGCAGGTAAACTTTGAATGAAACTATTATACCATAAATCAAGAATCGGAAAGGAGAAAAAAAGAAGACCCGAGGGTCTTCAATCCAACTAGACAGAACGAACTTACTTTTTAGACTTCTTACTATCTGGTAGCTTACTGTAAGATGTGCTAGCTTTGACTTTCTTGTCCTTGGCTGCCTTGGCTTTTTTCTTAGCCTTAGCAGCGTCTGCTCTCACTGTTTTCATCGTTTTAGTAGTTACCCCTTTAATTTGACTAGCCAAAGCTTTATCCGCATTCTCAAACGCAGTAGCTACATTATTGAGGTATTCATTTAGATTTTCAACAGTTTGTTCAAGATTGGTACTACTGCTATTGATGAGGTCAATACAAGCCTCAATCTTCTCTTTTGAAGTGTCGTCTACAATGTGCGAACAGTCTCTTGTACCAATCACAACCCTTTGGAGCTTGGCTTGGACACTCCGAATTTGTTCCACACGAATCTGCTTCTTACTATCTGCCATTTATCAGCTTCCTTTCTTTTTCATATCATTATTGGCCTTTATGAGCTTCTTCCCAAGCTCGATAGTCTTGGTAAGTATTGACAACCGTCACCTCTCCAGTCTTTTTATCAGTCGCTGTCACTTCCAGCTTATCCTGACCAACTGGCGCAAACCAATGGCGCAAGTCTTGGTAGAGACTGTCCCGCGTTACCAGGCCCTTACGGGGATAAATATAATCCCCCTGGACAAAACGCTTGGCCACATCGGGATGGTCCTTGACAAAGTTAATATTGGGATCTAATTTAGGATTTTCAACACGATTTTCTGCAAAAAACATACTCCAATCTAAACTGATAAAAAGGTTCTTTTCTAGTACTTCCCACAAACTAGTTGTTGAATAAATATTAGAACCATTTATCTCTGCCATATAAGCCTTAAAATCAAAGCCAGTCGGTGGGTCTTGAAATTTACCGGTCTCCAAGTCCAGAAAGGCCCGACGAGTCCGTTCCAGATTCTTCCCAATGGTCACGGAAAGATAATCCCGTCCCTCATAGTAAACAGGAGTCCAACTCCAAGGAACGACGCTTGAATCATAGTTTTTTAAGGCCGCATATAAATCAATTTTTTTTTCTTTAAGGTCCGGTGTTCGCAAATCTCGAGTTACGACATACCAGTAATCCCCTTTTAACTGAGTATGGTCAGTCTTATCCCTAACTTGTGCCTTTGTCTTCATGGACACCAGGTAATTCTGGGTAACTCCTCCCTCTCCCTTAAAAATCACATATTGATTGTGTTCCCCGAAGAGCTGGATATGGCTCAGCTTGCCTGAGGCATAGTCATATTCGACCTTCTTGAAGATTTGAGATTTCCACAAGTAAAAGGAAGCTAGTCCCACCGATAAAATAAATATTAGAGCGAGGAAACCCAAGAGGAGGCGTTTTCTGTTCTTCATATCGGACCTCTTTCTAATCGCCAATCAAATGACTATAGTGGCCTGCCAGATTATTTAAAGTCCCATCTGGTCCATCACCAAGATAGGAGGCCAGTCCCGTACTTCCCGTCGCTTCCTTTATGCCATTCCAAAACTCAGAAACGGTGACTCTCTTCTCCTGCTCTTCCTTAGACTCAGGAAGAAAGTCCCAAGGAGCTCTCTCTTTCTCAACCTCCAGATGTACCTGCCCATTTCCCTCTCCGGCCAAGAAGTTCTTAACCTTAGCTGTATAGGCTCGGCTTGTTTGCGAATTTTTACTGGCTTTTTCAAATCCATCTACACGGTCCCAACCTGTTTTGATTGCTTTGTCTATTGATGCCCCTTCTTCCTGGGCTTTTTCTACTTCGGTCCGATAAATATAGCCGCGTAGGCCATTTTGTTCCAAATCATGGATTTCAAGCGCCGACTGTAGGTCATATTCCGGCGCATAACGAACAACCTTGTTCTCAGGTTTTTCACTATTCCCATAGTTAACATTGATACCACCAATATCAAAGAGATTACTCTTAAGCGCCTCCTGCGTTTCGGCTGACTGCTTACTTAAGTTCTGCATCGTCTCTACATAGTTACCTAGCCACTCAGCAGTCTTCGTGCTAAAACCAGCCGCCCCCTTCCACTTTTCTGGCAGATAAGGGGTCCCTTTTCCAGCTAGCTTCGCTCCATTCTTTAAATTAGGGCTCTCTGCCAGACCAGCGATATTATTTGCTACATCAATTGCAACGTTAACCGCTGATGCACCGGGAATCAAGGATACCGTTTCTTGAGTCAAGTTTTTTACAAACTCCAAAGCAGCCTTATTTCTCTTTTCCTGTAATTCGGCAATTGTATTAACCAACTTGTCGGCCGCAATCCCCTTCGACTGACGGTAATGCAAGACTTCAGCTGTCGTCTTAGCCCTCCATTTCCCATTTTCATAAAGTTCATTTTCAAAACGAATACGGTCTGGTCCCCCAAATTTTAAGCTTCCAGGTCGAATTGTACTGTAATAACTAACCTCATCTTTACCATGTAGAGAACCCCGTGCATCTCGTCCCATCTCCAAAGCATAGACACCTTCAAAAAGACCAGTCAGGGCAGCCGCCCGCTGTAAGCTCATATTCAGCTCTTTCAAGTTGGGAGAAGCCTTGGCCAATTCCTCTGTATATTTAGCCAACTCTTCGACTGTCCCATTCTTAGGAAAATCAGGCGTCATTTCGATTCCTTGCCCCAGCATCACCAGACCCAAGCGGTCTCCAGCCTTAACTAGCTTTTCAGTGTAGGCTTTGACTCGTGAGACATCTTGCTTAGTTAAAGAGGCAAGAAAGGCTTCGATATTTTTCAACGATGGAGCATTGATTACATTCCCCTCTTTATCCACTTCGATTTTGATAAGGTTCCCGTCCTTGTCGACTTCCGGTTTGACCTCATTATAAAAGAGCTTATAAATCAGAGTCATCATGGGGTCACTGACATTGGTAGGGTTGACCTGACCCAGTTTGTTAAACTTATCGGGAGAATGGAGGGCAATCAGAGCAGCCCCATCTCCTTCGGCCTGAATAACATCAATATCATTCATATCCTCAGCCTTAAAGCTACCTTGAGCAATCAAGGCAACGACTTCCGTAGCGGGTAAACCATTGATAAACTCCGCATTCTTCAAGGAAGCCAAAATCCCCGTCAGACCCGTCTGGACACTGTCCAACTTCCCCTTAAAAGTATCCAGCGCAGCGACCAACTTATCATGGGTTTCACGACGTGTCTTACCAGCCTTATCTAAACCTGATTTGGCTGTAGACAAGGCGTCATTTAAGTTAGGTGTAGGCTCATCGACACTGTGAGGGCTCATCGCTAAGGCCTCAATAACCGCCTTAAATTCCGTGTCTAAATCCTTCTTTAAATCCTTAAAACCATTATAGGTATCGGTAGTCAACCATTTCTTAATATGGTTAATGGGGGTGGCTTTGGTTCGCAAGGTCTCACTAGAAAAACCAATCCCCTCAATCTCTGACACATACTCAGAAACAGCCTTACCATAATCCTTCAATAATTGAGGGTATTGCTCAAAGACAGCTCCTGCAATCTGATTGAGTTTAGCCTCGAAGGCTTCAATGGCAGAGCCTTCTTGGTTATCGGTCTTTACATCCAGACTTCGGGTAACCTCACTAATCGCCGTATTATATTGGTCACCAGCTTCAGAGATTACTTTTCCAAGTCCATCTAAGCCTGACTTACTATTTATTTGTACAACTGCCATCACAACCTCCTATTTCTTTTGATTCTTAGCCCGTTCAGCTCGCTGGCGTTCAGCTTCCGCCGCATCGGAGATTCGGGAAATGGTTAAACTAGCATTGACCAAGAACCGTTGAGTCTCTAAATAGGCTATCTCTCCCTTGGCAACACCCAATAAATCGGTCTTCTTGTCCATAAAGGCCTTCTTATAACTCTGAATGTCCGACTTTTCTTTCTCGGTCAATTCATCGTATTTATTTCCGTAGAGTTCTCCAGCGTCCCCTTCATAAGATTCCTTAATCGTGTCCGCACTCACATCAGCCAAAAAGCCGGAAGATGTTCTAAGGGCTGAAATTTTCGCTTCAATCGCTTTTAGTTCCCCTTCCAACCGAATCGTATTCGCCGACTTATAATCCGACTCTAATCGACTACCGCCATATTCTGTAATAAGCATGTCTATTTATTTCCTTTCCTATTCAATAATCGTCTTCATCTTCTTAGCGACTCCATCATGCACTAAATAGCTCACTTGATAGTCCAGTTGAGGTTCTCTCAATGGCTTGGTCGTCACTGGAACAACTTGCTGGTCATTGAGTCTTACAGACACAATCCCTTGGCGCAGGTTTCGGGCATACTTGGACGCAACGTCAATCCGACTAGAGAGCGTATTGGTGGTGATAACAATTGGAACATAACCAATCCGGTAGCCCCTATCCAGAATCTTAGTCAACTGGGTCAAGGTGTTGGTATCTAACTGGTTCACCAACTCCGCCATATTGTAGATAATCACATTTAAGAGATAGTCATCTTCTTTGGCTTCCAAGCGTTCATCCACCTTCAAGGACAAGGCCTCAATCATCTCTGTAACCTCTTGGGCACCAGAAAGGACATCCACGCCCTCTGCTGTTAAGTCCGGTAAGAGATGGTGTGGCGGCGCTAAGACAACCACTTGCTTGTCGATTTTCTGAGACAACTTGATGATATGTTCAGTCATGGCATTCATCTGCTCTTCCGTTCCTGCCACATAGGCTAGAGGACCCTTCTTAGGCTCCCAGCTGACGGTTTGAACGGTTTCCATATCGAGTCCCATTGGGAGGCGTTCGGCGGCTAGCTCACGAGCAACGCCGGCTGAGGCATAAAATACTTCTGCCTCCAACTCCTCTGGTACCATTGGAATGGCGCTTGGGCGACTGCCCTGCCAAGCTTCCCGCATGGTCTGGGCTTCGGTTCGTAGGTTTTCGACCACCTGGATATCATTGTGTCCAGCAACCGGCAAGGCAAACTGAACCACATCCACTTCATGGCGCTTCATGAGTGCCCGACCCTTGATATCTTCCATGGTCGTCGCAAGTGGGGTGGAGCCCACAATCGAGCGGACCTCACTGCTATCATTTTGCTTGAGGGTCAGCTGGTGCTTGAAGTTGCTGTAGAGGGTCGCTCTTAGGTTGCTTTGGCGACCAGCCGTCATGACTAGATGGACCCCGATAGAAAGACCCTCACGAGAGACCCGCATGAGCAGGCTCTGAAGAGCCGGCTCAAAGGCTTCGTCTCGCATGGCCTCAAAGCTATCCAAGAGAATCACCAAGGTCGGCTCTTCCTTGCCACTAGTCTGGCGGTAAAGCTCCATGGTTCCGACTCCATAGTCAGACAGGAGTTTCTTCCGTCTAGCCAGCTCTTGCTCAAGAATCCGCACAAACTTGGCAATCTTTTCCCCCTGGTCCAGAAGCATGAGGTCTGCCACATGGGGCAGGCTTCCCAGTGGGGCCAGTCCATTGGTCCCAAAATCAAGGAGATAGAGCACCACCTCTTCAGGCGAGTAGTTGCGAGCCAAGTCCATAGCGGTACTTTGGAGGAAGGTGGTCTTTCCTGTCCCGGGTGCCCCGTAGAGTAGGACATTGCCGTCCTTGGTCAGGTTGATAGACACCGGCTCCTGCTTTTGTTCCTGAGGAATATCCGCCACCCCAAGGAGGATGGACACGCCTTGTTTGGCGCTCTGCCAAGCCTCCTTAAAGGATAGGGGACGAATTTCTTCCAAGGTCATCCGCTCCGCTAATGGCGGTAACCAAGGTTGCGGCAAGTCCGCAATGCCCAGCGACTGAGTCAAGGCGTCCATCTGATCGACAATAGCCTCTAGCTCGGTCGGCACCTCCCGAATGGTTTCGGCTGCTTCCAAGCCACTTAAATCTTCATTTAAAATTTCATATTGACCAATGTCGTTAATCAAGTAAATGGTATGGTCCTCAATCCCCTG
>NZ_PRDG01000008.1 GCF_017883985.1 Streptococcus oricebi | reverse complement strand
CTTAGGCTCGGTAGCTCAGTTGGTAGAGCAATGGATTGAAGCTCCATGTGTCGGCGGTTCGATTCCGTCTCGCGCCATAAATTAAATAGAGGAAGGGTAGCGAAGAGGCTAAACGCGGCGGACTGTAAATCCGCTCCTTCGGGTTCGGGGGTTCGAATCCCTCCCCTTCCATCCTTTACGGGCATAGTTTAAAGGTAGAACTAAGGTCTCCAAAACCTTCAGTGTGGGTTCAATTCCTACTGCCCGTGTAAGAATATGGCGGGTGTGGTGAAGTGGTTAACACACCAGATTGTGGCTCTGGCATGCGTGGGTTCGATCCCCATCACTCGCCTATTTTATATTATTGGGGTATAGCCAAGCGGTAAGGCAAGGGACTTTGACTCCCTCATGCGTTGGTTCGAATCCAGCTACCCCAGTTACACATTAAGCCGGCGTGGCGGAATTGGCAGACGCGCTGGACTCAAAATCCAGTGTCCTCACGGACGTGCCGGTTCGACCCCGGCCGCCGGTATCGCTTAAGGTTACAGACAAAAGATAGGCTAGAAGCCTATCTTTTTTTGCTTATCTGACTTGCAGTCTGTCTTACCATCTGAAGCGCGAATCAAAAACACTACCGATTTAAGAGGTGGTCATGATTAACCTGCTTAATAAAACCTGTCTATTATTTCTTTTCTGGTGAAGGATTTTCTCTAAAAAATTTAGCTTTATTCTTAAGAGGTCCTATTTTCTTCTAGAAAGTTTTTATCTTTTAAGGCAAAAATCATTGCGATGGTTAGCATCAGTGCAAACCAAAAGGCAGGGATGAGGAAGGGCTGAAGAAGCTCACGAATGGATGGTGCGACAAGGTTAAGTAATCGGCCCAGAAGAATTCCTGTTAAGGGAGTGCTCAAGGCAAACCAGCGTGGAAAGGCAGTTTTCTTACTTAAGACTAGCACAATAATGAAGAGAAAAAGGATTGCCATTAGAACAAAGTAGGCGAGCATAAAGTTATTTTTGACCATTGAAAAGCTTTCTAGCAACTTTGCCGTACTTGTCGAGGGATGTTGAGCATGCAGTCGGGCAGTGCCAGCAAAGTAAAAATAACTGGTATGGAGAAAGACGCATATAGTCATAAGAAACCAAGCTCCCAGTATTCCAAGCCATTTCTGTCTGAGGCCAAGAGAGAGGATGTAAACTCCAATCCCTAGAAGGGGAAAGAGAAGCAAGGCATAGCCGGCAAAGTCTACCTTCCAAGTTGGTAAATCGGGTAGACCTTGCCAAAAGCCTGGGCCGAAGCCATCAGAGATGGCGATTAATATATCTGCAATATAAATCAGCCAGCTGCCTAAGATAGCCCAGGAGCGGATTGTTTTTTGAGTCATCGGCTTTTCCTCCTTTGCCCACATTATAGCAGAAAGTTGATGGGAGGACAAACCAATTCCTAGTTGGTTTTTTGTAAGAAGATGAAATGATTTCAGAAAACACAGGAAATCATTGATTTTTACTTGACTCTTTTTTTCTTTATGATATACTTAACTAGTAAACGTTTAACTAGTTAATAGAAAGGGTGGCTTATGGCTCATTTAGCGCAACAGATCGATCATTTCTTAAATGAGATTATTTTAAAATCAGAAAATCAACATGAAATTTTAATTGGGTCCTGTCAGAGTCAAGTGGCTTTGACCAATACTCAGGAGCATATCCTTATGCTCTTGGCAGAGGATTCTCTGACCAATACAGACTTGGCTAAGAGATTAAATATCAGTCAGGCGGCTGTAACCAAGGCGATTAAATCCTTAATTAAGCAGGGGATGTTGGAGGCTAGCAAGGACAAGAAGGATGGCCGAGTGCTTATCTATCGTTTGACCAAGTTAGCCCGGCCGGTGGCTCAGGAACATGAGCATCATCATGCCCATACCTTGGCCACTTATGAAAAGCTAGTAAAAGAGTTTTCAAATGAGGAACAGAAAACGATTGCTCGCTTTTTAGAGGGGCTCGTGGGGGAAATTGGAAAATGAGATACATTACGGTAGATAATCTTTCCTTTTATTATGATAAGGAGCCGGTACTGGAGCATATCCACTATTTTTTAGATAGTGGTGAATTTGTGACCCTGACTGGGGAAAATGGAGCTGCTAAGACGACCTTAATCAAGGCGAGCCTGGGTATTTTACGGCCCAGAGTGGGCAAGGTGGAAATCTCAAAGACCAACCGAGCTGGGAAAAAATTGCGCCTGGCCTATCTGCCCCAGCAGATTGCTAGCTTTAATGCAGGCTTTCCTAGTACGGTCTACGAATTTGTCAAGTCTGGTCGTTATCCGAGGCGGGGCTGGTTCAGGAAGCTGAACAGTCACGATGAGGAGCACATTAAGGTCAGCCTAGAGGCTGTAGGAATGTGGGAGCACCGCAAGAAGAGGATTGGCTCTCTTTCGGGAGGACAAAAGCAGAGGGCAGTTATCGCCCGGATGTTTGCTTCGGATCCAGATGTTTTTGTTCTGGATGAGCCGACTGCTGGGATGGATGCGGGTAGTAAGGACGAATTTTATCGTCTCATGCACCACAGTGCCCACCAGCATGGAAAGGCAGTTCTGATGATTACTCATGATCCAGAAGAGGTCAAGAAGTATGCTGATCGAAATATTCACCTTGTACGCGATCAGGATTCCCCTTGGCGTTGCTTTAATATTCATGAGAATGATGGGGAGGCTAAACATGCTTGATTTATTTCGTTATGATTTCATGCAAAGGGCCTTCTGGGCAGTCATTGCCATGAGTATCTTTTCGCCGATTTTAGGGACCTTTCTTATCCTTAGGCGGCAGAGTTTGATGAGTGATACTCTGAGCCATGTTTCCTTGGCTGGGGTGGCTTTTGGATTGGTCCTGGGAATTTCTCCGACTATTTCGACGGTTTTAATCGTGGTTATAGCAGCGGTTTTTCTAGAGTATCTAAGGACCATTTATAAAAACTATATGGAGATTGCAACGGCTATCCTCATGTCAACGGGGCTAGCAGTGGCCTTGATTGTCATGAACAAGGGGGCTAGCTCGAGCTCCATGAGCTTGGATCAGTACCTCTTTGGCTCGATTGTCACCATCAATCAGGAGCAGGTATGGGCCCTCTTTGCCATTGCGGCAGTGGTCTTGGTCTTAACCCTCTTCTTTATCCGTCCCATGTATATCTTGACCTTTGATGAGGATACGGCCTTTGTGGATGGTCTGCCTGTTCGGACCATGTCTATCCTCTTTAATGTGGTCACTGGGGTGGCCATCGCTCTGATGATTCCAGCAGCTGGGGCCCTTCTAGTATCGACCATTATGGTCCTGCCAGCCAGTATTGCCCTGCGGATCGGCAAGAACTTTAAGTCGGTCATCTTATTGGCTAATTTGATTGGTTTTCTGGGCATGATTGCGGGGCTTTATATCTCTTATTATGCAGAAACGCCAGCCAGTGCTAGCATTACCATTATTTTTGTCTTTGTCTTTTTATTGGTCAATCTAATCAATAAATTTATCAAGTAGGAGAAGAGAATGAAGAAACTTACTTTAGTAGCAATGGGCCTTCTGAGCCTTATCTTGGTAGCCTGCTCCAATCAGGCGGGTAAAAAGGATAAGCTGAATATTGTGACGACCTTTTATCCTGTATATGAGTTCACCAAGGAAGTGGCCGGAGATACGGCAAATGTCGAACTCTTAATCGGAGCGGGGACTGAGGTCCATGATTATGAGCCTTCGGCCAAGGCTGTCGCTAAAATCCAAGATGCTGATGCCTTTGTCTATGAGAATGAAAATATGGAAACCTGGGTTCCCAAGCTCTTGAAAACTTTGGACAAGAAGGTCAAGGTGGTCAAGGCAACCGGTAAGATGTTGCTCCTGCCTGGTGGAGAGGAAGAAGAGGGACATGACCATGGTGCGGAAGGGCACCATCATGACTATGACCCCCATGTCTGGCTGTCTCCTCAAAGGGCCCTTAAGCTAGTTGAGGAAATTCGGGACCAGCTCAGCAAGGCCTATCCTAAACAGGCAGAAAAATTCAAGAAGAATGCGGCCGCCTACAGCAAAAAATTAGAGGCTTTAGACAAGTCCTATCAAACTAGTCTGGCTGATGCCAAGCAAAAGAGCTTTGTCACCCAGCATTCGGCCTTTGGTTATCTGGCCTTGGACTATGGTTTGAAACAGGTATCCATTAGCGGCCTGTCACCGGACAGTGAGCCTTCAGCGGCTCGTTTGGCTGAGTTAGCGGACTATATTAAGAAAAATCAAATCAAGTACATCTATTTTGAAGAAAATGCCTCAAAAGCTTTGGCTACTACCCTGTCCAAGGAAGCAGGGGTTGAGCTCGATGTGCTAAATCCATTGGAGAGCTTGACTGAAAAGCAAACCAAGGCAGGTGAGAGCTACCTAACCATCATGGAGGCCAACCTCAAGGCCTTGCTCAAGACAACTAGTCAGGCTGGCCCAGAAATTAGTCCTGAAAAAGAGGAAAACAGCAAGACTGTACAAAATGGTTACTTTGAGGATAGTGCCGTTAAGGACAGGACCTTGTCCGACTATAAGGGCGACTGGCAGTCAGTCTATCCATTCTTGCAAGACGGCACTTTGGACCAAGTCTTTGACTATAAGGCTAAGTTGACCGGCAAGATGACTGCGGCTGAATACAAGGCCTATTACACTAAGGGCTACAAGACCGATGTCTCCCATATCAATATTACTGATAAAACCATGGAATTTATTGTGGACGGCAAAGCTAAGAAATACACCTATAAATATGTCGGCAAGCACACTCTGACTTATTCTAAGGGAAATCGCGGGGTTCGTTTTATGTTTGAAGCGACTGACCCTGACGCTGGACAGTACAAGTACGTCCAATTTAGCGACCACAATATTGCACCGACCAAGGCGGCCCACTTCCACATCTTCTTTGGTGGAGAAAGTCAAGAAGCCCTCTTTAATGAGCTGGAAAACTGGCCAACCTACTATCCTAAGAAGCTGTCTGGCCAAGAAATTGCCCAGGAGATGCTGGCTCACTAACCAGTAGGCCATTTAACAAGAGCAACGAACGGTAAGCAGCCGTTCGTTTTTCTTTGCCGAAAAAATACTTGACTTTTTATGATTACAAGCGTAAACTAATAAAGGAGAAAAAATTTATTCTAGAAAGAGGTCGTCAATGGAAGAACAAAATATTAGTCAGGCAGAATGGCAGGTCATGCGGGTCTTGTGGGCCTATCCTCATAGTCGTAGTAATGAGGTGGTGGCGCATTTGGAGGCGGATTTTGATTGGAAACCGGCTACGATTAAGACCCTCTTGAACCGGCTCAAGACCAAGGAATTTATCCGCATGGAAAAGGTTGAGGGGAAATTTTACTATGAAGCCCAAATTCTGGAAGAAGAGCATCTAAATCAGACCTGGCAGACTCTCTTTGACAACATGTGCAATACCAAGCATGGAGACCTGCTTTTGGCCATGCTGGAGCGGAGCCAATTTAGTCAGGGAGATTTGGCGCGCATTAGTCGTTTGGTTGAGAAAAAACGTCTTTCAGCACCGGAGAGTCTGGTCTGTCATTGCTCTCAGGGTCAATGTACCTGTGGGGCCCATCCTAAGCTGAGGGGAGATTTATGAAAGAAAGAGTCTATCATCTAAGAGGAATGCACTGCGCCTCCTGTGCTAGCAGGATTGAAAAAATGGTCAATGATTTAAATCAGGTTGAGGAGGCCAGGGTCAATCTGGCAAGCGAGAAGTTAACTGTCCGCCCCAGACCGGGCTTTGACAGCCGAGCTCTCCTGACTTGCCTAGAAGAGGCCGGCTATGGAGCTAAGGAGCAAACCAATCAAAAAAGGAGGAATCATGAGCAGGAAGTGACTGCTAGGCAAGAGGAATTGGCCAAGATGCGCTCAACTCTCTATCTAGCCTTTCTCTTTACTTTGCCCTTGCTTTATCTGGCCATGGGCAGTATGCTGGGTCTTCCTTTACCACCAGTTCTAGCGCCTCATGAGCAGCCCTTGCTCTTTGTCCTGAGTCAGCTAGCCCTGTCTTTACCCCTTATCTGGCTGGGCTTTGGTTTTTATCGGCGAGGTTTTCCTAATTTACTCAAGGGACACCCGAATATGGATAGCTTAATTGCTCTAGGGACCTCTGCGGCCTTTCTTTATAGCCTATACTCTCTTTTACAAGTAGCTCAGGGTCGGAGCGCCTATGTCCACCAGCTCTATTTTGAGTCGGTGGCAGTCATTATCAGCCTGGTCCTTTTAGGTAAGTATCTGGAGGCCAGGGCCAAGGGTCAGACTTCGCAGGCTATTGAGGGACTCCTCCAGCTCCTGCCTGCCCAGGCTACCCTGGTCCGTGCCGATCAGACCATGACCGTTGCCACAGAGGATATCCAGGTTGGCGATGTCATTAGAATTAAGCCAGGGGAGAGAATGCCGGTGGATGGCCTCGTTGTCAGAGGCCAGACCTATGTGGATGAGTCCATGATGACTGGTGAGAGCCTGCCTATTGAGAAGAAGCCGGGAGATAGGATTACTAGCGCCACCATCAATCAGGCTGGCAGTATCGACTATGAGGCCACCCAGGTCGGCTCTGATACGACCCTGGCTCAAATCGTTGCCTTGGTCGAGGAGGCTCAAGGTTCCAAGGCTCCCATAGCCGCCTTGGCAGATCGCTTGGCCCTCTACTTTGTGCCCCTGGTTCTTGCTCTAGCCACGCTAGCCGCCCTGGCTTGGTATCTCCTAGGCGGGAAAGACCTGTCCTTTGCCTTGTCAATCTTTATCTCGGTTTTAGTCATTGCCTGCCCTTGTGCCTTGGGTCTTGCGACGCCAACGGCCATCATGGTGGGGACAGGCAAGGGGGCAGAAAATGGAATCTTGATAAAGTCTGCTCAAGCCTTGGAAACAGCTTGCCACTTGGATACAATTGTCCTTGATAAGACAGGGACCATCACTAGAGGTCAGGCCCATCTGACGGATTTGCTCCTTTTAGGTGACTGGGAGAAAGAAGAGGTCCTTGGTCTGGTCGCTAGCAGCGAGCAGCACTCCGAGCATCCTCTGGCCCAGGCCTTGGTTCAGGCAGGTCAGGCAGCAGGGGTCGGTCTTGACGAACCAGAAAATTTGGAAATTTTGCCGGGGCAAGGCCTGAAGGCTGAATTTGCAGCTGGGCAGGTTCTTCTGGGTAATCAAGCCTTGCTAGAGGATCAGGGCATAGACTTGTCCCATCTAGAGGAAGACTTGACAAACTTAGCTAGCCAGGGCAAGACCCCCATTTTATTGGCTGTGAACTCTGAGGTGGCGGCCCTTTTAGGCTTAGCGGATTCCCTCAAAGGTGGCAGTAAAGAAGCCATAGAGGAGCTGCAAGAGATGGGCTTGGATGTCATCATGCTGACGGGGGATCGCGAGGATACGGCAAGGGCTATTGCCCAACAAGTGGGAATCAAGCAAGTCTTTGCCCAGGTCTTACCGGGCGACAAGGCAGCAGTCGTTAAGAAACTTCAAGCTCAAGGGAAGGAAGTGGGGATGGTCGGAGATGGGATCAATGATGCCCCTGCTTTGGTTGAGGCCAGGGTTGGTTTGGCCATCGGCTCGGGCTCTGATATCGCTCTAGAATCGGCGGACATTGTCCTCATGCATAGTGATTTGCGGGCGCTGGTCAGCGCCATCCAGCTTAGCCTAGCAACTATTAAAACCATCAAGGAAAATCTTTTCTGGGCCTTTGTCTACAATCTACTAGGCATTCCACTAGCTATGGGCCTCCTCTATCTCTTTGGCGGCCCCCTTTTAAATCCGATGCTGGCCGGTTTGGCCATGAGTTTTAGCTCGGTATCTGTCGTTCTCAATGCCCTGCGTCTGAAAAAATTTAAGAGAAGCTGAGACTCGAATTTTGCCCAGTCTGGCCTACTTTGCTTTGCCTAATCGTTAGCCGTTTTTTGGAAGGTGGTCGCTAGATAATTGTCAAATGCTTTAAAAAAAGTTACAATAAGGATAGTTGAAACTGCTTTCTTGGAGTGAGGGCCTTTCTTAGCCTTGCCTCCAAAGAAACCTGCCCAAAAGAATGAATGACGAGGTGTTCTCATGAAAAAAACAACAGTATCCCTCCTTCTCCTAGCCAGTCTATCCATGGGCCTAGCTGCTTGTAGCCAGCAGGCTAAAGATAATCCGTCCAAGTCTTCTAGCCAATCAACCAGTGCAAGCAGCAAGACTAGTAGCAGTAAGGCCTCTAGTTCAAAGGCCAGTCAGTCTTCTAGTAGCGCAAGTAGTGAGAGCTCAGCCAGCTCTAACACTAATCCAAGAGAGGATCAAATCAGAATGCAAATAGCAGAGCTAGCAGAAGGAAACTTTGCCAGTGTCAGAGGAACCTGGCAGAATAGTCAGGGGCAACGCTTGACCTTTGATGAAAAGGGTCTGGTATCAGATAGCCAAGAATTTTACGGGGCTTCCCTGACCGACTATGGTACAGCCTCTGCTGGTGTCTATGGTGGGGAAGGAGATGGATTTTTACTAGAGTTTATCCCAGCGGGAGTCTCCCTACCTTCTAAAGAAGCCTTTAAGGACGATTCAGATCCAGGTAGAGACCGGCTCTGGGTCGGTGTCGGCATAAATAGCTTTGAAGAACAAGGAAGTTTTTACTATCGAGTGTGATGAAAGGGAGGATTTTCCTCCCTTTTATCTGTATTTTTTCTAGGTTTTAACGAAAAAAAGCGAAAAAATTTAAAAATGCTCAAGTCAAGAGAGACAAGGACTTAGAGAATTTTCCTACAAAAAGATTGGATTTTTTCCCAGAAAATGCTTGAAAATAGAAATAGATGTGTTATAATATGAGTATCAATAAGGAAAAAGGAGAAACTTTTTATGGCACAAATTAAACTTACTCCAGAAGAACTACGCACTTCTGCTCAAAAGTACACTTCAGGTTCTCAAGAAATTGACCAAGTGTTGTCAACCTTGACTGCAGAACAAGCAACTATCTCATCTAACTGGGACGGTTCAGCTTTCGATAGTTTTGAGCAACAATTCCAAGAATTGTCTCCAAAAATCAAACAATTTGCACAATTACTTCAAGACATCAATACTCAGTTGAACCAAGTTGCAGATGTTGTTGAGCAAACAGACCAAGATATCGCTTCAAAAATCAGAAGCTAATCTTTACAATGGTTATGAGGGGAAGGTGTTTACCTTCCCCTCTTTATATTAATAAATCTATTTGGGAGAAAGACCACAAGAGATGAAAAATAGGATTTTAAAATATGTCGGGAATGCGGCTCTAATCGCTGTGCTCCTGATTTCCGTCATCGGGTTAAACATCATCGTCCAAAACAACACCAGGACCAATAATGAGAAAAAGCTCAAGCAGAGTCAGGCTACCCGCTTGAACGTGGCCTTGGTCAATGAGGACCGGGCGGTAGTGGCCGATGATAGAGAATACAATCTAGGAGCCAGCTATATCAAGAATATCGAACGCGACAACTCCCAAAACTGGTCAGTTGTCAGTCGGGGTAGTGCTGAAAAAGGTCTCAAAGACGGGAAATACCAGCTGATGGTGACCATTCCTAATGACTTTTCCAGCAAGGTTCTAGACATCAATAGCGTTCAAGCTGACCGGGCAGATATTCGCTATAAGGTCAACGCCAAGGGAAACTTGCAGGTGGAAAATGATGCCAACAAGCTAGCCAAGGATATTGTAGCCGACCTCAATAAACAATTGGTCGACCTCTATATCGCTAGTATCTTGAGCAACCTCTATACCGCCCAGCAAAATGTGCAGACCATTTCAGGGGTGCAAACGACCAATATCGGTAGCTACCGTAATGACCTGTTGCAGTCCGCCCTGGGAGCAAGGAATTTCTTCCCTAGCCTAGCCTCTATGTCTAATAGCTCGCTGACGGCCAATACCTCTCTTAAAAGCTCACTAGAGTCTTACTCAAATCTCTATGATTCATTGGATAAGAGTCAGACTGATTATGGAAAGAGTTTGGAGGAGTTGATAAAAGCACGAGCAAATGGTAAGACCAGCTTTGAAGAGTTTGTCACTGCCGTGATTGGAATAAACAATTTGAGTGGGCAGACACAAGCTCTCTATGAGAAGGTTCAGACTACTCAAGATAATTTAAATGTGCAGATAACTGGTAGTTCGTTGACAAACCAACAAAAAACTAATGAGAAAAACTATACAGACCTACTAGCTAATCTTGATAGCCAAATTGCGGAATTAAAAGCAAGTATAAAAACTGAGGATGATAAACGTTCCCAACAAGAGCAAGAACTTACCAATTTTGTTAATGACTGGTTAGCTAAGAAATATCCAAAAGATAATCAAAATCAAGGCCAGGAATCTACTGTTACTTTAAAACAGTTTCTAGGTGAAGAGAAAGCAAAACAATTGCTAGAAGAAAGTAGTAAGGGTGCTGTTGAAGAAATTGACATTTTGGGTAAAATGCCCTCGGCAGATTTAAGAGAAAATCTGAATGCCCTGCAAGGTAATTTAGGTGAAATAGATGTATCAGGAACTAAGAATGCTACAGTAACAATTACGGTGCCTGACGGTGTAACGCTTAAAAGTTGGAAAATTAACAACGACAATATTGTTGATAATAAAGGTGAGCTAATCACCACCGTTACTAAAGACCTAACAGGTTCTTTTACAGTCTCTTATGTTATTGAAGGTACAGTGCCAGCAGACAGTCAAGTGACTGTCTCAGTTAATGGTAAAGAAGTTGGTAGTCAAAAAGTTTCGGAATTGAAAGCTTATAAAGACTACACTGCGCAGGTTCAAAAAGTTATGGATGCCTATGAAGCAGCGGAAAGCGTTTTGGATGTGTTGTATCCAAAAAATGATAGCGGCAAGCGCAATAGCCAAGCATTGTCAGACTTTTTAGAGCAACCGGTAACTCCACTTTTGGTTTCTTTATTAAAACAAGCTATTACTGATAACGTAAATAAATACAAGGGTACTTCACCTGAGGAGACTCTTCAAAAATTAGAAGCTTCCAGAGATGGTCTTAAGACTAATTTAGAAGAGATTAAAAAGACAAATGACAATTTGACTTCTCAAATTACCCAGGATTTGGACTCGTTGAAAAAGTTACAAGAACAGGCTAATAGTAAAAAGCAGGGTGTAGATACTGAATGGACCAGTACCGATTCTCAACTATCAGCTCTGGAGGGTGGTCTTAAATCCCTTGTGGCTCAAACTTCCAGCGCCAAGTCTTCTTCTCAAAGTAATATTGAGCAGGCTAATTCGGTTAATTCGATTTTCTCTTCTTTTGATAAGGAATTGGAAACGGTCAAGGGCAATAGCGAGAAGTTGTCGACCGATGCGGAAGGCTTGATGGCCAAGTTTGAGCAGGAGTTGGCAACCAATGGTGACTTTGTGTCTTCCTTTATCAAGGTTCTTAACAATGCCTATAAGGATGGGGTGCCAAATGAAACCCTGATGAGCTTCCTGGCTAGTCCGGTAGCCCAATCGGCTTCATCTGTGAGAGCGACAGTCAATGTTTACCGACCATTTACCTGGATTTTACTCTTGGAAGTGGTGGCCCTCTTTACTGCCTACCTCTTTGCAACACAAAATATTGTAGGCAAGATGAAAGACCGCTTCAAGCTAGATAAGCTGGAAGAAACAGATATTGTAACGGTAGCTATCCTATCAGGTCTGTCTCTGGTTATTGGTCTAGCTATCGGGATTATCTCTAGCAGTCGGCTCTATGTCGAAAAAGCCTATATCCCTTCTTGGGTCCTCTTGGTTGTGCTGGCTAGTTTTGTCCTGGTTCAAGGGCAATATCTACTCTTGAAACATCTCAAGTCAATTGGTATGGGTCTAGCTTTCTTTATGATTATTAGCTTTGTTTACCTGTCCAATGCTATCGGGACCACAGCAAGTCTGACTGGTCTGTCAGCCTTGATTAAAACCTTTAATATCTTGTCCATCTTAGAGTCTGGCCTATCCGGCTACTTTGACGGTCGAACAGTCGGTGTCTTTATGATTGGGGCCTTGATTGTCCTCATTATAGCCCTGACTGCGGTCAATATCTTTGTCAACAAGAAACCGAAAATGGTTGAGGAAGGATTATGATTAAAAAAAGTTTTCTGTTAGTGCTCTTTCTACTAGTGGCCCTAACTTCAAGTCCAGTTTTGGGCGAGGGGATTAAGGACAATAGTCTGAAAATAGACAGCAAGCGGCTGGAGCAGGAGGAGAACGTTCAGCGAGGAGCTCAATCCGAGCTGACGCGTTCCCTCTTTTCAGAAAGCGATCAAAAGATTTTGGATAAAATAGAAAAAAATCATCTGGAACAGTTTGCCTCAAATCAGGGGCAGCTGTTTTCTGCTAGTCAGACCAAGGCGGATGTTTACTCGGTCAACAAACTCTTTTTGTCGCAGCCAGAAAATACGGCCGCCAAAGGGAAATCAGAAGATGAGGAAGATGTTGCTGTCTTTGAAGGCGCCCTGCCAGGGCTGAGCTATTTGGTAGCTATTTGTGTCATGATTACTCTGGCTAGCTTTTTGAGCTATCAGGTAAGTAAAAAAGGAGTTGAAGAAGGTGGAGCAACACATCAATATTAGTCTGCGCTTGTCTGATAAGGACTTGGACATTCGCATTCCCACAAAAATAGAAATTAGAAGATTGATTAAAGAAATTGATTCTATTTTCGGATATAATAAGCAGAGGAAGAAATATCAACTACGGGTCATCAACAAAGGGATCCTATTAGACGAAGGAAAAATTTTATCTGATTACCCTGTGACGACAGGGGATCTGGTTGAAATTGAGGAGATAATCTAGTGAAACAGGAAGAATTTACATTTGCCGAGCAGGTCTTCGCTTATCAGAAGGAGGAGGACAAGTGGAGCTTGTCGCTCAAACGTTCTGATGTAGCCACGCAGAATATGAAGGAGTTGCTCCTACTCAATCTTCATCATCCTATGTTTCTAAAGCAGGAGCTGACCTTTGATGAGGATACGGTCTCTTTTAGCTATGAGCTAGAGAAGAATGGCCTGAGTTATGATGTTTTGAAAAAGAAGAATTTTTCGGATAAATTGCGCCTGGCCCTAAATATGGTCGAGTTGGAGGCTTGCTTGCAGCTGCCTGTGACCTTTTTGCTGCACCCGGCCAATATCTTTTTGACCAAGGATGCCCGGCCTAAGATTGCCTACCGGGGCTTGCCGGAGATGATGATTCCTAAGAGCATTGATGCTAGCGACTTTCTACGCCAGCTCAAATGCTTTATTGTCACGCTCTTTAGCGACTATGACTTTATGGAGCTCTACAATGGCTCGCTAGAGGTGGTGACGGTTCCTGACTTTCTCAAGGAGCTGCGGGATGCAGCGGATATTGAGCAGTTGAGAGTCAAGCTAGAGGAAAACTATGAGACCAAACTGGCCCAGGAATCGGCAACCTTGACAACGGTTGTGAAACGCCGTTATACCCTATATAAACATGCGTCCATCTGGTTAACCGTTGGGCTTTTTGTCCTTGCAGTGCCCTTGGTCTATCTGATCTTTATGCACAATCCTTTCAAGGAGACCATGCTGGATGCGGACAATGCCTTTATCAAGGTTGACTATACCCGGGTGATTGATAAGCTGGAGGGTGTGGGGGTTAAAAATCTGCCCTATACTCAAAAATATGAGCTGGCCTATTCCTACATCCAGGGGCTGAATTTCTCTGATGAACAAAAGAAGGTGATTTTAAATAATGTCACTCTGAAATCAGATGAACTCTATCTGACCTACTGGGTCCAAATCGGTCGCAGTCAAAATGAGGATGCACTGGACACGGCCAAGCGGCTGGATGATACAGACTTGATTATCTATGCCTTGACCCAGACCATCAAGCAGGTTCGTGAAGACGACTCGCTTTCTGGTAGTGATCGGGAGAAGAAAATCAATGAGCTGACCGGTGAGTACAAGAAATACTGGGAAGACCGGGATTCAGCCTTGACTGAGGCCACAAGTGGCTCCAGTTCTGAAACGAATGGTGAGTCTAGCAGTAAGGCTAGTAGCCAGACAAAAGACTAGGGGTGGCAGATGACACAGACAATCGTACTTTATAGGGAGAGTCTTCGCTATGAGCTAGAACTCCTACCAGATAAGGACTATTTGCTTGCTTCTCATGAGAGGGCCCAGCTCTTTCTGCCTGATTTGCCAGCGGAATTAAGCCTGAGCTTAAGGGAAAACCAGGTCTACTATGAGCTGGAAGGTGAATCAGGCATCTTGCAGAATGGTCAGGTCTTACTAGCGACCCGCTTCTTTCTGCTGGATAAGGAGAGCCAGATTTACGACCTGCTGGACAAGCAGGAGTTGGTCCTAGGCTCCCATGAGGGAAGTGCCTTTTATACGCCAGACAGTCCCTGCCACTTACTCTTGAAAAAAGAGGGCCAGGCTTGGCAGTTGACCCTGCTGGCTGGTCAGGTCTATCTCAATAATGCCCTCTTGCGCCAGGATTCTCTGACCTTGCAGGTGGGAGATGAGCTGGCCTTTGAGGATAAGATTTTCAAGTTTTATCCAGACGAGGTTCGCGTTCAAGGGCCTGTCCAAGTAACGGCTAGCCTCGCGCCTCGCTCGCGCTCTCGTTATGATTTTTATGAGGAATATCCTGATTTTCACCGGTCGCCAAGGATTATCTATCGAGGGTCGGAGGACAAGATTTCCATCAATACTCCCTCTAATGAACCCAACAAGCCGACAGATGAATTACTCAAATTAGTGATACCGCCCCTGCTCATGGTCGGGGTGACCATTCTGATTGCCTTGGTCCAGCCGAGGGGAATTTATATCCTCTTGACCATGGTCATGTCCCTGGCTTCTATCTTCTTTTCCGTGACCACCTTTTTCAAGAATCGCAAAAAATACAAGCAGGATTTAAAGGAGCGGAAGTTTCTTTATCGGGCTTATCTCAAGGACAAGGCGATTGAGCTGAGTCAGATGGCGCGTGATCAAAAGGAGGGGCAACTCTATCATTATCCAGATTTGGGGACTTTGGAGCGTTTGACCAAGGATTATAGCCACCGCATCTATGAAAAGACGCCCCTGCACTTTGACTTTCTCTACTATCGTTTGGGTCTAGGGAAGGTACCGACTAGCTACTCGCTTAGCTATTCTAAGACGGAGCGTAGTGGGCAAAAGGACCCGCTAGAAGAGGAGGGCTATGCCCTCTATGAGGGTCACCGCAAGATTGAGGGTATGCCCGTTGTGGCCAATCTAGCCCATGGGCCGGTCGGCTATATCGGACCGAGACCCCTGGTTATCGAGCAGCTACAACTCCTCGTCACCCAACTTTCGGTCTTTCATTCCTACCATGATGTGCAGTTTATCACCATCATGCCGGAAGAAGAAAGAAGCGACTGGGAATGGATGCGCTGGCTGCCCCACTCTAGTCTCCAAGATATGAATGTGCGGGGCTTTGTCTACAACCAACGGACCCATGACCAGGTCTTAAATAGTCTGAATCAGATTTTGAAATTGCGCAAGGCCCAGCTGGATGAAAAGGGGGCTGGTAGTGAGTCGACTATCTTTTCGCCCCACTATGTGGTCTTGATTACCGATGAGAAATTGATTTTGGACCATGTGATTATGGAGTTCTTCACCGAGGATCCGACTGAGCTGGGTTGCTCGCTCATCTTTGTCCAAGATGTGCTCAGCTCCCTGTCAGAAAATATCAAAACGATTATTAACATCAAGGACCGCAACCAAGGCCAGCTGGTCATGGAGGAAGGGGTCCTGCGCGAACACGACTTTGCCCTGGATCATTTTCCAGCAGGCTATGACAAGGAGGGGATTGCTAGACGCTTGGCCCCTCTCAACCACCTTCAAAACCTCAAGTCCTCTATCCCTGATACCGTGACCTTTATGGAAATGTATGAGGCGGAGAGCTTTGCGGACCTGCATGTGCCGGAGCGCTGGGCCAAGAATGCCCCTTATAAGAGCCTGTCGGTGCCGGTGGGGCTAAGAGGAAAAGAGGACTTGGTTCACCTCAATCTTCACGAAAAGGCCCACGGCCCTCACGGTCTGGTGGCGGGGACGACCGGTTCTGGTAAGTCCGAGATGATTCAGTCTTATAT
>NZ_PRDG01000007.1 GCF_017883985.1 Streptococcus oricebi | reverse complement strand
GTGTGGTTACTTACAGTTTACACGATTAGAGGAGTCTATGGGGATTTTTTGTTGCACTTTATTTTACAATCTATCAATTCAAAGAAAGCTTTAGCTTTTTTAGGTCTTGTCTGGCCTATTTTTTACCCGTTTCCTCCGGCTTCCAGAAGTCGGTTACCGCACCCTTGGCAGCGGAAGATACGATATGGGCGTATTTACCGAGAACTCCTCGACTATGGAGTGGAGGGAGCTCGGTTTCTGCTCGACGTTTTTCGATTTCCGCATCAGAAACATGCATGGTAATCTCTCTAGTATCCTGGTCAACGGTGACCATATCTCCTGTATGGAGGTAGGCAATCGGACCACCTACTTGGGCCTCGGGCGCGATATGTCCGACAACCAGACCATAGGTTCCTCCAGAGAAACGACCGTCTGTCAGGAGGGCAACCTTATCCCCCTGTCCCTTACCGACAATGATTGATGAAAGAGACAGCATTTCCGGCATCCCTGGACCACCCTTAGGTCCTACAAAGCGTACCACAACTACATCACCGTCGACAATCTCATCGGCCAGAACGGCATCAATCGCATCTTGCTCGGAGTTAAAGACCTTGGCAGGTCCCGTATGGTTGCGGACCTTAACCCCTGATACCTTGGCAACCGCTCCGTCTGGAGCCAGATTTCCCTTAAGGATGATGAGGGGACCGTCTGCCCGTTTTGGATTTTCAAGCGGCATGATGACCTTTTGACCTGGTGTCAAATCGGCAAATTCTGCCAAGTTTTCAGCCATGGTCTTACCTGTACAGGTAATCCGGTCCCCATGCAGGAAGCCATTGGCCAAGAGATATTTCATAACCGCAGGAACCCCTCCGACCTCATAGAGATCTTGGAAAACGTATTGACCAGATGGTTTCAGGTCGGCCAAGTGAGGAACCCGCTCTTGAATGGTATTAAAGTCATCCAGAGTCAGCTCCACATTAGCTGCGTGGGCAATGGCCAAGAGGTGGAGGGTGGCATTGGTTGAGCCCCCTAGGGCCATAGTGACGGTAATGGCATCTTCAAAGGCTTCTCTGGTCAAGATGTCCGAAGGCTTCAGACCCATTCTGAGCATATTAACAACCGCCCGACCAGCTGCTTCGATATCCTCTTGCTTGTCCTTGGACTCGGCTGGGTGGGAAGAAGAACCCGGTAGACTCAGACCCAGAACCTCGATCGCTGTCGCCATGGTGTTGGCAGTGTACATACCACCACAACCACCAGGGCCAGGGCAGGCATTACACTCAATCCGCCGCACTTCCTCAGCAGTCATATCGCCGTGGTTCCATTTCCCGATACCCTCAAAGACGGAAACCAGGTCAATATCTTTTCCGTCCAGATTTCCTGGTGCAATCGTTCCCCCATAGGCAAAGACCGCAGGAATATCCATATTGGCAATGGCAATCATGGAACCAGGCATATTCTTATCACAGCCACCGATGGCCACAAAGGCATCAACATTATGCCCGCCCATGGCAGCCTCAATCGAATCGGCAATGATGTCACGTGAGGTCAGGGAAAAACGCATCCCCGGTGTTCCCATGGCAATCCCGTCAGCGACGGTAATGGTACCGAATTGAACAGGCCAGGCCCCCTCAGACTGGATTCCTTGCTTGGCTAGCTTACCCAAATCGTGAAGGTGGATATTACAGGGAGTGTTTTCGGCCCAAGTCGAAATAACCCCAACAATAGGAGATTCAAAGTCCTTATCGGTCATTCCGGTCGCCCGCAACATGGCTCGGTTAGGTGACTTAACCATGCTGTCATAGATACTGGACCGATGACGCTTGTCTTTTAAATCAGTCATGATTTTTCCTCTTTCATAGTCGTAGAATTCTTGTCTAGACTTATTATATCACAATTCCCTAGAGCTTTCACTAGGCAAAAATAAATTTTTAGAATATTCTGGATTAAATTGTCAGATTATTCTAGCCCGATAGAGAGCAAGTTGCTTCAGAAACTAGGAAAGTTGGATTGCTTGAGCTCAAGTCCTTCAGCTTTTTCTACCTTCAAAAATCTAGTGAAGCAGCCCTTATAAGACCAGCTAAGCCTAAAGGGCTTTGCAATTTTTTAGGTATTTCCAAACTCTTTTCAATACTACTAGTCATTTATCAGTCCGCGCCCAGATAGTCCTAGCTCTTGGGACCACAAGTCCCGCAAAAATTTAGAAATTCGGCAAAAAAATCTGTCAAGTAACTTTACTTTACAAGCCTTTTGTGTTATCATATTAAAGTTGATGAAAATCAAAGCATAACATTAACTAAATTTGGGCCAGGCCCGAGACTTTATGGAGGAAAAAATAAATGGCAGTACCTGCACGTCGCACATCAAAAGCGAAGAAAAACAAACGTCGTACCCACTACAAAATTACAGCTCCAACTGTAACTTTTGACGAAACTACTGGAGACTACTCACGTTCTCACCGCGTATCCCTCAAAGGATACTACAAGGGACGTAAGATTGCTAAAGCTAAGGCAGCTGAATAAGGAAGGGAGAGACCATGCGCGTAAATATTACACTTGAACACAAAGAATCTGGTGAACGCTTGTACCTAACTTCTAAAAACAAACGTAACACTCCAGACCGTCTTCAACTGAAGAAATACTCACCAAAATTGCGTAAACATGTTGTGTTTACTGAGGTGAAATAATATCATTACCCAGTGGATAATGATAGCCTGAGCTTTAAAGGTTAAAGCGAGGGAAATTAGAAAAACAGTCCTAGGCTGTTTTTTTATATAATAATCGCCCAGAAACCTTGATTTCTGGGCGGTTATTTTTCAGTATGTCCCCTCTTTGACAAAAAAAAATAAATGGAGTATAATGAGGTCATAAAGATGGGGTTCATTAGAACACCAAAGCCCTTAACTACTGCAATAGTTAAGGGCTTTTTTACGTTCTATGAAAGATTAACGGGTGTTTTTAGGCTGACAATACTACTTGTCCTTGCCGTCCAGCCATTTGCAGAGGTAATAGAGGACAAGACCTGCTAAAACATTTGCCACAACAGCAAGTAAGAGCTCAAAGATGGAATTCATTAACAAACACCTCCATTCCAGCAAAAAACTTGCTTTCAGGTAAGCATTGCCCAATTATTATACCACAACTAAAGCTTCTGCGGCTGTTAAAAGGACGATAAATTTAAAACGCACTCAATTTTTAGAAGTGCATTTTATAATTCTTCCCGAACTTCCGACTCACTTCTCAATTTAACCTGTCCATTCATAAGCAGGGGCAGAAGCCAGTCGCGGAGGTTGATGAGAGATTCATTTTGCTTTTGAATATTTCGAATTCCTTCAAAGTAAGTATCCATTATCCGAGAAAAACTTTTAACTATTTCTTTATTTGGAATAACAATAACCATTTGTGACAAAGTAGCTTGGGAAATATTTTTCATAATAGTTCCAGACGAACTATTGCTCATCAATAATTCTAAATCTTTTAAGTAGAAAAATACATAATCCAATAAAAACTTTTCGCTCAGTGTTACCCCAATAATAAAGCCTGAATAGATGACCTTTCCTCTAATGTTTGTAACCATCCTAGTTGCACCAGGAACACCACTACGTGTTATTAAAATCATAGATTCATCAACTAAATAATTATTGACCTGATTGTCAGACAACTTAACAGAATCTAATTCGTCAGCATCAATAAAGATAGTTGACGAGGACACATTACGCACATTCACAATTTTTGTTTTTGAATCTCCAGATGATCCTTTTTCATAGTTAATGCCGTTTTTAAAACTGCTAATATCAGAGAGCTTCTCCACTCCCCATCCTTGGGGGATTTCTCTTTTTAGTTCCTCGTTATAAACCATCTTGCCACCAGAGGATTTATAGGGCTTGCCATGCTCATCAGGAAAATCAAACTGCACAAACCAATAATCGTAGAGCGTTTTGGCCATGGACTCCAGTTGGGAGTTGATTTTGTTGTTGGTTTGGATTTTTTCTTCTAGTTTAGACAATACAGCAACTACAACATCTTGCTGTTCTCTGTCAGGTAACAATATTGGACATTCAGAAAATGTTTTAGCATTGATATTCCCTCTTGTACTTCCATTTGATAGATTCTCAACCCAAGCTCTATACTCTTTTCCTAATGTATAATATTTTAGGTATTTTGGATTAACTCTTTTAGGGTCTAAACTAAATTTTATCAAGAAGCCTGCATAAGCCATTTTACCATTTTTCTCTTCATGGTAATATGTCCTACCAGTAGAGTTTCCAGTTCGGGCAAATACAATATCTCCCTCCTTTAAAAGATATTTTTCAATATTTTCGGATGAAACGGATTTTTTATCAAAATCTAAGATATTCCCGTAATCATCAATATCCGATATCCTTAAATATCTAACTTTATCTTCTGAAAATTCTTCTGCAGAAGCAGGGATTCCATATTTACCAACTCCATTTTCAAAACACAAATCTTTAAGTTGAACCCTACTCATACTTCAACCCTTTCAACTGTTCCATGATTTCCTCTTCCAGTGCATGTGATTCTTGGAAGAGCTGGGCTAGGGTCTCTTGATAACCGTCCATTTTGGCTGCAAACTCTTCTGCACTAATATCCACATAGTCAATCTTTATTTCAAAATATTGGCCAGCTGAAAGACTGTAGTTTTTCTTTTCAATCTCCTCATAGCTCACAAGTACGGAAAAATCATCCACTTTTTCCTTAGAGACAAAGGTGGTAATGATTTGCTCCTCTTCTTCATCCGTTAGAACAGTTTTCTGGTTATTTCCTTCTTTGACCTTCTTACCAAGACTTGAGGCATCAATCAGAACCACATCTTCCTTGTTCTCCTTGTCAATAAAGAGGATAGAAACATTGGTTCCAGTCGTCGCGAAGATATTAGATGGCATAGAGACCACACCTGCCAACATTTGATTGTCAACCAAGTGCTGGCGGATTTTCTTATCAATCCCTGATTGAGCTGTGATAAAGCCTGTCGGTACCACTACTGCCGCTTTACCAGTATCGTTTAAAGAATAAATGATATGCTGGAGAAAGAGCTGATAGATAGCCATCTTGTCTTTCGACTTTGCAGGCTTTTTGGGAATTCCCGCAAAGAAACGTTGCTTATTTTCAGGAGTATCAACGCTGTCCCGCCAATCGGAAAAGTTCAGCTTAAATGGTGGGTTAGATACGATATAGTCCATCTTTTCAGGATGACGGTTATTGGTAATTGTATTTCCTTGGACAATGTTATGAATGGAGTGGCTCAAGTTATTCAGGATTAAATTGAGACGCAGAAGGTTTGATGATTTTTGTGATATATCTTGGCTGTAGACCGTCACCTTGTCATGCCCAATCTGACTGCCTAGATTCATTAACAAGGTTCCCGACCCAGCAGATGGGTCGTAGATTTTCACATTCTGCGGCTGATCCCTACCAACTAAGATACGGGCGATAATTTTAGCTACCGAATGAGGTGTGTAGTACTCAGCGTACTTTCCACCGCCATCTTTATTGTAGTCTTTAATCATATACTCAAAGATAGTTGAGAAAAAGTCAAAACCTTGATTAAAAACATGATCGTCAAACTTGGCCTCAGCCAATTTTGAAATGAGTTTTCGGGCTACATCATTACGCTGAGCAGGGTCACTGACAATATCCGCTATCAAGTGCTCGGAAAAAAGGCGAATAAAGGTATTCCCTGCCGTATGGACAGAGTAAATCTCATTATTTGTAATCGAGATATCATTCAACGTTTTATCAAATGTCTCGTAGAAGTCCTTCTCATTTTGTCTTTCAAAAAGCGATTGGATAAGTTGGTTTGGTCTTAACGTAGCCGCACTATTTCCCATATCCATCAGCAAAAACGTATAATCATCATTAGGCAAATTCGCCAAGGTCTTGGCGTCGTATTTAGGATTGATTTTCTTAGCTTCGTATAAAAATTTATCATTCAAAAATTTATAAAGAAAAGCTTGAGTGACAAGGTTATATTCCCCCGCTTCACCTCCCAGTCCTGCATGGGTAGAGATTGATTTAATACTATCTACCATGGACATGACAGTTGTTTTATAATCTGTTGTCATTAGTTTTGTAATTCTCCTATATATTCATCTTTCAATCGGTCTGAAAGATTTTTTATAACATCTACCGTTAGCTTACAATCCATTTCTTTCATGGACTCTCTAGCGATTTTGATAACTTCTTTGAGGAAGTACTCTTCATTTTGGAGCAAGCCTTCATTTTGGAAAACTTTTAAATCAATAGAAGGTTTCATACGCTGCAAAATCTGTAAAATTTCTCTATCTGCTAGAGGACTTTGAGAGTTTGTCTCACGTTTGTAGACTCTAGCATACTTTTCATCGTCAACAAATTTATGGAGCAGCAAGTTATCTTTTCTGTTGTGTTCTTTGGCTTTTGACCAAATTTCTTCCACTTCTTTAGAGACCTTATTTAAGTTTGATACACTCGCCTCTGTGATGTTTTGCTTGTGCAAAATACGTTGGAACTCCTCATAAATAGATAGCCATTTAGGGTCACTGTGGTCAAAATTACGATTTAACTCCGTTGCTGCTTTTCTAATCATATCAGCAAGGGAATTGGAAGCTAATTCTAATTCTTCCGTGTCGCCTTTTTTAAATAAAAATTCCGTTTGACTCATGGCTAAATTGAGAACCTGCTCAGCGGAAACATCATCTGCCTTTGCCAATAGACTTAGGGTTTGAAGGCGCATTTCTACTATAGATTGTAATTGAGTTATGCGACTAATATCAATCTTTGCGAGTATATCTTTGTGCTCTAATAGTCTAGCTACATTATAGTATTCTTTAATCGATTGTAGGGCTTTTCGTAGTTCAATTAAGGTTTTCCGGTCAGTTATCTCAGAAACTTCTTGAGCAAAGTATTCAAGGTTATCGGTTGTGTAAACTTCAATGATAGACTGAGCTTCTGATAATCGTTGTTCAATTTCTTCATTTGAAATAAAGATAGAGCCAAAGGCATTCTCTGCTTCATCTTTACCGACACTGACACTATACTCCTTGCTCAATTCTTCAAAGTAGGCTTGGTTGGTCTTATCAAATTCTTGGGTGATATTGGCAAAATCAACAACATAGCCCACTCTAAAACCCTTGTAAGGGCGATTCACACGAGTGAGGGTTTGCAAAAGGTTGTGTGCTTTTACTTGACGAGCAAGATATAATTTCTTTAATCGTGGTGCATCAAATCCAGTAAGCAGCATATTATAAACAAAGAGAATATCGACATGTCCGTTTTTATATGATTTTACTGCCTCTTTCCGAGTCTCTTTGTCATCTTCATTGCTTAATATAAGTGAACCATTTAGGTTTGGATAGTTTTTCTTAAACTGTTTAAATAATTCTCGTGCCTGATTAGAAGAATCTGCCACAACCATGGCACCAATAGAATCGTCAGCATAGGCAATGCGGGATTCTTCAAAATCCTTGACAATATAATCAAGCATTTTGGCTACATAGTTAGGATGAGAGAACATCATTTTTTTATTTAGGGTTCCTTGCTTTACTTCTTTTTCTAAACTATGCAGTGCTTCTTGAAGGAATTTACTGTATTCGGTGGTGACTTCTTCTCGAATCAATCTCAACGTATAACCATCCGCAATTGATTGATTGTAGTAATACTTATGGATATAATCTCCAAAGATGTCTCTGGTAGTTTGTCTATCCTGCTTTTCCCCATCTTTGCCCTTTTTATAGGCAATAATAGGAGTACCAGTAAGTGCAATTTTGATTGCATTTGGATCTGCTTGGTAGAGATTCGGAAGGAAGGAGCCCTTTATATTGTATGAGCGGTGAGCCTCATCAATAAAATAGATATTTTGAATATTGACATCATACCCAGAACGGTCAGTAAAATCAGTTTCCGAATCAAATTTTTGAATATTAACAACTGCAATATTTTCATCAAAAGGTTTATTTAATTCTGATCTTCGATTGATTAGTTTTACCGTTAGGCCGCGTTTTACAAATTCATCCTTCGCTTGTGTCGCTAGGTCGAGTCTATCTACAATGAAAAAGAAACGTGTCACAATTTTTTCTTGAGCGAAGTAGTCCTTAAGAACAGCATTATTAAAATAAGTTAGCGCTGTCTTCCCTGAACCCTGCGTATGCCAAATAACCCCCTTCTTACCACCATTTGCTATCATCTTTTTGATAGCCTGAGTAGCAAAATACTGTGGGTATCTCATGACATGTTTTTGAAGTTGGACAGTCGCATTTTCATCCGTCTCGGTCACATAAACAATGCCATATCTTAGAAAGAAACATAGTCGATCTAGTTTATACATTGATGTAAGGAAACGATTTGTAGGTGTATTCGATTCACAATTCAATTTAAATTCAGCTTTATTCTTATAACTATGACGATTATGATCTGCAAGAATTTCAAATTCTTTTTCAGGGTCTAAAGGAGAAACTGCTACGTCACAAGATGCAAAATCTTCTTCTCGAAAAGCATTGTACTTTGTCTTTTTTATACCCGTTGAAGAATAATAAGAGCCTTGATACTGTGCTCCTCGGGTATCATCATATTCATGATTATCAGAAAATGTAATCAGTTGAGTAATGTTGATAAATTTTCTAAATTTCCGATTTTGGAAGCGTTCTTCCATACGCCTAAATTCAGATTGAATACCCGTTTTTCCGTCTCGAATAACTTCTGGTTGCTTCACTTCAATGAATGATAGAGGGAGCCCATTTATAAAAATAGTGATATCTGGGCGAAATTCTTCATTACCATTGATACAAGGAACTTCAACCCCAAACTCAAAAGAATTATTTTCAAAATTTTGCCAATCAATCAGTTGGTAGCCTTTTTTTCCTTGAAGTCGCTCAAAAAAACTTCGGCCAAGATCTTCCTGTCCTAGCTCAACTTTAATATTTTTTAAAATATTTTCAAAATCCTCTTCACTAAAACTTGGATTGAGCGATAAAAATGCAGCCTTAAATCGAGCGATAAGAATATTCGTTTCATCATCAATCTCGGCTTTAATATCGCTTTTCTTAATATAGTTGTAGCCTAATCGAGTCAGATGAACAGCTGCAGGAAGCTGAACTCTTGTTAATTCATTATGTTCTGTTTTAACTCTTCTACTCACCGAAACATTCTCCTCTTTTTAAGTTCATCTCTAATCATTATACCACTTATTATTTCTTTTTTATATTCAAACATGCTCTGAGCGCTTGAAAATAGTAAATGTTTTCAACAGTCAATTCCCTCTATCTTCTTCCATTTTCTGATTTTGGTTCGGAAGGTGCCAAAGGGGGCAACGGTGTTGATATGGATGAATTTATAGACTGTCTAGACGGCGGTTTTGGTTGCGCCATCCGCCCATCTCCGCATGTGGGGTTGAAAGAGTTCCTCCTCGCTCATATTGTCAATCATCTGATACAGTTCTTGGATATTGCTGTCTAAGGTCCTTTTTAATTCCTGCAAAGACAAGTGAGCATAGCTGTCTGTAAAGTACTGGTAGAGCTGTCCTAGTTGGTTCCACTTGTAGTTAGTCAAAATCGCTAAAGAGAAATCTAGAGCACACGCAAAAGCGGCTAAACAGTCAAAAGCCAACTAATCGCTCTGCCCTTTTCCAATACATAAACAAAGAAAAAAGCCTAATCAAATGGGACTGATTAGGATCTTTCTTAGATTTCATCATAAGCCGAGCTTTTCTTTTCGATGGTTTCTTGGATTTTTGTTGACCAGGTACCGCGAATGGCTGTATCTAGCTGGCTAGATACGGTCACAAGGCTGCCCTTGGTCGATGTGGCTGTTTTCGTGATTTTTTCTTCTAAATTACTGGCTATATGACTAGCCTGCCTTAACTTTACTGGGGCGAAAACCTGCTGAATCAGGGAGCGTTCCAAGTCCTTTTCAATCTTGGTGTAAGTATCCACCGCCCCTGAGAGGAAATCACCGATATCTTCATGCAATGACATGATTGACCTCCCTCTTAACCTTTTTCATCTTCGAGTTTTTGTCGCAGCTTGTAGTCGGCCTCTAGAGCCTGACTGAGGCGCCCGTGGTCTGCCTTAAACTGCTGTTCCAACTCTTCATCCCTTTTATCTAGTTTTTGACAGTAGTCCATAAAGGTGGTTTCTGTCACTTCTAGATAAGTCGTAATTTCCCTATTTAATAAGCTAAATTCTGCATCTGTATCCATATCCAAATGTTTGAGCTGGTGGAGGGCAATATCATACTTGCTCTCAATCATCCGTCTGAGGTCGCGTTGCCTGACATCTAGCTCATTGTATTGGTCTTCCAGGTTTTTTTTGTCTGAATGGTACTGATCTTCTAACTTTTCTAGGGCTAATTTCTTTTTCAAAATTTCTGACTGAACTAAGTCAAATTTTTCCATTCCCTAAACTCCCTTGCTAACTCCTGATCGGCTTCTAGCTGTTGGTCAATTCCCTCTTTGATTTGTGATTCCAAATCAGTGAAGGTCTGGGCCAAGTCACCAGATTTATCGATTTTTTGTTGAAAATAAGCTTCAATCGGACTGACAATTGACGAATGATCGACTCCTGCCTCTTGATAGACTGCTTCTAGTTCATCAGGACTGAGTGCAAAGCCCCAGGGAACTTCTCTTGTGCTAGCTAGGAGGGCTTCTGCCTCCCCAATGGCCGCTTGCTTGTCGGTCTTCATAGTGTCTCGACCAGCAGTTGATATTTCACTCAAGCCCTTGGCAATGGTTAGGGCCTGCTCGCTATCCAAGAAAATTTGCTTATGAGCGGTCAAGCCTCCTGCTGCTAGGCGCCCCTTGGTTGTGGTGTAGCCCAGCATATCTGTCTGCACATTTGACAAAGATTTTGCTAAACGGTTTTGTTTCTCCAATTTCCTTCTCCCTTTACCCTCTTTTAATTGTAAATCTTACAATTGCTTGTCCCTTTCCTACACTTATCTTTATCCTAATCAAGCCGGGTCTTTCTGTCCGTACCCTTTCAATTTTTACTGCTGGTCGCAGAAATTAAAAGAGCTGAAACCTTCTTCCATTATAGCATAAAATTAGACAAGTCAGACTTCTAATGTCTTGATTTTTTACTAAAAAATTTAATTTTCATTTTTAGGCTATTTATCTCCCCCAAATAAAAAGACGGCAGAAAGGAGGAACTGCCGTCGGGCTTATAAATGAATGAGTTAAAGTCATTCAATTTATCAAAATAGATAGGCCTAGTCCTTGACGCTAGCATAGTAAAGGGTTCTGCTGGTAAATTCTTGACCCGCTCTGAGAATGACCTGCTGGCTTAAGGGGCCATGAATAGCGTCAGGTAGGGCCTGCGTTTCAAGGGCTAGGCCATTATGAATGCGTGCCGGCTGGCCTGCTAGATAGGTCTGCTGGTCGTAACTATTGGCTGTGTAGACTACAACAGTCGGCCGGTCGGTCTTGAAAATCAGGTAGCGACCCGATCCTGGGTCATAGAGGCTACCTGCCTGTTCAGCACCCATTTCCAAAGCAAAGGGATGGTCTAAGCCATTGACCAAGCGAATTTGCGGATCGGAATGGGCAAAAATATCTGCCAAGGGCTGGCCCTGCTTTACTTCCTCTAGCAGGGACCAGCTGGCATCATAGTTTTTCTCTGGAATAGAGATGTCAGAAAGTGGATAAATCCCTAGCGTATTTAACTGAAAGACGGTCGAGTCAATGCTTTGTCCGGCATCAGCTGCTAGATTAAAATAGCTGTGATTGGTCGGATTGACCAAGGTATCTTGGTCTGTCTGTACTTGGTAGGAAATTTCTAACTCGCCGATTTCAGTCAAATAGTAGGAAATCCAGACTTTCAACCTACCTGGAAAGCCCCCCGTTTGAGAGGGGCGTTCGGTGTAGAAGGTCAGGCCTTGCTGGTCTATTTCTTCTAGTTTGAAGAGGGTCTGATCCCAACCGCTTTTTCCGCTATGGTTGGTATTGCTGCCATTATTGGCTTCTAGCTGGTAGGTTTGGCCATTTAACTCAAAGGAGGCCCCAGCGATTCGTCCTGCTACTGGACCAATACTGGCCCCAAACTTGGGGCTATTGTCTATATACTCTTCAAATCTATCAAAGGCCAGGACAATATTTCCTATCTGTCCTTGTCTATCTGGACTACTGTATTCCAAAATGGTTGCTCCGTAGTCCATCACCGCTAGGCGATAGCCCAGGTCATTTTCAAAATGATAGCTGAAAACTTCCTGACCATCCAAGTGACCAAAAATCTTTTTTTGGTAGGCTTTCATCTCTGCTCCTTCTGATTTTTTCATCCTTGAGGCTTTAGCACTAGGTAACTTGCTTGGCTTGTAGGGTGAATCAAGCAAGCTCTAGCTAGGGCTCAAAGGGGTGGACAAGGACTCCTTGAACGACCCGATTGACAGTCCCCGTCGGTGAAGGGGTATCTGGTCTATTTCCTAGCTTGATGGCGGTCAAAAGGGCCAAGAGCTGGGCGTAGACCAGATAAGGAAAGGCTAGGTAGATGTCATCTGTCGGCTGACCTCCTAGCACTAGCTGGTCAACCTGTTCCAAGTCTTCCTTGGTCTGGGTCGCAAGGACCAGACCGCGGGCAATGCCGTCTCCAGCTAGCTCGCGCACCAAATCCAAATCATAGAGCTTGGTATAGGGATTGCTAGAACCAAAGACGATAACTAGGCTATCGCTATCAACCAGGGACTTGGGACCATGCCGAAAGCCTAGAGGACTCTCATACATGGTCGCAATCTGACCGGCAGTCAACTCCAGAACCTTGAGCTGGGCTTCATGGGCCAGGCCAAAGAAGGGACCCGCTCCCAGATAGATGACCCGCTTAAAGTCCTTTTGGAGCAGACTTGCAAGCTGATCAAGCCCATCGAAAACCGCTGTCGTCAGCTTAAGGAGGCCTGTGAATTTATCTGTTTTTACAGATAAATCAGCCGGATCAAAGACCAAGAGGGCCGTCAGGAGCATGGAGCTAAAACTGCTAGTCATGGCAAAGCCGGCGTCGTTAGAAGCGGCTGGTTGCAATAAGAGCAGATTGCGCTCGTCTCCCCTAGCCTGCAAGGCCAACTGGCCTTGCTCTGCACAGGTAATTGTAATTTGGTAGAGATTATCGACCAACTGCTTAGCCAGATCCACACAGGCCACACTCTCTGGTGAATTACCGCTGCGGGCAAAGGAAACCAAAATGGTTGTGATTTCTCTTTTCAGATAGGTCAGGGGGCGGGCTAAAATATCGGTCGTTGCCACCGAATAGAAGTCCCAGGGCTGGTCCTGACTGACCTCTCTTAAATGAGGTAGCAAGGTATCTCCCACATAGGCAGAAGTGCCTGCCCCGGTAAAAATAACCCGAACAGGGCGAGCCTGACTGCTAATGGCTACTAAAAACTGCTCTATCTGCTCCTTTTTTTTCTGGTAATTGGCAAAGGCTTGCTGCCAGACCTGCGGTTGCTGGTAGATTTCTCTTGTCGTAATGTCAGCTCCTAGGGCCTCTAGGTCTTGCTGAGAATAATCAAGCATAAGTCTCCTTCTCTTTCTCCATCTAAAGGATTTGGCACTGGCTAATCAAGGCCTGGCTGGGCCTTGCGAGCTGGCTTGCTAACCTGCAAGGCTAGAAAACCTACTTTCCTACCAAATCCTAGTCATCATCGTCAACCAAGAGGCCTGCTAGGAGGTCATTGACTTTGACGATATTTTCTGCGGCTTTTTCCTGATAGTCGGCCTCGACACCGACCAGAGAGGAATTGATAAACTCAATAATCATGGGCATGTTCATGCCAGCATAGAGCTCAATATCCCGCCCTTCCATAATCAAGCGACTAACCACATTACAGGGAGTCCCTCCCAGAAGATCGGCAAAAACTAGGTAATTATCTAGGTTCTCAATGGTTGCCAGGAATTTTTTCTCAAAGTCCTCTGGACCGTCCTCCGGCAAGAGGGCTACGGGATGAATGCTGTCTTGGGGACCCATAATCATCTCCGTACTTTTTTTCAGCTCCTCACAAAAGCGTCCATGGCTGACTAAAATCAACTGTTTGGTCATCATAAGGACTCTCCTAAACGCCTAGAATTGGTGTCTTGAGGAGATGACCCAGGAAGGATACCCCAATGGCAATGGCAATAACCAAGAAGATAGCCTTAGTGGAGTTCATTCCCTTCTTACCCAAGAGCCAGAAAATAAAGGCTGCAAAAAGGGCTGGGAGAATCCGAGGAAAGACAGAGTCCAGAGTGGATTGCAGGTTAAAGTTGACTCCGCCAAAGTTTTGTTCCAGGGTGAACTTAAAGTTAATCATGGTCGCAATCAAGGCTCCCACCATAAAGGTTCCCAGAACCGTTGCTGCATCTGTCAGAGCTGATAATTTGTCCTGCATGGTGGTTACAAGGTTGCTACCTTCCTTATAGGCAAATTCCAGCTGTTTCCAACGAAAGACATTGATTCCCATAGCGACTGCCACCCACAAGAGGATACCGACAAAGCTACCTTCCTTAGCCAGACCAGCTGCTAGACCTCCCATAATGGCAGGAATAGTGGCCCCAAAAATGGCATCTCCAATGGCTGCGAAAGGTCCCATCAGACCAGTTTTCAGTCCGGTTACAGCCTCCTTAGAGGCCACCCCTTCATTTTCCTCAAGGGCTAGGTCAATCCCAGCAATAATCGTATGGAAAAAGTTTGAAGTATTAAAGAATTGGGTATGGGTCTTCATCATTTCCTTGAGTTCAGGAGTTCCGTCTCCATACATCTTGCGTAACTGGGGCAAAATCATATAGAGATAGCTCGACCCCTGCATGCGCTCATAGTTCCAACCCCACTGGAAGGTAAATAAACTCCGGCGATTGATTTGTTTAAAGTCTTCCTTGCTTAATTTATACTTAGAGTTCGTCATCTTCAATCTCCCCACTTTCTGAAGGTGCTGCCGCCGCAGCTACTGGACGGCTGATGGCATTCTTATAACTAATAGCAGCTAGTGCAAAGCCAATCACTGCAATCCCAATCATTGGGAGGCCGTTAAAGGAGCCCGCAAAGGCTGCTAATTTTTCCTTATCGACCAAGTCCTTGACCAGAGGGATACCGTAAAGGGCAGTCACGCCATTGCCCAAAGTAGTCACATAGCCGTACAAGGTGGTTAACATAGCTGTAATCGCAAAGCCTAGACCCAGGTAAGCCAAGTTTTTTTTGACTGGCAGATAGCGAAGCAAGATAGCAAAACCGACACCTGGCAGCATCTTACCGGCCAAGATGAGACCGTCAGCCAACCATTGGGCATTATTCTTAATCCAGTCCGCAAAGGCTTGGACAGCTGGACCACCAAGGGCCAGAGCCAGAAAGACTGGCAGAGCCCGAGAAAGGGCCCAAGGAAGAGCTCCTAGTAGGTAGTTGCGCTCAATGCCCTTGTAATTGAAGTTTTCCACATGCTTATCAATCCTGTGGGCAAAGTAGGTAGTTGAAAAACGACCCAAAACGTCTGTATAGACCAGAAGGGCAGCTACCGGTACGGCAATGGCTGAAATAGCCAACTCAGGGTCAATCCCTGTCGCAATCGAGAAGGCTGTCGCAAGGACCGCTCCTGAAGTCGCGTCAATCCGAGAGGCCCCACCGAAGGTCCCAACACCTAGCACCACCAGTTGGAGACTCCCCCCAATCAAGAGACCAGTGGTCATATTTCCCATCACTAGACCAGTGATAAATCCTGCAAAAACAGGAGAACCAGCTGACGACACGATTGTCAACTCGTCCAAGATTTGATACGCTGAATACAGCGTCAGCAAAAGAATTTGCCACCATTGTATCATAACAATGTCCTCCTAAAATTTTATACTACTTGAGTAATTTCATAAAGTCTTCAACCGGGTCATTAGGCACCATTTGGGCCGTCAATTTGACTCCTTTTTCGGCTAATTGGTGGAAGACTTGAATATCTTGATCGACCACATTGATCGAACGGGTAATGGAGTGAGTCTCTGGTGTCTGGGACATATTGCCCACATTGAGACTATCAAGAGCCACTCCGGCCTCCAGCAAACGTAAGAAGCGGTCTGGTTTTCGAGCCACAATCAATAAACGTTGTGAATCATACTTGCCGGCCAAGATGTTTTCAGCAGCCTTGGCTACTGGTAGCACGCTAAGCTTGACACCAGCTGGTGTCGCTAGCTTTAAGCCACTTTTTTCAATAGGATTTTCTGCTACCTCATCATCAATCACCATGATGCGAGAAATACCTAGCTTAGTGGTCCAGAGATTGGCCACCTGACCATGAATCAAGCGTCCATCGATGCGATTAGCAATAATTGTCATAAATTTTCCCCCCCTATATCCTTAAATATAGGTTTTTTTACTAAGTTTAATTGGGTCTGATATTCGCCCTCCGTCTCAAAAATGACGATACGATTAGAACCTTTTTTCAAGAGGCCATGTGGAATATAAAGCGACAGGGTCGGCCCAACATTCCAAAAACGACCGATGTGAAAACCATTGACAAAGGCAACGCCCTTGCCAAAGCCTGACAGATCCAGATAGCTGTCCTTGCACTCGACAAGCTCAAAGTCATAGGCATAAAAGGCGGGTTGTTGGGCCTGCCATTGCCCTTCAAAGTCAATCTGGTCTGGGTCAATATCTTCTAGAGAATAGTGCTGCCAGTCAAGCAAGAAGTGCAGGTCCTTGCAGACACCAGTCCGAAGACCTTTTTTCTGGGTATCACTCAGGAGCTTGTGGCCATAATTGACCCGCCCCATATTTTCTATCAGAATATCAAGTTGCTGGGACTCCCGAGGCTGACCTGAAACAAAAATGTCCTCGCCAATTTCGGTCTGATACTGGCTGGCCAAGTGTTGACCGTCCACAAAGACCTGGGCCCGGTCCCTACCATCAATCAGTCTGAGACGCTCTTCTGTGGCATCCCATTCAGCCCTTGTCCGATAGAGCAGATAGCCATAAGACTGGCCCAGCTTTTCCATACTCAAGGGATAGAGGCTGGAAACCGGCTGGCTAAGTCTATCTAAGGTGGCAAAGAGACTGACCTTCTGGCTAAGTGGAATGCCCCTCTGCTCCATACTGTCCTTTCTTAAGGGCGTAAGCTGTGGGTATTCTGGAAAACTCTGGGCTAGCATCTCCCTCACCGCCTCATACTTGGCTGTCGGATTGCCCGCTTCATCAAGTAGGGCATCATAGTCATAAGAGGTCACCTGGGGCAGGTCCATTGTCCCCCTGGCCGAGCAGCCATTCATAAAACCAAAGTTGGTCCCCCCATGAAACATATAGAGGTTAATACTGCCTAGCTCTAGGACCTCCTTAACCGCCTGAGCCAACTCCTTGGGGTCCCGCTTAATAATAGGCTCTTTCCAGCGGTTAAACCAGCCGTCCCAAAATTCCATACACATGAGCGGCCATTTTTTCCCATGCTCAGCGAAAAACTCCTGCATCTGGCTGAAATTATAGGCCGCCTTGGAGCCAAAATTACCAGTCACCAAAACGTGGTCCTCAATCAGGGTCCCTGCCCTAAGAGTGGCTCGCCAGGGTCCATCCGAGGTAAAGAGGGGACAGTCTATCCCACCCTCTACTAAGAGGTCCTTAACAGCCCTCAGATAGGCCTTGTCCTCCCCGTAAGAACCATACTCATTTTCCACCTGAATCATGAGAATATTGCCCCCATGCTGAAGCTGGCGGGGAGCAAGACGGGGCAACAACTGCTCATAATAGCCAGCCACCGCTGCTAGATAGGCTGGATCTGACGAGCGCACCCGCATGGGCTCCTCCAAGAGCCAGGCTGGTAAACCACCAAACTCCCATTCCGCGCAAATATAAGGCGAGGGCCGGACAATCGCATACAAGCCCAAATCCTGGGCAATTTGCAAAAAACGCTCGATATCCAGCATCCCCTCAAAGTCAAACTGACCCTTGCGAGGCTCATGCCTGTTCCAGGGAATATAGGTCTCGACCGTATTGAAACCCAAGGCCTTGAGGTTATATAAAGAATGATACCAATCTTCTGGATGAATCCTAAAATAATGGATGGCCCCAGACAAAATCTTAAATGGCTGGTCATCCAAATAGAAGTCATCCTTGATCTCAAATCTTGCCACTTTATCACCTTCTTCTATTTTGAAAACCTTTTCACTAGTTAATATAATAAATTTATTTAAAAATGTCAATAGTTTTTTTCATTTTTTTTAAAATTATGGTAAAATTTTATAGAAAGGGGTATTAAAGCGAGGTGAGATAAATGGCAATCCCTAAATATCAATATATCAAAGATGAACTCAAGCATAAGATTATTTCGGGTCAATTTGAAAATGGCGATAAGTTTTATACCGAGGCCGAATTGATTGAAATGTATGATGTGAGTTCTATCACTGTTGTCAGAGCCCTGAATGAGCTAGCCAATGACGGCTACATCATTCGCCAGCAAGGAAAAGGAACCTTTGTCTCGCGAGCCCGTAAGCACAAGCTCGTAGAGTTTTCAGATGTAGAGGTCTTTCCGGCCCAAAATGACCAGGTTCAAGTATTATCCATTGAGCGAGGAAATGATTGGCAATTCTTAGACAAGCTTGGTCTCAAGAGCCATCAATTTTACTACAAGATTGAACGCGTCCGAAAGACCAATGGTATCACCTACATCTATCATCAGTCCTATATTCCTGAACAATATATCAATGCCAACTATCCAGACCTAGACTACTATAGTTCTATCTATGGTCGCTTTAAAGCTGACTACCACATCCACATGAATGATGAGCACTTTGAAGAAATCAATGAACTAGTCTTTCCAACACCCCAAGCCATTGCTGCTAAACTAGGGATTGACCCCAACTTTCCAGCCATTCGCCAGCTCAAGACGACCCAGCTAGAAAGCACCGGCCAAATCTTGGAATATAGCGAAACCTACAAACGAGGAGATTTTTACAAGATTAAATTTATCTCTCGTGACCGCGATCGCTAAAAAACTAGAACCCAGCTTAGCTGGGTTCTAGTTTTTTGTGTTTGATTTCCTCTCAAGCCTAAAAAGAAAAAAGGGTTAGCACCCTTAGACAAAATGGTCATACTGCTTCAGTTTATCCTTGATTCCGGCCTCTAGTTCCGTCCGAATTGCCCCCTTAATGGACTTGTCCATATTGGAAGAAATAGACTGAATATCGTCCTTGATATGACTAGCAAGAAACTGACTTCCTATATCGAAGGTTTTCTTGAGGCCTTCTAATCTTGCCTTAAGCACTTGAGCTTCTAAACTAATTCGTTGTCGCTCCATGCTACGGTAGAGCTGCTTTAAAGCATGCTGGTACTCTTTATCTGTATAGGTACCGTCACTAGTTATCATCATTTGTCTTGCCCAACCTTTCTATCTCATCTTCCAGTTGATTACACTCTTTCTTAAAGGAACGGTCATAATCGTCTTCTATTTGTTCCAAACTTCTAGACCTAGCTTGATAAACCTCCCTGGCCTCTAAACGCTGTCCAGCCAAATCTCTCAAAAAAGAAACTTCTCCTAGTGAGAGGTCCGAGTTCCTATGCAAGAGCTCCAGCCTCAAGTCCTCTTCTTGGTCAATAAAGCGGGAAAGCTCTAAATAGTCGGCATAGGTCTCTTCTTGCACTTGCTCAAAGAACTTTTTCCCCAAACGATAGTCATCCTCCAACTCAAAAAGTTGCCGTTCCTTCTTTTTTCTCGCTTCTACATCTGGTCTTTCCATACTTGAAACTCCCTGGCCATTTTCTGATCAGTCGCAAGCACTTGCTCCATTCCCTGCTGTAAGCGACCGCTTAAGTCCGCAAAATCTCCTGCTAAACTTGCGGCCTTATCCTTGACAGCCTCGCTATGAACCTGAAATTCCTCTACAAGGCTTGCTCGGGTAACTCCTTCGGCAGCAAAGGCTGCCTCTACCTCAGCTGGGCTCAAATGCTGATACCTAGTAAAGTCAATTCCTGCCCAAAGTTCCTCTGCTTGTGCCTGACAATTTTGAGCTAGGCTGGCAATCTGGTCTGCTCCCATTTGAGCTGCTGCTGCAATCGCCGAGCCTAGGGCTGTCCCCTGCACACTATCCAGAAAAATCTGCTCAGACCGAGAAAGACCGCCTGCTGACAACTTCTTTTTCAAGTCCTTAAATTGGGTCATGACCCGCACCGTATCTAAAACAGCCTGTGTAGACTGACTAGCCAAGACCTGTCCGTTTTCATTGATAACCCTACCCGTTTTCTTATCAAACTTCCAGTCCTCGATTTTGTGGCTTGTGCCGTCCACCCAGTAAATTTTAATACTATCGTCTAATTTATGGTCTTTATTATAATAAAGACCAGGGTGATTTCCGTCATTCCATTTGACCACTTCATCATCTATTTTGCGATAATCTCGATAGAGGTCGGGATGTTTAGTCAGAAAGTCTTTTTCTTTTTTGGTTAAACTTTCATACTTAAACCAAGAATTAAAGGTTGTTACGGGAATACCATACTTTGCCCCTGCTTTGAGCACATAAGAGCCTTGCGAGTAGCCAGATAAATGGGTGACTTGATAGCGAGGGTCGTCTTTGACCTCTTTGACAAACTTATCCAAAATTTTATACTGAGGAGAAAGACCGCTCAATTTTCCATCTATCGCACTTTGAAAATCTCTAGATACAATCCCATTCCAAGCCGGATTTTCTGTTTTGTTATTGGGGTCAGTCCCTGCGGCGATAATAGCGACACTCTGATAGTCGGGCTTGCCATTGACAATGGGCGCTACCGCCATGCCGTCAAAGCCTGTCTCCTTATCTGTTTTGGTAGCAACGACTTGGAAACGTTGACCGTCTTGTGTATAAATAATATTTTTCTCATTTTTATTTTGAGGAGTAGGAGTAATGTACTGTATCTCTTTTTCGCCATTTTTTCTAGCTTTTTCATTATAGTTTTTAACAAAGGTTTTATTGACACTATAGACTGAGTAATTCCAGTTTACATTATTTAATTGCTCATCCGTATAATGATAGGTCATTCTTCTCTCACCTCCTTATTAGAATAGGTAACTTTTACTTTATGCTTCGTTTCACCAAAATGTTTCTCCAATAAATTACCCTCTTTTTCTGAAACAACTGCTGAACGATTTCGTTCAGTGCTTAACGTATGCCCCAAAAGATTATAAGATACTTGTTCACCATTAGAAAAAGTTAATTGAACAAAACATGACCAGTTTCCTGGTACTTCTGCATAATTTGGGCTAGACAATTTTATCTCCTCAATATCCGCATAGCTATTCTTCAAAGCTTTGACCAAACTTTTTTCGTACTTGTGATTTCTTGCTTCTTCGGAATTCTTCTTGAACTCATTAGACATATAAGCGCCTCCTACAATCACTAAAATAACAACTGGAATGGCAAATAACCAGATTTTTTTAGACTTCATACGATAACTCCTTTGCCTCCATTATACTACGATTTTGCTTGAAAATCACACTAGAACAGCGATAAAGGCGTAACCGCCATACCGTCAAAACCCGTTTCCTTATCTGTTTTGGTAGCGACGACTTGGAACTTTTGACCACCAGCCGTGACGATGTTGGTTTCTGTTTTATTTTGAGGATTTTCTGTAACTTTTAATGTCTTATTTCTACGACGAAAATCATCATTAACACTATAAACATTTTTTCACGATTGAGATAATTCAATTCTTCGTCTGTGTAATGATATGTCATTATTGTTCCCCTTTCTCATTATCAGAGTAATAAACGATTACTTTTTCTATCGTCTTCCCTTCTCGTGAATGAAGAATTTCCCATTGCTTATTGATTTCTGCATTTGTGTTTCCTTTCACAACTCCGTCGTGATTAACCTTATCATCTAAACTATGATTTATACCATATGAAATAATTGTATTGTCTTTAAATTTCATTTCAACATCACAAGACCATGACCCCGGTTTATCTGTATAATACGGATCACTTATTCTTATTTCCTCAATCCCTGCATAGGAATTTTTCAGCGCCTTGACAAGACTGACTTCGTATTCACGATTACGCTTCTCTTCTTCCATTTTTTGCTTCAACATAAACCCTCCTACAATCACTAAAATCACAACAGGAATAAGCAACAACCAGATTTTTTTAGACTTCATACGACAACTCCTTTGTCTCCATTATACTATGATTTTGCTTGAAAATCACACGACACCGGCAGTAGCTGTTCTTTTTCTTGTCTCTGACTTGTGTTTAGCTCTACTTGGCTGTATAATAGACTTAGAGGTGGGAGGAGAAAAAATGGATACTAAAGATATGAAAACTGGAAAAGATAAGTATATTGGCTCCGTTAAAATAGGGCCTAAGGGACAGATTGTCATCCCCAAAGAAGTGAGAGATATGTTTGACATCAAAAGTGGCGATACGCTGGTTCTTTTGGCGGATAGCAAACAAGGGATTGCTGTCCAAAAATACGAGGCCTACGAAAAGGTCTTTGAGCAAATTTTCAAACAGGAAGATAAAGCCGAATAAAGCAGTCTCAAGGGCTGCTTTTCTTTTTAGAGATAAAGTAAGAAAAGTTTTACTTTTTATTTGTAGTTTTACCTAGGAAGGAGTATAATAAAGGTAGAAGGAAAGCGATTAAATTTTTCCTGCTGGCAGTTTTCTGAAGAAGCCCATAACCAAGTGGAGGTGTATCATGAAAGCAATTGATATTAAGGGTTTAACCAAGACTTACGGACAAAGAACCGTTGTCAATCAGCTCAATTTGACGATTGAAGAGGGGGAATTTTTTGCCCTCCTAGGCTCAAATGGCGCTGGGAAAACGACAACTATTAAAATGCTGTCTTGCCTGCTTGCGCCAAGCAGTGGCCAGGCGACTATCCTGGGCTATGACCTCGGTCAGGCTGAAGAAAAGATTAAAAGCCAGATCAATCTATCTCCACAAGAAACGGCAGTTGCCCCCAAATTAAGCGTCAAAGAAAATCTCCTCTTAATCGCCCGCCTATACGGCTACTCCAAGAAAGAGGCCGAGGAAAAGGCGGCTGAGATGATGACCACCTTTGATTTGACCGAGCGGCAAAATGACAGAGCCAAGGCCTTGTCCGGTGGCATACAGAGAAAACTCAGTATCGCCATGGCTCTCATCAGCCAACCAAAAATCCTCTTTTTAGACGAGCCCACCTTGGGGCTGGACGTTCGGGCCCGCCACGAGCTCTGGAAAACCATTGAGGCCTTAAAGGGCAAGACGACCTTGATTTTAACCACCCATTATCTGGAAGAAGCCGAGGCCTTGGCTGATCGGATTTGCATTATGAACAAGGGTAAAATCCAAATCTTGGGTAGCGCCCAAGAAATTATCAAAGCCTCTGGTCAGAAGAATTTTGAAGAAGCATTTTTAGCCTATACAGAAGAAGGTGAACTAGCATGAAATACAGCATTTTTGCCAATCGTAATCTCAAGGAAATCACCAGAGACCCCGTTAGTATCTTAATGGGCATTGGTTTTCCGGTTCTCCTCATTATCGCCCTGTCTCTAATGAAGCAAAGAATTGGCCAAATGGCCGACATTTTTCAGATTCAAAACTTTGCTCCTAGCATGATTGTTTTTGGCTTGTCTTGGCTGGGGATGTTTGTCGGAACCCTAATGGCTACTGATAGGGGTAGCTCTTTTCTGGCTCGGCTCTTTGCTAGCCCCTTGAAAAGTTCGGATTATATCCTAGGCTATTCCCTTCCTGCCCTGCCTTTAGCTATTGTCCAAGCAACTTGCTGCTTTATCGTCGCTGCCTTTTTCGGCTTGAAAATCGGGCTGGAAACGCTGGTCGCCTTATTGACCCTTCTGCCCATTGCTCTCTTGTTTATCGCTTTTGGCCTCTTTATGGGAACAGTCCTTCCCAGCAGTAACGCTGTCAGCGGTTTTGGGACTATTCTAATCAATGCCACTGTCTTTTTAAGCGGGGCCTTCATTCCCCTAAAACTTATCGGCGGAGCCTTTGAAAAAATCTGCAACCTCCTGCCCTTTACCCATGCTATCAAGGCTATTCAGGCCGGCCTGACTAGCAATTACGGACAAATCTTGCCCCAGCTAGTCTGGATACTGGCCTACACTCTGCTACTTTTCCTTCCGACAATCTTGATTTTTAAAAAGAAGATGAAGGGCTAGAGCCTGCAAATATCGAAAGGATAGATTGTTAACTCACTTGACTTTAAACTAAAATCTCCATTAAGCCACTTGCTTAATGGAGATTTTTTCTATTCGAGACCCAGACGCTTAAAGACTTCGTCGACCCGTTTAGTGTAATAAATAGGATTGAAGATGTCGTCGATTTCTGCTGGTGTCAGGCGGGAGGTGACTTGCTCGTCAGCTTCTAGGAGCGGACGGAAATCAGTCTGATTGTCCCAGGCATAGGCCGTCTTTGGCTGTACCAAGTCATAGGCCTCCTCACGAGTCATGCCCTTTTCAATCAGGATAAGCATGACACGCTGGCTATAAATCAAGCCGAAGGTAGAGCCCATATTGCGCTTCATGTTTTCTGGGAAAACGGTCAGATGTTTGACAATATTACCAAAGCGATTGAGCATGTAGTCAATCAGAATGGTTGTATCTGGAGCGATAATCCGCTCGGCAGAAGAGTGGGAAATATCGCGTTCGTGCCAGAGGGCGACATTTTCAAAGGCCGTCACCATGTGGCCACGAATGACCCGAGCTAGCCCAGTCATATTTTCAGATCCGATTGGATTGCGCTTGTGGGGCATAGCCGAGCTGCCCTTTTGACCCTTGGCAAAAAACTCTTCAACTTCGCGCTGTTCGGACTTTTGCAGACCACGAATCTCGGTCGCCATCCGCTCAATAGAGCTAGCAATAGTAGCCAAGACTGCGAAGTACTCAGCGTGGAGGTCACGCGGTAGGACTTGGGTGGAGATTTCTTGAGGCCGAATGCCTAATTTTTCACAGACATATTTTTCCACAAAAGGCGGGATATTAGCAAAATTTCCCACAGCACCAGAGATTTTTCCGGCTTCCACACCAGCAGCGGCCCGCTCAAAGCGCTCGATATTACGCTTCATTTCGCTATACCAGGTAGCCAACTTGAGACCAAAGGTTGTAGGCTCCGCATGCACCCCGTGGGTACGCCCCATCATAATGGTCAGCTTGTGCTCACGCGCCTTGTCAGCCACAATCTCTGTAAAACGACGCAGGTCCTCACGAATAATGTCGTTGGCCTGTTTATAAAGGTACCCATAGGCTGTATCAACCACATCGGTCGAGGTAAGACCGTAGTGGACCCACTTGCGCTCTTGACCCAGACTTTCAGAAACTGCCCGAGTGAAAGCCACCACATCATGGCGGGTCTCCTCTTCAATTTCCAAAATGCGGTCAATGTCAAAAGTCGCTTTCTCGCGAATCAGGGCTACATCTTCCTTGGGAATTTCGCCCAACTCAGCCCAAGCCTCGTCCGCCAAGATTTCCACTTCCAACCAAGCGCGGTACTTGTTTTCCTCGCTCCAAATTTTCGCCATCTCAGGGCGTGAATAACGTTCTAGCATGTGTTCTCCTTGTTGCTTTTTACTTGCTCTTGCTCCTTGGCCAAGTTTAAAACCAAGTCCAAACGCAGAACAACTACTAATCTAAATCGCTAGCTAGCGATAACTTGTCAATCCTCCAATAATCCCGCGGAAATTGCTCTTGCAGCTCCGCCAGCTTTGCTTTCACCTTAACCTTGTCGGTGCTAGTGTAAGCAAGCTGAAAAATCGGTTTTTGCTGTCTGAAAAAGCGTGGGGTAATCAGTTTAATCATGTGGGGTCTCCTTTGGGAAAGTTATATTTTTTTAGTAATAGTTCATTCCTAAATCATCTCTTATACTATTTTTCAACTCCCAACGTATATCATCCATTCGATTTTGCCTATCTGATATATTCAAAGGAAATGTACCAGCAATAAAAGCATTATTCACCAATACATCAAAATGGACTAGAGCATTTTTAACTTTTTGTCCCGCATACAAATCAAAATCTGATTTTTCATCTTTTTTAAATAATTCATATTCTTCTTTTGCTTGAAAATATTGGTCTCTTATTTTAATTATTTCTTTTTTATAATACTCCCTATTTCGAATTTCAATTTTCAGTTCTTCTTGAACATCATAACTTAATCCTTTTTGCTTTAAACGCTTTTTATATTCTTCTATCTGAATATCAAGGATTCTATTTACCGTATCAAAGCCTTCAAAATGAAATCTTGGACAATCCACTAAATGCTCTAATATATCATACGGATTTTGATTAGGATACATATCAGCTATCTTGATAAGATGCGAATAAATCTTATCAAGCTTTTTTCGTTTAATATTTAATTGTTCTAATTTTACATCAAAATTTCTTTCCTTAGCTTTATTTCTTTTTTCAATCTTATTTTTTATAATATATCCCAAAGGTGTTCCAACAGCAACTATAGCAAGAATGGCTTGCCATTGAAAAATCCCATCCTTATCAAAAAATATTTTAGTCCAATCCAAAATTGTCTTTCCTTTCTATTCAAAATTTCTCTAGATGATAATTATATGATTCTTTTAACTATATATATTAGTTTGTCTTTCATCCATGAAATAATATCAATATCAAGCGTCCACCAAGCTTTAATTTGTTTAACATCTTTCCTTCTATTCTCCTCTTGTAATTTTAAAAATCTATAAAAATTGGGGTTAGATATTATTCTGTTTTCACATTCATCGCCACCGTAAAATATACAGTCTCTTAATTTTTCGTAGCGCTTCTCATCGGACATACTTTCATATCCATTTAATATTTCTAAATACACTTCTTTTGCTATATTCTCACCTAATTTTAATTTTAAATTGATAATAAAGCTTCCAATTGTATAAGAAGTAAGTATTAGAAAACTAATGCTTTCTAGACGTAACTCACGCTCTAGAACTATAGAGGACAATATAGAAATAAGTACTCCAAATATTAGAGTGGAGTTGGTTACCTTTCTAAGAGAATACATTGGGAGACTTATTGTAAAAATTATATAAATAACTACTACTATAAAGAAGAACATTGCTATATCACTCTGGAAGTTTGGAAGTCTACACATAACGTACACAGGAATCAAGTAATACAATAAGCTCGTCAAATAAGTGAATAATAAACAATTTATTACAATCAAACTTAGGTAGATTATAGGATAGAATATAAATCCTAGCAAATCTTGATTTATATAATTTTTTCCAAAAGATCCAAATATTATAGCAACCGGTATCATTGCAATTAAAAAGAGTATAAAACAACAAAGGAAAATTTCTCCCCAAAATTTTCTTCTATAAACAATATCTACTCTATTCGTTCCCTCTGTAACAAAATAAAAATCTCTATTTCTTATTTTGTTATAGTTACTTTTCAATTCTAACAATATTTTCATTTCTACTCAAAATCACTCTTCTCAATCGCGACCGAGGGGTAATGGGCTAGCTGATTGAGCTCGGTGTCTAGTGGTAGGTCGTAGATAGCGAGGTAATCGTTGGGGTAGCTAGCTTGGTAGTCGGAAAACTTGCTGGCTACTTTTTGGTGGTCGGAACTGGCAAATAGCACTTCCACCACGCCGACCTCATCAACGAAAGCATGAACAATGATTTTTATCATCAGTTTCTCCTATTTAGTCTAAACTCACTTTATCTGGTTCCTCACTAAGCAAGGTCACATGCCCCATTTTGCGGTTGTGTTTGGCTTCTTCCTTGCCATAGAGGTGGAGGTGGGCTTCTGGGTGCTCTTTGACAAAGGCGGCCGCCGCGGGCAAGTCTTGTCCCAGAACATTGAGCATAAGGGCTGGTTCATGGAGCTTGATTTGAGGCAGGTCCTGGCCTAAGATTCCCAGGATATGGGTGTCAAACTGGGAAAAGTTGCAGGCCTCGATGCTGTAATGGCCCGAATTATGAGGCCGCGGGGCGATTTCGTTGACCAAAATCTGGTCCTTGGTCACAAACATCTCTATACATAGTGTACCAGAAAGCTGGACTTCTGTGGCGATTTTTCTAGCCATTTCTTCGGCTTTCAGGGCTAAGATAGGGGAAAGACGGGCCGGGACAATGGTTTTTGAGAGAATATTGTTGCGGTGGATATTCTCTTGGAGGGGAAAGACGGTAAAGTCTCGCCCATTACCTGAAATAAGGACAGAGATTTCCTTTTCAAAGGGAACAAAGTCCTCAAGGACGCAGTGGCTGGCTGTTTGGTCAGCTAGCTGGCGGGCCTCATCAAGGCTAGCCTCGTCCTTGATAACTACCTGGCCATGGCCGTCATAGCCACCGGTTGCGGTCTTAAGGACCCGCTTGGTGGCAAAATCAGCGTAGTCGGCCAAGTCCGTACTAGACTTGATAACTCGATAGGGGGCGATGTGAACGCCAGTCTGGGTCAAAAACTCTTTTTCGGCAATCCGGTTTTGGGAAATGCGTAAGAGCCTGGTCCCTTGGGGCAGGTCGGCTAATTGAGCCACTGCGTCTAGGGTATCGGCATCGACGTTTTCAAATTCATAGGTCAAGACATCGGCCTGCTCGGCTAGTTGGCGGAGGGCTGTCTCATCATCATAAGATGCTACAATGACCTGGCTAACCTTGGAGGCGGGACAATTTGCAGCTGGATCCAAGGTTATCACCTTATGGCCTTGGTAGATGGCCGAAATAGCCATCATTTGACCTAGCTGGCCACCTCCGATAATTCCGATTGTTTTACTTGAGTTCATCTGTGGAGGCCTCCGCTATCTTTCCTTGCTCTCTAGCAAAATCAGCCAACTTTTGCGCCAAGTCTTGGTCATTAGTCGCTAAAATTCTTAGGGCCATAAGAGCCGCATTGGTAGCACCGGCTTCGCCAATAGCCATGGTGGCAACGGGCACACCGCCCGGCATTTGGACAATGGAGTAGAGCGAGTCGACGCCACTTAAGGCGCGTGATTTGACCGGTACGCCAATGACTGGCAGACTCGTCTTAGCTGCTACCATACCTGGCAGGTGGGCGGCACCGCCCGCTCCTGCGATAATGACTTCAAGACCCCGACTACGGGCTTTTTCCGCATATTCAAACATCAGGTCTGGAGTCCGGTGGGCGGAGACTACCTTTTTCTCATAAGCGATGCCAAAGTCGTCCAAGATTTGGGCGGTTTTTTGCATGGTTGCCCAGTCAGACTTGGAGCCCATGATAATCCCTATTTTTGTCATTTTATTCCTCTTTCTTTATGCTAAAAGCAAGTCTATCTAGTCCTTGAGAGCCTTGCTACCGATGTCAGTCCGGTAGAAGAAGCCATCTAGCTCCTGCTGCTCAAGCTCCTGGTAGAGGCGGGTTTGGGCCTCTTGGACGCTAGGGGCAGTAGTGACTAGCATATAGACCCGGCCACCGTTTGCGACAAGACCTGTCTCTTTTTGCTCCACTCCGGCATAGTAGGTCTTGATGGCTCCTTGGGTCGGAGCGGGAACATCACTTCCTTTTTGGTAGGCGCCTGGATAGCCCTTAGAAGCCACGACAACACCCAGGGTAATGCCTTCTTCCTGCCAGCGAAAATCAGCTGGTTCTTGCTTGAGCAGGGCCTCAATTCCTAGAGCAAAGTCGCTCTTGAGCCGGGGAAGGAGGATTTGGGTTTCTGGATCGCCAAAGCGGGCATTGAACTCAATAACCTTGGGTCCAGTCTTGGTTAAAATAAGACCAGCATAGAGGACCCCCTTGTAGGGTCGGCCTTCTGCCTCCATGGCCGCCAAGATTGGCTTGATGATGGTCTCAACCGCCTCTGTAAAGGCCGCCTCCGGTAGGTGGGGAAGGGGAGAATAGGCACCCATACCACCCGTATTGGGACCTTGATCCCCATCAAAGGCCCTTTTGTGGTCCTGGGCTGGTGGTAGGAGGTAGAAGTCCTGCCCATTGACAAAGGCAAAGAGGGAGAATTCTTCCCCTTCTAAAAATTCCTCAATAACCACACGCGCGCCAGAGTCACCGAATTTATTATCCAAAAGCATGTCCTGGGCAGCAGCTAGGGCCTCCTCAACTGTCTCAGCAACCACGACCCCCTTGCCCAAGGCCAGTCCGTCTGCCTTAATCACAATGGGTGCTCCCTGCTCCTTGATATAGGCTGCGGCCGCCTCATAATCTGTGAAGGTCTGGTAGCTGGCAGTTGGAATCTGGTACTTGGCCATGATGGACTTGGCAAAATCCTTGGACCACTCTAGCTCTGCTGCTTCCTTACTGGGACCAAAAATGGCCTGACCTTCGGCCTCAAAGTAGTTGACAATCCCGTCAGCCAGAGCATTGTCTGGTCCGACAAAAGTGTAAGTCACTTCTTCTGTCTGGGCTAGTTTGAGGAGACCCTCAAAGTCATCAGCAGCAATATTGACCAAGGTCAAGCCGTCCAAGGCCATGCCTGCATTTCCTGGTGCAACAAATACCTGCTCAACAGCTGGTGAATCCAATAATTTTCTCGCAATGGCGTGCTCTCGCCCACCAGAACCAATAACCAAGAGTTTCATGATCTACCTCGTTTACGAATGTTTTTCTTTTATTTTATCAGAAATGTTCGTCAATTTCCATAGAATACTGGTTATGAAAGCGAATTTTTTTGGGACAAAAAATAATTCCCTGACAAAAGATGAGAACTTCTTGAAAATAGATGGAAAATCCGGCTTCTTTTTCCTTAGTTTTCAAACTCCAGGCAGATTCTAGGAGAGTAAGAGGACTTCCTGGCCTTCCAGCCAGACTTGAAACCTACTATCAATAGTGGCTTCCTGACCCGTATGAACTTCCTGTAGGTCTTTAATCAAGCACTTGTAGAGGAACTTCATCTACAAACCTCAGAAGAAGAGCCAAAAAGAAAAGCATCTACCAGACTAATCCTTAACAGAATTGACTGATAGATGCTTGATGATGTACTGGGTTTATCAGCTAGGTATTTAGGAGGCTCCAAACGAGAACCGCTATGAGGCCACCTAGGATTGGGCCAAATACTGGAATCCAAGCATAGGACCAGTCACCACTTCCCTTAGCCTTGATTGGAAGTAGCTGGTGTAAAATTCGAGGTCCCAAGTCACGGGCTGGGTTAATGGCATAACCGGTCGTCCCCCCAAGTGAAAGACCAACACCAATGATTAGGACAGAGACTGCAAGGGTTCCTAGACCAGGCTGCATGTCATAACTGCCGATAGCAATGATGGTCAAAACTAGGACAAAGGTTCCAAGAATCTCGCTCAAGAGATTAGAAACAGGATTCTTAATGGCTGGACCAGTTGAGAAGGTCCCCAAGATATTTCCCGCATCCTCTTCCACATCATAATGAGGTTTAAACATGAGATATACTAAGATTTGCCCCAAGATAGCCCCGGAAAACTGGGCGACAATAAAAGTAAGAGCTCTTCCCCAAGCCAGGTCTCCCTTGACTGCTAGAGCAATTGATAAGGCTGGGTTGAGATGGGCTGGGCCAGCAGTTCCAGCAACAAAGGCGGCAATGGCTACCGCAAAGCCCCAGCCCATGGTAATGACAATCCAACCAGATTGATGGTTTTTAGTTTTAGGTAGGACAACTCCCGCTACCACACCATTCCCTAATAGGAGGAGAAGGGCAGTCCCTAAAAATTCACTTAAGATTTCTTTCATGACTTATCCTTTCAGTTGGGCCAAATCATTCTTGGCGATAGCAAGCTCTAGTTCAGCCAGATGGGCAGCCTTTTCTTCTTGGCTCCAAGCATAGTAGCTGGCCATTTCTTCAAGAACTGGCTCAACTAACTGATCCAAGGAATCCCGCATAAAGAGCATATGGTTGGTCCGACGGAGCAAGAAGTCTACTGGACGCAAGGTCATTTCATGACGTAGAGCATAGGCTAGAGAAAGACTCTCTGCTAGGCCTAGGGCTGGATTGACTTTGACTTCCTCTGCTAGGGCATAGACATCTAAAACATTTGAGCCATATAGGTTGGCCAGATAGCTAGCCTCCTCTAGGCTCAAGCCATAGGCTTGGCCTTTTTGAGCTAGGGCTTCTAGTTCTCCTTTGACATTGCTCGGATTAAGCTCACCACCAGAGACTGGGTAGGTCTTAGAGTTAATCGCCTTAAAGTGACGGTTAAATTCCTTAGCTAAAATACTTAAGATTAAGTCTAGTGCCCCTTCGGCCATCTTGCGATAGTCAGTAATCTTGCCACCCGCTAAGGTCAATAGGCCGTTGTCGTCTCTCTCTAAGCTAGAGCCTCGCGATACAGCAGACGGATCCAAGACCTTCTCTGAGGTGCTGCCTTCTAGTCGGCTCACTGCCTCTTCCACATCTTCCCGCGATTGTTCCTCTTTCAAATAAGCCTGAACTGTATCAACCAAGTGATTGAAGGAGGCATCCGAGATCTTACCAGAGTTTCCCCCATTATAGTCTGAAGCTGAATTTCCAGCGATTAGAGGCCGTAATCCTGCCCAGCTAGACTCAATATCGGCCACTGTCAGTCTGGCCTCTGGGAAGCGGTTATTAACAATCTCTAGTAGGTAATCTACATCTTCCTGAGTCACGCGCGGATCTTCCAAGTCACCTTGGTAGTCAGTATCGGTCGTTCCGAAGTAGGTTTTCTCTTCTCTAGGGAGGACAAAAATCATTCGACCATCTGCTAGACCTGAGTCAAAGTAGACTGGCTGGGGAACCTTGATTTTACTAGAGTCCACAACCAGATGAACCCCCTTGGTTGGTCGCATCTGCTGTACCTTTTTAGATCCTTCAGCTAGATTTCTTACCCGGTCGCTCCAAGGACCAGTCGTATTGATAATCACTCGGGCCTTGATGTCAAGAACTTGATTGCTCAAGAGATCGCGAGCTTGGACTCCGATAACCTTGCTAGCTTCATTGTAGAGGAAACCCTCTGCCTTGACATGACTAGCCAGATGTGCCCCGTCACTATGAGCCCGCTTGATATTCTCAATTACTAGCCGGGCATCATTATTGCGATAGTCTAAATAAACCCCGCCTCCAACTAGACCTTCCTTTTTCAATTGAGGTAGGCGTTCTAAAACCTCTTCCTTACTGAGGAGCTTATTAGCTAAATCGGTATTGTTGACACCGGCTAAAAGGTCATAGAGGTCCATGGCTACCTTGAGACGAAAGAGACTAAAGGTAGACCCTTCTTCTTCATAGACAGGCAGGAGCATAGGGTCTGGTTTAGGAATGTGGGGAGCGATTTGCTGGACGACTGCCCGCTCAGAAACGGTGTCTGAAACGACTTCTACGTCAAACTGCTTGAGATAGCGTAAGCCCCCGTGGACCAGCTTGGTTGAGCGACTCGAGGTCCCTTCTGCAAAGTCCTGCATTTCAATCAGACCAGTCTCTAGGCCAGAAGCAGCGGCTTGAAGGGCCAGACCAGCACCGGTGATTCCTCCACCGATAATCAACAGATCCAATTCTTTTCGGCCTAATTCCTTGAGCGCTTGAGCGCGACTTGCTTTTGAAAATTCCATTTTTTTCCTCCTAACCTCTTGCAGTGAGGTTTTTTATCCTAGTCTTCTTGAGCAAAGAACTGAGCAGCGGCAACAGCCTTTTTCCAACCTTTGTAGAGTTGTTCTTTACGCGATTCATTCATAGCTGGTTCAAAGACTTCACCAGCTTCATTAAGTGCCTTGAGTTCATCCAAATCCTTCCAATAGCCAACAGCTAGACCTGCCAGAAAGGCCGCTCCTAGGGCTGTTGTTTCTAGGTTTTTCGCCCGAGCAATTTCAGTTCCTAAAATATCTGACTGAAACTGCATCAAGAGGCTATTCATAGCGGCTCCACCGTCAACCTTAAGGGATTGAATTTTGATGCCCGTATCAGCTTCCATGGTATCAGTAACATCACGTACTTGGTAGGCGATTGATTGGAGGGTCGCCTTGACAAAGTCTTCCTTACTGCTTCCTCGGGTCAAACCAAAGACAGCTCCTCGAGCATTCGAGTCCCAATAAGGAGCTCCTAAGCCAGTAAAGGCGGGAACTACATAAACCTCATCATCATTTTGAGAAGCACGAGCCAAACCCTCTGATTCTGGTGCAGACTCCACCATTCGGAGACCATCACGTAGCCATTGGATGGCTGAACCGGCAATAAAGATAGACCCCTCTAAGGCATAGTAGACCTTGCCATTGATGCCATAAGCAATTGTAGTGAGTAGGTTGTTCTTGGACAAGAGTATTTCCTCACCTGTATTCATGACAATGAAAGAGCCTGTGCCATAGGTATTTTTTACCATACCTGACTCAAAGGCTAGCTGGCCAAATAGGGCCGCTTGTTGGTCACCTGCCATTCCAGAAATAGGAACTTCTCCACCGTAGAAATGGAAAGGAGCAGTCTTTCCATAGACTTCTGAATTTGACTTGACCTCAGGTAGCATGGCTGCCGGAATATTGAGCAGCTCCATGATTTCCTGATCCCATTTAAGCTCCTTGATATTGTAAAGCATGGTCCGAGCAGCGTTTGAATAATCGGTTACATGAGATTTTCCATCGGTTAATTTCCAAACCAGCCAAGTATCAATGGTCCCAAAAAGAAGTTCTCCCTTTTCAGCCCTTTCCTGAGCTCCCGGAACCTGGTCTAAAATCCAGCGAATCTTGGTTGCTGAGAAATAGGCATCGACCACTAAGCCGGTCTTTTCATGAATCATTTGTTCATGGCCATCAGCCTTGAGCTGGTCAGCAATGGCTGCTGTTTGCCGCGACTGCCAGACGATAGCATTGTAGATAGGAAGACCCGTCTCCTTATCCCAAACGACCGTCGTTTCACGTTGGTTGGTAATCCCAATCGCTTCGATTTGTCCTGGTTTGATGCCGCTCTCGATGAAGGAGCCAGCGATTACTGATTGGACAGAATTCCAGATTTGGTTGGCATTATGCTCTACCCAGCCTGCTTGGGGGAAGATTTGGGGAAATTCTTTCTGACTAGAGGCAATCTTTTCTCCTTTTTTATTAAAGATAATGGCCCGCGAACTCGTTGTTCCTTGGTCAATGGCCATGATATATTTTTCTTCTGACATGGTTAGTCCTCCTTGTAAATATTGGGTAGTACCCATTAAGAATCTTATTGCTTGAGACCTTGCCTCAACGACACTACTAGTATATAAAATAAAGCGCTTCCAAAATTATCGTTTTTTTCTTTTTTCTTCTAAATTTTGATAGAAAAGGTCAAAAATCCCTATCTCTAGGCCCCAAAGAGGACTTGTGACAGAGCAAGGGACTAGCTAGCTAAATACTAAAAGAAGAGGGAGTGGATAAAGCAAGCGAAGCTTGTCACAAAAGAATGAAAAGGAAGCCTTCGTCCGCTTTCTTGTTTCTAGGCTGATGTTTAAACAGCCCCGCTGGACTGTTTAAATCTATTATTGCTTGCTGGAAAGCGAAAGGATCTTCGACGCGGCTACCGCATCTTGTACATATTCCCAACAAATTTTTGAGGCTGCAGACTTTTGTCCCAGCCTCCCCTCCTCATCTGTAAATAGCTACTTTTTCTGAACTAGCTGACAATAATCAATAAGGCTGACCTACCCCCAAGTCTTGCAGATAGGCACGAATGGCCTCTTGGTCCTTGACATTAAAAGGCCCCTGTAGGTAGTAGACTGCTGCTCCAGAAGGGTAGGTCCGCACCTCCTTATTGCTTAAAATCAAATCATAGCTCTTTTGCTCATCATAGGGTTCTAAGCTAATTAGACTATTGTGCTCCAAGCTCAGTTGCAGAGCATGAGTCAGACGATAACGAGTCATCTCATTACCAAAAAAGTCCAATCCTAAACGCAGCCCCTGGGCCTCCTCTTCGACCATATAATAAAGAGTTTGACCCAAGTCCCAGGCTAACTTTAGGATTTGATCCCCACTAAGACCGGGATTTAAGAACTGTTCCCCAAGCTGCTGGACCAAAAGATGCTCCTTCATATCCAGCTTGAGACGCTCCAAAACATAGCTAGACTCACTCAGCAGTAAATAACCCTTAAAAAAATAGCTCTGACCAAAGATTTGTCCTAGTTGATAGGTCACATGTTCACTAGTATAGTCCCCCAAGAGATTGAGCTGACGCAGGAGGCGTAGGGATTGGGTCATCTTATCAACAATAGGCCCGCCAAAGCCCAAGGTGTACTCCATCATATCCGAGGGTAGGATAAAAAAGGAAACCAGAAAGGCAAAGAGACTCATGCTCTCAGACTCATCTGTTTCTATGGCATAGCGCATATAATAGCGTAAGGTCTGCTGGTGAACCCGCTGGTAAAAAACATTGTCTTGAAAAGGGGCTAACAGATTGTGTAGCCCAGCAACTTCCCGCTCTCGAACAGTCAAGCGTTTCTTGGTCACATAAAACCAGATTTGCAGTAACCTACGCTGGTGAAGATTGAGACTAACCCGAGCCAAATGCTCCACCAAAAGAATTTCCTTCTCATAAAAATCATGCTGACAGTGACCTTCTAGCTGCTCCTTGGTCCAGACACTATCCAATAAGAGCAAGTAAAAATAGCGAATTTGTAACTCAGGGCCCTTGAGACTGCCATTCTGGATTTTTAAATCAAACTCAGACAAAAGTTGATTCAGACCTGCCAAATGGCGGTTAAGAGTAGCCTCACTAATCAAGAGTTCCAAGGCCAACTGCTGAATACCAAAATGTTGGTGCTTTAGCAGATAGAGCAAAATTTGATACTTGATTGCACCTTCTAAAAAGAGCTGGTAGAGGGACTGGGCCGGTCTACCCAAGCCCAAGTCAAGATGAAGCATCTCATCTTCTAATCGCAAGGAAACCTGACTAGTCCGCTGGGCAAATAAGTCCGCCAGTGCCTCTTGATATTTGAGGAGGGTTGAGCGAGAGAGGCCGATTTGAGCCTGGGCCTCCTTCAAGGACAAACCTCCCCTACTCTCCAAAAGTAAATTAAATAACTGGAACTGGCCGGCTTGAGCCTTTTCCATTAAGCTTCCTAATAACATAAATCTTCCCTTTCCCTCATAACAGCCAAGGCCGCCTGGTGTAAATAATAGCCTAAAGCTTCATCTTGCGGAGCAAAGAGAAACTCATCAAGGACTAGATCCTCTGCTCGTCTCTTTCCCCGAATAGCGGCTAGAGCTAGATTGCCCAGAGCCAGACAATTTTTCTCTCCCATAGCCTGTAGGCCTAAGAGCACTCCGCTTTCCCTAGACCAAATGGTCTGCAATAAGAGTTCCCGCTCTTTTTGCAAGTGAAGATGAACTGCCTGTTGATCCAAAATCTCTTCCTCAATCAAACCCACACTGAGGCGATAGAGACCAAAATGCTGATAACCGACTAGGCGCAGGAGGGGCGGCAAAGCCAGACGAGGTCCCAAGAGATTCCAAGCCGCAACCTGACCAGTCCGAATCGCCGTTGAAATCAAGGGGGTATAGGCCTCAGTCTGCTGAGTTGGCAAATAGGCCAAGTCACCAACAGCAAAAATATCCTTGGCCGAACTTCTCAGATAAGAATCAACCAAAACTCGGCCGTCCAAGTGGAGGTCTAATAGGTTAGTCAAAAGCTGGCTGTTACTCCGAAAATTAACAGCCAAAAGAACCAAATCAGCCGAATACCGACCCCGATTGGTTTCTAATGAAAGATTTGCTCCCTGCTCCTCAATTGCTAGGACCCGCTCATTCAGATAAAGATCTAAGCCAGCCTCCTCCATTTTAGTCAGCAAACTCTCCGTAAAAGGGGCATCAAACTGCTTAAAATCCAACCAAGGTCCCTCTTCAAAGAGTTTGACCTCCTTGCCTAGCTTGAGACAGGCCTCACTCATTTCAATCCCAATCGGCCCTCCCCCAACCAGAGCAATTCTTTGAGCCTCTTGAATGGCCGAAAAAGCCTGCTGACCTTGCTGGAAGGACTTAAGTCCTAGAACCTTGTTTTGCTTGGCTCCCTTAATTAAGTTCGATTCCGATCTAGCTCCCATAGCTAAAACCAACCGATCATAGTTAAAAGAACCCCGACTCGTTTCTAAACTTTTATGATTCAAATCTAGGCTTAAAACCGAGCAAGTCAGATGCAAGTCAATCTCTAAGGCTCTTAAATTTTCCTGACTGGACCAGTTTTGGGGGTTAAAAGTCCGACCACTAGCCAAAGACCAGGCCAGAGAATTAGGAATATAGGCAACCTCTTCCCCTGCCTCTAACACTGTAATCTGGGCTTGGGGATAGAGCTTTCTCGCCTCCATGGCACAGGCCACACCAGCAAAAGAAGCTCCAATAATAATTATCTTCATCATTTTACCTCATTTTAAATCTATTATAACAAAAATGGAAGGGTTTCCAAGTAAATAAGGCTTGCAGGCTCCAAATCTCCTACATCAAGCCTTATAGCAACAAATCAAGAACCTTTTCAGCTCCGCAGACAGCTTTGCTTCTTTAATATAAAAAAATAAAAAAATCCTATTGACAAAGCTAAAGAAACTGGTATAATGGTATATGTCTGAAAAACAGCAAGGTCCGTTGGTCAAGGGGTTAAGACACCGCCTTTTCACGGCGGTAACACGGGTTCGAATCCCGTACGGACTATGCAATCCGCCATAGCTCAGTTGGTAGTAGCGCATGACTGTTAATCATGATGTCGTAGGTTCGAGTCCTACTGGCGGAGTTCATAGAAAAAGCAGCTAGGCTGCTTTTTTCTTTTATTCTGAAAAACATACCCCTCCAAACTCTCTAGTCTGGAGGGGTTTTGTTAGTAAATCGAGGCTTCCCAGTTGCAGTCGCTATATTGCCCAATATAGGCAGTTCGTGCCCTATCTAGCTTACTCCAAAGGGGCTCGCAAGCAAGCTATCTGGTGAAAATTTCCTTAAGGCTTGTCTCCTTGACCTCTTCAAAAGTTAGGGCAAAAACATCTCGGTGCTTCTCTTGACGGTCAACCAAGTCTCGCTAATCTGGCGGTCTAGAGTAACCGCAACCTCCAAAGTCATAATATAAAGGCCTGCTTATCAACTGCTAGAATAGCTTGCTGGGCTAACAAGATAGATAGACAGTCTCCCAGCTCCCGAATTCTATTACTATTAACAAAGCAGGCAACAATAGGAGGCCGAGACAAGGGTCTCCGGCCCCTAAACTCTATCAAATAGCGGCATTAGCTGGGATAAAAGCTATCCCCTCTTAATGCCTAAAGTGTCTGACTCCGGTAAAGATCATGGTTAGGCCATGCTTATTCGCGGCATCGATTGATTCTTGGTCGCGGACAGAGCCTCCTGGCTGGATGATAGCCTTGATGCCGGCTGCGGCAATTTCTTCGATATTGTCTGCAAAGGGAAAGAAGGCGTCACTGGCTAGGGCTGCCCCATCCAGGCGATCCTTGGCCTGGTCAATGGCAATCTTGACTGAGGCTACTCGGTTGGTTTGGCCTGGCCCAACTCCCAGAGTCATGTGGTCGTTGGCGATTAAAATCCCATTAGACTTGACATACTTGCTGGCCTTCCAGGCAAACTCTAGAGCAATTCTTTCTTGCTCAGATGGCTGGCGGTCGGTAACCACCTGCCAGTCTGCTGGGTCTTCCTTAATAGTGTCCTGGTCTTGTTTTAAAATTCCACCCAGAACACCGGTTAGTTCGGCCTCTTGTTCACTGGCTGCCTGCTGGTCAAAGTCCACTTGCAGGAGGCGCAGGTTTTTCTTTTTATTGGTCAAAATTTCCAGGGCCTCTGGGCTGAAAGAAGGAGCGATGATAATTTCCAAGAAAATTTCATGCATCTTTTTAGCTGTGGCAGCGTCCACTGGACGATTGAGGACCACAATTCCACCAAAGATAGAAACAGGGTCGGACTGGTAGGCATAGTCCCAGGCTGTCTCGATGGTCTCAGCCTGGCCGATACCACAAGGATTCATGTGTTTAAGCGCCACAACGGTTGGGCGGTCCTGGAAGTCTCGGATAATCCGAAGGGCTGCATCGGCATCTCGAATGTTATTAAAGGATAATTCTTTCCCGTTCAACTGTTGGCTGGCAGCCAAGGAGAAGGCTGTCGGTAGGGCTGCTTGGTAGAAGTCGGCCTCTTGTTGCGGGTTTTCTCCATAACGCATAGGCTGTTTCAGCTCATAGGTCACAGTGAATTTTTCTGGTTTCTGCTCACCAACTTGCTTGGTAAAGTAGTCTGCAATCAGGGCATCATAGGCCGCTGTATGACGAAAGACCTTGGCAGCCAGGGCCTGGCGGGTTGCTAGCTCTGTTTGGCCTTGGGCTTTGAGCTCCTCAAGGACGGTTGCATAGTCGCTAGGGTCGACCACAACGGTCACGCTAGCATGATTTTTAGCAGCTGAACGCAACATAGAGGGGCCACCGATATCGATATTTTCCACAGCCTCGGCATAAGTCACGGCTTCCTTGAGGATGGTTTCCTTGAAAGGATAGAGGTTAACAACTACTAGGTCGATAAGCTCAATCCCTTGCGCACGCGCTGCCTCTAGATGGCTATCCAGGTCACGACGGGCTAAAAGTCCCCCATGAATCTTGGGGTGCAGGGTTTTGACCCGGCCATCCATCATCTCTGGAAAGCCAGTTACATCATCAATAGCAATGGTTGCTACTCCAGCTTGGTCCAAGGCCGCCTTGGTTCCCCCGGTCGAGATAATCTCCCAACCCAGGTCTGCTAAAGTGCGGCTAAATTCTACAATTCCTGTCTTGTCAGACACGCTGATTAGGGCGCGTTTTGTCATAGTTTCTCCTTTTAAATCATGGAATGACGTGAATAATCTGTCATCTGGCTCTTGAGCTTGGCTAGCAATTTTCTGATTTCTTCTTTACTAGCATCACTATTATGAATCTGGCTTAATTCGGCATCTGTCGCTCCAATCAAGCATATAAATTGAACCTTACCATTGGGGCTGTCTAGGGTAGAAAGTAGGTCATCACTAGCCGTGATGAAACCTGTTAGCAGTGATTTTTGAGTAAGATCGATACCCTCTTCTTGTCTGGTATAGATGTATTCCTCTGGCAAAATGATATTGCCTGTCTCAAAAACATAACGAGCCAACTTTTGCAGATTGCCACAGGCAGCTCGGATTTCTTCCTCTTCCTTTACCAGGCCTTTTTTCTTTAGCTTAAAGGTAAATTCAATACCATAGCCACTGTATTGAGGGTTATCCGACTCTTTTTGATAGAGTTCTGACAGACCATAGCTGACAAAATGCCAAAATTCACCCCCATCGTAGACACTGATGCCATCCAAGGGGTCCGGGCCACCAAACATATATTTAACTAAGGTGCCATAATGCTTGGGATTTTTTTGCTCCGGATATAGGACTTTAAATGCATCCTCAATCGCCTCCCAGCCTGGACTGCTGTCATCGGCTCTTGCTGAGGAAATCATTTGCTCTGCTATTTCTTGTTGGGCAGGTTTTTCAGGAGCTGTTTTTTTCTTTCCTTTTAAAAAATCAAATAAACCCATCTACTTTGCTAACCTCTCTATCCCTAAACTTTCTAAGACCTCCGGATAAAGCGCATACTCCATCTGGTGAATACGTTCTTCAAAGGTCGCTAGGCTGTCGGTCGCTAGGCGCGGCACGCGCTTTTGACGGATAATCTGGCCACTATCTATGCCCGAGTCCACCCAGTGAATGGTCACACCGGACTCCTTGACCCCGGCGGCCCAAGCATCCTCAATACCGTGGGCACCGGGAAATTCGGGCAGGTAGGCCGGGTGAATGTTTATCATGCGCCCCTCGTATTTATCAAGGAGGGTGCGGGCCACGATTTTCATGTAGCCCGCCAGCACAACCAAGTCAATCTGATGCTGGTCCAAGAGTTGGACCAGCGCTGTCTCATAGGCTGCCTTGTCTGCAAAGTCCTTGAGCTCAAAGCTATAACTTTTAACGCCCAGCTTTTCTGCTCGCTTAAGGACATAGGCATCATGATGATCAGAAAAGACAAATTCAACTGGAAATTGCTCCGCCAAGACTTGAAAATTAGAGCCATTACCCGAAGCAAAAACAGCTATTTTTTTCATTTGATGACCACGCTTTGCTCTTCTTTGGGGATAATTTGTCCGATTTGGTAGACTTCCTCGTCCAGCAGTTCCTTGACCTTGTCCACATTTTCAGGAGCTACTGCCAGCACCATCCCTAGTCCCATATTGAAGATTTCAAACATTTCCTTATGAGGAATTTCTCCATACTTTTCGAGGGCTTTAAAGATAGGTAGGACAGGAATTTGACTTTCGATAATTTCTGCTGCCAGGTTATCCGCAAACATGCGGGGGATATTTTCGATAAAGCCACCACCGGTGATATGGGCGATTCCATGTAGGAGTCCGGCCTTAATCAAGGGCAAGAGGGCCTGGACATAGATACGAGTCGGCTCCAAAAGGACTTCCTTTAGGCTCTTTCCATCAAGCTCAGCTAGAAGCTCCTCGCCGCTATAGTCCTTAAAGACACGGCGGACCAAGGAATAACCGTTAGAGTGGATACCGCTAGAGGCCAAGCCCAAAAGGACATCACCTGCTGCGACCTTGCTGCCATCAATAATTTGAGACTTTTCAGCCACACCAACTGCAAAGCCAGCCAGGTCATAGTCATCTGGACCGTACATGCCTGGCATTTCAGCAGTTTCTCCTCCAATGAGACCAGCTCCAGCCTGCTGGCAACCGTCCGCTACTCCCTTGACTACCTGTTCTAACTTTTCTGGTTCATTTTTACCAGTCGCAATATAGTCTAAAAAGTAGAGGGGCTCTGCACCAGCTGCCACAATATCATTGACACACATGGCCACACAGTCCTGGCCAATGGTGTCGTGTTTGTCATATTGAATGGCTAACATCAGCTTGGTCCCGACACCGTCTGTCCCTGAGATTAGGACCGGCTCCTTGACATCCAGAAGGCTCAAGTCAAACATACCACCAAAACCACCAAGGGCTCCCATGACCCCCAGACGTTCGGTTTTCTTGACATGTTTCTTGATTCGCTCGACAACTTCATAGCCCGCTTCAACATCCACACCGGATTGGGCATAAGCATTTTTTGACATGATTTTCTCCTAAGATAATAGCAGGCAACCCCAGGCCAGATGAGGCTGGTCCCTAGGGAAGCAAGGTTGGTCATTCCTAGTCTAAAAGTAGGCTAGATTAGCAAGGAAAAGGAACTAGAAAAAGCTGGTATGGTCCGCTAGGCTTTCTAGATACTGCTCCTCATAGTCATAGAGAGGGGCTGGGTAGTCTCCGTCGAAATAGGCCACACAAAGCCCTCCATTAGGAGCGTCAGTCTTTATACCAACCGACTCAATCAGGCCCTCCAGTGACAGGAAGGTTAGACTATCTGCTCCGATGATTTGACGAATTTCTTCGACCGAGTGGTTGGCAGCAATCAACTCCCTACGGCTCTGAATATCAATCCCAAAGAAGCAAGGGTATTTGAGGGGCGGACTAGCAACTGCCACATGGACCTCGGAGGCTCCAGCCTCACGCAAGAGGTTGACAATCCGCCGACTGGTCGTTCCACGGACAATGGAATCGTCTACCATGACCACTCTTTTGCCTTTGACGATGCTAGAGACCGCTGACAACTTCATCCGGACCCCCTGCTCCCGCAATTCTTGGGTCGGTTGGATAAAGGTCCTCTGACTGTACTGGTTTTTAATCAGCCCCATTTCATAAGGTAGGCCCGATTCTTCCGCATAGCCCGAAGCGGCAGATAAAGAGGAGTTAGGTACACCAACTACAATATCGGCTGCAATTTGGGCTTCCTTGGCCAATCTTCTGCCGGTCTGCTTGCGGGCAGCGTGAACATTGACCCCATGAATAACCGAGTCCGGCCGGGCAAAATAGACATACTCCATAGAACAAATTGCCAACTGGGTCTCTGTCGTATAAGAGTCATAGTGGAGGCCCTGATCGTCAATTATCACTAGTTGGCCTGGTTGTAGGTCACTGACCCATTCAGCTCCCACTACCTCAAAGGCACAGGTTTCACTAGAGACCACCCAGGCTCCATTTTTCATCCGACCGATTGACAAGGGACGAAAACCATTGGGATCAAGGGCCGCATAGAGCTTGTCCTCAGCCATTAGGAGATAGGCAAAGCCTCCCTTGACCTTGCTTAAGGCCTCCTTGAAACGGTCGAGAAATTCAGCCTTTTTACTGCGCCGAATCAGGTGCATGAGAATTTCTGTATCCGACGAGGAGGCAAAAATGGCCCCCTGCTCTTCTAATTCCCGTCTAAGGGTCTGGGTGTTGGTCAGATTGCCATTGTGGGCCAAGCCCAGCTGCATATCATAAAAGTCAAAGAGAAAGGGCTGGACATTGTTGATAGAGGCCCCACCTGCTGTTGCATAGCGGACATGGCCGATCGCAGCTTGACCGTTCAATTCTTCCAAATCAGCAGGATTTTTAAAGACCTCGGCCACCAGACCCAAGTCCCGATAGCGCTTGAGTTTGCCTCCATCATTGGCCAAAATACCGGCCCCTTCCTGGCCCCGATGTTGTAGGCTATGGAGGCCAAAATAAGTTACTTGAGCAGCTTGTGGATGGCCCCAAATACCAAACAAGCCACACTCTTCATTAAGAGATTTTACTTCGTATGTCAATCTTTTTTCCTCATTTTAAGTAGGGGACAGACTGGCCCTAGCTCTTGCCAAGAGCCACCTGCCCCTTCTAGCTTTTCTTTTCGCCGGTTTAGAAAAATCAGTGATTTCTAAAGTAGGCAACCGCACTCTCAAAGAGGCCTTGGTCCTTGAGACCAGGTACATTCTTAAAGAGGCCTTCTTCATAACGTTCTGAATGGCCCATCTTACCGATAATCTGACCATTTTTGCTGGTAATTCCCTCAATCGCATAGTGGGAGCCGTTAGGATTGTAGCGGCTATCCATGCTGGCTTGGCCAGAAAAGTCCGCATACTGACTGAAAATTTGTCCATTATCTCTCAGCTCAGCAAATTCTTCTGGACTGACCACAAATTTTCCTTCGCCATGCGATACAGGAATGGTATGAATATCCCCCACCTGCACCTTGCTTAACCAAGGAGAATTGGTATTGCTAATCCTTGTTTCAACCATCTTAGCCACGTGCTGGTTGGCATCATTGTAGAAGAGGGTCGGACTACTTGCGCTAGCCCCTTCAAAATCACCATAAGGCAGGAGGCCTGATTTGACCAAAGCCTGGAAGCCATTACAGATACCGATAATCAAGCCACCCCGCTCTAAAAAGTCGCTAATGGCTTCTTTGACAGCTTGATTGAGCAAGATGTTGACGATAAACTTAGCCGAACCGTCTGGCTCATCGGCTGCCGAGAAACCACCTGCAAAAAAGAGAATCTGGGCCTGCTTGATTTGAGCAATCATCTCTTGAACGGACTGCTCGATACTAGCTTGGCTCAAGGTGACAAAAGGTAGGAGGTTAACCTTAGCACCAGCCTGTTCAAAGGCCTTGGCCGAGTCGTATTCCGAATTGGTCCCCGGAAAGACTGGAATGTAAACTAGGGGTTGCTCCACCCTTTCTGGTGCCTTGCGTCTGATTTCCCTAGCTTGTTCAGGCACTTCTGCTAATAATTGGTCCTGCTCAAAGCGCGTTGGATAGACAGACTCCAATGGTGCCTCAAAGCTAGCCAACAAATCGGACCCTGCTAGGACCTGACCATTGATTGTCAAATCAAAGGCAGCCTGTGTTTGACCGATTGGCTCTAGATTTTCAATCTTGTCTGGACTGGTAAAGACAAAGCCTCCCAATTCTGCCCGGAAAATCTGGCTCAAATCTGCCAAGTCTACCCTTGCCCCAATCTGGTTTCCAAAGCTCATCAGGGCCAGGCTTTCTGCCAGACCACCGTACTTAATCGCTGAACTTGCAGTAATCGAATAGGTCTCTTGGATACGACTAAAGGTCTCGAAGTTTTTCTTGATGCTAGCAAAATCAATTTTCTCAGCTAGGGCTGGACCTGGTAGATAGTAGATATACTGGTCTTTGGCCTTAAATTCTGGCGAAAGAATCCGATCCACAGTCGAGGTCGTTACCCCAAAGGCAACCAAGGTCGGAGGAACCGTCAAATCCTCAAAGGTTCCAGACATGGAGTCCTTGCCACCGATAGACGGCAGACCCAGCTCGATTTGCGCCTCAATAGAGCCCAATAGAGCTGCGACAGGCTGTCCAAAACGCTCCGGCTTTTTATCCATCCGCTCAAAATATTCCTGATAGGAAAAGCGGGCCTTGGACCAGTCAGATCCTGTAGCAACCAGACGGGCTGTCGCTTCCACCACAGCATAGGCTGCTCCGTGGTAGGGAGACCAGGCTGCTAGGTCTGGGTGATAACCCTGGGCCATAACAGAAACAGTCTCAGTAAAGCCATGTTCAACAGGCAATTTTTGGACTGAACTCTCTGTCGGAGTAATCTGATAGCGACCACCGATTGGCTGATTGACCGTAGAACGACCAACAGAGCTATCAAAAATTGTCTGCAAGCCCTTTTGGCTAGCATGATTGAGTTGACTTAGTAAGTCCTTGAAATCCTCTTTCAAGTCTGAAGCAGAGGTTACTTTTTGTCCCGGTAGACTAGCTGAACTATCAAGAACCTTGGCATCAACGACCACGCGCACCCCATTAGTATCTAGGAAGGAACGTTCAATATCTACAATAGTCTGACCCTTCCAGTTCATCACTAGGTGAGGCTTTTCTGTCACCTCAGCTACTACTACCGCTAAAATATTTTCCTTGGCCGCAGCAGCGATAAAGGCTGAAACATCCTTCGGATCCACCACAACAGCCATCCGTTCCTGGGATTCAGAAATAGCAATCTCAGTCCCATTGAGCCCTTGATATTTCAGGGGAACCTTGTCCAAATCAATGCTCAAGCCATCAGCCAGCTCACCAATAGCCACACAGACCCCACCAGCTCCAAAGTCATTGGATTTCTTAATCAAGCGGGTAACAGCCGCATCACGAAAGAGCCGCTGAATTTTCCGCTCCTCAATAGCATTTCCCTTTTGAACCTCAGCACCAGCCGTCTCAACCGACTCAACTGTCTGAACCTTGGAAGAGCCGGTCGCTCCACCAACGCCATCGCGACCCGTTTTGCCACCCAAAAGGATAATCAAATCGCCAGCCTGTGGTTTTTCCCTAATGACATTTTCCTTAGGTGCCGCTCCAACCACAGCTCCTAGCTCCATCCGCTTGGCTACAAAACCAGGATGGAAGTACTCTTTGACATAGGTAGTCGCAAGGCCAATCTGGTTACCATAGGACGAGTAACCATGGGCCGCCGTCTTAGAAATAACCTGCTGCGGTAATTTCCCGGCACGTGTCTCAGCAAGAGGCTGAGTAATATCGCCCGCCCCCGAAATCCGCATAGCCTGATAAACATAGGAACGACCAGAAAGAGGATCCCGAATCGCTCCACCAATACAGGTCGCTGCCCCACCAAAGGGTTCAATTTCAGTTGGGTGGTTATGGGTTTCATTTTTAAACATGAGCAACCAAGGCTCTTTCACCCCATCCACATCAACTTCAATTTCGACCGAGCAAGCATTGATTTCATCGGAAACTTCCATATCGTCCAAGCGCCCATGGGCCCGTTCATAACGACCAAAAATCGTTGCCATATCCATAAGAGTTTGAGGCTTATCAGTCCGGCCCAAGTCCTTGCGCATAGCTAAATAACGCTCATAGGTCGCCTGCAATTGGTCCTTAAATTGGGATGCCGAAAAGTCAATCTGCCTCAACTCTGTCTCAAAGGTTGTATGCCGACAATGGTCTGACCAATAGGTATCCAAAACCCTAAGTTCGGTCTCGGTCGGAAAACGCCCCAAGGACTTGAAATAATCCTGGATAAAGAGCAGGTCAGCCACTTCCATAGCCAAGCCCTTGTCTTCTTTATAGGCCTTAAAGTCTGCCTCTTTGTAGTCAGCAAAAAAGTCTAGGACCGGAATGGCTTGGTCCGATTGAGAAAATTGCTCCAAAGTCAACTCTCGTTCAATATCCTTAAAGCGAGAATCCACCGGATTGAGCAAGTATTTCTTGATGGCTGCTAGATCACTAGCGCTCACTTCCGGATTGAGCAAGTAGAGCTGGGCCGTCTTGACCTGGGCTTCAGGGGCCCCTAGTAGGAAGAGGGCCTCTTTACTGCTAGCCGCCCGCTGGTCAAATTGACCAGGCAGGGCCTCGATTGCAAAAAATTGATGGCGAGCCAAGGCCTGACTCACTTCTGCTGCTGGCAGGAGCTCATCGGTCACAGGCTCAGAAAAAATCCTCTGCTCAGCCTGAGCAAGAAGTTCTTCTTGAAGATGAAAGACATCATAGACCTGAATGATGCGTAATTGCGTCAAGGACGTCACCTGCAATTGGTGGCGCAATTCCTGAAGCAGACTGGCTGCCTTTACTTGAAAATCAGCTTTTTTTTCAACGAAAATCCGTTTATCCATTTTCCTACCCTTATTTTTTAAATTTATCTTCTAACTTGGCCAAGACTACCTGATAAACATCAGTCAAATCCCCCAAACCACGACGAAAGACATCCTTGTCCATGTGATTGCCTGCGGCATCCCACAAGCGACAAGTATCTGGTGACACCTCATCAGCCAGGATAATCTGTCCCTCTTTGGTCCGACCAAATTCCAATTTATAGTCGATTAAGGTCAGCCCAATATCCGCAAATAAGGCCTGCAAAACCTCATTGATGCGCAAGGTTTCAGCCTTCAAAAAGGCCAGCTCATCAGCAGTAGCCAAATCTAAAAAGGCGACATGCTCATCATTGATGAAGGGATCATCTAAGTCATCATTTTTGTAGTAAAACTCCAAAATAGGCTGCTTGAGCTTGATTCCCTCTTTTAGGCCAAAACGTTTGGAGAAAGAACCAGCCGTATAATTACGCAGGACCACTTCCAAAGGAATAATGCTGACCTCTTGATTAAGCTGCTCCGTCTCTGAAAGCTGCTCAATAAAGTGGGTTGCAATTCCAGCCTCATTCAAGTGCTGAAAAATTAAGGAAGAAATCTGATTATTCAAACGCCCCTTACCTGCTACCTGCTCCTTTTTAACCCCGTTTAGGGCCGTCGCCTGGTCCTTGTATTGGGCCAAAATGACTCCTTCCCGGTCGGTCGAGTAGATATCCTTCGCTTTTCCCGAATATAGCAACTGATTTTTCATTTCAATATTCGCCTTTCATCTTTTACTGCCTTAAGTCTATCACATTAAAGTTTATTTTTCAAGGAGTATCCGTATATTATCCGTTTACAAAAAAGTAAAAAATCAGAATTTCTAAGAAAGAGAAAAAAGCCAGGATAGAAGCCCTTTCTTTCCAGAAAGAATTCCTATCCCAGGCCCTTGACCTTTTATAAAAGAAACTAAGTGAGCGGTTTAGTCTTTTTATCAACATAGGCTACCACATCAGCCACCGTTGCCAAATGATCGATATCTTCATCAGAGATTTCAATTCCAAATTCATCTTCCACTGTCAAGATAAACTCCATGACATCCACAGAATCAGCCCCTAGTTCATCCTTAATATTAAAACTAGGAGTCACCTCAAAGTCCTTTCCCTGCCACTTTTGAATGAGTTCCACTACTTTTTGATAACTTTCTTTTTGAGTCATTTTTCCTCTACCTCTTTTGAAAATTCTACAACCGACTTGCCCACAACATCGGACTCTAACATGGTCCTAATTTGAGCAATGGTGCTGAAAACAGCCTTGGCATCACTAGAGCCATGGGTCTTGACCACAGGCGCCTTAAGCCCAAACAAAACTGCCCCCCCTGCATCTGAATAGTCCAAACTCTGCTTTAAATCTTTCAAACTATCCTTGAGTAAGAGGGCGCCTATTTTGGCTTTCAGACCGCCAGCTAAAATTGACTTCTTGAGTTGCCCCATGATACTCATGGCTGTCCCCTCGATGGATTTGAGCACAGCATTGCCCGTAAAACCATCTGTCACAACAACATCGGCCACGCCAGACATCAAATCCCGCGCCTCGACATTGCCCACAAAATTGATAGCAGAATCATTGGTCAGAAGCTCATAAGTTTCCTTACGCAAGGGGTCCCCCTTGCTGCTTTCTGTTCCATTATTTAAAAGACCGATCCGAGGCCGCTCAATCCCTCGGACATGCTTGGCATAAAAACTCCCCAGGATCGCATACTGGTGCAAGTGGTGGGCGGTATTTTCAGCATTAGCCCCCAAATCTAGCATATCAAAGCCTCGCCCATCCACAGTCGGCAAGGTCGACATCAGGCCTGGTCGATCAATCTGCTTAATCCGACCGATAATGAAGAAGCCCGCAGCCAAGAGAGCTCCCGTATTACCAGCAGATAAAACTGCATCCGCCTCACCATTCTTGACAGCCTTGGCCGCCAAAACCATACTGGCCTCTTTTTTCTTGCGGATGGCCTTAGTTGGCTCATCGTCCGACTGAATCTTCTCCTTGGTATGGACAATGGATACCCGCTCCCGGGCCTTGAGGAGCGGTTTGATTTGCTCCTCATCCCCATATAAAATAAGCTCGATATCCGAAAACTTCTCCAGAGCCTGATTAGCTCCCTCCACCAGAGCTTGAGGGGCATGATCCCCTCCCATAGCATCAATGGCGATTTTTTTCATAGTGACTCCTTATCTTGACGATTTTTTAAGATAGTTCCCCAGTCTCCCAGGGAATCAATGAATTTCTTGGATTTTAAGTGAAGACCGACATACTCATCATACAGTAGGTCGATAAATTGGCGTAATTCCTGCTTAATGTCTGCCTTGAGCGAGATGGTCTCCAAATCATCGAATTCCACAGCCTGAAATTGATCCAATAAAAATAAAACATTGGGATTGAGATGGCAACGTCGCTCATCCTGATGATAATGGGCTGGACATAAGACCCCGCCATATTTAAAGGAAAAATCAAAGGCTAGATTGGCCCGATGACAAAAGGCACAGTCATGCAGGTTTAATTGAACACCGAAGCGCGACAGAATTTGAATTTCAAAAATATTGGTCAAAACCTCATAGTCCAGGCCCTGCTCCATCAAGTCCAAAGTTTTTTCTAAAAAAGCAAACAGGGCCGGATCCCTTTGATTATCCTGGATACTAGCATCTGCTAGGGCAGCGACATAGCTAGCATAGGCCAGGCAAAAGAGGTCGTTGTTAATCCGCTTGAAGGTCTTGGCAGCCTGGTAATCCTCAATATAGCTCAACCCCTCATCATTGACCTTGATCAATAAATCAGCCGCCGTCAAGGGTTGAATAATTGGACTTAACTTGGACTTGGCCGCATGTTTCACGAAAAACATTCGCTTACCAGCCTGCTCTGTAAAAATTTTGACCAGCTTATCATCTTCACGAAAATTTCGATTGTAGAGAACCAGCCCCTTACTAGTCAGCGATTTTAGCATCTTCCTCCAAGTATTCCTCCAAACGATTTAGGGCTTCCTCAATGGTCTCCATGCTAGCAGCATAAGACAGGCGAATATAGCCCTCACCATACTGACCAAAAGCCACTCCAGGAATGAAGGCCACTGCCTTCTTCTGTGCAAAGTCCTTTAAAAAGGCGAAAGAATCCTGATTGTAGGCCGCAGGAATTTTGGCAAAGATATAAAAAGCCCCGTCAGGTTTGATAATCTTAAAGCCTAGTTTAGTCATCCGCTCAATGATGTAGTCCCTGCGCTTAATATATTCCAACTTCATCGGTTCAGCATCATTTTTTCCAACTGTTAGGGCCTCAATTCCCGCAAATTGAACCATGGTCGCTGCCGCTGTCACCAAGTACTGGTGACTCTTAATCAATTGGGCAGTTAGGGGAGCAGGAGCAAAGATAAAGCCCAAACGCCAGCCAGTCATGGCATGGGATTTAGACAGACCATTGATAACAATCGCCTGTTCAGGCAAAAATTCAGCCAAAGAAACATGAGCTTGCCCGGTATAGGTTAACTCCGAATAAACCTCATCACAGACCACAAAGATTTCATACTTGGCCAGAACGGCCGCCAAATCCTTGATTTCCTGTCTAGAGTAGGTCACCCCTGTCGGATTAGCCGGATAATTCAAAATGACAGCCTTGAGGCACTCTCCCTGCTCCAGAATAGCCTCCTCCAATCTTTCCGGAGTTAATACAAAGTCATTGGATCTAGTGTCAATCTCAACAATTTCTGCCCCAACCAGATTTACAATCGGCTCATAACCTGGATAGGCCGGTGCTGGAAGTAATACCACATCCCCCTCTTCCAAGATAGCCGTCAAAGTTGCCGATAGGGCCTCTGTCGCCCCAATAGTCACCAGAATTTCATTTTCTGGATTGTAGTGGAGATTGTATTTTTCCTTGACAAAGTCGCTAGCTGCCTGTCGCAAGTCTAAGAGCCCGCTCATTCCAGTATAGTGGCTCTGATTAGCATCGATTGCCTCCTTGGCTGCCTCCTTTACATGTCCTGGAGTTGTAAAGTCAGGCTCCCCCAAGGTCAAGCGTAAGACACCAGGAATCTGGGAAATTGCTTGATCAAATTGTCGAATCATCGAAATTTCGATTTTTTCCAAATTTTTGTTAAAACGCTTCGTTAAATCCATTTCCCACCTCAAAAATCTTTTAGAAACATTATACTATAAAAGGAAAAGGATAGCAAAAAGCCCAATCCCAGACCAGAAAAAGAGATTAAGTCCTACTCAATCTCTCCATCATCTATTCAAATAAATTAAATCAGAGTCTTAACGGGCCTTGCCAATTTCAAACAAGGGAGATAAAGGCCGTTTCTCATGAATCCGAATAATGGCATCCGACAATAATTCAGCAATCGAAATTTGTTCAATCTTGTCAATCAGGTTTTCCTCTGGCAAGTAAATAGTATCTAAAACAACTAATTTCTTAATAGCTGACCGACTGATGTTATCCATAGCTGGACCAGATAGGACTGGATGAGTACAACTAGCATAAACCTCAACAGCTCCTGCCTCAGCCAGGGCATCTGCCGCATGACAAATAGTACCAGCCGTATCAATCATGTCATCAATCAAGATGCAGGTCTTGCCCTTGATTTGACCGATGATATTCATGACCTCACTTGTATTCATCTTATCGACACTTCTACGTTTGTCAATGATTGCAATCGGAGTTTTCAAAAATTCAGCCAATTTACGGGCCCGAGTCACTCCACCATGGTCAGGACTGACCACCACAAAGTCACTCCCTGTCATCCCCCGGCGTTCAAAATAATCAGCAATCAAAGGAGCACCCATCAAGTGATCTACAGGAATATCAAAGAAACCTTGGATTTGCGCCGCATGCAAATCAATGGTCAGGAGTCGATTTACACCCGCAATTTCCAGCATATTAGCGACTAACTTAGAAGTAATGGGCTCTCTTGCTCGAGCCTTACGATCCTGGCGAGCATAACCATAGTAAGGCATCACTACATTGATAGACTCTGCACTAGCCCGCTTAAGCGCATCAACCATAATCAAGATTTCCATCAAGTTATCATTGACTGGTGAGCTGGTAGACTGCAAAATAAAAACATGTTTCCCACGAATCGATTCTTCAATATTAACCTGAATCTCCCCATCCGAAAACTGACGAACTGTGGCCTTGCCAAGCTCAATCCCAATCCCTTTAGCAACACGTTGGGCCAAGTCTTGATTAGAAGAGAGGGCAAAGAGCTTTAAATCAGAAAATGACATGACTTCCTCCGAACTTTTATTCATCTATCATTTTAGCGCTTTTTTCCTAATTTTTCAAATTAAAAATAAAAGTCAATCACACAAAAGAGAAAAAAAGAGAGGTGCTATTTAGCCCTCTCCAGACCTTGGATGCAAGTTTAGAAAAACTGCCATCAAAAGTCTTTTTAGTTTGGATAAATGTAAGTGAATGAACCTTGACCTGCTGCTGCCGGGTTAAACCAACCACGGTAGTTACCGATACTTTGGTTACCTGCATAGTTAGCTTCAGATACTTGGATACTTGAAGCAGATTGAACAGCTGTAACAACCGCTACGTGACCATATCCACCGTCATTCCAAGAAATAATCGCTCCAACTTGAGGAGTAGAACCTGTACGGAAACCTGCTGCTGCCGCACTCGCTCCCCATTGAGCACCATTACCCCAGTAATCTCCAGCCCAAGGAGCTAGTGTCTTAGCACCCCAAGTACATTGACCAACTGGATAAGATGAAGCATTTGAGCTGTACACTGGACGGCTAGTAGCAGCTGGTGCTGCAGGTGCAGAATAAGTTGAAGGTTGAGAAACAGTTACAGAAGGTGCTGCGACTGCTTGAGAACCACCATTGTTAACTGCTTGAACTTGTGCCGCCAAGTCAGTGTTTCCAGATGCTTGAATAGCTTGAGCCTTAGCTGCTTCTTCAGCCTTGTAGGCTGCTTCCTTAGCTGCCGCTTCTTCAGCTGCTTTTTGAGCTGCTGCCTTTTGCTCTAACAAGGCATTCTTTTCACCTTCAGCACTTGCTTTTTCAGCTGCAAGTGACAACTGAGCAGCCTTCAATTCAGCCTGTTTAGTTGTCAAAGCTTTTTCATTGTCAGCAAGAGTTTGTTGGTTAGCAATGACTGTGTTGATTGCTTCATTGTTAGCAACTTGCTTTTCAGCGATAGCTTCTTTATCAGTCTTTTGTTGCTCCAACATTTTGTTGTTAGCAGCTACAATTTCACTCATAGCTGATACACGAGAGATAGCTTCGGTTACAGACTTAGAGTTGATAATAGTGTTGATGTAGCTAGTAGCAGTACCACTAGTTTGAGCGCTACGAGCTTGGTTAGCCAAAGACTCGTTACGAGCAACAATATTTTTTGAAAGTTCTTCAATTTCTGAAGCAAGTTTTGCTGATTCTTCAGTTAATTTATCATTTTCAGCTTGTAATTTATCTTTTTCAGTTTGAATAGCTGATACTTGACCTTGAATTTCATCAACTTGAGCTTGAGCAGCCTGTTGTTGTGAAGTAAGGTTATTGATTTTGCTGTCCTGTGCAGCAATTTTATCATCAGTACTGTCCGCTTGAACACTTACAAGTCCCGCTCCTTGAGCAAGAACAACCGTACTTAATAAAAATGATGTTAATAATTTTTTCTTCATAAAAAATATATACCCCTTTTTCCAATAAGACAATTATAAGTATAACAAAAAAAGGCGCAAGATATGTTACGCCTTTATTACATTTCTATTTCTTATTCATCATAAATAAATTTTCTCTAAAAGAGGCTGTAAAAAGAGGAGTAATCCTCCATTAAAGAGCATTGAGGGAGCCAAGCTATAGACGATAAAGAGACCCAAATCCATATTGACCAGCTGCAAAAAGCTAGCCAATAAAAAGGATGATAATTCAAAAAGAAAGACTAGGACCAAGACAGCTAGTAATCTAGTCCAACGATTGGACATCATAATGGTATTTAACTTAAGAACCAGTAGAGTCAGCAGGGGCATAATCATGGTAGCAATCCCGATGACATGGAAATAATAAGCATCATAGAGAAAACCAATGATGACAAAGACTGAAAAATTAGTTAAATCTGCCAGCTCAATGGAGGTAAAAAGCATCAAGATGAGGAGCAAGTGACTAACCAGATGCCAATTCAGTGGAAGTAAGTTTGCCAATGCGGTTGCAATCTGTCCATCCACAAGCATGGCCAAGAAAAGAACAAGCGGAAGCCAAAGATTTTCTCGAAGAATACGCATACTAAGTCCCCACTAACATTACTACACGAATATCAGATAAGTCTGCACTCGGTTTTACATATATTTTCTTGGTCAAGTGATCATCTCCCTCTGACATGGCACTCACCTCACCAACCGGTATATCGGCAGCTGTATAGGCTCCCAAACCACTAGTTGTCACCTTATCCCCATTTTTAATCTGGTCAGCACTATTTAATTGACTGATGATAAAGGCTGATTTTTCCTCACTATAACCAGTGATAATCCCATAGACAACCTTAGAACCCGTCTTTATACTAACAGATATGTTATCTGTGTTCTCCTTATTGGTCAATAAATTGACTCGACTGGAGTGACTAGCCACCTGTTCAACACTACCGACCAAGCCTCCATTAGCAACTACTAGCATATTGGCATTAACTTGCTTATCCGAACCCGCATTAACAGTCAGTTCATTTCGCCAACTAGCAGGAGTCCGAGCAATCACATCAGCTGCCAGACTAGTCCTGTTAGCAGCTATATCTTTCATCTCCAAAAGCTGACGTAATTGCTTATTTTCATCTTTCAGAGAGTCTGCTTGATTGCTTTTTTCTTCCAAACTATACAAGCTTTTCTTCAGAAGCTCATTTTCTTTATAAGTGTGAAGCAAGTCAGTTAGATCCGCCTTACGAGCTGCTATAAAATTAAAAGGCTTAGCAACTAGCCCATCAACCATAGAGACCAGATTGGCAGTATTGGTAACTAGCCAGGTCGAATAGGTTGTCATCAAAAGGCCCGATGTTGTCAAAACCAAAACAAAGATAAGAATAAGAAATTTAGATTTTTTAAATTTATTCATAAGATAGTCGTTTCTACTAAAACATCAACAATATCTATAGAATTTTAAGATATCTCAACCAAAACGCGATACAAGAAAAGGAGATAGCCAAAGCTACGCTCCTAAACTACGGAGAATGGGGGATTCGAACCCCCGCGCCAGTTACCCGACCTAACGATTTAGCAAACCGTCCTCTTCAGCCTCTTGAGTAATTCTCCAAAATATAATATTTAATGGGCACGAGTGGACTCGAACCACCGACCTCACGCTTATCAGGCGTGCGCTCTAACCACCTGAGCTACGCGCCCAAGTTTTGCAAAAAACTTGGTATGAACAATCGTTCAAAGCGGGTGACGAGAATCGAACTCGCGACAACAGCTTGGAAGGCTGTAGTTTTACCACTAAACTACACCCGCTAAGGATACTGGCGCGAGACGGAATCGAACCGCCGACACATGGAGCTTCAATCCATTGCTCTACCAACTGAGCTACCGAGCCTAAGATTGCGGGAGCAGGATTTGAACCTACGACCTTCGGGTTATGAGCCCGACGAGCTACCTAGCTGCTCCATCCCGCGCTATTCTTACTTAAGGAGGATGTGGGATTCGAACCCACGCACGCTTTTACACGCCTGACGGTTTTCAAGACCGTTCCCTTCAGCCGGACTTGGGTAATCCTCCAAATATCCAAAGTATGGACCTTGTAGGACTTGAACCTACGACCACTCGGTTATGAGCCGAGAGCTCTAACCAGCTGAGCTAAAGGTCCAACAAGATCAAACAACATAGCGGCGAAGGGGATCGAACCCCCGACCTCCCGGGTATGAACCGGACGCTCTAGCCAGCTGAGCTACACCGCCATATAATCGGGAAGACAGGATTCGAACCTGCGACACCTTGGTCCCAAACCAAGTACTCTACCAAGCTGAGCTACTTCCCGTATATGCACCCTAGAGGAGTCGAACCTCTAACCGCCTGATTCGTAGTCAGGTACTCTATCCAGTTGAGCTAAGGGTGCTTCTTTTATTCATGCTATGCCGAGGACCGGAATCGAACCGGTACGATCGTTACCAATCGCAGGATTTTAAGTCCTGTGCGTCTGCCAGTTCCGCCACCCCGGCCTCCAAGCGAACGACGGGATTCGAACCCGCGACCCCCACCTTGGCAAGGTGATGTTCTACCACTGAACTACGTTCGCATATTCTTCCTATAAAAAAATGCCGGCTACATGACTTGAACACGCGACCCTCTGATTACAAATCAGATGCTCTACCAACTGAGCTAAGCCGGCTCATTTCCTATGCGGGTGAAGGGACTTGAACCCCCACGCTACGAAAGCGCCAGATCCTAAATCTGGTGCGTCTGCCAATTCCGCCACACCCGCTTCTTACTATATGACCCGTACTGGGCTCGAACCAGTGACCCTTTGATTAAAAGTCAAATGCTCTACCAACTGAGCTAACGAGTCTATTTACCGAATATTACCTTATCCGATACCTCAAAATGCCTAAGGACATCCTAACGGTCCCGACGGGAATCGAACCCGCGATCTTCGCCGTGACAGGGCGACGTGATAACCGCTACACTACGGGACCTAATGGGAGTTAACGGGATCGAACCGCTGACCCTCTGCTTGTAAGGCAGATGCTCTCCCAGCTGAGCTAAACTCCCTTGGGAGGGAAGTTTAACTCGCTGGCTCCCTGTCGTGCGCTGCTTACAGCTTCGACAAAGTCGAACTTCCGTTCTCCTTAGCTGAGCTAAACTCCCTTGGGAAGGAGTTCATCAATGAACTCCTCATTTGCTAAGCGACTACCATATCTCACAGGGGGCAACCCCCAACTACTTCCGGCGTTCTAGGGCTTAACTGCTGTGTTCGG
>NZ_PRDG01000006.1:112126-168078 GCF_017883985.1 Streptococcus oricebi | reverse complement strand
GCACATTGGTTCGTCTTGTTCAGTTTTCAATGGTCCTTGTCCCCTTGAGACAACTATATCAGTATATCACCTACTTAGTGCCTTGTCAATACTTTTTAACTCCTTTTTTTACTTTTTTTGAAATTATTAAGAAAAGAGCAGAATTTGCCAAATCAACCTCAATCGGGTTTCTGGGCAAACTCAGGACTCTTTACTTATTTTTCAAAAAATAGAGAAGTGAAAAACGAACTTATAGCTAAAAATTAACCTGTCTTCCAAAATAAAAACGAACGAGCTTTTTTAGAAAATATTTTTTAAAAAATTTGGAAGGCAAAAGAAAATTTGATAATAATCACCACTCCTTTAGACTGGTAAGATAAACCTCTTCTCCTTTTCCTCTTGCCTGCAAGCCTTCCTCTGCTAGACTCAAAAGTTCTTTTGAAAAGTTAGCAATAGCGATCCTTGCCTGGAAGTCTAATTCTTTTTGTGAAAAATAGCGACGCAGTTGCTTGTAATTCCGACCGTATTGTTCAAAGAAAGGAGCTTGCTTGAGGTAGCTTTTAAACTTATCTAGGTTGACTAACAAGCCTAAATGAAAGGCTGCCGGTGCAAAGCTTGACTTAAGCGGTTGGGTACAGACACTGCGAAATTCAACGGTGCCACGAGTCGTCAAGTCTTGATACTGGTAACTCCGATGTTGCTGGAAGTCCTTTTCCACAGGTTTGATCTGGGCTTGTTTACCATCAATGTCATAGGCCAAAATAGCCTCTTGTTGGAGATAGTCTTTGGCCTGAATCGGACGGAAGTAATAGGTCTTGCCCTCTCTTTCGGCAGTAAATATGGCTGAGTGATTTAAATAATCAAAGAAAGAATTTTCGTCCTTAAAATCAGCCGCATTCACTCCAACATTTTCTGGGTAAATCCCATGCATGGACTCTTCCCAAAAAAGATCCCGTGAGATTTTGGTGGGCCAATTTTGTCCCCAAAATTCTGAATTAGCAAATAAGTAGGCCTTGGCCGCCTCGATTTGATTGAAGGCATTGATAACTTCGAGGTAGTTGCTACGAGAGACATCTAGTTGGACTTGACTACCGCAGATAAAGGCTCCATACTCAGGATAGGTGTGGAGTTCTTGCTCGTTATCAGCCAACTTTAAATACTGCATCAACATCTGATAGCGGGGGGCTTTTACCGGCTGATTATCATTCTTGTCCCAGTAGGGATGGACTCCATAACCTTGGAGGGCGTGATTGGCTGGTTGCAGAATGGCCTGGATTTCTTTTAAATAATTGTTAAAACGCTCCTCTACCTCTTGTATCCTTCGAGCTCGCCCAAAGGCAAATTCTAGCGTATTATAGGATACTTCAAAGAGGATTCGATCTTGGCTTTGAGGACAATAGAGCTGAATCGGATTCCCATCTAAGTCCTCTTGCTCCACTTGCATCTTCAAAAGAGGGGCAAGCCTTTCTAAGAGGCTCTTTGCTAAGGACAAATCAGTGGCTTGGCCGGCCAAGTTGACGATTGGAAATTCTAACTCAATCCCAACATAAAGGTCAGGCTGGGGCTTGAGATTTTCTAGATAGCGTTCTTTTAAGAGCTGCAATGAGCGTGACATAGACTTCCTCCGATGAGACTTTTGTCTATTATAACAGATTTGCCAGTCTTTGAAAAACAAAATTTGAAGGTCTGTACAATTTTCCCCCAAATTTAGAGCAAACGGAAGAAGCAAGGGGGAGAGTTTTGGTATTCAATTAAATCAATCTCTCAGCCAGCCGCCTAGTGCAGCGAACCACCCAAAAAACGCCTGCTTACGAAATTGTTTTTAAAAAAAGCAATTTCGTAAACAAGCGTCTACGCTTATCAGATGATGAGTGTTACCGCTAGGAAAACCTAGCGGTAGACCAGAGCTAGACTAAGAATAAAGACTATTCCATCATCATAACACTCAACAAAATTGATAAAAATTATACTAATTCGATGATTGCCATTGGCGCAGCATCTCCACGACGTGGTTCGGTTTTCAGGATACGAGTATATCCACCATTGCGCTCTGCATAACGAGGTGCCAAGTCAGAGAACAATTTTTGAAGTGCAGTTGTTGCTGTGTACTTTTCAGTTGCTTCATCGTAGTTTTCTGATGCAATTTCATTGCGGACAAAAGCAGCTGCTTGACGGCGTGCATGCAAGTCGCCACGTTTACCTAAAGTAATCATTTTTTCAACTGTTTTACGGATTTCTTTTGCACGAGCTTCAGTTGTTACGATAGACTCGTTGATGATTAGATCAGTTGTCAAATCGCGAAGCATTGCTTTACGTTGTGAGCTAGTGCGTCCTAGTTTACGGTAAGCCATGTATTCCTCCTTTATTTATCGTTTTTTAACCCAAGACCGAGATCAGCAAGTTTAACCTTAACTTCTTCCAAACTCTTACGACCTAGGTTACGAACTTTCATCATTTCAGGCTCAGATTTCTCAGTCAGATCAAAGACAGTATTGATTCCTGCACGTTTCAAACAGTTGTATGAACGAACAGAGAGATCCAACTCTTCGATAGTTCGATCCAATACTTGATCATCAGAACTCTTATCAGCTTCCTTCATCACATCAGCAGCCTTGGCTACCTCGGTCAGATTGGTAAAGAGATCCAAATGTTCGGTAAGAATACGAGCAGAGAGACCTAGTGCGTCTTCTGGAATGATTGTTCCATTAGTCATGATTTCAAGGGTTAGTTTATCAAAACCATCATTGCTACCAACGCGAGCTGGTTCAACTTGGTAATTAACTTTTGTCACTGGCGTATAGATCGAATCTACCGCAAGTGTTCCCACTGGCGCATCTTCTCTTTTATTTTCATCAGCTGGTACATAACCACGACCGCTCCGAACAGTCATCTTCGCTTTGAGGCTAGCACCTTCTCCAATAGTAAAGAGATAGTGGTCAGGGTTTACAATTTCAATATCACTGTCTGTCAAGATGTCCCCAGCAGTTACTTCTGCAGGACCTTCGACATCGAGCTCAATCATCTTTTCGTCTTGGACGTAAGATTTTACAGCAATGCCTTTGACGTTGAGAATAATCTGCATAACGTCTTCACGGACACCTGGAATTGTATCAAATTCGTGGAGAACACCTTCAATATTGATGGATGTTACCGCAGCTCCTGGCAAGGAGGCCAATAGAACCCGACGAAGAGAATTTCCCAAAGTTGTGCCATAGCCACGTTCAAGCGGCTCTACCACAAACATGCCGTAATCTTTATTTTCATCAATTTTTGTTATATTTGGTTTTTCAAACTCAATCATTTATATACTCCCTCTGAAACGAAAAGCAGTGTAATAGGTAGATGATTTATACACGGCGACGTTTTGGAGGACGAGCACCATTGTGTGGCACTGGAGTCACATCACGAATTGCTGTTACCTCAAGACCAGCGGCAGCAAGAGCACGAATAGCTGACTCACGACCAGAACCTGGACCTTTAACAGTAACTTCAACTGATTTCAGACCGTGTTCTTGTGCAGATTTAGCAGCTGCTTCTGAAGCCATTTGGGCAGCGAATGGTGTAGATTTACGAGAACCTTTAAAACCAAGAGCACCAGCAGATGACCAAGCAATCGCGTTACCGTGCACATCAGTAATCATAACAATAGTGTTATTAAATGTTGCGTGAATGTGTGCAATACCAGATTCGATATTTTTCTTCACACGACGTTTACGTGTTGGTTTAGCCAAGACTTTTACCTCCTTATATTATTTTTTCTTACCTGCAATCGCAACAGCCTTACCTTTACGAGTGCGAGCATTATTTTTGGTGTTTTGTCCACGAACAGGAAGTCCACGACGGTGACGGATTCCACGGTATGAACCGATTTCCATCAGACGCTTGATGTTCAAGTTCACTTCACGACGAAGGTCACCTTCCACCTTGATGGCATCTACTTCACGACGAATAGCGTCTTCTTGATCGGATGTCAAATCTTTGACACGAACATCTTCTGAAATTCCTGCAGCAGCTAGGATTTTCTTGGCAGTTGGAAGACCGATACCGTATACATAAGTAAGTGAAACGACTACACGTTTGTCATTTGGAATATCAACTCCAGCAATACGAGCCATGTTTTCTCCTTTCTAATTAACCTTGACGTTGTTTGTGTTTTGGATTTGCTGGGCAAATCACCATAACACGACCATTACGACGAATAACTTTGCAGTATTCGCAAATTGGTTTGACCGATGGTCTTACTTTCATTTCTTAATTCCTCCAAGTTTTTCCATTATTTAAAGCGGTAAGTGATCCGTCCACGAGTCAAATCATATGGACTCATTTCGACAGTAACACGATCTCCCGCTAAAATACGAATATAGTTTTTACGAATTTTACCAGAAACTGTTGCTAAAATCTGATGTCCATTTTCAAGCTCAACCGTAAACATTGCGTTTGGCATGGTGTCAACTACCTTGCCTTCAACTTCAATCACATCATCTTTTGCCACGCAAAAGTACCTCCCTAAATTTTGATTTATCGCCTCTGAGCACAGAGGTAACAATTATAAGTCAGACTATTTCATTCTACCACTAGTTGTCAAATTTTGCAAGCAGGAAAAACGCTTTTATTTTAAATTTGTCAAGACAGTCTGGATAGCCGCAAAGACATCCTTAATATCTTGATTGCCTTCGATATCATGCACCAAACCTTGGGCGCGATAATGTTCGATAATGGGCTGGCCTTGGGCGATATTAACATCTAAACGGCGTTTCACGGTTTCTGGCTTGTCGTCTTCCCGCTGGTAGTAGTCTGCTTCATTATAATCACCTGCTGGTGGATTAAAGACCTTATGGAAGGTTTCACCTGTTTCTTTATGAATAATCCGACCACTTAGCCGCTCCAAAAGGCAGGCTGGATCCACTTGAATATTGATGACTCCATCTAAGCTCAAGCCTAGTTCCTTCAAGGTTTCATCCAAAGCGTGGGCTTGCTCAATGGTCCGAGGGTAGCCGTCTAAAAGGAAACCAGCTTCTCTAATATCTGCTTGAGCCAAACGCTCCTTAACGATACCGTTGGTTACTTGGTCAGGAACCAATTCACCCTTGTCGATATAAGACTTGGCTAGCTGGCCCATTTCGGTCTGGTTGGCCATGGCCGCTCGGAACATATCTCCAGTTGAGATATGAGCTACTTGAAAGTTTTCAACGATTTTGGCAGCCTGTGTTCCTTTACCTGCACCAGGTAAACCCATAATTAAAAGATTCATGATTCTTCTCCTTTTTGTTTTTCCATAAACCTATTAAACCGGTTAATAAACTTATCCAAAAACAAAATAGAGAGGTCGGGACAAAAGTCCTAACCTCTAAATCGTAGCAGAAGGGCCAAGTCCAGAGCCAGGGGCTCTTTGGACGGCCTCTCCCAACGATTCTATTCTGTTGTTGTATCCATAAAGCCGGTATATTTTCTTTTCAGTAAATATCCTTCCAATTGCTTCATTCCTTCAATACCGGTCGCAATAATAATCAAGAGACTGGTACCACCGAGAGCCACAGCATCGGACAAGCCGAACATATCCTTGGCTATGATTGGTAAAATAGAGATGAAACCGAGGAAGAGCGAACCTACGGTCGCTAAACGGCGGAGGAGTTTGGACATATAGTCTTCTGTCCCCTTACCTGGACGAACTCCTGGGATATAGGCCCCACTCTTCTGCAAGTTTTCAGCAGTCTTCTCTGGATTGATCTGTACAAAGGTATAGAAGAAGGTAAAGAGAATGATGAGGAGGGCATACATGGCAATCCCCGTTGGGGTTGTCGTAGCCATGAGATCCTGAGCCACCTTGACCCACGGGGCATTGTTGCCCATGGCACTGAGGAATTGTAGGATGGCTGCCGGAGCTGTCGTAATCGAACTAGCAAAGATAACCGGGATAACTCCTGCTGGGTTGACCTTCAAAGGAAGGTATGAGCTAGAAGGAGCACCTTGGGCAATCTTGGTATACTGGATTGGAATTTTGTATTCCGCTTGTTGGACAAAAGTTGTGAAGTAGATAATGATTAAGACCGCTACAATCAAAATGCCAACAAAGATGAGGGACGAGGTAAATCGTTCCTTTGGAATATTGACAAAATAGTCAACATAAATTCCTTTAATCATATCTGGGATAGAAGCCACGATACCTGCAAAGATAATCATGGAGACTCCATTTCCGTATCCCTTATCGGTAATCTGATCTCCCAGCCAGGTTACAATCATGGAACCGGTCGTGAGGATAGCCCCGATTAAGAGATAGGTCTTCCAGTTGGGTGTTGCCACCAGTTTTGCACTGGAGAGGGTGTTAAAACCAGCCGTAATTGCGACGGACTGGGCAAAAGCCAAGACCAGGGAAATGTAACGGGTTGCTTGGTTTAACTTGCGGCGACCTACTTCACCTTGCTTACCCCATTCAACAAACTTAGGAAAGATATCCATTTGCAGAAGCTGAACGACAATGGAAGCTGTGATGTAGGGGCTGACCCCCAGGGCAAAGACCGAAAAGTTTCGCATGGCATTTCCCGAAACCAGACTGAGCATGTTCAGGAAAGAAAGTCCACTAAGAGCTTCTAAACTCTTAGCATTGACCCCAGGTACGGTAATGGTTGTACCAATACGGAAAACTAAAATGATAAAAATCGTAAATAAAATTTTAGACCGTACTTGCTTAATTTTTAGGGCATCTTTTAATAATTTAAAAAACATTTAGCCACCTCGCTTAGATGACTTCCACTGAACCACCTTTAGCAGTGATAGCTTCTTCAGCTGATTTAGAGAATTTCGCTGCCTTAACAGTCAGTTTCTTAGTCAATTCTCCGTTACCAAGGATTTTCACACCTGATTTTTCAGCTTTTACAATACCTGCTTCGATAAGTACAGCTGGAGTTACTTCTGCACCGTCTTCAAAGACGTTCAATTGGTCAAGGTTTACAATCGCATATTCCTTGCGGTTTACATTCAAGAAACCACGTTTTGGCATACGACGGAAGAGTGGAGTTTGTCCACCTTCAAAACCAAGGCGAACTCCGCCACCGCTACGAGCTTTTTGACCTTTTTGACCACGACCAGATGTCTTACCGTTACCAGATGAAGTACCACGACCAACACGGTTACGAACTTTACGAGAACCTTGAGCAGGTTTCAATTCATGAAGTTTCATTATTTATTTTCTCCTTTTGATAAATGCTAGCGCCCATGCTGGGAAAAAGGTGTCCCCAGCATCAACTCGCCTTATATATTTAGTTTTAGGGGCTGAGAATTTTTCTCATCCCCTAATGTATTTTCAATCAAGTTTGATAAACTTTTGTTTATTTAACTTCTTCGACAGTTACTAAGTGAGAGACCGCCTTGACCATTCCACGAATAGCGGCATTGTCTTCCTTAACAACTGAGCTGTTTAACTTGCCAAGACCAAGTGCTACCACAGTTTTACGTTGTGACGGGATGCGTCCGATTGGAGACTTAGTCAAAGTAATTTTAATTTGAGCCATGATATCTCCTTTCTTATGCCAAATCTGATACTGAGATGCCACGAAGGGCAGCAACTTCTTCAGCACGTTTAAGCTGTTTCAAACCTTCAACAGTTGCGCGAACGATGTTGATTGGAGTGTTAGAACCGAGTGACTTAGATGTAATATCTGCCACACCAGCCAATTCGATGACGGCACGAACAGCACCACCAGCTGCAACTCCAGCACCCTCTACGGCTGGTTTCAACAAGACACGAGCGCCACCAAATTCTGATGTTACTTCATGCGGGATAGTTGTTCCAACCATTGGCACATCAATCAGATTTTTCTTAGCGTCTTCGACTGCCTTACGAATTGCTTCTGGTACTTCTTGAGCTTTACCTGTACCGAAACCAACACGACCATTACGATCACCAACAACTACAAGAGCTGCAAAACGTAGACGACGTCCACCCTTAACAACCTTAGTAACCCGGTTAATCGCAACTACACGTTCTTCAAGTTCAACTGCATTGTCTTTAAATGCCATTTTTTAGTGTCCTCCCTCTTAGAATTTCAATCCGTTTTCACGAGCTGCATCAGCCAAAGCTTTTACACGTCCGTGATATAGATATCCACCGCGGTCAAACACCACTTCAGAAATACCTTTAGCAACTGCACGTTCAGCAACAAGTTTGCCGACAACAACGGCTTGTTCAGTTTTTGTTCCCTTAGAAACTTCTTTATCAAGAGTTGAAGCGCTTGCGAGCGTTACACCCGCTACGTCATCAATCACTTGAGCGTAGATGCCTGTATTAGAACGGAAAACGTTCAAACGTGGGCGATCAGCAGTTCCAGAGAGTTTTCCGCGAACGCGTTTGTGGCGTTTTTGGCGGACTTTGTTTTTATCTGGTTTCGAAATCACAATTTTCACCTCTTAAATATTGATTACATGCTTATTTAAGCATAGTGGAAACATTTTGACGGCCTGGATAATCCAGTCAGCAAAATTATTTACCTGTTTTACCTTCTTTACGACGAACGTATTCGCCAACGTAGCGGATCCCTTTACCTTTATATGGTTCTGGAGCGCGAAGGCTACGTACATAAGCAGCAGTTTGACCAACTACTTCTTTTGAAATTCCGCTCACTACGATTGTAGTTGGGTTTGGCAATTCAAAAGTAATTCCTTCAGGAGCTTCTACTTCATCTGGATGAGATTTACCAACTGAAAGTACAAGTTTCTTACCTTGAAGTTGAGCACGGTAACCGACCCCACGCATTTCAAGTTCTTTCTTGAAACCTTCTGATACACCAACAACCATGTTGTTGAGAAGGGCACGAGTTGTTCCGTGGATTGTTTTCATTTCTTTTGAGTCGTTTGGACGGTGAAGGGTTACTTCTGTACCGTCGATACGGATTTCAATATCTTTTGAGAACTCACGAGTCAGTTCTCCTTTAGGTCCTTTTACAGTAACCACATTGTCCTTGTTGCTGATTTCAACACCAGCAGGCAAGACGATTACCTTATTACCAATACGTGACATGTTTATTTTTCTCCTGTTAGATTGTCAGGCTCTAAAGCCAGTTTTCACGGGGATATAGTAGGAAAATTGCCTCCGGCAATATTCTTACCATACATACGCAATAACTTCTCCACCAACATTCTTTTGGCGTGCTTCCTTGTCAGTCAGCAAACCTTCAGATGTTGAGATGATTGCAATTCCAAGTCCGTTCAAGACTTTTGGAAGGTCGTCGCGTTTCTTGTAGATACGAAGACCTGGGGTAGAAACACGCTTCAAGCCAGTGATAACTTTTTCACCATTTTGTCCGTATTTCAAGAATACACGAATGATACCTTGTTTGTCATCTTCGATGTACTCGACATTCTTTACAAAACCTTCGCGTTTAAGGATTTCAGCAATCCCTTTTTTAAGGTTGGATGCAGGTGCTTCAAGCACTTCGTGGTTTGCTTGGTTAGCATTACGAATACGTGTCAAAAAGTCTGCAATTGGGTCAGTCATAACCATTTTTATTTTCTCCTCTTACTAGTAGTTTGAATCTTCACTTGCTAGTTAATCATGATACAAAGGACGTGAAAAGCAAAGTAAAAATAGGAAAATCGGCAATGGCTCGACCGAGCCTAGGCGATTGTCTCTTTTTTACACGGCTTTTAGTCCGTGTTCAAATCATCTGAATGATTTTGTATCCTGAACATATTATTGGATATCGGATTTTTTACGCTCTTTGCGTCAGATCTTACCAAGATGCTTTGGTAACGCCAGGAATTTGTCCTTTATATGCCAATTCACGGAAGCAAACACGGCAAAGTTTAAACTTGCGGTAAACTGAGTGCGGACGACCACACTTTTCGCAACGAGTGTAAGCTTGCGTAGAGAACTTAGCTGGACGCTTGTTCTTAGCAATCATTGATTTTTTAGCCATTAGATTTACCTCCTATTTTATTTTGCAAAAGGCATTCCAAGGCCTGTAAGCAATGCGCGTGACTCTTCGTCAGTGTTAGCAGTTGTAACGATAACAATGTCAAGACCGCGAGTCTTGTCAACGTCGTCAAAGTTGATTTCTGGGAAAATCAATTGTTCTTTCACACCAAGTGTGTAGTTTCCGCGTCCATCAAATGATTTTGTTGGAACACCATGGAAGTCACGAACACGTGGGAGTGATACTGAAACCAATTTGTCCAAGAACTCATACATACGTTCACCACGAAGGGTTACTTTAGCTCCGATCGCTACACCTTCACGAAGACGGAAGCCGGCGATTGATTTCTTAGCCTTAGTAATCAATGGTTTTTGACCTGAGATAAGGGCAAGCTCTTCAGCTGCTTTTTCAAGATTTTTAGCATTTGAAACAGCGTCACCAACACCCATGTTCAAAACGATTTTATCTACTTTTGGCACAGCCATAACAGATGAATAGTTGAACTTCTCAGCCAAGGCAGGAACTACTTCATTCAGATATTTTTCTTTTAAACGATTAGCCATTATACTTCTCCTTTCCTTCGTGATTAATCAAGCACTTCGCCTGATTTTTTATTATAACGAACCTTCTTGCCGTCTACAAACTTGTAGCCAACTCGACCTGCAACTCCATTTTTATCAAGCACTTGTACGTTTGATACATGGATAGGTGCTTCTTTTTCCACGATAGCACCTTGAGGGTTTTCGTTATTTGGTTTTTGGTGTTTCTTGACGATGTTTACGCCTTCAACAACAACTTTGTTTACTTTTGGAAGTGCGGTAAGGACCTTAGCTTCAACACCCTTGTCTTTACCAGCAATCACACGAACTGTGTCGCCTTTTTTTACAAACATTGGTTTCTCCTTTGATTTCTTACGCCCATAAGGGCACCCTGAAAGCTTCTTTCAGGGGACTGTTGTTTGTTTAATCGACCGAGCTCTTTAAAGGTAAAGAGACGGCCAATGATTATTAAAGTACTTCTGGTGCCAATGACACGATCTTCATGAAGTTTCCTTCACGCAATTCACGAGCAACTGGGCCAAAGATACGAGTTCCGCGAGGAGTCTTGTCGTCACGGATGATAACAGCAGCGTTCTCATCGAACTTGATGTATGAACCATCTTTACGACGAGCACCTGATTTAGTACGTACGATAACCGCCTTTACAACGTCACCTTTTTTAACCGCACCACCAGGAGTAGCTTGTTTTACAGATGCAACAATGACATCACCGATGTTGGCGAACTTACGTCCTGAACCACCAAGAACTTTAATGGTCAAGATTTCGCGAGCACCACTGTTGTCAGCAACTTTCAAACGAGTTTCTGTTTGAATCATTTAAGTTTTCTCCTTTCTGGCTTGATTAGATGATAACCGCTTCTTCAACAACTTCTACTAGACGGAAGCGCTTAGTAGCTGAAAGCGGACGAGTTTCCATGATCCGAACGATATCGCCTTCTTTAGCGGTATTGTTTTCATCATGTGCTTTGTACTTTTTAGAGTAGTTAATACGCTTACCATAGACTGGGTGGTTACGCTTAGTTTCAACTACAACTGTGATTGTTTTATCCATCTTGTCAGAAACGACACGTCCAACAAGGGTCTTACGTTGATTACGTTCCATTTTTAAAAATGCTCCTTTCCCAATCTATTATTTAGCTTCAGATTGCACGGTTTTAATCCGGGCAATTTGTTTTTTCACTTCTTTCAAGCGAGCGGTCTCTTCTAATTGACCAGTAGCTGCTTGGAAACGAAGATCAAACAATTCTTTTTTCAATTCATTTTCGCGCTTCGCAAGTTCTTCTTGAGAAAGACCACGAAGTTCTTTAACAAATGCTTGGATTTCTTTAAGTTTCATGTCCTCTCCTTATTCTGCTTCACGTTTCACGAATTTGCACTTAACTGGCAATTTGTGGCTAGCCAAACGAAGGGCTTCGCGAGCGATTTCTTCAGATACGCCAGCAACTTCAAACATGACTTTACCACGTTTAACTGGTGCTACCCAACCTTCAGGTGCCCCTTTACCAGATCCCATCCGCACACCGATAGCTTTAGCGGTGTATGATTTGTGTGGGAAGATTTTAATCCAAACCTTACCACCACGCTTCATGTAACGAGTCATAGCGATACGAGCAGCTTCGATTTGGCGGTTAGTAATCCAGTGGCTGGTAGTTGCTTGAAGACCGTATTCTCCAAATGCTACTTCCTTACCACCTTTAGCTTCACCACGCATTTTTCCGCGGAATTCGCGACGGTGTTTAACACGTTTAGGTACTAACATTGGTTATTTACCTCCTTTAGTGTTTTTACGAGCTGGAAGAACTTCTCCGCGGTAAATCCAAACTTTAACACCTAGTTTACCGTAGGTAGTGTCTGCTTCTTCCCAAGCGTAATCGATGTCTGCACGAAGGGTGTGAAGCGGAACAGTTCCTTCAGAGTATCCTTCGCTCCGGGCAATATCTGCACCGTTCAAACGACCTGATACTTGAGTTTTGATTCCCTTAGCTCCTGCACGCATAGTCCGTTGGATCGCTTGCTTTTGAGCACGACGGAAAGCCACACGTTGCTCTAATTGACGAGCAATTCCTTCACCGACAAGGTGAGCATCCAAATCTGGTGATTTGATTTCGATGATGTTGATGTGGACTTGTTTTCCAGTCAATTTGTTTAATTTTGCACGAAGTGCATCAACATTAGCTCCACCTTTACCGATAACCATACCTGGTTTTGCAGTGTGAAGGCTAACATTTACTTTGTTTACTGCACGCTCAATTTCGATAGTTGAAATCGCTGCGTCAGCCAATTCTTTTTGAATGAATTTACGGATTGCAAGATCTTCATGAAGGTAATCCGCGTATTCTTTTTCAGCATACCATTTGGCATCCCAGTCACGGATGATACCGACACGCATACCTATTGGATGTACTTTTTGACCCACGATTTTACCTCCTTATTTTTCTTCCACAACCACAGTAATGTGGGATGTGCGTTTGTTGATTGGTGAAGCTGAACCTTTAGCGCGTGGACGGAAACGTTTCATCGTTGGTCCTTCATTTGCGTAAGCTTCAGATACTACCAAGTTAGCTTTTTCCAAACCAAAGTTGTTTTCAGCATTAGCGATTGCAGAGTTCAACACTTTTTCGATAATGCCAGCAGCCTTGTTTGGAGTGAATTTCAAGATTGCGATTGCGTCAGCAACGTTTTTACCACGAATATTGTCCAAGACTAGACGAGATTTACGAGGTGAAACGCGCACTGTACGAGCCATTGCTTTAGCTGAAGTAATTTCTGCCATGTTTTTCTCCTCTCTTATCTACGTGTCTTCTTATCGTCAGCTGCGTGACCTTTATAAGTACGTGTTGGTGCAAATTCACCAAGCTTGTGACCTACCATGTCTTCTTGGATGTAAACAGGTACATGCTTACGTCCATCATAAACTGCGATTGTATATCCGATAAAACTTGGGAAGATAGTTGATCTACGTGACCAAGTTTTGATGACTTTTTTCTTTTCGTCGTTAGCTTGAGCTTCAACTTTTTTCATCAAATGCTCATCGACGAAAGGTCCTTTTTTAAGACTGCGTCCCATTTTTTATTTTTCTCCTTTAAAGATGTACCACAGCGGCTTACCTGCTCAAGCGACTTGAGCAAGGTTACCGAGCTGGCGGAAGTTATTGTTTAGATTATTTCTCGTTACGACGACGAACAATAAGTTTGTTAGACTTCGCTTTTTTGTTACGAGTTTTAAGACCAAGTGCAGGTTTGCCCCACGGAGTTGATGGTGCCTTACGACCAACAGGAGCCTTACCTTCACCACCACCGTGTGGGTGATCATTAGGGTTCATTACAGAACCACGAACGGTTGGGCGAATACCTTTCCAACGGCTACGTCCTGCTTTACCAAGGTTAACCAGTCCATGTTGTTCGTTTCCAACAACACCAACGGTTGCGCGGCAAGTTCCAAGAATCATGCGAACTTCACCTGATTGCAAGCGAACAAGAGTGTATTTACCTTCTTGTCCCAATACTTGGGCAGAAGCACCTGCAGCACGGACTAATTCTCCACCGCGACCTGGTTTCAACTCGATGTTGTGAATCAGGGTACCAACTGGGATGTTGGCAAGTGGAAGAGCATTTCCGACCTTGATATCTGCTTCTGGTCCTGAAACGATGCGTTGACCAACTTCAAGTCCTTTAGGAGCAATGATGTAAGCCTTAACCCCGTCAGTATAGTGAACAAGAGCGATATTTGCTGAACGGTTTGGATCGTACTCGATGGTTTGAACAACTGCTTCAACAGCGTCTTTGTTACGCTTGAAGTCAATCAAACGGTAGTGACGCTTGTGGCCGCCACCTTGGTGACGAACAGTGATGCGACCGTTGTTGTTACGACCAGCTTTGCTCTTAAGTGAAACGAGCAAGCTCTTTTCTGGAGTGCTGGTTGTGATTTCAGCAAAATCCAAAGAAGTCATATTACGTCGACCATTTGTAGTTGGTTTATAAACTTTAATTCCCACGTTATTTCCTCCTTAGATTATTCTTCTTCAGCTTCAGTAGCACCAAACAACTCGATTGCCTTAGAATCGTCTGCCAAGGTGATGATAGCTTTTTTAGTTTTGTTGGTAAAACCAGTATAACGACCAACGCGTTTTGCTTTTGGTTTTACGTTGATTGTGTTGACATTAGCCACCTTAACTCCTTCAAAAGCAGCTTCAACAGCTTGCTTGATCAAAAGCTTATGTGCGCGAGTGTCCACTTCAAATACGTATTTACCTTCTTCATAGAGGGCCATAGAACCTTCTGTGATGATTGGCTTTTTGATTACGTCATACAAATTCATTATGCAAGAACCTCCTCGATTGTAGAGATAGCTTCTTTAGTAACAAGAAGTTTGTCGCTGTTTGCGATATCAAGAACACTTGCAGTTGCTGCAGTTGCAACCTTAACATTTGGAAGGTTACGAGCTGAAAGTGCAGCAAATTCATTTCCTTCTTCGAGAATGACAAGTACTTTTGAATCAATGCTAAGTGCTGCAAGCACTTTTGCGAACTCAGCAGTTTTTGGAGCTGTAAATGAAAGGCTTTCTACAGCTACGAATTTGTTGTCAGCAACTTTTTCAGAGTAAACTGATTTAAGTGCTAGTCTACGAACCTTTTGTGGAAGTTTGTAGCCGTATGAACGAGGAGTTGGGCCGAATACGACACCACCACCACGCCATTGTGGAGAGCGGATAGAACCTTGACGAGCACGTCCAGTTCCTTTTTGACGCCATGGTTTGCGTCCACCACCTGATACTGCTGAACGGTTTTTGACAGCGTGGGTACCTTGACGAAGGCTTGCACGTTGGCTGACGATAACGTCAAAAACAACCGCTTCATTTGGCTCGATACCAAAGACAGCATCGTTGAGCGCTAGTTCACCAGCTTCTTTACCAGTTTGGTCAAATAATTTTACGTTTGCCATTGTGACTGTTTTCCCCTTTCTTTATTATTTACCAGCTTTAACTGCTGATTTGATAGTGATAAGAGATTTCTTAGCACCAGGTACGTTTCCTTTGATTAAGATAACGTTTTTCTCTGGAACAACTTGTGCGATTTCAAGATTTTGAATAGTTACGCGGTTGCCACCCATACGTCCAGCCAAGTGTTTGTTTTTGAAAACACGGTTAGGCGCAACTGGTCCCATTGAACCAGGACGACGGTGGTAACGAGAACCGTGAGCCATTGGTCCACGTGATTGGCCATGGCGTTTGATAACACCTTGGAAACCTTTACCTTTAGATGTTCCTGTTACATCAACAACATCGCCAGCTTCGAATGTTTCCACTGTGATTTCTGAACCAACTTCCAAGCCTTCAATGTTTTTGAATTCACGAATGAAGCGCTTAGGAGCCGTATTAGCTTTTGCTACGTGACCTTTTGCAGGTTTGTTACTCAATACTTGACGAAGATCGTCAAATCCAACTTGAACAGCGTTGTAACCATCTGTTTCAACTGTTTTCACTTGAAGGACAACGTTTGGAGTTGCTTCGATAACAGTTACAGGAATTAGTTCGCCAGATTCAGTGAAGATTTGAGTCATTCCCACTTTTTTCCCTAAGATTCCTTTTGTCATGAGAAAATGTTTCCTTTTCTATTTTTTTATTCAAAAAGTTTTTAACGAGCGTTTTTTATGCTCCTAGATGAAATTAAAGTTTAATTTCTACGTTTACACCACTTGGAAGATCCAATTTCATCAAAGCATCAACTGTTTTTTGAGTTGGGTTGATGATGTCGATCAAGCGTTTGTGGGTACGCATTTCAAATTGTTCGCGAGAGTCTTTATATTTGTGAGTCGCACGAATGATTGTGTAGAGGCTACGTTCAGTTGGAAGGGGGATTGGACCCGCAACTTCTGCCCCTGTACGAGTAGCAGTATCTACGATTTTTGCAGCCGCTGTGTCAAGTGTACGGTGTTCGTATGCTTTCAAACGGATACGGATTTTTTTGTTTGCCATCTTTTTCTCCTTTTCGTCTATTTAAGATAATAGGCTAGCTCCACAAGAAAACCGAGACGCTTTTGCGTGGCAATGCAACCGAGCGTGTCGCAACCTCTTGCATCAAAGCTAAAGACTGTTTTTCACAGCACCATAGTATGATACCACACGCGCGGCAACATTGCAAGGGATTTTATCAACTTTTTAAAAGTTTTTCTCTGAAAATGCTTTCCCTGGAAAGCTGCTGATTTTTTAGAGAAAAATAACCTAATTTTTAGTAAACATTTATGGAAGAAAAAAGGGCGACAGTAGTCACCCTTAAAAAGAAATTCTTTCAACTTCTATACCTTTTAAAAATTCCTCTTAGAAGAATTGTAGCCGTAGCGCTCAAGGAAGTCCTCGCGGAATTCCAAGAGGTTGTCATCGAGAATGGCCTGACGCACCTTCTTCATTAAATTGACAAGGAAATAGAGGTTGTGATAGCTGGTCAGGCGGATACCGAAGGTTTCGTCAGCCTTGAGTAGGTGGCGAATGTAGGCCCGGCTGTAATTCTTACAAGTGTAGCAATCACAATCGTGGTCAAGGGCTGTAAAGTCTTCGGCGTATTGGGCATTTTTAATGACTAGACGACCCCTACTTGTCATACAGGTCCCATTTCGGGCAATTCTGGTTGGTAAGACGCAGTCAAACATATCAACACCTCGAATAACTGCATCAATCAAGCTATCGGGCGCTCCCACTCCCATGAGGTAGCGGGGCTTATTTTCTGGTAAGAGCGGAGTGGTAAAGTCCAGCACCGCATTCATCTCCTCATGGGTTTCACCGACAGCTAGGCCACCGATAGAGTAGCCAGGAAAGTCCATGCTAACCAAGTCCTGCGCAGACTGGCGGCGCAGGTCTTCAAAACCAGCCCCCTGGACAATCCCAAAGAGGCCTTGGTCCTGGGGACGACGGTGGGCTTTGAGCCCCCGTTCTGCCCAGCGACTGGTCCGTTCAATTGATTTTTTAACATAGTCATAGGGCTGATAAAATTGGGGGCATTCATCAAAGGACATCATAATGTCCGAGCCCAGATTGTTTTGAATGGAGATGGCTTTTTCTGGTGACAAAAACATTTTGGAGCCATTGAGGTGATTTTTGAAAGTGACCCCTTCTTCGGTGATGTTGCGGCTGTCCGCCAAGGAATAAACCTGAAAACCACCGCTATCGGTCAAAATAGCTTGATCCCAGTTCATAAACTTGTGCAGACCACCTGCCCGCGCAATCAACTCGTCTCCCGGCCGCAGCCAGAGATGATAGGTGTTGGATAGGATAATACCCGAGCCCATCTCCTTTAACTCCTCTGGCGACTGGGTCTTAACGGTAGCCTGGGTGCCGACCGGCATAAACATAGGGGTAGGGAAGGTCCCATGAGGGGTGATAATTTCTCCCAGACGGGCACCGGTGTGTTTTTCTTTTTTTATCAAGCGATATTGAATCGGTGATTCTGACATTTCTTAACCTCCAAAACTAGGAAAGACAGTCCTAGTTTGATAACGTCTTATTCTATCAAAAAAAGCGGTCCCTGTCATTAGTTTTATGATATAATATTTTCTATTGGAGGTGGCTATGAATCTAACCGAACTTCGCAATCATGCCCGATTGACTATGCGGCAAATCGAGGGATTCTTTCCCCTATTTCTTCCGCCTATTTTTATCAATTTTCTACACTTAATGCTGGCTCCAAGGGCCGCTACAGTAGAGGAAAATGCCCGACTGACTTGGGAGCAATTTTTACATCAGGAGCTTAATCGCCAAGCCTTTCCCCTTGTCTTAAGCTTTATTACCTCTATCTTTTTGATTTCAGCCAGTTTTGCCCTGCTGGATGTCATCCACAAAAAGAAAGAGAAGGTTGGGATTAGAGACGCCTTTTCAGGCTTTAGCAACGACAAACTCAGATACATCTTTCCAGCACTTATAATGAAAGAACTGGCCCTTATCTTATGGAATGGGCTGATTTGGTGGGGAAGTCTCTTGGCAGCCTTTTCCAGCTACAAGATTAGTTTGGTCTCCCAAAAACTGGGTATCGGTCAAACCAGCAGCGGCCTTCCCAAGGAACTAATGGAGGTCATCTCTGCTTATGGCCCCAACCTCTTTTTAGGTCTAGTCTTGCTAGCGCTTGGCCTAGCCCTACTCTTACCCCAACAGTATGCCTATTCCCAGCTCATCTATCTGGTCTATGACAAATCAAATGAAGCCAACTACCCAGGGAGTTGGCAGCTGCTGCGAGAAAGCCGGCAGTTGATGAGAGGCTACAAGGGCAAACGTTTTGTGCTGGATTTAACCTTTATTCCCTGGCAAATCCTAGCCTTTCTGACCATGGGGCTGGCTAATTTTATAGTTTACCCCTATATTGCCTTGAGCCAAATCTTCTTTTATCAGCAGTTAAAAATAGCTAAAAGCTTCGAAAACAAATAGGAAGGGCCACTGATGGAAGAAGGTAAAAAAAGGCTGGGACAGGGGACTTCAACCTCGAAGATAAGTTGAGAACTAGGCCTTTGTTTTTTGTCTACAAATTGAGCTGGCTCCTAGGAGCTGGGACTGTAAGGATTGCTTTTAGGAAGTGCTTTGTTCCACCTCTTTTTGGCTGTAAATTTAACCCTGCCTAGGAGTCTAGACAGGGTTCTTCTATTATAAGTCTATTGGTCCTTGCTAGGGAAGCCAACCAACTACCATTCGATGGGGTCCTCTTCTGGTCTGATTTGGTTAATGCTGGAGAAAAAATTATTTTTGGTGACGGTCAAGTAGGTCATACCGAAGTCTTCCTCCAACATTTCCATCAGTTGTAGGCAAGATTTGGCCGCCTCAATACCCCCTGCATCCTTTTGGCAGAGGGAAATAATGGCCGTGTAACATTTTAAATAAAGATATTCATAGGTAAAGGTGATGTATTTGGACTTCTTAAACTCCTCTGTCAAGAGTTGGATAAAATAGTTGGCGTCCTCGTAGGCTGCTAGAGTATGGAAATATTTAAGGGCATGAAAGATGCAATAAATAAAGACCCTGGCATCATAGGCCACCCTATCCGAATGATCCAACAGGATTTGAAAGGCCTGTTTGGTCCGAAAACGAACCATGTCAATAGAGCACTGGGGCAAGACAAAAGGGTAAATCGTCCATTCTAAATCGCCCCAGGTGTCAATCCGAGCCAGGTAGGTCTTGAGTTGATCAATTTCTTGCTCCAGAGAGGCTCCCTGCTTGGTTAAATTTTGCAGATGAATCTTGGTTAGACAAGCAAATAAATTTTTCAAGAAAGGGTTGTCTGAATAGCTAAGGCCTGCTGACTTTTTAGCAATTTGCGACATCTTATAAAAATCTTCGGTACTATAAATATTATTGATGTCCTCGCGCATTTCTCCCAGGAGACGATTGACGCTTTCTCCTTCAAAGTAATTGAGAAAATCATCCCAGCTAGCTCCGATACGAACCAGGAGCCGACCGAAATTTTCTAGCGTAATTCCCGATTGATTTCTTTCAAACTTACTGAGAAACTGGGGACTGATAATGTCACCAGCTGCTTCCTTGAGATTAAATCCCCTATCTTGGCGTAACTTTCTAAAAGCTGCACCATAAGTTGTCAATGAATTCGACATCCTAAAAACCTCCATTAAAAAAATTACTTTTCCATTATAAAATTTTAATGAGATTTTTGCGAAAAATTATGATAATACTTTAAAAAATAATCCTTGCACAGAATTTTTCAAATGATTTGACAACTTTAGATTAAAAAGGGAAAGTTTTTTACTTTAATAGCGGTAATGACGACTAAAAACTCATCAATTTTCCCCCAGCACCAGACGGCTGTGCTCTTGCTTGATGCAGCGGTTCATGACAATATCTTCTCGTCCTGCTTGGCGCAAAATGTCTTCTGCTTCTTGACTTTGAAGCCCCAGCTGCGCCCAGAAAATCTTGGCGTCCGTTTCGATAAAATCACGCGCCACATCTGGCAAAAACTCGCTGCGGCGATAAATATCAACGATATCCACCGCAAAAGGAATGTCCTGCAAGCGAGCATAGACCGTCTCGCCTAAAATTTGCTGCCCTGCCGCCCGCGGATTGACAGGGATAATCCGATAACCGCGCGCCTGCATTTCCTTGCTGACGCGGTAGCTAGTTGTTTCTGTCCGATCGGATAAACCAACAACCGCAATCGTTTGGCTGTTTTTCAGATAGGCCTTGATGACTCCGTCGCTAGGATTTTGAAATGAATAGGTCATATTTTCCTCCAGATAGCTACTTAGCTTCGTACCAAGTCTTGCCTGCATTTTCATCGACTTCTAGCGGTACCGCTAGCTCAATCGCTTCTTCCATGATTTGCTTAACTAGAGCACGAATAGCTTGGAGCTCCTTATTGGGCACTTCAAGCACAATTTCATCGTGCACCTGCAGCAGCATGCGCGTTTGGAAGCTTCCTTCTTCCAAGGCCTTATCCAAGCGAATCATGGCAATTTTGAGAATGTCCGCTGCGCTCCCTTGGATAGGTGAGTTGATAGCTGTCCGCTCGGCAAAGCCGCGCACGTTAAAATTGCGGGAGTTGATATCAGGAATTTCCCTGCGGCGGTGAAAGAGGGTCTCAACATAGCCCTTGTCGCGCGCCTCGCGGACCACATTTTCCATGTAATTTTTGATACCTGGATAGCGCTCAAAATAGGTATCGATGTAAGACTTGGCTTCCTTACGGCTGATGCCTAGGTTATTGGACAAGCCGAAGTCTGAGATACCGTAGACAACACCGAAGTTAACAGCCTTGGCATTACGGCGGTCGTTAGGCGTCACATCTTCTGGCTTTTCAATGCCAAAGACCCGCATAGCAGTCGAGGTATGAATATCTGCCCCATGCTTAAAGGCCTCAATCAAATGCTCATCCCCAGAAATATGGGCCAGAACCCGTAGCTCAATTTGCGAATAGTCCGAGCTAAGCAGGACACTATCCTGCCAGTCAGGCACAAAGGCCTTACGGATAAGCCGGCCCTGCTCCAAGCGGACGGGGATATTTTGCAGATTGGGGTCAACACTGGATAGGCGGCCAGTCTGGGTCAAGTCTTGCACATAGCGGGTGTGAATCTTCCCATCTGGCAAAATGGACTCTTGCAGACCAATGACATAGGTGGATTGAATTTTAGAAATTTGGCGGTATTCCAGGATTTTGGCCACAATCGGTGCAATCGGCGCCAGTTTTTCTAAAACATCCACTGCTGTCGAATAACCGGTCTTGGTTTTTTTGGTATAGCTAGTTGGCAAGGCCAAATCCTCAAAGAGGACGCCCCCCAGTTGTTTGGGTGAATTGATATTGAACTCTCGGCCTGCCAGTTGATAGATTTCCTGAGTCAAGTCTTTCAGAACTTGCTCATTTTGCTCCTGCATGGCTGCCAAGGTCTCTCGCTCCACCTTGATGCCAGCGATTTCCATCTTAGCTAGGACATAGGCCAGGGGCTGCTCCATCTCTAGTAGTAGGTCCAGCTGGTCCTGCTCTTCTAAGCGTTGGAGCATGACCTGCTCGGTCTCAACCAAGACAGCCACCTTTCTAGCCAGGTGCTCTAGCCAGACTTCCTTTTCTGGTAGGGCTCGCTTGGCCCCCTTGCCATAGATGGCCTCATCTGGACTTAGTTGGGTTTGACCGTAGAGCTTGGCAATGGTGGTGATTTCATTATTTTCAACTGTCGATAGGAGGTACTTGGCCAGGCGGCTGTCAAAGGCAGCTGGTGGCAAATCCACTCCCAAGTTGGCCAGCAAAACCTTGGCCCGCTTGTAGTCATAAACCTTGAGGGGCTGGCTTTCCAAAAATTCCTTAAAGAGGGGCTGGCTTAGCAGGCTCGAATCTTGGCTGACATAAATCTGCTGGGCATTGCCCCAGGCAAAGCCCAAGATTGGCTCGCTATGGTAGTTGTCTCCCAATATCTCAAAATGGAAAAAGCTATCCCCATCTAACATCTGCTCTTGGAGGGAGTCAACCTCCTGATAGGCAACTTTAACAGCTGCTACTGCTGCTTGATTTTCGGCAGTAGCTAGGTTTTGCTTGAATTGTTCAAAGCCCATTTCTTCATAAAATTGGAGGAGTTCCTCTAGCTGGGGACCTTGATAGAGAAGCTCATCCAGACCGATTTCAAGGGGAGCCTGGAGGTCAATCGTCGCTAGGGTCTTGGATAAGAAGGCCTGTTCCTTATCCTTTATCAGATTTTCCTTCATTTTTGAGGCTTTTAGTTGGTCAATATGCTCATAAATCCCTTCTAGGGATCCGTATTCTAAGAGGAGTTTGAGACCGGTCTTTTCACCGATTTTAGTCACTCCAGGAATATTGTCCGACTTGTCCCCCATAAGGGCCTTGAGGTCGATAAATTGCTGGGGCGTAAGACCCATTTTTTCCATAAGGTAGGCAGGGGTAAACTCCTCAAACTCGGCTACGCCCTTCTTGGAAATCTCAACCACAGTATTTTCATCGGTCAGCTGAATCAAATCCTTATCCCCACTGACAATGGTCACAACATAGTCTTGGGCCTCGGCCATCTTGTCCAGGGTTCCGATAATATCATCGGCCTCATATTGGGCCAGGTCATAGTAGGCAATCCCCAGCTTATCTAGCAGCTGACGAATAAAGGGGAGCTGCTCTCGAAACTCATCTGGGGTCTTGGCCCGTCCCCCCTTGTAGTCAGCATAGAGCTCTGTCCGAAAGGTGGTCTTGCCGGCATCAAAGGCCACCAAGATATGGCTGGGCTCGATGCGCTCCAAAAGGTGATTGAGCATGAGGTGGAAGCCATAGATGGCATTGGTATGCAGTCCTGACGGACTTTTAAAGCGATCAATTTGGTTGTAAAGGGCAAAAAAAGCCCGAAAGGCGACGGAAGAACCGTCAATCAAGAGTAATTTTTTCTTTTTTTCCATAGTCTTATTATACCACGAAAGAGACTCTAGCGACTCTTTGAAAATCAAAATGTCTGCCCTTAATCAATCCCCAACAAAATCTCTCCTAGCCTAAGCCAGTACGAGGCGGCTGACAGCCCCAAGAAGGAAAAGATAGGCTAGTCTAGAACTGTGGATAGCTGACTTGCAAGGACAAGAGGGCCCAACCTTCTCTTTAGAAGCTCTAAACCTAGTCTCCTTTAAGTAAAAAGCTGAAAATGGAGCAAAAAAAGACTACCTGATTGGGTAGTCTTTTAGGGAGATTTATTATGAAAAAGTTTGTAGTTTTTCAACTACATATAGAAAAGTTTAGGATATTGTCAGATAAAGTTAGGAGGTCTTCATCTGATGGTCTTAGTATAAACTCTCTAACTTAAAGAAAACTTAAGATAGAAAAAACTTAGACCAATTTTTTGATATCTAGCAGCTGGGAAATCTGCTGGCTCTCCTCTAACTTATAGGGAGCAAAATTGATGCTCTTAAGACCGCTATTGAGGGCGGCATCCACATCCAGAGGTCGATCCCCGATATAGTAGCAGTTTTCAGCTGCCAGCTGGTACTTGTCTAGCAGGTAAAGTAGGGCCTCGGGGTGGGGCTTACGCTTAAATCCACGGTCTGCCGTAACAATCTCCCGAAAATAAGTATCCAGCCCCAAATCCTTCATCAAGCGAAAGGCATTGTCCCCCTTATGGGTATAGATAAACTGCTCAATCCCCTCTTTTTGGGCCCAGGCCAAAATTTCTCTGGCCCCGTCTAGGACCTCAATCTCATGGTTGCGCGTCTCTAGGCTTGCTGCATAAAGGGGGTAGAGGTCCAATCCCTTTTCTTGCTGCAATTCTTTAAAGAGGCGACCGACCGAGGTTTCAAGGATATAGGCCTTGATTTGCTCGCGGTCAAAGGCTAGGTCATGAGCAGCATAGGCCACTTCTAGGCTATTTAAGATAGCACCGTAGGAATCAATCAGAGTTCCATCTAAATCCCAAATAAAAGTTTTTGTCATCATGTCCTCATCTATTATTTATTTTTTTAGATCCTTTAGGAAAAGGTCTTTAGGGTCTTTAACTTCTGGCGATAGTGGCTGGATAAAAAGAACCAGCGAAAACCATTATCCAGCAGGGTGGCCGTCCAAACCCCCTCTAGGCCCAAACCTAGGCTAATCCCCAGAACATAACCCAGCACTATCCGAATCAACCACATGCCAAGACTGGTGGCATAAAAGGGGAGCTGGGCCTGACCTAAGCCCTGCCAAAGGGCGGTATAAACCAGAGTCCCTGCCGTCATGGGAACGCCCAAGAGGGAAAAGAGAATGACCGATAAGCTGGCCTCAATAACGCTGGCCTTGCTTGTAAAAAGCAGGGTCAAGGGCTGGCCCAGGATAAAGACCGTCAGGGCCACCGCCAAGAGCAGAAAGAAGGTCAGGTAGTAGGCCTTGTTTTTAATGGTCTGAATGGCTGACCAGTCTTCCTGGCCAAAGGCTTGGGCGATTAGGATAACGGTGGCTGTGGCTACCCCAAAACCAGGCACATAGTTGAACTGACTGAGCACCTCACCGATAGCATTACCAGCCACTGCATCCGTCCCAAACTTCACCACAATAGCCACAATCACCACATCTCCTGCCCGCATCATCAGGCGCTCTCCTGCTGCCGGTAGTGATAGGGCTAACAGCTTAGAATCCAAGGACCAGGACCAGGGAGCTAAAGGGATATTAAGGCGGCGCCAGAGGAGCCAGGCCCCGATTAGCCGCGCTAAAATCGTCCCCAAGGCGACCCCAGTAATCCCTAGGCCCAAGCCAAAGATGGCTAGGCTGGAAAAAATCACATTCAAGATATTACTGATTAGACTAGCATACATGGGTAGGCGGGGATTATTGGTCACCCTGACCAGGGCCCCCAAGCTGGTCATCAAGCCCAGCAGGAAAATACTGCCACCAACCAGGGCCAAGAAGTGGCCTCCCGCCTGGGCTACTGCTTCTTCTGTCCCCAAGAGACTCAGGAAAAACTGGCCAGCAAAAATGGAGAGCAAACCCAAAACAAGGCTTAAAAAGAGGGTCAGTTTGAGGGCCTCGGTCGCTTGATAGCTCAAGGAGGCTGGATTTTTTCGCTCTAGATTTTTAGAAATTAAGCTAGAGACAGCAGCCGCCAGGGCGATAAAGATAGCCTGGTAGATGGTGATGATATTTCCAGCCACCGAAACTCCTGAAATGGCGACAACACCTAGGCTAGAGACCAAGTAGCTGTCAATCATATTCATAAACATTTGCAGAAAATTCTCGGCTATGGCTGGTAAGGCGATATTCATGATTTTCTTATAGCTGGTCATTGTCTGATTAGGACTTACTGGTACTGGTCTTTCCATATTCCTCCATCATCTACTAGATGAAAAAAGCTGGGATAGGGCTATCTCAACTTTTTCATGCTATGGGTTGGTCTTACTTACAGGCCTAGGTAGGCTTCAACCGCAGCCTGCATCTGGTCTGCCTGGGCCTGCGTTTTGTGTAAAACTGGCGCTGTTTCCAGGCCATCAACTGCCGGTGGCAGGCTGACACCAGAAAGCTCTTGTAACTTAGCTAGGGCCTCAAAGTCAGTCAAGTCGCTAGCGCCTGTCACAGCTTGGACAGCTACCCTAGGGAATTTATAGGGGCTGGCTGTGGAGGCGATAACCGTCGGACGCGAATCGCCCGTTTCCTTGAGGTACTTTTGGTAAACAGCTGAAGCTACGGCTGTGTGAGGGTCTTCAATATAATCAGAAGTTTGATAGACCCTCTTGATTTCAGCCAGGGTCTCAGCCTCGGTCGCATAGTCGGCCGCAAAAAGTCCAAGAATTTCTGGATCAAAGTCAGTCAATTCGTACTGGCCATGCTGGTTAAGAGTCTGCATCAGGTCTGCTGTTTTTTCAGCATTGTTACCCAAAAGGTGGAAAATCAAGCGCTCTAGGTTAGAAGAAACCAAGATATCCATAGAAGGACTGCTGGTGACCTTGAAGCTACGTTTTTTATCATAGACCTGGGTCTTGAAAAAGTCGGTCAAGACATTGTTTTCATTTGAGGCACAAATCAGCTTGCCTACTGGGAGACCAATCTTCTTGGCATAGTAAGCCGCCAGGATATTTCCAAAGTTTCCAGTAGGAACGGTGAAATTAACCTCATCTCCTGCCGCAATCTGGCCAGTCTTGACCAGCTGGGCATAGGCGTAAACATAGTAGACAATCTGTGGTACCAGACGCCCGATATTCATAGAGTTGGCTGATGAAAACTGCATCTTGTGGTCTGCTAGCTGCTGACGCAGAGCTGGGTCATTAAACATCTGCTTGACATTGGTCTGGGCATCGTCAAAGTTGCCGTCAATTGCGACTACATGGGTATTGGCACCCGTCTGAGTCGTCATTTGCAGCTCCTGCACCTTGCTGACTCCGTCCTTGGGATAGAAGACGATGATTTCTGTTCCGGCAACATCCGCAAAACCAGCCATGGCAGCCTTACCAGTATCACCGGAAGTGGCTGTTAGAATGACGATTTTATTTTCCAAACCATGCTTCTTGGCTGCTGTGGTGATAAAGTGGGGCAGAATGGACAAGGCCATGTCCTTGAAGGCAATAGTGGAACCATGGAACAATTCTAAATTGTACTGGCCATTTAGCTTGACTAGAGGAGCGATACGCTCATCATCGAACTTGCTATCATAGGCTTGCTCGATACAGTAGTCTAGCTCTGCCTCGGTAAAGTCATCCAAAAAGGCTGACAAAATCAATTTGGCAACTTCTTGATAGGAAGCGTCTTTCAGCTTGGCAAAATCCAAATCCACCTTTGGATAGGCAAGGGGGGTGAAGAGGCCCCCGTCGGTAGCTAGGCCCTCTAAGATTGCTCGACTAGCAGTCACCGTGTTTTTGGCATCACGCGTTGATTGATAAACTAAGGTCATAATTTCTTTCCCTTTCATGCTATATCTATCATCATACCATATTTTGAGCCAGAATTGTGAGAATATTGAAAATTCCTTAAAGTAAAAGCTTCTTTTTTAGCCTCTCCGACCATAAATTCATTGCTCAAACCATCAAAACATGATAGAATATGGCAAAACTAGGAAAGAGGAGGGAAGCCTGACAATCCAAAACAAGTAAATGACTGCTAGTGGTCAGGCCAGTGCTAGTCCAGCCAATAGCCAGCTCTGGTCTGGCTCTGCTGTAACCATGGACAAGGCCAGAGTTGGCAACTGCAAATCAAAGTTGCAAATAGGAATAATTGGCATAATTTTAATTAAGAGAGGTAGAAAATGACTAAAAAAAGTATGGGCTTGGGCGGTTCAGTTGTTTCAAATAATATTTTGACTGGTGCCGGAAAAATGAAATGGTTTATTCGAGAAGAATTTTTAAATAATCTTGATAACGGTTGGCGGATTTTATCGGATATTGATACTGATGAATATTTGTCAGACCCTGCAAACATGTCCATATGTGATTGGAGGACTGTTTTTGAGCTAGAACCTGCTGTTATGGCAATATTTGATTTGCCCATAGGGACAGAAGTAACTCTGATATATGGGGGCGAAGAGAAGTATTTTGTCGATAGTCGGACCGGAGAAAGGATTTTATAAGAAAAACGCAGATTAGTTTCTGCGTTTTTATGTTTTCTCCTTTTCCTGGCCCTTGTCATCTTCTTCTTGGGCTAGGGCTGAAAGGGTGGTGGTGAAGATTTGATTCCTAGTATCGCGATCCAAATCAACATAGTAGGCGTAAAAAATATCAATGACCACCAATACAGGAAACTGGGGCGAAATGTTATTGCCCTGGGCCAGCAATTTTTTCATGGCAACCAGGACCAACTCGTCGCACTGCTCACGCAGGTTTTCACTGTTATTGGAAGTGATAAGAACGGTCCTTGCTCCTGCCTTTTTGGCATTGCTGATGGCATTGACAATTATCTTGGTCTGGCCTGACATAGAAATGCCAATAACCAGACAGTCTTGATTGACCATCACAGCATTCATGCGAATCATATGGGCATCTGTAATGGCCTTACAGACCATGCCCAGCCGCATAAAGCGAAATTCCATCTCCTGGGCGACCAAGCCTGAGCTCCCCTGCCCGTAGATATAGACCCTCTGGGCGGTGTTGAGCATCTGGCCCACGCGCAGAAATTGCTCCTCGTCGATAAGAGAAAAGGTCTTGCTCAGCAATTCTCCATAGTCTGACAGGACATTTTTGGTCAGATTACGACTGACATTTTTATTGGTCTGGCTGGACTCCTGAAACTCATAGATAAACTGGCGATAGCCCTTGAAACCACACTTTTTAGCAAAGCGAGTCAGAGAGGGAACAGAGACATAGAGCCGCTCAGCCACTGCCTTGGCTGACAGATCATCATCGCCAAGGTCGCCTGATAAAAAGTAGCTGGCGATTTTCTTTTCCAGATGGGTCAGACTGCCTGAAACAGACTCGATAATCGGTAGAATATTTTTTTCCAAAGATACCATGGGAAACTCCTCAATAACTTGCTAGTCTTATTCTAGCATTTTACCAGCAAAATTTAGGGATGTTTGCTCTTAAAATGATAATAGGCCCCCAGCATACCAGCTGTATTTTGATAGTGGGCAAAGGCTAGACTGGTCTTGTCCGCAATGCTGGGCACCAGATTTTCCTCCAGGGCTTTTTCCAGCATGGGGCCTAAAAGAGCCTGCTGGGCCATGATCCCACCACCTAAAATCACGACTTGAGGATTGGCAACATAGCAGATATTGGCAATTCCCTTGGCCAAATAGGCCACCATGCGCTCAATCCCTTGAAGGCAGAGAGTATTGCCTGCGGCTGCTTCTCGGAAAATTCGCCGGCCGTCCCAAGAGGCTGGCCTATCACTATGCAGGTCGGCCACATACTCTACCAGAGCTGTGGTAGAAGCCAGGTCCTGAAATTCTCCGTCGGGAAGGTGGAGATAGCCCACCTCGCAGGCCGAATGACTAAAGCCATGAAAAACCTGGGAATTGATGAGCAAGCAACCACCGATGCCTGTCCCAACTGTCAGACAAAGCGCCACCTCTGCTCCCTGGCCACTGCCTGATTTGACCTCGGCTAGGCCAGCACAGTTGACATCATTTTCAATCTCACAGGGCAGGGAAAATTTCTCTTCCAAGACCTTTTTAAACTGGGTGCCAGCATAGTTGGGAATTTGCGGGCCAGCATAGAAAATCTCCCCCTTGTCGGGGTCGACCATGCCAGCCGAGGACAGACAAAGGCCTACTAATTCTTCCTTTTCCAAATAAGTGGCCACAATCTTCTCAACCTTGCGCAGAATTTCTGGGCCACCCTTATGGGCTTCTGTTGCCATTTCATGACTTTCCAGTAGCTGTTCACTTTCATCAAGTAAGCCATACTTGATACTGGTGCCACCGATATCGATTAGAACATACTTTTTCATCTTCTACCTCGGTTTTGCTTATAAAAATTTTTCTTTTGCCAGTCGAATCAAGCGGGCTGCTTCTTCAACAATTGGTCGATCAGCCTCGACAAGAGGAGCTAGCGGAGCTCGAACAGAACCAATATCCAGACCCTCATTGATTTTTAGGACCTCTTTAATGACGGCATACATATTTCCCTGAGCAGAAGTCAGCTGGCCAATAATGGCATTGATGCGATACTGCAAGAGTTGCGCTTGCTCCAAGTCCTTATCCGCAAGCAGCTGATTGAGCTTCAAGAAGAGCTCAGGCATGGCACCATAGGTGCCCCCAATCCCTGCGGCTGCTCCCATGATACGTCCAGCCAGAAACTGTTCATCGGGCCCATTAAAGACCAGGTGGTCTTCTCCGCCTAGACTAGCAAAAATCTCGATATCCTGGACTGGCATGGAGGAATTTTTAACACCGATTACCCGCTCATTTTTCAACATTTCCTGATAAAGACTGGGGGTCAGGGCGACGCCTGCTAGTTGAGGGATATTGTAGATAACAAAGTCTGTATTTGGTGCTGCATGACTAATATCGTTCCAATATTGGGCAACTGCATATTCGGGCAAGCGGAAGTAAATGGGCGGAATGGCTGCAATGGCATCCACACCCAAACTTTCTGCATGCCGGGCCAGCTCCATACTGTCACTAGTATTATTGCAGGCCACATGGGCAATAATGGTCAGCTTGCCCTTGGCAACCGCCATAACCTCTTCCAAGACTAGCTTTCTGTCTGCTAAGCTTTGATAGATACATTCGCCAGAAGACCCATTGACATAGAGCCCTTGGACTCCTTTAGCAATAAAGTACTCCGTCAAGGCACGCACGCGCTCTGGACTGACCTGACCAGCCTCGTCATAGCAGGCATAGAAGGCAGGGATAATCCCCTGATATTTTGTTAAATTTTTCATTTTTCTTTTTTCTCCAATCTTATTCTTGTCCGTATTTCTCAAGGATGGGCTCCAAAAATTTTAGCTGCAAGAAGGCTAGGCCAGCAAAGCCGATGAGAAAGAAAAGCAGGCTCAAAAGCAAGAAGCTAAGCACAGACCAGCTAGCTAAGAAGAGGATGACCCCAAGTAGGCCCACCATGGCAAAGGACCCTAGGAAATGAAGGCTAGCCATCAGCATACTAGCCTGGGCCAGGCCTTGAAAACTCATCTGGTAGCGAGCAGCCAGCGGATAGGCATATAAAAAGAGGATGGTCATAAAAACAAGGACCGCAATGGACAGGACCTTGATCAACTGAAAAGGTAGGTCCTCTATTTTTCTAAAAAGCAGGAGATTGAGTAGGCATAAAAAGACTACCAATAGCTCCAAACTTCCTACTTGCAGGCCTCGTTTCCAATTTTTTCGCAAGGCCCCTAGATAGGTCTTAAGCACACTGACCCTACGCCCCTTCTTAATGGCAAAGAGGCTTTGATACAGACTCATCTTAGCTATGCCAATAGTCACAAGAGGCAGACAAGAAAGGAGAAAAAGCAGATTCAGACTAGCCAAATCAAAGATTTTCTCCGCTATTCTCATCAGGAAATTGTCCGTATTAAAGACAGACTTGATTAGCTGGGCTCCCCTGTTTCTCATTTTTCTTCCTTTCTAAGGCTTAGTCTGACCAAGAAATCTTGACCAGACATTTCTTGACCCGCTGCTTGCCTCCTCCATAAAGGCTGGGTTGGTGGGCCTCCCCAGGCAGAAAGAGAACAAAATTTCCCTCCCTCAAAAGTAGAGGACAGGCCTCTTTACAGGTCACAAAACCGATGTCTGTTTCTGTATCATAGGCTTGAACGACTTCTTCTACAAGCTGACCGTAGTTCAGCTTCTCACTACCTGCCAGCAAAAAATGAAGGTCTGCATACTTCTCATGAAATTCATATTGCTTGCTGGACTCTTGATTGAGCTGGTTGTCCTGGATAAAGAGCAAGGCTTGCTTTCCATCAATCTCATACTTGCCCAGCTCATAGCTGGCCAAGTCATGCTCCGCAAGGTAGGCAAGCACCTTATCAAAAGATGACTGCAAGCCTCGATAGCGAGCAAGATTTTTTATCTCATCAAAAATCATTACAAATCCTTTTCTATTTCAATAGCTCCACCAAGAGACCACTCTCAGTAGAAAAAATTTTCTAACCGGCCAACAGGTAGCAATTTTTCACAAAGGAACTTTACCTGAAACGAGGCCTGGTGCTGAAGGATTTACTGACCTAGGACAAGGCATAGGTCCAAGGTGTTGGAAGTGTCGATTGCTCCAAGACAAGGCAGCTCGACGCTGCTTGTACTTGGGTACAGCAAGGAGAGCTAAGGAAGTATTGGAGCAATTGGGGATGATTAACCCTTGACAGCCCCCATAGTAATCCCCTGCGTAAAGGACTTTTGAAAGACCAGAAAGACCACGACAATCGGTACCGCCGCAAGGGCTGCTCCTGCCATAATCAGGCCGTAGTTGGTGGCCATTTCCGCCTGCATGGTCGCCACACCCAGAGAAATGGTCAGATTTTGCCGCGAAGTCAGCATGACTAATTGCATAAAGTAATCGTTCCAAGTGTTGATAAAGGTGAAAATCGCAAGGGCCGCAAAGCCGGGCTTGACGATTGGAAAGGCTACGCTCCAGAAGGTCCGAATCTCTCCACAACCGTCAATCTTGGCTGACTCCAGCAATTCCGTCGGGATATTTTCGGAAAATTGCTTCATGAGAAAGACCCCAAAAGGCCAACCGACTAGGGGCAGAATGACTGCCGCCAGCGTGTCATGAATACCCAAGAAATTGACAATCCGCACCAAGGGTACTAGGACAACCTGCTTGGGCAGGGCCATGGCCGCAATAAAGGTAGCAAAGAGGAGACGCTGCCCGTAAAAACGTTTCTTGGCCAAGACATAGCCTGCCAAAGACGAGGTAATGCAGACCAAAAACATGGTGGTCAAAGAGATAAAGACACTGTTCCACATCCATTGCAGGGCGGGATTTTGCACCATGAGCTGTTCAAAATTTTCCAGCGTTGGCATGCTGGGCCACCATTGAGGTGGAATGACGATGGTATCCGGCTGGGCCTTAAAGGCCCCCGTCAAAATCCAGTAGAAAGGGAAAATAAAAAGAATTGTCAAGACTAGTAAAACAATGGTTGAAACAACCGTAAAAGCGGTTAATTTTTTCTTTTGCATCTTCTTCTCCTTTCTCTAGTATTCGACATCATTGCCAAGAATCTTGAATTGGGCAAAGCTAATCAGGGCAATCATGACTGCTAAAAAGACACCCATGGTATTGGCATAGCCATATTCAGAGAGCTTGAAGGCTCTTTCATATAGGTAGTACATGAGGGTACTGGTTGAGTAGTTGGGCCCGCCAGAAGTCAAAAGCTGGATGAGGGCAAAACATTGGAAAGAGTTAATGGTGGTAATGATCGCAATGTAGAGGGTGGTTGGCAAAAGGCTTGGCCATTTGATTTTCCAGAAAACCTGAAATTCTGTTGCTCCATCCACCCGCGCCGCCTCCATTAGGGAATTATCAATATTTCCCATGGCTGCGATATAGAGGATAATGGGCTGGCCGACAGAGGTGGTCAGCAAAATAATGATAATGGCAAGCAAGGCCCAGTGCTTATCTCCCAGCCAAGATATGTTTTGCTCAATCACATGCCCTGACTTGAGCACAAAGTTGAGAATCCCTGATAGGGGGTCATAGATCCATTTCCAAACAACCGTAACCGCCACACTCCCTGTAACCACTGGCAGGAAGAAAACGAAACGATAAAAGGAACGCGCAATGGCATTTTGATGGTAGGTCTGGGAGGCTACAAAGAGCGAAAACAAAACAACAATCGGTACAGAGCCAATCACGATAATAATCGTATTGATTAGCGACTTGACAAAAACAGGGTCTTTGAACATCCGAATATAGTTGTCCAAACCGACAAAATTAAAGGAAGTCATGGAATAGTTAAAGAAACTAGTCACAAATCCCATAATCATCGGCGCCAATACAAAAATGACAAAGAAGAATAATATCGGTGCCAAAAACGCATAAGAGATTAAAGATTCTCTCATTCTTAATTTATTAACCTTCACATGAAACACCTCATTTAAGATACAAAGGGCGTCAAACGCAAAGTAAAAATAGGGAATGGGACGAAGGAAGCCCGGTTCCTAGGAGCATTCGTCTTTTTTACACAGCGTTTAGCCCGTGTTCAATTCTAAGATACAAAGCCCGTATAAAAAACGAGAGAAATTTAGGAAACCTGACGAAGAAGCTCTAGCTTCTAGGAAGGTTTGTCTAATTTCCGAAGTTTTTAGGGCGTGTTCAATTACAAGATACAAAGGGCGTTAAGAAATCCGTATAAAAATAGGCGGCCGAACTGGACTTGCTTGCAAGTCCCTAGTGAGACCCCCGCAAGGCTGACTAGACTGGTGACAAGTCACAAGGTGACGCCGATAACTGTCAGTCAGCTACTGCGCTTAGATGTTCACCAGTTTTTAGCTTGCGAACTTTTTACTAGGATTTTAGCCCGTGTTCAATTACAAGATACAAAGCTCGTTAGCAGACGCAAGCAGTATCGGAAAGTAAACTTCCTCGCTACTGAACGAAAATTCTGATAGGAATTTTCTATGCGCTGCATTAGCTCGAATTTCAAAAAATATCGTTTTGAAATTCTCACGTCAGCAGATACTTTCTGTCTAGCACTTTGTGTTGACAGGAAACGAAAGCCACTAGCGTGTCCTTGCTAAAGTCTGCACTAAACTGCCTTCTTTTGCAAAAGACCCTCTTTTCTTTCGGTTGGATGACTCTCAGAAAAGAGGGCTTTCATTTGATTACTTATGATTACTTACTTGATTTTTTAATGGTTTCATTTGCTTTTTCAGTAAAGGTCTTCAAGGCAGCTTCCACTTTTTCATCGCCATTGGAGACAGACTGAAGCATTGGGAACCAGAGTGTTCTCATTTCAGCAAATCCGTCAATCGTATTGTAGTATGGAGAGTAGTATTGGGTCCAGGAACTGATGGTTTCCATCCGTTTGTCGTCATAGAGTTTACCATAAGAGCTACGAACTGGGAAAGCTCCTGTCCGCAGGACATTTTTTGGTCCCCATTCCTTGTCGTCTGCGATAAATTTCACAAACTTCTTAGCTGCTTGAACCTTCTTTTCGTCCTTGTTATTAAAGACACCAAAGCCGTTTACCAAGTATTCTAGAGCAGGTTTGCCGTCTTCTGAAGGGAAGGGAACTTCCACCACTTCAACGCCACTGGCCTTGAGCAATTTTGCTTGGATACCGTTTTGTGCAGGGGCCCAAAGCAGGGTGTAGGAGGTTTGACCGTTGGCAAAGTTTTGAATATCTGCCCCACCGTCAAATTGGGAGCCGTTATTCATCAGGCCGTCCTTAATCCAGCCCACAGTTTTTTCTAGCCCCTTGACGTACTTGGCGTCGTCAGTTGTGTACTTGCTGACAGCGTCATCGGTTACAGAGCCACTGTAAAGGTTGGCTAGAAAGGCGCGTGTCCCTTGGTCGCCACCTTGACCATTACTGAAAAGAGAACCTGGTGTGTAGCCCTTGTCTTTCAGAGCTTTCAAGACTTTTTCAAAGTCATCTGTAGTCCAGCCCTCTTTGACCAGGTCTGCCACGCCAGCATCTTCTAGCATTTTCTTGTTCAAAGCCATGTAGAATGGGGCAGAGCTGATTGGATACATATAGGCCTTGTCGCCTGCCTTGCTGGACTTGATGATTTGTTCGTTATTGACATCTTTGACAAAGTCATCTGTAAACAAGTCGTTCAAGTCAGCCAATTTCCCATTTTTACCGTATTCGATAATCCGACCCGGTGCATCAAAGAGGACATCTGGTGCGGTTCCTGCCTCGACTGCGGTTGTGATTTTTTCTGGTCCAGACTTGAAGTCGATTGTTTCTAGCTTAACCTTAATATCTGGGTTGGCTTTTTCAAAGGCTTCAATAATTGATTTTTCATAGGTACCGACCCCGTCACTATCTTTCTCCTGAGTAAAGACAGGGAAGGCCCACCAGGTGATTTCTGTTTTGCCAGAAGCATCCGAGTTTTTAGCATTTCCGCCAGAATTTCCACAGGCTGCCAAAGATAAAACAGCAGCTCCTGTCAACAATGAACAAAATAGTTTCCTGAATTTCATTCTTCTTTCTCCTTAAAAATATTGTTAATTTAATTTACAAAACAATCCGTTTTTGACTGTCAAAGTCAAATAGATGGGCCTTTGGCAATTTAAAGGTGAAGCGAACCTTGCTGCCCGGTGCAGCATAGTAGCTGGCATCTACCTTGGCTGAAAATTCTTGCTGGCCTAGCTTACAGTAAAGGACCGAATCGCTACCCAAGAGCTCTGAAACGACCACCTCTGCTTCGACCACACTGGCTGGAAAGGCCTCTTCGACAATCAGGTCAGCAGAAATATCTTCTGGCCGCAGACCCAAGATGACCTTCTTACCTTGATAGCCCTTGTCGGTCAAGAGTTTTTGCTGGCCTTCTGGCAGACCAATGGTGAAGCCTTGAGCGTCTGTCAGCTGGCTCCCGTCCACTGTCACCTCGAAGAAGTTCATGGCTGGACTACCGATAAAACCTGCGACAAATTTATTGGCTGGCTCATTGTAGAGGTCTTGAGGGCTACCAACCTGCTCGATACGACCAATCGTTCCTGTCCCAGCATCATTTTTGGTGGCAGACATGATGACAATCCGGTCGGCTAGGGTCATGGCCTCGGTCTGGTCGTGGGTGACATAGATGGTCGTTGCCCCAATCCGGCGGTGGATTTTGGCAATTTCGGCCCGCATGGATACCCGCAATTTGGCGTCCAAATTGGACAGGGGCTCATCCATCAGAAAGACCTTGGCATCGCGGACAATCGCCCGGCCCATGGCCACCCGCTGGCGCTGACCACCAGACAAGTCGGCTGGCTTACGGTCCAAAAATTCTTTCAAGCCCAAAATATCAGCCGCTTCCTGAACCTTCCTGTCAATCTCGTCCTTGCTGTACTTGCGCAGTTTGAGGCCGAAGGCCATATTGTCGTAAACCGTCATGTGCGGATAGAGGGCATAGTTTTGGAAAACCATGGCAATATCCCGGTCCTTGGGAGCCACATCATTGACCAGGTCCTGGTCGATATAGAGCTCCCCTTCTGTGATGTCCTCGAGCCCTGCAATCATCCGCAGGGTCGTTGATTTTCCACAGCCTGAAGGACCGACAAAGACGATAAATTCCTTATCCTTGATGTCCAAGTCGAAATCTTCTACCGAGTAAAAGTCACTATTGGGATATTTTTTATAAAGATTTTTTAATGTTAAGCTGGTCATATTCTTCCCCTTATTCCTTTAGTGCCGCTACAAAGCGCTCCGTAATTTCTTTTGGTCTGGTAATGGCTCCGCCCACGACAATCCCTCTGACCCCCAGAGCATGAATTTGCTTGACTTCCTTGGGATAGTGAATCTTGCCCTCAGCAATGACATCTAGCCCTGCATCACATAATTTTTTTATCAAGTCTAGGTCGGGACCAGCCTCCTTGCGGCTATAGGAAGTGTAGCCCGATAAGGTAGTGCCGACAAAGTCCACTCCTGCCTCAACCGCTGCCAGGCCTTCCTCAAAGGTACTGATATCTGCCATCAAGAGTTGGTCAGGGTATTTGTCCTTGACCTGCCGGATAAATTCAGTCACACTCAAGCCGTCATAGCGTTCCCGCTTGGTGCAGTCCAGAGCAATAACGGCGATGTTTAAAGCGGCTAACTCATCCACTTCCTTCATAGTCGCTGTAATAAAAGGCTCTTGCGGTGGGTAGTCCCGCTTGATGATCCCAATAATGGGTAGAGCGGTCACCTGCTGGATTTCCTGGATATCTCTGACACTATTGGCTCGAATTCCAAGAGCTCCCCCCTCTTCAGCCGCCTTGGCCATGAGGGGCATGACCCCGCCCTCCTCGGTATAGAGCGGTTCATGCGGTAAAGCTTGACAGGAAACAATCAGGCCGTCTTTAATCTTGGTGATTAGCTCAGTCTTACTTATTTTTGACATCTGCATTCTCCTTATCTCTGCTGACCCCAATATATAAAGCGCTTTCATTTTAGGCAAAATTTTTTAGCCCTGGCATTTTATAGGGACTGGAATCAGACTTAACATCTTCCTTTCATCAAGGGAGATAGCCTCCTTTTTATATTTTTTAGAAATGTAAGCCCTTACATATTCACATTTTAACATTATAATTATTTATTTTCAATAAGACCCGTCCATAAAGAAAGTATTTTCAGCAAAAAAGGGCCATCTGTATATTTTTGGCCCATCTCTTTAAAATTTATTTCTTAATCTGAAAGTATTTTCAGGCCCAAGCAAAAAGAGGGGCTCCCCCCTTCCAGCCTTCTAACCTCGTCTTGGAGCCGCTAAGCCAGCTAAGAACTAGCTTAAATCCTTGATAAGCTCTAGCAGAGCCAGCATGTCCTTGGCCCGATAGTCAGCCTGACTCTGGTCAATCTGCATTCGCTCCTCCTCATAGGCAATGACCCTTAGACCCGCTCTTTTGGCCGCCAAGATACCATAGTAGGAATCTTCGATAGCCAGGGCCTGACTGGCCTCAAGTTTGGCCTCTTTAAGGGCTGCCAGATAAACCGCTGGATGGGGCTTGCTGGCGGTAAAGTCAGCCCCACTAATCAGAAAATCAAAGGAATCCGTCAAACCACAGGCTGCTAGCACCTCCTCAATATGCTCTCTTGACGAAGAGGAGACCACCGCTAAGATTAGGCCCTTCTTCTTAGCGTAGGCAATGATTTCTAGAATATCCTTACGAAAAAGGGCCTCATAGTCTAGCTGGTAATACTTCTGCTGGGCTATCTCTGCTAGCCTAGCCTCAAGCTCCGCAAAGGAAAGCTCTGTCTGGCTCAAATTCTTGATAGCTTCTAGCAGGTCTTGCTGACTCCGGCCCACCAGCTGAGAAAAATCCTCATGGGTCAAGCTATCCGGCTCCTTGGCAATAGAGCGAATCATCTGGCTTTGCAGCTGAAAGTCCAGATATTCTGTATCAACAATCACTCCGTCCATATCGAAAAAAAGGGCTTTTAACATTCCATCCTCCTCATTATCTTTCTACTAGTATAACACAAGAAAATCATAATCTCCTTCTAAGGGCTAGTCTAGCCAGTTCCTAGACCAGGAACTAGACCATTATAAAACCCCACTCAACAATGAGTGGGGAGGCTGATAAGCGTATTAAGTCCTTACAAGGGCTAGCTTACTTAAGCCGGCCTGGGCGTTCCTTATAGCCATAGTAGGCATCCTCAATGATTTCTTGCATGTGGTCAACCATTGGCAGACGTGGGTTGGCTGGAGAACATTGGTCCTCATAGGCTAGGAAGGCCAGATGACGGGCTTGCTCTTTCCATTCTTTCTCGTCAATACCTTGGTCCTTGAAGTTCATCTTGATACCAACACGCTCACCCAGCTCATAGACAGCCTTGGCATAGGAAGCCACACCTTCTTCTGGTGTAGAGGCTGGTAGACCTAGCAGTTTGGCAATATCTTGATACTTCTCATCTGCCCGGTAGTAGTTGTACTTAGGCCAGGTAGCTGTCTTGGCTGGACGGGTACCGTTGTAGCGGATAACGTAAGGCAAGAGAATGGCATTGGTCCGACCGTGAATGGTATGGAACTGGGCCCCAATCTTGTGGGCCATAGAGTGGGAAATTCCTAGGAAGGCATTGGCAAAGGCCATTCCCGCCATGGTAGAGGCATTGTGCATCTTCTCGCGTGACTCGAAATCGGCATTCTTGACCGAACTTTCCAGATGTTCAAAGACCAGCTTAATGGCTTGGAGGGCCAAACCGTCAGTATAGTCATTAGCCATCTGCGATACATAGGCTTCTGTCGCATGGGTCAAGACATCCATTCCTGTATCGGCCGCCACAAAGTCAGGTACGGTCATAACCAGCGCTGGATCGACAATGGCCACGGTTGGAGTCAAGCTGTAGTCAGCAATTGGGTATTTACGGTTATTGGCCTTGTCAGAGATAACGGCAAAAGGTGTCACCTCAGAACCGGTACCAGAAGTGGTTGGGATACCGATAAACTTGGTCTTTTTGCCTAGTTCTGGGAATTTAAAGGCCCGTTTACGGATATCCATGAACTTTTGAACCAGGTCATGGAAGTCGACTTGGGGTTGCTCATAGAAGAGCCACATAACCTTGGCCGCGTCCATCGGTGAGCCCCCGCCCAAGGCGATAATGGTATCTGGCTTGAAGGAGCGCATAATCTCTGTACCACGGTAAACCGTTGTAATATCAGGGTCTGGCTCAACATCGGCAAAGATTTGGTAGACCACCTTATTGCGGCGGAGCTCCAACTGCTCGAGGATTCTTTCTAGGAAACCAAGCTCAACCATAGAATGGTCGGTGACAATCATGACCCGTTCAACATCGCGACATTTTTGGAGATACTGAATAGAGTCACGCTCAAAGTATGTTTTTGAAGGAACTTTAAACCATTGCATATTATTTCTACGTCTTCCTACTTTCTTGATGTTTAAGAGATTGATAGCACTAACATTATCACCAACTGAGTTGCGACCATAAGAGCCACAGCCCAGAGTTAGGGAAGGTAGAAAGGCATTATAAACATCACCAATTCCACCAAAAGTAGAAGGTGAATTGCAGATAACCCGAATGGCCTTAACAATTTTACCAAATTCCTTGGTCAGGTCTTGGTCTGCTGTATGGATAGCTGCGGAGTGACCCAGACCATCAAACTCGACCATTTGACGGGCTTTTTCTAGGCCGTCGGCGCGTGAGTCAGACTTGAGAACAGCGATGACTGGTGAGAGTTTTTCACGAGTCAGAGGCTCTTTAGGACCGACCTCCTTACATTCAGCAGCCAGGATATTGGTCCCTTCTGGCACTGAAAATCCTGCCTGCTCGGCAATCCAAACCGCTGATTTCCCGACAATATTTGGGTTCAATTTAGCCCCAGCACAGTTTTTGCTGCCAGCCTTGGCTCCAAAGCAGAATTCCTCTAGGAGGGCCTTTTCTTTTTTATTGACGAAATAGGTATGATAGGATTTAAACTCGGCCACAAAGTCATCATAGATTTCCTTATCGATAATGACAGCCTGCTCAGAAGCACAGACCATTCCATTATCAAAGGACTTGGACATGACAATGTCATGAGCGGCCTGACGGATATTGGCAGATTTCTCAACGTAGGCAGGGACATTTCCCGCTCCAACACCCAGGGCTGGCTTCCCACAAGAGTAGGCCGCCTTAACCATGGCATTTCCCCCAGTCGCAAGGATAGTGGCAATCCCCTCATGCTTCATCAGAGCATTTGTTGCTTCCAGAGACGGGGTCTCAATCCATTGCACACAGTTTTCAGGTGCTCCTGCCGCTACAGCTGCATCTCGAACAATCCGAGCCGCATGGGCAGAAGACTCTTGGGCAGATGGGTGGAAGGCAAAGATGATTGGATTACGAGTTTTGAGGGCAATCAGTGATTTAAAGATAGCTGTTGAGGTTGGATTGGTAGTCGGAGTAATCCCACATACCACCCCAACGGGCTCAGCAATCAAGGTCAAACCGGTTACATCATCCTCATCAATAATCCCTACGGTCTTGGTGTGACGCATGTTATTGACCACATGCTCACAGGCAAAGAGGTTTTTAGTCGCCTTGTCCTCAAAGACCCCCCGACCCGTTTCCTCTAAGGCATGCAGGGCCAGCTGTCCGTGGGCATCTAGCGCTGCTACCGAAGCCTTGGCCACGATAAAATCGACCTGCTCTTGGTCTAACTTGCGCATTTCCTCTAGGGCCTGGAGACCCTTTTGCACCAGCTCATCAACGTGCTTTTCAGCAGCCAGTACCTTGTCTTCTTGTGTTACAGTTTTCTTATCAGCCATATATTCCTCCATGAGTTGTTAGCGATTAACAAAGACTGCTTCTCCTTTTTATCTTTGTTAACTTTTTCACAAATTCATTATACCCTATTTCAGTAGCTTTGTAAACACTTTCAGCTATATTTCACAAACTTTACATCTTTTGATTGTGAATTTTTTATCAATCTTTTGATTTCCCTAACTTTTTAGAGCTAGTTTGTGAAATAGCCGATAAAATTTTTTTATTTCACAAGGTTCGGCTTCCAATCCTTTCCAGACAATGAGAGGTAAATTCTCGCATCAAACTGAAAAATGATTTGAGAGGGGAATCAGAGAGTAAGAAAGCGGTTGCATAAAAAATACAAAAATAGAGGACTGAATAAAAGTCCTCTATTGAAGGCTAATCCTCTCCAACCACCAAATCATAGGGGAAATAATCTACTTCTTTGAAATCATCTGGATTTAATCCCATAATCTTACAAATAGCGCCTGCTTCAAAGCACCAATAGCCAAAAAAGCTTTTAATGTTTATCTTATGCAAATCATACCAACCTGAGTCCCGCTGTCCTTGATACCATTCTTTTTCCAGATAAAACTGTAATAATTTAGTCGCTTCCGCCGAACTATCCGCTTGTGTGATTTTCTCAGTGAAAACATAAGGGCGCGGAAACATAAAATCATTACGAATTTCCCAACTAGGCTGGCGATAATGAATCAAATAGTCAATCAGATAATCCACAGGGTCATCTTTTCTCACCAAGTCAACCAGTTTATCAAAAACCTCATCATCAATCTCTAAGAGAATACCAATGGATAAAGCCCAAAGCATACTGTCATATCCACTGTTACTGTACCAGATTGGTAGTAAACTTTCCACAAATTTAAGATATTCTTCTTTAAAAGTTTCAAGTGGAAAACCTGCCGAATAAGTGGCTAACATAACTTCTCTCGCATACAAAGAAATCGTCCTCTGAGTATTTTTAACAATTTCTTTATTAGAGAGAGAATACCGACTAACTCCTTCTGCCTCATCTTGTTCTAAATTCTCAATTTTTTTCTCTCTTATCAATAAATCCCTTTGTCATTTCAATGAGATTTAAATATTTTTCTTCTGTGCTGCGTCTATCTCTTATTTCCATTTCTTCCTCCTAAGGCCACAGAGCCCTTTCTTTTACGCGAATGACTTTACCGGTTTCGTTTAAGACTTCCTGCATCTGAAAGGTCTGGGCCTTGGAGATGAAATGATAAAATTTGTTATTAAGGGTTAATCCTCTTCCACCACCAAATCATAAGGAAAATAATCTACTTCTTTGAAATCATCTGGGTTCAAGCCCATAATCTTACAAATAGCGCCGGCTTCAAAAGACCAGTAACCGTAGTAATTGTCAATATTGACCTTATGTAAGTCATACCAACCTGTGTCACGGTGTCCTTGATACCATTCCTTTTCCAGATAAAACTGTAATAATTTAGTTGCTTCTACCGCACTTCCTGTCTGGGTGATTTTCTCGGTGAAAACATAAGGGCGCGGAAACATAAAATCATCGCGAATGGCCCAATCTGGTTGGCGATAGTGAATCAGATAGTCTATCAGATAATCCACAGGGTCATCTTTTCTCACCAAGTCAACCAGTTTGTCAAAGACTTCATCATCAATCTCTAAGAGAATACCAATCGATAAAGCCCAAAGCATATCTGTATATCCACTATTACTATACCAAGTGGATATCAAACTTTCCACAAATTTAAGGTATTCTTTTTTAAAAGTTTCAAGTGGAAAACCTGCCGAATAAGTGGCTAACATAACTTCATTTTGATGTAATGAAATCGTTTGTCGAACATTTTTAATTACTTCTAAATTGGGTAGCCTATTCTTTGGAGTACCAGCTTCTTCATCTTGTTTCAACTCTTCAATATATTGAAAGTCTTCTTCAATAAATCCAGAATAAACTGTGATAAATTCTGTTAATCTTTCTTCTGTACTGCGTCTATCTCTTATTTCCATTTCTTCCTCCTAAGGCCATAGAGCGCCTTCTTTTACGCGAATGACTTCACCGGTTTCATCCAGAACTTCCTGCATCTGAAAGGTCTGGGCCTTGGAGATGAAATGATAAAATTTGTTATTCAGGGTTAATCCTCTTCCACCACCAAATCATAAGGGAAATAGTCCACTTCTTTGAAATCATCTGGATTCAGTCCCATAATCTTACAAATAGCGCCGGCTTCAAAAGACCAGTAACCGTAGTAATTGTCAATATTGGCTTTGTGTAAATCATACCAACCAGAATCACGGTGTCCCTGATACCATTCCTTTGCTAAGTAATCCACTAACAATTTTGTAGCTTCTTCCGAAGTGGTCGTTTCAGTGACTTTCTGAAGAGTACCGTAGTGCATAGGAAACATAAAATCGTCGCGAATGGCCCAATCTGGTTGGCGGTAGTGAATCAGATAGTCAATTAAATAGTCCACTGGATCATCTTTTCTCACCAAACCAACTAATTTATTAAATACTTCATCATCAATATCTAAAAGAATACCGATAGACAAGGCCCAAATCATTTCTATATAGTCACTATTGCTTTCCCAAATTAGTATTAAACTATCCACAAATTTAAGGTATTCTTTTTTAAAAATCTCTAGTGGATATCCTGCTGAATAAGTACCAATCAAAATACTCAACTGATAAATACTAATATCATTATAAGTTAGTTTTAGCACTTGTTCTGTGGGATTTTTATATTTTTGGATTCCAGCACTTAAATCTTCTTTTAGGTCTTGCACTTCTTCTTGTAATTCATTAAGGAATTCTTTTCTAATAGTTATACTATGAACAAGCTTTTCTTCTGTACTGCGTCTATCTCTTATTTTCATTTCTTCCTCCTAAGGCCATTGGGCACCTGCTTTTACACGAATGACTTTACCGGTTTCATCAAGCATTTCCTGAACATGATAAGTAGTAATATTGCCAGAATAATCTACTTTAGAGACAACCATATCTATATCACCTTTTCTCAATGCTCGTCTGATTTTCATTTGTTCAACTTCATCTAAACCGAATAATCTCTTTTCAATCCATTTTTTAGACATCTGTGGCCCTGTTTCTGTATGAGCATTCAACTGGCTGCTGCCAAACTTAGCCTCATTGATGACATAAGAAGGTGGTGGGGTGCTGTTCTTATAAATCCCGTCAATCCCCTTGACCGTCGCTTCGTTAATACTTTCTGGCGCTGGGCGACCAATCCGCTCCAGGTGGTAGCTCTCGCCATGAGGGCCAACCTTATCCCGTACTTGGAGTAAGTGCTGGTCGGCCAGGATTTCTCCCACATTCCCCTTTTGGGTCGTGGTCGCAACCTCAGGGTCAAAGTCCTGAATCCGCTTGTCCAGCTTCTGGAAGTGTTCAACTGTAATCGGACTAGGACTTCCAGCCCCTTCCAGCAGGCCGTCTATATAGACCTTCTCCACTCCTTGGGCATTCTTATAGCGCCAAGTCTGGGTCCCGTCGCTCAAATGCTCGATAGAAAACTCATTGCCCTCCACCTTGAGCCATTCTCTAGGGTGAGGAGCACCGCTGGGCCGGTTGGTGGCCACAAAGTCCGTCACTGTCTGCTTATGGTTGAGCTTCATCTCCTCCCACTGGCTGTAGCGTTCGATTTTCTCCACCTTAGGCGCTTCGACATCGATGTTGGCCTTGGCATAGAGCTTCTTACCGATAGCGCCTAAGCCGTGGGTCAGGGCCCGACTACCAACAAACTGGCCTACAGCTCCCAGGGGGTCGTCCTGGGCTAGCCGGACCGTCCGAGCTACGTCCACCACATCATCTGTATAGTTGGCTAGCTTGGCTACGGTCTGCATGGTGGTGCTCATGGTCTGGCCCTTATTAGCTAGGGACAGGGTTCGGGTCGCTAAGCCTCCGGTCAGACCGGTCAAGACAGCATCCGCCGCTGCCCAGGCCCGCTCTTCTGGGGTCAAGACCGTCCCTGAAAGGGTCTCCCCGCTAATGGCCTGGATGCCCGAATCCGTAGCTACAATAATAGTCCCAGCTCCTGTTAACCAAGGAGCTAGGGCAGGGGCTGCTGTACCTCCACTGGCGATAACGCCTCCAATAATCAGGACACCACCGACCACCTTGACACCTAGAACCACCCAGCCTAGCCAGTCCTTATTGGCTTCCTTAAAGGTCGAACGGGCTTGCTCATACTCGCCCAACTGAGTCGGAAATAGGGCCTCTACCAGCTCGGGCTCTTTCAGCTTCTTGAGCTCCTCATATTGCTTGCGACTCTGTTTTTCAATCGTCTTCAAGTGCTCCTTGGCCAGCTTGAGCCGGCCATCATAGAGGCTCTTAGCTGCCTGAATAGGAGACTGGGGACTATTGATAATGTCCTTCAGCGTGTAATGCTCGGTAACCTTGACCTTCTTTTCCTTGGCGGGACTGTAACCGTTATAGTCATAAGTGGTGACCGTCGTTTCATAGGTTAGGTGCTTACTCTTATAGGTATTCTTACCCTCATTGACTTGGTTAAGCTTGGTTAAGGACTTATCTAGACCTTCAAAGAACTTCCCATCAATATTCTGCATGATTTCCCGATGGGCCCGTTTGGCCGCCTCCAAACGATGTATAGCATGGTGCTCCGCATCAAGAAAGGTCTTCTCGGGCATGTCCTTGCCCAGAGTAGCCTCCCCAGTTGCGATATAGAGGTCGGACAGGCCTGCTGACTCCACGATTTGGGCCAGCTCCTGAGCATTCTTCAAAATATTAGTCACACAGCTGACATTGTTCCAATTTCCCCCAGAACCTGCGCCAGTCCGAGACCCCTTCTCAAAATCGGGCTTGTGGGAATAATACTTGGTCATCTGGTCCCCTCCTTTTGTCCATTGCGCATGAGGAGCTCGCTCGACTTGGCCCCCTGCATCTTATCCTTGATTTCCCCACCCTGAATGGACTCCTTAAAAGCAGAGACGGCTTGGCTAGGGTGGGCCTTAATGTAGGCCCGCTCTTCTGCACTTATCTCTGGGCTGGACAGGTAGCTATTGGCAATGTCCAAAGCTAGGAGCTTATCGGTATCGATAAACTTGCTATAGGTCTCTTGGGTATGGCCATAGATAACCTCTGTCAAGGTCTGAAAGGTCTGAGCCTTAGAGATGAAGCGGTTCAGCTTGTTGGCCCCTTCTGAGGCCATGCGGTTGTGGACTTCCCCTTGAGAGGTCAATCCAGGGAGGCCCTCGACCACAGTCTTGAGCTTGGTACTGAGTTCGTTAGCTGTCGTCGTCAAGGAACGAATTTCTAGCAGCAGGGCTTCCTGCTGGGTCAGTTCGATACTGATTTTTTCTGCCATCTTATAGCCTCACTTTCAAGTCTTGGACCAGTAGGTCTCGTAATTCCTCACCATCGATGGAGCGAATCTGCTCCTCAAGAGGGTCAAACTCATAAAGGCCAGAAGGTGCCTCAAAAAAGAGGCGGTCTTTTATAAGCTCATCTCTTCGATAGCTTTTAAGGTGCAGGGCTTCTGCCTGCCCATAGTAGGTCTCTAAACGAAAAGCGGAAAAAGCTTCCCAGCTATAGTAGCTGTAGTTCTTGTGCTTCTTCTCCAAGTCCTGCAATAATGGGTGACCGTCTTTCAAATGAGCCAAAAAAGCCACACTATGCAAGGTCTCCATGACATACTGGTTATCGTCCAGTCGCTGGATAACTGTCGTCAACCACCGATTACCATCAACTTCCTGGGCACAAAAATAGTGATTATCTACCTGACAATGGTAAAGGGCCTTCTGATAACCCTCTAAAAAGGCGCCATAAGTAGCACACTCCTCGCTAGGCTCATTGTCAACGATAAGGCCCATTTCTGTCAAATCCTGATAGCCCTTTTCTAAGGTTCTACGCAAGCTTTCCAGACGAGAAGCTCCTGCTTCTTGCGGCAAGGGTAGAAAGAAAAGGTCGTCCGACTCCTCGTTCAGGATATGTAAGGCATAGAGAGCCTCTAAGGTAAAAGTTCTCACCCCTGCTCAATCTCCTTAATGGCCTTGGCTTCTGCCGTTGAGTTAAGGAGGGTTTCAAGACCCGCAATCGTCGTCTCCAGCTCTGCAACAGCTTCCGCAAAGTCTCCTTGATATTGTTTGAGCAAGTCCTTTAGTCCCAGATATTCTTTTTTGGCCTTGCCCTTCCAGAGCTTGTCTTGACTCTCCATTTGGGTGATATGGTTGGGAATGCTGGTTTGAATCAAATTTTTGGCTGCCTTAGCCTCAGCCAAAAGATTAGCTAGATTGCTATTGTCATAGACCACTGTGTCTGCTGTATAGCGGTCTTGATAATCGTTAATATTAGTATTCATCTCTACTCCTTACCAGTACAACTTCTCCAAGAGGGGCTTATCCTTATTATACTCATCCCTAGCTCGGCTAATCTTACTATCTAGACTAGCAATTTTAGACTCTAGCAGATTGTAGAGATTGATAAAGGAGGTATTGGCATCACGCGCAAAATCTCGGTACTGCTTCATGGTTTTGACATCTTTTTTTAAATTGCTAGGTAGGACATCAATATAGTGGTATCCTTCTTCTCCTTCTGCAAGTTCAATGATGTCCTCACAGTAATCTAGAAAACTGTTAATCTCCTTCAAATTTTGTCTAGTGCTTAGAGAATGATTGACAATCTCATTTTTTACCTTTTCATACTTAGCTTTATCCGCCTTATAGCCAGAAATCGCACTTTTTAAAGCTGCATCACTAGTCATTCCTACTCCTCTCTTTATCACAAGTTACCAGACCCAGCATGCCCTAGCCTTGGATTTTAAAAAATTAAAGGAAAGTTTCATTATCAACTGGGGCTCTCTTTGCTGCTTTCGTCACAAAAAGACTAAGCCAACTTAGAGCAAATCCCTCCTTCTTGATAATCAAACTCCCCTTAGCTGTTCCTGTTTACAGAAGCTAGTCTTATTTCTGTAAAAAAACTGAAACATTCTAAATCTATCATAACACGCTAATAAAGAATATGCAATCTCAAGCCGAATTTTCACAGCTAAGACAAAATAAAAGTCCCATCCCCTTGGAAAAACAAAAACGGTAGAAAAAACTACCGTTTGCTTATCTTATGGTTTTACTGGGCCCTGGCTGGCCTGGTCTAGGGCCTCCTTGATGGTCTGGGCATAGAGCTGGCCACCTTGGGCGATGGAGTTGCTCTCAGAGCCAAAGTGGACCTGGTCTGTGCCCTGCCAGATGTCTGGATTATCCTGGGCCACCTGGTACCAGTCGGCCAGATAGACATAGTCATACTTCTTGGCTAGTTCCTGCTCATACTGGCGGGTCTTGGCCAGGCTACTATTTTCATCGCTAGCCACTCGGCCGTCATAGGGGGTGACTAGGATGAGGCGGTGGCCCTTGGGTAGCTGGTCTATCAGCTGATTAAGGGCCTCCTCATAGTTATCAACGGTATTGGCTCCTAGGGCTAGGACCACATCTTGTAGGAGGATTTTATTGCTGATAGCCGTTTGGTAGACTTCCAGACCAGAGGCTAGGTTACGGCTGACAACCGCATCTAGCTGAATCCCTGGTATGGTGGTCTCCAGCCACTGACTTGCCCGCAGGGCTACCGAATCCCCAATCAGGCTGACCCCGGCTGTCACATTGTACTCCGTAGCCTGGGCCTGGTCAATCTGACTGCGGGTCAAATCGAGCTTGTTCTTAGCCTGGTTGAGGCCATTGACCATCAAGCTTTCTTCAAAGGCCCCAATCTTAGGGGCGGTCGCCATAATCAGCAGGGTCAAGAGAGTCAAAGGCAGCAGGCTATAAAAGATGGGCCGGCTAATCTGAGTGGCATCTAGCTTGAGGAAGGTCAGCTGGGGCCTGCGTCCTGCTAGGCTAGGCTCTAAGACATAGTAGGATAAAGCCGCTAGGCCAAAGGACAAGATGGTGGTTAAAATAACCGCCAAGAGATTGTTCATCAGCTGGCTAAAAATAATATAGAAGGGCCAGTGAAAGAGGTAGACCCCGTAGCTAGTATCCGCAACAAAGCCCAGCCAGGCTGGTTCTTGTCGATTGGGAGTCTTGTCATGGAGAATCCTAGTCGCTAAAATCATCTCTAGAGCCAGGACCGTAGCCAGCAAGAAGCCAAAGAGATAGGTCCAAATCTGGTCAAACTTAAGCAGGAAACTTAAGACGACTAAAAGAGAAAAACTCAGGGCTAGACGTAGCCAGGCCTTCTTAATCGTCCAGGCTTCTTCCATCTTCTTGAAATTCACTCCGACACTTGCAACCCCCGATACCGTAGCCAGGGCAGCTCCGGCAAAGAAAGGAAAGATATGGGTCCAGCTAGCAAAATAAATGCTCGTGAAGTTCTTGGTGAAAAAGGCCCCTAAAAACATGGCTAAAAAGCTAGCCAGAAAAAGACCGGTGGATAAGAGAAAGATAAAGCCCCGCAGTTGGCTGATGCTCTGACTTTTTTTGGCCAAAAACCAAACTCCCAAGCCCCAAAAGAGGTAGAAATGAACCTCTAGGGCCAAGCTCCAGCTATGAATAAAGAGGTGGGGGATAAACTGGCTCTCGTAATTTCCCCCGGACATGATTTCAAAGAAATTAGTCACAAAGCCAAGGCTGGCTGCGATTTGACTCCCAATCCCTGCCACAAAGTCCTTGCGGACCAAAAGGGTAAAGGGCATGATAAGCAAAATCATAAAGACCAAGGGGGGAACAATCCGATAGAAACGCCGCTTGAAAAATCCCAGCAAATCAATAGCTGAACTCCTGGCAAACTCATCAATCAGGAGGGAGGTAATCAGAAAACCTGAAAAGGCAAAAAAGATATCCACGCCAATAAAGCCTCCAGGAAAGAGACCCTGGAAGAAGTGATAAAGTAAGACCAGGATAAGACCTGTTATTCTGACTAGTGAAAACCACTTAATGCGCATTTTGATAAATTCCTTGCTTGAATGTTCCTTCATAGACGACCTTGTTTTCTGTCGTCAGCTTGCCCTGCCCTTGGGCCTGGCCATTGACAAATTCGCCCTCGTATTTCCAGCCGGCAGCCGAGTTAAAGGTCCCCTGGCCGTGAAAGAGGCCATTTTGGAACTGCCCGCTGTAGCTATCCCCATTTTTAAAGGTCAGATGCCCCTGACCATTCATCTTGTCCCGAACCAGGCTCCCATCATAGTGGATGGCCCCATTTTCTAGGCTCAAGACCCCCTTACGTGGTAGGCCAGAGGTGAAGACAAAGATAGCCGATAGGACGATGACGGTTAGGGCTAGCCATTCCAAGTGCTGTCTGATGATATAGACCCTGTAGCGGTCATAAAGTTTTCTTAGTTTATCCATTTCTACTTCATTTCTAACTTGGTCAGCCAGGCCTGGCACCCCTTGACAATCAAGTCATAGGTCTCATCAAAGTCCCCTGTGTACCAAGGGTCTGGCACACTTCGATCCGCAAATTGGTAGAGCTTATCCTGGCAATTCTTGGGTAGCATAGCCCTTAAATCATTGAGATTGGACTCGTCCATGGCGATAATATAGTCAAACTTGGCAAAATCCTTGGCCGAGATTTGCTGGGAGCTTTTATGAGGGTCATAGCTGATTCCATGCTTTTTAAAGATTGCTTGTGTACCTCGGTGGATGGGATTGCCATGTTCCCAACTAGAGGTGGCCCGGCTTTCGACCTCAATCTGATCGGTCAAGCTTTTCATTACAAATTCAGCCATGGGGCTCCGGCAGATATTGCCTAAACAAACAAAAACTATTTTCTTCATTAAAAAATACCTCCCTTCTATTATAACAAAATAAAGAAAAAAACCAGCTTTGGACTGTCTGTAAATCTCAAGTTTTTCCCCAAGGCAAAAAAAGCAAACATCAAAGAGAGGCCAGTCAGCTTTTTAAAAGCCCAAAAATAAAGACCGCAAGCCCTGCCATAAAACGGCCATGCTTTGTTTAAAACTGCTGATTTTTGTCTGAAAGGGGGTATTTGAGCAAGAATTTTTATACAAAATATCTCGGCCTGTCCGACTTGGGAACTCTTTTATTGACGGGCTTTCAAGCCTATATTACAATATTTTTATTAGGGAGAAAATCAAGCTGTTTATAGGCTAGATTGATAAGAAGGATTTTATGAAAAAGTTAAAAAAAGTTAAAAAACACTGGGTCGCTGTGTCTGTGGGGCTTGCTGCTTCGACATTCATGGTTGCCCCTGTTTCTGCTGACCAAGAGGGACCGATCGAGTCTGACTCGACCACAAGGGACCAGCTAATAGGAGAGCTGGAAGCCCTGCCCCAAAAGGCAGAAACAGAACTTTCCAATCAAGACAAGGCTTCTGACCTAGACCAGGCAGGGGCTTTTTCTGCTGCTTCTGAGCCAGCTGAGTCTGGCGACTCTGCTCTAGAGGAGCCCCTAGCCAAGCCAAACCTGGCTCTGACCAAGGAGTCTGATTTGCAGCCTGAGCTAGAAGCAGAAGGAATAGCCGACCAGGCCGACGAAAGTAGGCAGCCAGAGTCGAGCGACCAATTGAGTGATCTGGAAGCCCAGCTCAAGGAAAAGGCCCTACCCCAGCTGACTGTTGACAACCAGTCCAGCAAGATGCAGGCGGCAATAACAGATGACAACCGCCAGCTGGTCAGCAAGGCCCAGATTGAAAACTACGACTATGAGGTCAAATACGACCAGAAAAACCGCTGGTACTATGTAGATGCCCTGGACTTTGGCCTTGATAGTTCCGACAATGACGACGATTCAGCCGCCATCAATCGGGCCCTTCAAGCGGCCAATCAAGTCCTGATGGCTGACTCGGCAGGCAAAGAATACCGGGGCGTGGCTGTCAAGCTGAGCGGCCGAGTCAATATTGCCCGCGATCCTGGCCATATTGACCATTATGAGATTCGGACCTTCGGTCCTGGCGTGGCTGAGATTGCCAAGGGTAGCCTGGGAGATTTGACTGATTTGGGAAAAATTTCTGTCCAAGATTACCAAAAACTAAACATTGACTCCGACGGCTTAATCAAGTATCAAAACAGTAAGGGCCAAACAGTGACCGGCCTTATCCTGCCTATCTATCGCAAGGAAGGACGCTGGGGGCAGATTAAAATCGATGCCAGCCTGGCCCATGTGACCGGCCTCTTTGGTGATGGCATGGGGACAACTAGTATCGAAACCGAGCGGGTCCAGCTGGGCCAACCCTGGGACAGCAATGAAAATGACACCGACAACCGCGACCATGCCCTGCTTTTAGTCGAGGAGCAGGAGGGCTTTCTTATCAAGGACCTTTCCGTCCACATCAAGCCCCCCAAGGGTAGCCTGGCCCAGGAGGAAAAAAACTTCTACCTGCGTGGCATGCCCTACTATGGGAAGATTGACGGAATTTTGGTCAATGACTCCAGCTACGTGACGGTAGACGGGGTGGAGGCCAGCGGGGCTAATAAGGCCGGTATCCGCTTTGGCTCTAGCCACAACAGTGTCTCCCACATTTACAAGTGGGGGCGCTTCCGCTCTATCAGCAATCTGCTTGCTAACAAGGCCGAGGGTTATAGTTTTGATAGCCTCAAACTAGGCCGCTATAATAAGGTCATCAATAGTAACAGCCATAACAATCGAGTGGCCGGAGTCAACTTTTCCTATCAGACTAATTTTCTCATTCAGTCAACGACCGCCTCAGAAAATGGCCACCCAAGAAGTGGAGGCACCGGCTATGGCTTTGCCTCCGAAGCTGGCTCTTATAATAAGGGCATTGTCTTTCGCAATAATCTGACTAGCCATAACTACCGCAAGGGCATGGACATTCATGATGGAGACCAAATCTTAATCGAAAACAATGTCTCCCATGGCGATCGCCTGCTGGGTATTTCGGTCTATAATCGGACCTTCCCCATGGAAAATGTCATTATCCGCAAAAATCTGATTAGTCAGGATAAGGGCAATCGCATGGCCTTTAACGATGTCGACCTGGAAGGGCGCTTCGATCGGGGCAGTGATTACATCCAGTACGAGGCCATCCACCTCCAGACCAACGAGAAGTTTCGCGACCTCAGTCCCGAAGGGACTACTGGTTATTTCGAAATCAGTGCCAATACCATTCAGGGCCTGGATACGAGCGGTCAGACCCTCAGCCAGCAAGCCTATACCACCAATGCTATCCTAGTCCGCATGCAGGAGCCCTATCTCAACTATTTCTTAAATATCAAGCAAAATACCATTCTCGGTGACTCGGTCCACTCCATCATCAAGATGATTAACAATGCCAATGACAACCTCAATGGCAGTAATAGCCAGACCGAGACCAGCAAGTTTGCTAACGGCCTAGGCTATGGGGCTGGAGCAGTGACGATCAGTCAAAACCGGATCCAGGTCAAATCGGTCCTGGGATCTCCAGATAGCTACATCTCACCGATTTATCTGGCTGACTCCACCTCCAACCGCCTGATTAAGGATAAAAATCTAGTAGCCTACCAGGATAAATTCCGCGGTTCTCTTCTAATAACCGAGAATCAATTTCACTTTGGGGAGTCTAGGATGAGTGGTGCAAGCAACAGCATGCCCCTGATTTATCTGACGACCAATGCCGAGGGCATCATCATGCGGGACAACCTCTTTGACTTTGGCCAAATCTATCGAGACAGCAAGCAGCAGGCCAAGCCCTTGATTTACGCTACGGGAAATACCGGGCCAACCATTCAGGCCCGCCCAGATGGCTTTGTCCTTAACTTGACCCAACAGCCCTCCAACCTGCCCAATAGTCTGCGCCAGACCCAGCCCTTTGTCTTTTTAAATAATCAGCTAAAAATAGCCGGGATTAAGCAAGAGTCTGACCTCAAACTAGAGGCCCTAAGGACAGAAAATCTGGTCCGCTACCTCTACAACAATCTCTTTACTAGTCAGGACCAAGTCCCTGTCGGCCAAGTCCAGGGACAAAAGCTAGACGCTAATGGCAATAGTCTCTACCAGAACCAGGCGCAAAAGATTCAGGCCCAGGACCTAAGAGATAGTGCCCAGCTCAACCTCCAGGCTAGTCGTTTTAGCAAGGACCAGCCCAGCTTGATTTCCTCTAGCGAAAGGGCCCTCTCCTACAGGACCGACTACATCATGGATGACCAGCTCCTGGCTGGTGTCGTCCTTGAGGAGAAAAAGGGCAGTCAGGGTCGGATGCGGGTCCAACTCCAGACTGCCAAGATCGAGCATGCTCCTCTAACGGCTGACGGGGAGCTGGAAGCCTATCAACCCTATCCCAATCTGAAAAAGCTCTTTAGCCTGAAAAATCTCAAGGAGGCGACTGACAATCCTCGTATTCCTGGCCTCCTGCGGGGGGACTATGTCACCGGCAAGGGCGAGGTTCTGACAGCCTCCAAGACCTACCATTATAGTGGTCCCCGCTCGACAGAGGCTAGCACCCAGATTAGCCACCGCTATGAGCACCTACCTGTGGCCCTTAAAACCGGTAGCTCCTATCTCTTTCAAAACCAGGACCTGCTTAGCCCGGCCCAAAACCGCATCCTGCGGATTGGAACCCGAATCCCGACAGCCTCTAGCACCAGCGAAACCCTGCCCCTAGACTTTGAGACCGAATACCGGCCTAGCCAGAATCTCCAAGTAGGGGAAAGTCAGGAACTTCAGGCTGGAAAACCAGGACTAAAACAGGTCCTCTACCGAGTCTTGAAGGATAATAAGAGCCAGGAACTAATCACTAAAGAAGCTGTCTCTAGCAAGCTTTTACAGCCAGCCCAAAAACGGATTGTCCTGGTCGGCACCAGGCCTACTACTAGGACCCAGGAAAGGACCGTAACAGAGGAAATCGACTTTGAAACAGCCCGCATTCTGGATGAAAAGCTGGAAAAAGGACGAGAAATCGTCCAAACCCCAGGAAGCAAGGGACTTAAAACCCTGACCTATCTAGATACCTTGGACGCCAACGACCAGGTCCTGGAAAGCAAGAAAATCTCTGAAAGCATTAGCAGACCGGCCGTCAACCAAGTTATCCGAGTTGGGAATAAAGAAGTCCTGACTACGAGGGAAAGAACGGTAACAGAAGAAATCGACTTTGAAACAGCCCGCATTCTGGATGAAAAGCTGGAAAAAGGACGAGAAATCGTCCAAACCCCAGGAAGCAAGGGACTTAAAACCCTGACCTATCTAGATACCCTGGACGCCAACGGCCAGGTCCTGGAAAGCAAGAAAATCTCTGAAAGCATTAGCAGACCGGCCGTCAACCAAGTTATCCGAGTTGGGAATAAGGAAGTACTGACCACCAGAGAAAGGACCGTAACAGAAGAAATTGACTTTGAGACAGCCCGCATTCTGGATGATAAGTTGGAAAAAGGACGAGAAATCGTCCAAACCCCAGGAAGCAAGGGACTTAAAACCCTGACCTATCTAGATACCCTGGACG
>NZ_PRDG01000006.1:0-112118 GCF_017883985.1 Streptococcus oricebi | reverse complement strand
TTGGAAAAAGGACGAGAAATCGTCCAAACCCCAGGAAGCAAGGGACTTAAAACCCTGACCTATCTAGATACCCTGGACGCCAATGGCCAGGTCCTGGAAAGCAAGAAAATCTCTGAAAGCATTAGCAGACCGGCCGTAAACCAAGTTATCCGCGTTGGGAATAAAGAAGAAGAAAGGAAGGTCATTCGCCAGGTGACCGTAGAAATTCCTTTTGAGACCCTACGTCTAGAAGACCCTGAACTAGCCCTGGGCAGTCAAAGACTAGAGGAGGAGGGCCAGACTGGTATTCACATCTACATTTATGAGGACAGCCTATCAAGCCAGCAAGAAGTCATCTCTTCCCGTCTTTTGAGCGACCAGATTAGCCGAGAGCCTAAAAATCGAGTTATTCGCATCGGAACTAGAAAGACCACCAGTCCTAGCCAAAAACGGCTAGAAATCAGCCAGCGAACGGAAGCCATCCCCTTTAGCCGTAGCTTGGTCTATAATCCCGATCTAGCGCCAGCAAGCAAGCAAGTAAAAAGAGCGGGCTCACCGGGCCAACTGCTGATTACTGAGGAGATTACCTATCTCGATGGGCTGGAGAGTTCCCGCAGGGAAATCAGTCGGCAAATCCTGATCCCGCCTAGTCCGGAAATTATCGAGTTGGGCCCTTCCCAGCTGGAAGCGGAACCAGAACTCTTGAAGCAGGTAGAGCCCCAATCAGAAAGCCTGACCAGCCCTAAAGCGGAGAACATGGGAGCAAACCAAAGGACCCCTATTTCTAGTCCAACTAGCCAACTGCCCGCAACCGGCCAAGCCAGCGGGCCTAACTCCTTACTACTAGCCGGAGGCCTTCTGGGCCTCGCTAGCCTACTTCAAGTCAAGAAAAAGGAAGAAAATCTTAGCGAGCAGGACTAAGCAGTCCCAGAAAGCAATCAATTATGGGAGCTGGACAAAAGTTCCCAGTTTTTAAAGGACTTAACTTATAGACACAAGACCCGCTTCTCCTCCCAAGCTAGGGAGGGGACCTGACTAAAAGTCTCAGAATAAAGCGGAGCTGGGAAATAAGTCCCAGATAAAGCAAAAAGCAGGAAATTCTAAGTAGAGACAGTGAACTGCGCCACCCAAAGTTAGAGGTGAAACATCTAACCTTGGGGGTTCAGGACATTCCGTCCAAGCTTAATTTCCTGCTTTTTCTTATGCTCACAAACTAGAATAAGAGCCAAATCTGACTGGCCCCTTTCCCTAGTTTCAATCCAGTCACAGGCTCTTAAGCTAAGGCCAAACAAACACAAAAAAAGCCACCCAATTTGGTGACTTTTATAGGGAGATTATTATGAAAAAGAAAAGTTTTTAGGAGTGCAAGTTAAGTCTTTTTCTCTTAACTTGTAACTATATTATAAGGCGGCCAACTTAAACTTTCCTTAAATAAACTTAAGTTTTAAAAAAATTTTTTGCTGCTTAAAAACCAGCTTGATTTAGAGGGCTTTCCGCTTAATCTGGACTGGATTTCTGAGAAATATCAACTACTGTATCCTACTGTATCCTACTGTATCCTACTGTATCCTACTGTATCCTACTGTATCCTACTGTATCCTACTGTATCCTACTTAATAAAGGATAGACTATTTTTTCTTCAAAGTATAGTATTGATTTCTATCATTTTTGTTTGCACCGTACCAATCAACCATACCCAAGTCTTGTAAATTTTTCATAGTTTTTACAATAAATTTACGACTTCTTCCTGTCAGTTCAATCGCCTTTGCTGTTGTCATTTTCTCGCCCGAATTATACATATAGTGAACAATAGTTTGCTCGTCGGCATTTAGATTACTAAAGTCAATAAACTGTTTTTCCAAACTGTCTCGTGTTCGTAGATGACGACTAATGATATTATTTTCCAGGGTCAAAACTACCTTATTACCCGGTTCTGAATACTTAGGCTCCTGAAGGAAGGCAGATTCCATCTCAGAATAGATACGCTTAACCCCCTCATTCATCTCACGAACCCAACCAAATTCGGCTAGAGTCCTCGCAATCCGAGGATTTCTAGAAAAACGTTCATGCTTGATATTCTCAACCGTTACAATATTCGGTAGCTTTCCTGGACTATGAATCTCTAATCGATCATCGAACATCAAAACACGGATATGATCGCCATAGACAGAATAGTCACGGTGAGTTATGGCATTAACAACACCTTCAAACCAAGCAAACTCAGGATACTCAGGCAAAATTTGAAACTGACCATGGTCATCGAGATACTGAAATTCTCTGAGCTGTGTACGGATAAAGTCCCTGACCTTGGTAATTAATACTGGCAAGGCATCATCAAAGGTCTCTTCTTTGATGACATTAAAGCTACTGCCTGTTCCCATATTTGCCCCATCAAATCGTTGAAAACGAACACGCGCTTGAGAGAAGAAAGCTGATGGATGCTTCCCAAAAAGCAAAATCGCTGCTTTAGTCAATTTCCCATTTACTAAAAATCGTCTTGCTCTAAGTATTTCCTCCATGGAGCGCTCGGATAAATCAAAGTGGCTTTTGAAATTCTGTACGATAGTTTCATCAATATCTTCCAATGTTGCATCCAAAACAAGCTCATCTTCAAAAAAACGCTGCCCTTTGTCATAGTTAAGTTGTGTTCTCTGCTCATAACTTAACTTTATCGACTCATCACCTTGACGAAGGTAAACGTCATCATTCGGTGCAGCAATAACGCGATTAGAAGATAATTCAACAGAGATAATCAGGATGAAATCATCTTCCTCCTTGTGATTAACCACAGGAATTTCTTCAAATGATAACTCCAGCGGGGTCTCACGCATCTCACGGTCAATTTTCTTAAAATCTTCAATCGGATAAGCCCTAGCATCCTTGAAACCTGTTATGATATTTCCTTGTTTCTCATCCTCAATACCAATAACCAACTGACCACCGTCAGCATTGGCAAAAGCAATTAAATGCTTGAGCAATTCCTGTGGCTTTTTGCGCGCTGATTTTCTATCTAAATATTGGCTTTCTGGTGAGAATTGGTAGTGGGCTAGAGTTTGATTCATGTAGTTCTCCTAGGTCCTATTCTTTGATATTATAACATATTAGATAATCATTTAAACTCCAGGTATGTGGATTATCTCAACAAAGCTCAGTCACTATTCTAGCTTAATCCCTCTTAAAATTAGGACTTGACCGATTAAAAACTAGCTTGATTTAGAGGGCTTTCCGCTTAATCTGGACTGGCTTTCTCTGGAAAATAAAGCTGCAACTGGGGCCATTTTTGCTGCCAATTTTTTTGTTGCAAGCGGGTCAGATAAAGTTTTCGTCGCTCTTGATCGGCCCAAAAATGTGGTGTCGGACCAATCCGAAAATTTAGAATGTCCTGCCAGCCATAAGGGGCAAAAGCTTCCAGCTGATTATTGGCCAGGAGACGCAAGCCAACAGCTGTGCAGCGTTCAGGATACTTACTCATAGCATCCCTAGAACTCTGATAAGGGGCCGTATGGGGGCTATGCTGGTGCATCAATACCTGATTTCTAACCTCCCATTGGTAGGAGGGGAAATCTCTTTTTAGCCTCTCCTCCACCTGTCTAGTAGCTGCTGCTGAATAGGCCGGGTCAAAGAAAATCACATCTACATCTGTCTGCCAGTCCAAGGCCGGCCGACCTGATAGATAATTCCAGAGAAAATTCCGAACACTACCGGCACAGAGCCAGGAGTCCTTAAGTTTCAAGTCTCGGATAATTCTCAAAAGCTCCATCAAATCTTGGTCTGCCGCAAAGACTGCTAGGATTTCTGCTGGCTTTTCCATCACTTGTCCAGATACTCGTAGCCGAGATGTTGATAAGCCTTGGGCGTAGCCACGCGCCCGGTTCGCGTCCGCATGATGAAGCCCTTTTGAATCAGATAGGGCTCATACATATCCTCGACGGTCTCCCTTTCTTCAGCGATATTGACCGACAAGGTCCCTAGACCGACAGGGCCACCTGCATAGACTTCAATCATGGTCCTTAGAATCTTTTGGTCCACATAGTCCAGGCCTTCCTCATCCACATCCAGCATGGCCAGGGCTTGGTTGGTCATGACCTCATCAATCAGACCATTTCCCTTGATTTGGGCGTAGTCCCGGACCCTTTTGAGGAGACGGTTGGCAATCCGAGGGGTCCCCCGACTCCTTAAGGCCAAATTTGCCGCTGCCTCATGGGCAATTTCCATCTCAAAAATATCCGCAGTTCGCTCGACAATCTCGGTCAAATCGGCTTGCTCATAATACTCCATGTGACCAGTAATCCCAAAGCGAGCCCGCAGGGGGTTGGACAACATGCCAGCTCGGGTGGTCGCCCCAATCAAAGTAAAGGGAGGCAGGTCCAAATGGACACTGCGGCTGGTGTCTCCAGCACCGATCATAATATCGATATAGAAGTCCTCCATGGCGCTATAGAGGACCTCTTCCACTGCCATGGGCAGGCGATGAATTTCATCAATAAAGAGGACATCGCCCGGCTCTAAATCATTTAAAATAGCCACCAAGTCCCCGGCCTTTTCAATAACAGGCCCCGAGGTCTGCTTGAGATTGACTCCTAGCTCATTGGCAATGACAAAGGCCAGGGTGGTCTTTCCTAGACCAGGAGGGCCAAACAAAAGGACATGGTCCAGGGCCTCGTCCCGCAATTTGGCAGCCTCGATAAAAATAGCCAGCTGTTCCTTGACCTTATCCTGACCGATATACTCTCTTAAAAACTGGGGCCTCAAAGTCCGCTCTATCAGCTCCTCGTCGGCCATTTGTTCCTTATCTAAAATTCTACTCATAGAACTATTATAGCAAAAAGCGGACAAAATTGCCCCTCCTATCTCCCTCTTTCTGCTCCCCGAATTCGGTCTTTCCTGGCGGACTTACTCAAAAAAATAAAGAGCATTTAAACTAGAAAATTATACCCATTTTTATAGGCTGAACAAGGCCAAGATTAGCTTGAAAAGCAGGCCAAAGCCCGTCTAAAAGGGGCTAGGACCTGGGTTTCTTGTTTGACATTGCTTGCCCGGTCTTATATAATAAAATACAGCTCAAAGAAAATCAAGCAAGAACACGTCCAGCGGGCTTGAGTTTCAAAAGCAAGAAGAATTGCTTGGCCTACTCCCTAGAGGGGCCGGACTTAGTAAACTAGAAAAGCACCCATTTTTGGGGTGTTTTTTAAGATTTTTAGAGGAGAACTATGAAAAAACAACATTCCATCTTTTTTATACCAGGTATCGTCATGCTGGGAATTGCCCTGCGAACTCCCTTTACGACCATTCCAACGGTCCTAACAGACATTGCCTCTAGTCTCGGGGTCAAGGTCAGCTCGCTAGGCCTCCTAACTACCCTCCCCTTGATTATGTTCGCCCTTTTTTCGGCCCTTTCTCCTGCCCTGGCTCGTAAGCTGGGCCTGGAAAAACTACTGGCAGCTTCGCTTTTGGTCCTGACCCTGGGCTCCTTGATTCGGATTTTTAACCTGCCCCTCCTCTTTTTGGGGACCATTATTATCGGGATTGCCATCGCTATCTTAAATGTCCTCCTCCCTAGCGTTATCCAGGCCAACCAGCCCCAAAAAATCGGTCTTTTGACGACTATCTATACCACTTCCATGGGCTTATCGACCACTCTGGCTGCCGCTCTAGCAGTACCCATTACCAGAGCCAGCTCCTGGCAGGGGCTGGTCCTAAGCTTGACCCTAGTTTGCTTTTTAGCCCTCATCATTTGGCTCCCTAATACAGCCTACAACCACCGCTTGAGTTCCCATGCTGATAAGAAGCAAAGCCAGTCCTCCCTGCTAAAAAATAAGAAGGTCTGGGCCTTGATTATCTTTGGTGGTTTCCAGTCACTCATCTTTTATACCTGTATGACCTGGCTGCCAACCCTGGCCCAGGAAGCCGGCCTTTCCAAGGACGCAGCAGGCATTGTCGCCTCGACCTTTTCTCTGATTAGTCTGCCCTTTTCCATGACTGTTCCTGGCTTGACCACCCGCCTTTCGTCGCTAGGAAGAAAGCTAATGCTAGGCCTGGTCTCACTAGCCGGTCTCAGTGGAATCATCATGCTCTATTTCCCAATCAAGAACTTTAGCTATTGGATTGTCCTGGGGCTCCTCCTAGGAATTATGGTCAGCGCCCTCTTTCCCTATCTGCTGGTGACCTTCTCCCTAAAGACCTCTAGTCCCAGCCAAACGGCCCAGCTCTCGGCCCTGGCCCAAACAGGGGGTTATCTCCTAGCCGCCTTTGGTCCGACCGTCTTTGGTTACAGCCTAGAATTTTTCGGCTCCTGGATCCCAGCCATCAGCCTCCTGCTGGTCGTGGCTCTGATTATGATTTACACCGTCTTTTATGTCGAAAAGCAGGATAAGATTTTATAAATAGGGCTAGAAAGGAGGGCTTGTTCCTCTCCCTTTAAATAAAGCCAAACCACCAGCCCAGCTGGTGGTTTTTTGAAGGATAAAACTTAAAAACTCCCTTTGGCTAAAGGGAGTTTTGTGATTTACTTTCAAGCTTAGGCAGGAGGTAATTTTTGAAGGTAGAGAAGGGCATCATCAAAGGTCTTGACGGGGACAATAGTCATCTGACTCTTAATCTTAATGGCTGCCCGGACCGCCTCATGGTAATTGGTCCTCAACTTAGGATTGAGGCGGACAATGTCGGCATCAATAGTATCATCGGGGACAAAAAAGATGGTAGCCCCTGCCCGATTGGCCGCGATGACCTTCTTTTCGACCCCAGAAATCCGTCCAACATTGCCCTTGTGGTCGATAGTTCCCGTCCCAGCAACGATATGACCCTTGGTAATATCCTTGCTGGATAGTTGATTATAGATTTCTAGGCTAAACATCAGACCACCCGAGGGTCCCTCCACCCCATTTGATTTGAGCGAGATGTGGGGATTGACCAGAAGCGATACCTCGGAGTAGAGCTCCACTCCCAGGCTGGGCTTGCCACTTGATTTATTGACCACCAGGTGACCGCTAGCTGTATGCAGGACCCCCTTGCGGCTGTATTCAATGGTAATCAGGGCCCCAACAGCCTTTTTCTCCAGCTTGTCTAAGAGCTCATAGGGGTTGGAATAGGTCTGGTTATTGACCTTCAAAATCCTGTCCCCCCGCTGTAATTGCTCCCGAAAGGAGGAATTACTATTGACCGAGCTGACATAGATGTTCTTCTGCTGCATTTCAACTGGACGATTAGCCGCCCGATAGGCCACCTGCAAGGCATTGAGCTGGGAAGAAGTCATGGTGTCATTTTCCTGCTCAGAAGCCTTATCGTGCCTTTCATAATAGTCATCTGGGACCACATAGTCCACTTCTGGCTCTAAGGAATAGTCGGGCAAGAGGGCTAGAATAGAAGTAAAGACCCGGGCATTGGAAACCCCAACAGCCGTTATCATCACCTGCCCCTCACCGCCTTCTTTCTTACCAGTCACTTCAACAAAATCACTGGCCTTCTTGGCCGGAACCGAATGCTCCAAAACATAAGGAAGAGGAATAAAACCAATAATCGTCAAAACAACAACCACCGATACCGCCCTCAAAAAAGACTGATAACCCCTCAAAAAAACCTCCTTTCATAAGATACAAAGGGCGTAAAGAAATCCGTATAAAAATAGGGAGCGCGGTGCCGCTTCGATGAAGCAAGGCAAGCGAGTCTTTTTTACTAGGATTTTAGCCCCTGTTCAATTACATAAGATACGATACAAGAGCACTGCGCGAGAGTCCCTCTCGCCAGCATCCATATCCCTAAGCGAGTAAAACTCGCAAGGGCTACGGAAAAAATCAGGAGATTGACGCTGTGTGCAAGCACACAAGGAAATCTATCTTTTTTCCGTAGCTTTTAGCTCGAGTTCAATTATAAGATACAAAGCCCGTTAAGAAAACGAAGAAAAAATAGGAAATACGACAACGGAGCCCCAGCTCCTAGGAGTATTTATCTTTTTTTCAAAGTTTTTAGGGCGTGTTCAATTTCATAAGATACGAGACCGTTCGCAGACTTACTCCTGTCTAGCGCTAGAGCGCTGTCAGGAAACGAAAGCCACTAGCGTGCTCTTTCTAAAGTCTGCACTAATTTTCCAAGCAAAAATTATCGTTTTGCTTGGAAAATGTCGAAAAACGAAGAAAAAATATCAGGCTGAGCAGAAATTCGTTAGAATTTCGTTGCGAAACCTACGCAAGGCTGACTAGATAGGTGGCCAGTCACTTAGTGACGCCGACAACTATCAGTCAGCTACTGCGTCTAGATATTCACTAGTTTCTAGCTAATGGATTTTCCTCGCTGAAGCCCCTGTTCAATTACATAAAATACAAAGCCCGTTGGCAGACTTATTTATAGTCCCTTTTTGGCTGGGACTCTTTTCTAGTCCCTATTTTTTCTGGCAAAAGGTCCTTTATGATTATATCATAATTTACTTTTTTATTTCTCTTTTTTTGGTTAATCACCAAAATTGACGATTTCTCGGTCCCCCACGATTAAATGATTGGCCCAGATTGTCTTGACAGCCCTTAGGAAAGGATTGATAAACAAGAAGCGCAAAAGGCCAAAGAGAAAAATCAGGATAAAAATCAGCTGTAGAGAGGCCGGATCCTGTCCCAAAACCAGATAGTGAACGATGATAAAGGACTGGACAAACTCTAGGCTCAAACGCACTCCATACTCAGCAAGTGAGAGCAGAAAATAGGTCCAAAATTGGCCCTTCATCAGCTGGGAGGACTTTTTCAAGCACTCCATATAAGGCAGGGGGGCCAGCTGGTTGTCAGCCGAGCAAGTATCTGCCACGATATAAGGCAGGAGAAAAAGATGGCTCCTAACCAGGATAACCCCCAGTAGGAGGCAGGCCTGTAAAATCCACTGAAAGAGCCAGAGGCCCTGGGCCAAATCTGGAAAAGAAGTCGGAAAGGTCAGATAGGCCACTGTCAAAATCAATAGAAAGGGAAGATTGGTTAGGATATAAAGAAAAAAATAACCAATCCGATTGTTCAGACCGTCAGTGATACTGTACTGGACTGCTTCTAGAAAATAGCGCTTAACCAAGCGGGGACTTCTAACCAGGGTTAAGAAATACTTGCTGGTGAAAAAATAGCTGGCTGTAAAGAGCAGGATAGCCACCCTTAAAATAGGCTGGTCGGAAAACTCGACCAATTTGGTGGTCATTAGATTTAAGATATAGGCTAGCGAGGCCAACAAGGGCTGACTAGACCTGCTCTCTATCTGCTCATAATTGACATAAATCAGGCTAATCAAGAGGCCGTAAAGCAGACCGATACAGACGGTCGGCCCTGCCCAGGCCAGGTAATTAGCTTTTAACTCCCGTCGTGCCTGGCGAAACAGGGACGACAATCTAAACTTTTTCATAAAATGACTCTCGTCACCTCCTAATCTCCATAATCAACGATTTCAGTATCATTCTGCATTAAACGGTCGGCCCAGAAGGTCTCCATGGCGGCAGAATAAGGGCTCACAAATAAGCTGTTTAGTATAAAAAATAGCATGAGGGATAAGAAAGGGTCTCCTCCTATGAAAAGAATCACATAACTTATTCCTTGGCCGCCCAAACCATTTATAGCCCCTAGAATTAACTGCAAAAGAAGGTAGTACCTTTTTTGTCCCTTCATCAGCTGGATAGACTTCTTGACCGCTTTTAAATAGGAAAGGGCCTTTAGTTGATTATCTTTTGAAGCTGTATCTTGAACAATAAAAGGAAACAAAAAGAAATAGCTAGCAATTAAGATACTCAAAAAACCAAATACAACAGAAAAGAGGAACAAAAACCATATTAAGATGAGAAAACCAGCTAGACCCATATAGGGTAAAAGGGCAGGTAAAATAGTCTCGAAATTCAACCATAGTGGTAAAAAAGGCAGGAATAAAATCAGATAGCTCACAATAAAATAGTAAAATCTTCTACCCAAGCCATCCGTCAAACTATAAAAAATAGCCGCTAATAAATGCTTTTTGACTAGGGCTCCCTGACGAACCAAGATTAGAAAATACTTTTTAAATATCAAGGAGGGACCTAGTCCCGAAAACAAGAGAGCTGTATGGATAATCAGGAAAAACTGAGGTGAAAAAGCTGTCCCATCCTGGATGGATGTCATAAAATACCTAAAGACCACCATACTTATAACCGTCGGTAGCAGACCTGATAGGAAGCTACCAACTACCCACAAACTATAATTTTCCCGAAAAACCTTCCAACTATCATCAAATAAATTTTTAAAAGGGTACTTCTCCATACTTTTCCTCTTCTCAAAAAAAGAGTGGGACAAGCCTTCACCAAGGTTTGTCGGCCACTCTGGAAAGACTGCGCATCCTAGGGTCTAGGGCTGCTAGCAGATAGTTTTCTTGTGTCTTATTGGTTTCTTTCTCAAAATATTGGGCTAGACTCTCCCAAGTCCTAGTCCTTATCTTTTTCTGCTAGTCTCCCAACCTAGTTCTGCGCCTATCTGATCCTGACAGAAACAGCTCTTAGCGCTTCTCTGTCAGAAAATTTCTAATCCGAATCATAATCTTTCCAGCCCAAGACTTGTCTGAGGCATACTTGACGTTGATGGCTGGTCCAAATGGAATTTCTTGTTTTAACTTAAATTTGAATTTCTTAAAGATGGTTGCTAGAAGTAGGATAAATCCAGCAACAAAGAAGGCTCCATAACCGACAATAATGGTATTGTAGACTGTAAACCAGCTACCCAGAGCCGTTAGATAAAAGATATCCCCCATTCCAAAGGCTTCCTTCTTATAGTAGGCCTTGGCCCCGAAGTAAATCAGGGAATAAAGAGCAGCACCTGCTCCCATGGCCCAAAGCATGTCAATATAAGACTCTCCAGTCATGTAGATGACTCCTAAGCGGAGCAGCCAGAAAAAGAAGAGTACCGAATCTGAAATGTACTGGGTATCAAAGTCAATATAGCCAATAATGATACAGAGGGAAACGAGCAAGCAAGCTGAAACAACCATCCAGGGTCCTTGATTGCTAAAGGCTAGGTAAGAAGCCAACCAGCTAAAGCCCGTCAACAACTCAACAATCAAGTAGCGAGGTGAAATCGGCTGCTGGCAGTGCTTACACTTAAAGCCTTGCATAATAATTGACAGAACAGGGATTAACTCCCCAGCAGTCAAGACATGGCCACAAGAGGGACACATGGACCGGCCTTTCATAACGCTTTTTTCTAAGGGGACCCGATAAATCACCACATTGAAAAAGCTTCCAAATACAACTCCTAAAATAAATACTAAACTTGCAATCATCTCTCTATCCTTTATTATTTAGATGCCAAAACAACTGACAGTTTATCGTCTTCTATTGATAAGGAAAAGACCATATCATTTGCTGTATTGTTTTCAATCGTTAATTGAGTCAGGCCCTGAGCCGGATCTCCAATATTAAAGTGCTGTCCTCGGTAGGACTTGACGGACATCTTGGCCTGGGCGAGCTGTTCAATGGCATCTATCATTTGCTCCACTCCAAGTCCGTAGACATCTTTTCCTTTTTTATCCTTAGTAGCCAGATAGCCAGAAGAGGCATCTAGCTTGCCTAGTAAGTCAGAGACCGTCAGGGTCTCACCAGCTGCGATATAGATGTTTTGCATCTTCTGCAAACCAGTCTTTAAATTATGCTGGGGAATGTACTCGCTGGACAGGGGAAATTCGCTCTTTTGCAGAAGATTTGGATACTGGGCCAGGGTCTCAGCCTGACTCTCTGCTGCTAGGGCGCTACTTTCTAGGCTAATCTCATTAAACTTACCGGTCTTTGTGATTTCATTTGCCGCCTTGATGAAGGCTTCCTTGTCAATCTGATAGCCAGGAATGGCATCGGCAATGATTAGATTGCCCTCAGCGTCTACCGTCAGATAGTTGGTCGTAGGCTCTTGCTTGAGCAATTCTGGATGGCTATCCAGGGTCTTGTTAAGCGGAGCGAGCCAAAACATCCGATTAGGATAAATAGAAATCAACTGCTTTTGCTTGGTATCAAAAAATGGCGTAAACTTGCCCCAGAAGGACTTGCTGGAAATGGCGTCTAGGCGTTTGAGCTCATTTTCAGAAAAATAACTCAAGCCCAAAAAACGCATATCCATGGCGAAACTTTCACCTGTTGTTAAATTAAAAGTCGCTTTGTAAGGCAACTCCTTGTAGACTTCAATTTCAGCCTGGCTTCTAGACTCCACCTTGATAACTGGCTGGTCCTTGATACTCATGTCCAAGGTTGGCCGGTAAAAGAGGACCACATAAAGCAAACTACCCAGTAGGAAAACGGATAGTAGTCCTACTGGTAGTATCTTTTGATATTTCTTAAGATTGAACTTCATCTTATACCACACATTCTGCTAAACGAACCAGCAGTTTGCGGTCGATCCGACGCAACAAGTCGATTGTTTCATCGGTCACAGTGTCACCTGAGTAAAGAACAGTATTGCCGTCTGTGCTTACCAAGTCTTTTTGCAATTTCTTGCCTAGCAAGAGACGTTTTTGTTCATTAAGAAAGGTGCTTCCTTCATTGTTCAAGTAAGTGATAGGCACCACTCGCTTAGTGCTAGCTGTTTCTACTTTTTCCGCTGGCTTTTCTGGAGTTTTTGCTGAAAATTCATCCTGCTTGACAGAAGGAATGCTGGCAAAAGCTTCTTCTAGCGACATCTTGCGGCCAGTTTCAGCTGGCTCAGCGACTTCTTGGGCAACAGGTGCCACTGGAGCCACAGGCTCAACCACCGCTTCTGCTACTGGAGCAACTACTTCAGCAACTGGCTCTGCAACGGGTGCTACTGCTTCTACCACTGGCTCGACTACTGCTTGAGCAGCTGGTTCAGCAACTGCCGCTTGTGGAGCAGGACTTGGCTCTAAAGCTGGCTTAGCGTACAGCTCAGCCAACATAGCGTCCAAATCGAAGTTATCATCACCTAGCACCTCTTCAAAGCTAGCTGGCTTGCTGCTTTCTACTTGGGCTGCTGGGCTTGCTGCGACTGGGGCTTCTTGTGGGGTTTCTTGAACAAGAGGCTCAAAGTCAGAACTGTCTTCTACCACTGGCTCAGCGACTGGACTTGGTTCAGCTACTACTTCAGCAACTGGTTCAACTACTTCTACCGCTGGCTCAATAGGAGCTTCTGCAAGGGGCGCTACTGGAGCAGCCTCTGCTAGCAAGCTTTCTTCTTGAACAGGAGCAGAAACTTCCTCAGCCACCACTGGAGCTTCTTCCACTACTGGGCTTGGCTCCACCACTTCTAAAACCGGGCTAGCTGCCTCTTGGCGGACTGGCACTGGGCTTTCAGCCACGACAGACATAGCCTTTTCTTCATTTAGGATAATGTATTCTTTGCCGACCATCAAGATACGTGACTTAGGAATTTGAATATCCGCAGAAGCGTCCTCTGGCTGGACAATCAAGAAACCAATCTCATGCTGGTCATCAATATGGTAGTCCACCACCCGACCGATTTTATTTCCGTCAATGGTGATAACCATTTCATCAAAGACTGCCCCTTGCTTGTCATTCAAGACCTTGAGGGCCGCCTCATCAATATCTTGCAGGGCAGAACTATTTTCCACCATAACCGCAAAGTCACCGATACCATGAATATTGCGACCTGGCAGGAGCGCATAAGGCTGGTCTGGCTGGTTGGACTTGACCACAAAGGTCAAGGGGTGGTTGGACAAGAGCATACCTTCATCAACCAAAACCTGATGAATTTCACCCAAACCGGTTCCTTTTTCGATTTCAATAATCACCGTTCCGATAATTGTCTTACAACTTTTCATAATCATCTAAACCCTTCTATTTTTCTATAAGGCTGATTCTTTCAGCTTTGGTTGGTACAAGGTTGTATAGATTGTCTCTAACAACTCTAAGGCCTGGATACGAAGCTCTCTGTCTTCGCTCTCCACTAAAATTTCCTTGAGGTAGTCTACCGCCTCTTGGTAGTCTCCCATGGCTGCCAATTCCTTGCTCTCATACATCAAGAACTGGAAGTAGAAACCACGTTCTTCCTGGGTATTTTGTGGGTCTTCTTGCTCAGCCAGAGGACTAGGGCTAGTTGGCGCCTTGTCCGCTGTATGCTGATCCAAGATTTCCTCAATCTCCTGACGCAGGGCATCTGGCTCTTCTGCCAGACTTTCTGCCATTGCCTCTTGGACAGGCTCTGCTGAACTCTTGCTTTCAAAGAAGAGGTCCTCCAGAGAAACCTTGGCCAATTCTTCCTCATAAGAAGAAGTTGGCGCTGGGCTTTCCACAGGCTCGACTACTGCTGCCTTAGCTTGAGGCTCAGGCTTAACAGCAGCAACTTCCTGGCTCTCCTTTGAAAAGAGGGCATCAATTTGCTGCAAGGTGTCCTGCACCAGGTGGTCGATTTCCTGGGTCTCTGACTGCCTAGAGGCTTCTAGACGGGCCAAGGTTTCAGACTGGACCGAAACTTCGCTCAAGGTCTCCTCAAAGCTTGGCAAGGTCACCTTTTGCTCCTTGATGGTCAAGACAGGCTCCTGAACCTTAGGCTTAGGAGTAGCTGCTTGAGACTGGGCCCGCTTGGGGCTCTTACTCTCTTCCTTGCTAGCTCTCGCCTTGTCTGAACGGCTCTTTTTCACCGGCTGACTAATCACCATGGTTTGCCCTTGCAGGGAAGAAAACTTCTTTTTCTTCTTACCAAAGGACAATTCGGATGAAAAGAGAACAGTGACATACACACCGAGGGCCACTACACAGGCTAAGCCGAAAAAGAGACCTGGAAAATACTGATAAAAAATTGGAATGTCGAGGACGAAAAGCATCATCCAGCCAGCCAGAAAGAAGCGCTTAGCCAATGAAAGTTTCGTCACAAATAAGATACTGATCGTATGCAGTATAATAAATGCTAATCCAAAAAATAGTAAATATGTCATCTGATCTCCACCATATCTAATTTTTCTTCATCTTAATTTGTTGTAAGATGACTCACTGCTAAATTGTCTAGTTTAATCGTCGTTTCAGGACTGTTACCTGAAGGTGTTTCAAAGTAGAATCCTAAAATAGTCATTGGATAGCTAAAGCCTGGGATATTTGCTGGATTAAAGCCGATTTCCCGCCAGCCAGTCCAATTTGTCGGTTGCAATAAGTGCAGGTAGATTTTCTGACCGCTAGAATTTTTAACAATCATACCGACCTTGCCCTTCCATTCATTAGAGAGGGACATAGAGAAGTTGATGTTTTCTGGCTGGTCATTCAAGGTGACAAATGGTGCTGCAAACTGCATTTCAAAGAGAGTTGTTCCCTTGGTTGCTGGCAGTTTGAGAACATTTGAGCCTGCACCCTCCAAGAAGTCGGTCCGATCAACACCGACATCACCAGCAGGCTTGCTGCTGTCTTGGGTCAATTTCAAATCTGATTCAAAATTATAAATCGTTGATGAGTTAAAGTAAGCCGACAAACCATTATTGCTAGATAGGCTATTTAGCTGTTCTAGGTAAGACGGTGATAGATTGCTATTGGCAGAGCCAAGACCTTCTCCCAGATTATTGGTTGTTGAAGCATTCCCATTTGAGTTGTCCACAACGTCAGAACTTGGCTTATTAGCCAGCCAGACTGGACGAGCAAATGGCGAAACCAAGTTAGCAAATGGAATCGGTGTCTTTTCAATCATGCTGACCGGCTTAGACACATAGCGTTCCACATCTTGCACCTGGTAGAAACGTAGCTTAATCTTTCCGTCCTGAATTGGGTCATTGTCTTCTTTACCAGTATGTTCTGGCTCATTGAGCTCCAATTCACTAGAAACAATAGTTTGTTGGTTTTTATCAATCAAATCAAGCAGGGCCAAGACCTGGGTATAGGTCCCACGAAACTCAATATCCGCAGTCATCTGCGTGATGTTGGTGTTTTCATAAGGCTTGCCCTCTGCCTGTGTGCTAGTTGAGCTGCTGGCAGTCGAACTAGCATTGGTGTCACTAGAGCTAGCTGAAGTCTCTGAACTGCTTGAAGTAGCCGAACTACTTGAGCTGCTGGTGCTTGAGCTAGTTGAAGTCGCGCCAGAGCTAGCTGAGGTAGTCGCGTTCTTAGAGTCAGTCGAAGTCGTATCCTTCTTCTTGGTTTCGCGAGTGTCCTTAGACTCTGGAAACTCTAGCTCAGTTGTTTCATTAAAGTTGACCTTTTTCAGGGTAATCTTACTCTTATTGATAAAGTCATCAATCAGATAGATAAATTCCCCTTGATTGGTATCGCCGTAGTACTTGGAAGCTTGTTTCAGAGCTTCAGAGTTGAGCTTGGTCAACTGCTTGGTCAGGTTGGCCTTTTGGTTAATCTTGGAGGTTTTTCCGTCCAATTCCAATTTAATGGTTTGATATTCCTCTGACAACTGGCTGTTTTTGGTGTACATACCGTTAATCATCAGACCAGCCAGGCCGACCACCACACCAGCTCCCAGTACTGTAATAATTTTTCTTTCCCGTTCGTTTAAGTTTCCTAGAAACCCCTTCTTTTTCTCCGTATTATTTGTCATTGAAATCCACATCCTTCGTTATAATTTTAATATTAAAGTTATAGATGTCCTTGTTTGGATCGTCAGGAGCAACATTGGCTGCCCCACCGTCATCCTTGTTTTCAATGTCACTAACAATAATATGGTTGAACTTATCGGTTTTCCGCAATTCCTCCTCAAACTTAGCGATTGATAGACGTTCTCTCGAACTTCCTTGAATCTCAACAGAGTCATAGTTGACCTTAATATCATTAAAGACCAGGTTACGAGTTACCTTTTTATTCAGGAACTCCAAGAAACTCCTATTGACACGATGAATGCGTTGGAAGTCCCCTTCTAGATTTTTAAAGAGAACTTGGTCATTTTTAACGGTGGCAATTTTATTTTCCGTCTCACTGACCGCTGTCAACTGCTCGGCCATTTCTGGACTCTTGAGCATGTTTTCAGCATCCGCAATTTTCTTTTGATAGTCCATATTGGACAGTTGGAAAAAGATGGCTGCTAAAACAAACAAGGCAGCAGCAGCGCTTCCCCCACCGATTAGCGCCAAACGAAGTGGGCTAGACTTCTTAGGGGGCGTATGATAGCTTGAAAAAAAGTTTAAATCTCTCATGGTTAGGCCCTCCTAATCAGCATAGCGGTCGCTGGGATATAGTCAGACGCAAAGTCTAGACTGGCATCCCAAGTCACATGTTCACAGTCTGCACTGTCGATTGACTCGATTTCCCGGTTCATATCCCGCCGCAAAATCGCAGCCAACTGCCAGCAGATGTCTTCATTTCCATAGACATAGAAAGCATCAATCATCTCGCCCTGGGTAGAGCCCATAAAGAAGTTTTCTGTGTTCAGGATATGACTTCTAGCATCTCCCAACCAAGAATCCAAGGCATGCTTGACCATGCGTTCGTCCACCTCACCAGAAGCGATGGCTGATAGATTTTGGATATTGGACGATGTGGCCATATCCTCTAGCTGCTCATAGCCACTTGGTAGGTAGTTACTAGTTACAAACTTACCCTTAGAGTAGAGATAGACGTCGATAGAGTTCTTGGTCAAGTGAATCATGCCGACATTCTTTTCTGTCAGATACTTGGCCCGATTGTTGATGGCCTCTACCCTGCTCAACCATTTTTCCAAGGTGTTGGACTGGAGGTCAAAGGCATAAGGAACCAACTTGAGCTCATTAGCCAGGTTGAGATACTGCTCAATCAAGCCCCGAGGCACAGCGTAAACCCGCAGGTTGCGCTCATTCTCATCTGCTCCAAGAGCCATGATTTGACCCATATCCTCATATTGAATGGCATAGGCTGTTGGATCAATATCCAAGTACTGTTGCAATTCGTAAGAGAGCAGACCTTCTAGGTCCTCCTCTGCGACAGCAGCCGATACCGGCACCATCCGAGCGATGATATTAGAGTTGTTGATAGAAAAGAAAGCATACTTAGCATTGATGGTATAGTCGTCCATGAGCTGGAGCAGGACATCCTTGAGAGTCATCGGATCCAAGATTTGTCCAGCCTGCACCACACCAGGAGGTAGGGGTGCACTGACAGTCAAGACGATTTCCAAGTCTAGACGCCTTTGCTTAGCCACAGCCACCCGGACACTATCATCAGCCAAGTCAATAGCCATTAGATTGCCCTTAATGGGCTTTCCAAACATGGTATAAGGCTGGCTAGGCACTGCCTTTTTAACCTTCTTCTTAGCCGCTCCCTTGTCCTTAGATAGGAGAGGTTGATTGAGCTTGTCCAGAAAAGAAGTTTTCTTTTCCTCGACCTGCTCGACCTCTTCTTCCTCCAGATAAAAGTCATCTTGGTCCTTCTTATCCTTAGAAAAAAGTGGCTTATTTAACTTTCCTAAAAAACTTTCCTTTTTAACTTTTTCTTCACCCTCAACGGAGTCCTTGCCCCGCTTGGATGAAAACATACTTTTTCCCATAATTCTCCCCTTTTAAATCTTCCTTTCTGCGCTTTATTTAGCTTGATATTTGTTGGCGAAGTAGTCAGCAACTGCCTTGATATTAGTATCAGTCAAGGCGTCCTCGTGAATGGCAAATTCGTTGATGTAGGTGTTCCCGCTAAAGTAGACAATACCCGCATTCACATTATGTGTTACATTCTTATTACCAGCACGTCCCGACAATTTTAAGTTCTGGGTATGAGCTAGTGTACCATTGATAAAAATCTCTAACTTGACATTCGTATTATCCTTAGAACTTCGGACTTGAATGGCATTGTCCTGGTCATAAGAAATATTTGTCGGAACTACGACCTGTCCTTCCGTATTTAAACCAGTAGTGTCAACTGTTTTTAAATTCAGTTTTCCTTCCCGAGTTAAGTCAATACTCCAAGTCATTGTATTGTCCATTTTATAAGTTAAAAGAGAACCCGTTTGAACACGATTGGCAATCAAGACAGAGGTTGTCATACCACTAGCAAAGTTTTGACCACTAAAATGGATAGGTTTATCTCCCAGTTCCATAAGCTGCCTAGTTTGTTTTAGTTTTTCCTCATAGACACTTTCTACAGGGATGCCTCCACCATAGATCTTGTCATGTTTATAATCCATAACCTCTACATTAGTATAGGCTTGATTGTTGGTCGGAATGGCTCCCTTAGTTCCATCATTATTCTTATAAAGAGCCAAGTCCAAATCCGTATGGAGTTTCAGATTTTTAACAACAGGCATACCCATTACCCAAATACGGTGGTCCGCCTCTTGGTAATTACCAACCCGTCCATAAGAGTTAATGGCCCGACCTGCAAAAGTCAAGTAACGTCCCAACATATTATTAGTAACTGTAAAACCTGAATTGCTACTAGATTTCACCGAGAAATCTTTCAAAAGATCTGGTAAGACAAGACGCGAAGTAGCAAAAGGAGTAACAAATCCTTGGCTACCTACGGTAACAATATCCTTACCTTCACTCTCAATGTCGCGGTGACTAAGGAACCAAGTAGATTCAACATCTATCCGCACATTGGACTTATCCTTTTCCTTAAGTTCAGCCAAGCCATCAGGGATTTTGTCCCCTAAATAATAGTAGCGTTTAGAGTTGGGAATTTGTACATCTAATTCCTTAGGAATTTCTAGCACGCTTTCCTTTTGATTAGCAACAAAGAGCCTCATCTTTTTAACGTTATCGTCATAGGAGAAAGTCTCTCCCTTAACATCTACCGAATAGCTACTATTACCTACCTTGTAGTTAAAACGTTCAATCTCGGTCCCCGTTCCTCCATCTTTCTTAATTCTGGCCAAGTCTGTCTCAAATTTTTCCTGAATCTTAAAGTTAATAGCATTTTGCTTTCTCAGTTGAAAAATATTGGAAAAACCGTCAGAGAAGAAGGTCAAGAGTGCCATAACCACTGTTGCAATCAAGATAAGGGAAATAACCACTTCTGTCAGAGAAAAACCTTTTCTTTTTTTCATTCCTTTCATTTTTCTCCTCATTTCTAAGGTCCTGCTACGAACCACTTATCCTGCTCAATTTGCTTTTTAATTCCAGAAAAGACTTCTTGTAGTTTTGCTTCACTAGTCGCCTCTGCATACTCAGCAGCCACACCACTTTTACCAATCTCATCTGTCATATTTTGCCCATAGGCAATTTCATTTTTCAGTGCGGAAAAACCAATTACACTAACCCGACGAATGTCTGAACCAAAGGTAGACATTACTTGGCCCGCATATTTAGAAGCCTCTGGAAGAGCCTGTGTATCACTCTTGTTCCAGTAAAACTCCTTCTTAGCTTTTGAGCCAACCAAGTCAGACAGGTCCGGTTTTGGATCCACATAGTCTGTAACATAGTAACTATGTGTTGTCTTAGACTTATAGCTTCCGACTGAATAAATGTTAGGCAAACCATCGGTAAGGAGAACGACGTATTTTAACTGGGCCTTATTACCCCTCATACTAACTAAACTATAACGCAAGCCATCTCCTGGATTAGTCCCTCCATTAGACTTCAAGCTGTTAATTTTAGTCCGAATTTGATTTACATCTGTATCTAAGTCGACGAAAGACTCTTGTACGTAAGCGCCTAACGTATTAAATTCGACTAGGTTGGTCCGAACATTCCCAATTTTTGCCAAGTCGTCTACTAAAAGGTTGGCCTTTTCTTTCAAAATATTCATCCGACTCTTGCTGCCGTCACTCTTACGACTCATCGTCCAAGCCATAGAGCCCGATGTATCAAAGACAAAGGAAACGGCAATATTAAAGTTTCCCTCAATCGGGTCATTCCGATAGGCGATAGCAATTCCTTTTTTGCCCTTGGCTACCTTAGAAAAGATTTGCTTGGTATTCAAGGCCATAATAGCCGTATCTAAGGACAGTTGGTTGTTGGACTTGGCAAATTGGCCTGACAAATCATACTTCAAGAGACGATTGTCCTGATAGGCACCTTCCGTCTTAAAGGTTAAGTCCATCTTCATATCATAGATAGATTTAACTCCCAATTCTGTAATATCCCAATCATTTTTATTCTTATTCCAGACATGGTTAAGGATTTTCTTACCGTCTGCAGAGAGACCGACATAGCTCCAACCCTTGGTTAGTCCTTCCTTGCTTCCCTTATACTTGCTGTCATCCAAGACAAAGACCGCTGTTGCCTTACCGACCGTATTGTCCACCGTCTGCATGGCGGTCCGCATTTCCGCCTGAATAGCAGCCTCCTTGTCAATCATCCCCTGACCGCGGAAAAATGTATTAAATATAATTCCTAGGAGCACCCCGACCATGGCCATCAGCATGATGGCAATAATCATCTCAACTAGGGTGAATCCCGCTTTTACTTTTTTCATCTTCACCTACCTCTTTGTTCCAGATTCTAGACCGCCACTCTCACTCCGAATACCACTAGTTGCCCAGTTAAAGACCACGGTGTGGACATAGTAATCATTCGAGTTAGCCACCTTGGCCCTAGAAGTGATTGTGATGTAGTAGTCATCTCTGTCTGTTGAGCCATCTAAAAACTCACCCGACATCTCAATCTCAGCCTGGCCACCATACTTAAACTGATGAGCCGCCAAAACCTTATTGCTATTAGAGGTCTTACGTTCAGCCCGCTTAGAAAACTCACTATAAAGGTCTGAGGATTTCCCATTCCCTTCAAAGTAAGCCCCCAAGGCCAGTTGACTTCCCGATACAGCATTATACTTGGCGGTCAAAAAGTTATACATGCGCTGGGTTTGCCCATAGCTAGTATTTAAGACTGAGGCTGTAATCCCAATAGCCGCAGTCAACAAAACAATGGCGATAATCACCATTGGTAGGGTTGCTCCTTTATGTTTTTTGTCCTTCATATCTTCTCCCCCATTTGATATTCCCAAAATAGTTGTCAACTTGGACAACTACTTTGGGAATATCCGACTGCACAAGGCAGTCGGAGTAGAGTTTTAACTTATCCCCCGTTTAAATATTATTGATTTGCTGGGCTGATGTCGTATTCAAAGGTCTCACTCTTAGAATCGTTTCCAGTTTTATTTGCTGGATCAGTATAAGTTGAAGTCAACTTACCACTTGCAATTACATGCGCTGGACCATTGTTCTCACCATCTTTTGCAAGAGAGTTCGCGAGGTCTCCAGAAGCTGACTTGACATTCATATAAGCCTTAACATCTTCAATAGATTTGATTTCTTTCCATTCTTCAGATGGATTTTTTGATTGTGAGATACGTGCTTGAATAGCAGTTACCAATTGACGGTGTTCAGATTGAATCCGTGATTTACGCGCATTTTCTTGGAATGCTGCGATACGTGGCAATGCCACAGCAGCAATGATCGCAATGATGATGATTACGACAATCAACTCAACCAAGGTAAATCCTTTACCTTTTTTCTTAAGATTTTTACGCATAGCTTGTAATTTGTTTAACATGTTTATTTTCCCTTTTATCCTTCTTAAAACTTTTTCTTTTTTATTTGATATGGTGGCCTCTCAGAGACCTTGTGATAGTGGGAGACCCTACAAACTCCCACTTGGAGTGCCTTTTAGCGAACTCGGCAGACACTAGGCCGAGTAGGGCTTGCCCTGTCAACTAGCGACCCGCAGGGGCAAGGACATACTCCCAGCTCTCGCTGCGACTATCTGCAACCTTTCCTCGAGGGTCGGTATAGGTCGAAACCAGCTTGCCATCTGTGATTTGATGGGCGCTCTCTTTGCTGGGACCGTCCTTAGCTAGTCTGCTGGTCAAGGCTTCTGAATCATTAATATTCATATAGCCTTTCAAGCTTTCTAGCGTTTTGATTTTTTCAAACTCTTCTGCAGGCTTCTTGGAGCTAGAGACCCGTGCCTGAATGGCCGTCACCAGTTGGCGATGTTCACTCAAGATTCGGGACTTTCTAGCATTCTCCTGAAAGGCCGCAATCCGAGGAAGGGCGACAGCAGCGATAATGGCAATAATAATGATAACCACTATCAGCTCTACCAAAGTAAAACCCTTCTTTTTCTTTATCTTCTTGCTGATAGCTTTTAAGCTAACTTGCATTCCTAAATTTCCTTTTAACTTTTTCATCTGGTAACCCTCCAGCTACCAATCTCCCTAAAATTTTTACTGGTTCTTATTCGCCCCTGCTTCGACCGCACCTGCCAATTCAAGCAGTGGGAACATGATAGCCGCGACAATTCCCCCGATAACCGTACCCATGACTACAATCAGGGCTGGCTCCATCAAGGATAAGAGTTGCTTGATAGCTGCTTCTAGCTCTTCTTCATAGTAAGCAGAAGTCTTATCTAGCATAGACTCCAAGGACCCAGATTCTTCCCCGATTTTCACCATGGAAATCATCATCGGTGGAAAGAGCTTGGTCTGGCTAATCATATCCGTCAACCGTTCTCCTTTTTGCAAGCCTTCATTAGCCTCGTTGAGCTTTTCAATCACCACCGTATTATTGGTGGTTGAGGCAGCTGCCTCAATGGCATCAACCAAGGGAATCCCAGCACTAGTCAAGGTTGCCAAGGTGCTGGAGAAACGAGCGGTAACAATCTTTTGCATAGGACCCTTGATAACCGGTATAGACAACTTAAGTTGGTCTAGCTGGTAGCGCCCCGCCTCGGTCTTTCGATACTGGAAGAAACCAAAGCCCAAGGCTCCGACAATCAAGAGAACAAAGAACCAATTAGCCTGCAAGAAATTGCTGGCTGCAAGGACAATCCTAGTTGGTAAAGGTAGTGCTACCCCACCACTCTCAAAAATGTCCTTAAAGGATGGAACCACCACATAGAGCAAGACACCAACCGCTCCTACTACCAAGAGGGAGAGGATAATCGGATAAATCATGGCTCCAGTGATTTGGCGGTTGATTTTTAACTCCTTGGTATAGTGGATAGACATCTTTTCCAAGACCTCATCCAATCTACCAGTTTTTTCACCCGCCTGGACCATCCGAACCAGGAGGTCAGGAAACATCTTTCCTTGATCCATCATGGCCTTAGAAAGTTGGTTCCCTTCTTTCAGCTGACTACTCATCTTCTTGAGTGAGGCCTTGAGTTGCTTGGAGGTTGTTTGCTGCTCCAGGATATCCACCGCATTATTGAGGGGAATCCCTGAGTTGAGCATAACCGACATCTGCTTACAGAAGATAGAAATATCTTTAATCTTAATCTTCTTAGCTTCAAATAAGACGATGTCTTTAGAACCAACTATCTTTTCTTCAATATTGATAGGCTTCCCTTGAAGCCTCAGTTGGGCCAAGGCTTCCGCCTTGCTGGCTGCATCAATCTCTGTGCTTTGCACATGCTGATGGGCATCCAGATACTTACATATAAATATTGCCATTTACACCCGCCCCCTATACGATACCTAGGCTCTTTTCGACTTGAGCCCGATCTACTGCATAAGATAGCAAGGTCCTCTGGTCAATGATATTGCGCCTAAAGAGTCCCATCAGCGAGGTATCCATGGTAATCATGCCCTGTTGCGCTCCGGTTTGAATCGGAGTCAAGAGCTGGTGGGTTTTTCCTTCCCGAATCAAGTTACGAATGGCTGGTGTACCAATCATGATTTCAAAGGCGGCCACCCGACCCTTACCATTGACGGTTCGCATCAGTTGCTGCGAAACAACTCCCTCGGTAACAGCTGATAGCTGTACCCGGATTTGCTCCTGCTGCTCTGCTGGGAAAACGTCGATAATCCGGTCCATGGTATTAACAGCTCCAACCGTATGGAGGGTCGAAAGCACCAAGTGACCTGTTTCTGCGGCTCGCAGGGCAATCTCAATCGTTTCCTTATCCCGCATTTCTCCGACTAGGATAATATCCGGGTCCTGACGCAGGGCTCCACGAAGAGCATTTCCAAAACTTTGAGTATCCGCTCCCAGTTCCCGCTGGTTGACCAAGCACTTGTTATGCGTATGCATGTACTCGATCGGATCCTCAATGGTGATGATGTGTTCATCCCGAAAACTATTCATATAGTTAATCATGGTAGCCAAGGTCGTTGACTTTCCGCTACCAGTTGGACCAGTAACCAAGATCAAGCCCCGACGTTTTTCCGCTAATTTACGGATAATCGGTGGCAGACCGAGCGACTCCATGGTTGGAATCTCTCTCGGAATGACCCGCAAGGCAATCCCACAATTATTTTTTTGCTTAAAGATGTTGACCCGCAAGCGGTAACCATTGTCCACCTCGTGGGCACAGTCGACTTCACCGACTTCTAGGAGGTGGCTGACCTGCTTGTCATTCAAAATCTCCTTGGTAAAGCGGACCGTGTCCTCATTGCTTAAAATGGTATCCGTAATCGGCATGAGCTTCCCATGCAGACGCATGGTCGGCTCAGCCCCCACTGTAAAGTGGATATCCGAAGCCCCCGCTTCGATGGCTTGCTTGATTAACTCATCCAAATTCATCCTAAACTTCCCCTTCTAAACTGAAGGCAATCTTCATTGCTTCTTCAATCGTTGTAATCCCCTGCTTGGCAACATCAATCGCCTCTTCAGCCAAGTCTCTCATGCCGTTTTGACGGGCACGTTCCCTAATATCTGCGGTTGTACCGCCTTGGTTGATTAAGGCTTTGATTTCTTTCGTTACTGCCATAATTTCATGGATAGCAATCCGTCCATAGTAGCCTGTTCCGCTACAATAGTTACAGCCCACTCCATGATACAGAGTATCTCCCTTATGAATGCCGACTCCGGCATATTGGTCGCTTGTGACTTCGACAGGCGTCTTACACTTGGGACAAATTCGCTTAATCAGACGTTGAGCGATAATCCCAACAGTCGCAGTCGATACTAGATAAGGCTTGATGCCCATATCGACCAGACGGTTTACTGTACTGGCGGTGTCGTTGGTATGGATTGTTGATAGAACGACGTGTCCAGTAATCGCCGCACGAACCGCGATACTTGCCGTCTCTTCATCACGAATCTCTCCCAAAAGAACGATGTCTGGGTCTTGCCGCAGGATACTCCTAAGTCCGCTGGCAAAGGTCAGGCCGGCTTTGGTGTTCACCTGTACTTGGTTGACACCTTCGAGACGGTACTCTACCGGATCCTCAACGGTAATGATATTCTTACCGACATCATTTAATTCACGAAGCGCTGTATAAAGCGTGGTTGTCTTCCCGCTACCAGTCGGTCCTGTCAGAAGGATAATTCCTTCTGGCGCCTTTAAGATCTCATCAAAAATCTTCTCATTGGCTGGCGAGAAACCAAGCTGTTCCTTGCTCAAAAGCGTCGCGTTCCGATTCAAAATCCGGATAACAATCTTCTCCCCAAAGACTGTCGGAAGCACTGATACCCGCATGTCGACCTCACGACCATCAATGGTCGTTTCGATCCGTCCATCCTGAGGAATCCGTCTTTCCGCGATATCCAAGCCACTCATAATCTTAATCCGCGTTGCAATAGCCGAATGGGCACTGGCCTTGAGTTGCATATTTTCAACCAAGGTTCCGTCAATCCGGAAACGCACGCGCACGACCTTTTCAAATGGCTCGATATGAATATCACTAACCCGGGTCTTGATAGCTTGGCTGACAATCGAGTCAATCAAGCGGACAACCGGCGCATTTTTGATAGCTAGGTCTTCTTCAACTTCTTCGATTTCGGTTTCAAAACCTTCAATCTCAGTTGCTGCCTGTTTAGCAGCATCCTCCTGCGAATAATACTGATCGATATACTTCTCAATATCATCCCGAAAGGTTACATAAGGTACTACACTCATCTTAGAGACGATTTTAACATCATCCAAGGCGATGTAGTTGCTAGGATCCGCCATTGCAACAATCAATTTTGGCTCCTCGTCCTCTGTAAAGGAAATAGGAATCAACGCGTGCTGTCTAGCAACCCTTTCAGAAACCTTTTGAACGGCTTCTGTGTTGATTGTAAATTGTGATAGGTTGACATACTGGGTACGATAGTAATAACTCATAACCTTGAGCATGTCAGTCTCATTCACATAGCCCTTGCTGATTACATATCTTTCTAATGGCAAATCCGACTGTGGCATGTTTTCCAGAATTTCTTCTTTTTGTTCTACCGTTACCAGGCGGGATTGTACCATGATAGCCATTAAATCCATCATTATCTCCCTTCTTAATCTCTCCCAAAGATTTTCCTGTAATTCAAACTTCTAATATGCTAGTAGTAAGATTTAATGCTAGTAAGATTTTACAGCTAGGATATACATTTTGTATTCCCTAAAAATTTTTAAGTTTTCTTTAAGTTAGATTTTCTACACTTAAAGCGCAGGATTTCTACAAACAAGATAGAAATGGATAGTTTTGTTGCTATTATTTCGTCAGCTTGTAAGTAAAATGTTGATTCCTGTGCATTTTTCTTTTCACTTCTTCACTATGAGTTGTGAATCGCCTTGAAACGTATGAGTTACAAGAGCGCAAAAAAGATGTTGTTGAACAGACTAAGTCAACGATTCTTACTTACATGCGATCTAGTTTGAAGCTAAATCCTCATCAAAACCTTATGATACAGTATGAATTTATGTACTGTTTTCGATTTTTTTCTGTATCACAAGGCCCCTGACCATCACAGAACTATGTCCTTCGTTTTGTGGTGGTTTATTTTTTATCGGTATGCATACGATAGTTGGAAAATGTTTATTCCAAACAGTGTCCTAAGCTGTCCAGCCACTTTCCACTATCTAGTATATGTTAAATCTCCCCCCCTGTCAATATAAATGTACTCAAATAAGCCTCTAAAAGCCTCTAAAAATGTTCAATTTTTCCCATGTGTCCATTTTTAACATACTTTTAACAAAAGACGGCCAAAATCCCAGCCCTATAAGAATTGTCAGACTTTTGCCACTATAAAGACTTGTCAGAATAAGGCCCCCATGCCCCCTTGAGCAAGTCCCAGCCCCGCCAAAGCTGGCCAGCCTGTCCTTATCTAGAAGCTAGATGAGGGCGAGCTGGTTTTTCTTCCTATTATATAGGAAGGCAAAAGATCTTTTAAGCCCGTCCGCCGATTAACCGAGCCCGCCCCTTTTGATAAAGTCGGACCAATAGGATAGTTCCTTGAACAGCTTATCAGACTTTACTAAAATAATAGTATATAATAGAAGAAAAGCTCCTAAATCCTGCTCTCTGAAATCCTAGCTGAAACATACTGAGAAAGCAGTATTTAAAAGTGAAAGCAAGCAAAAACTGACCGGAAACTTCCAGTCAGTTTTTCTTTCTGCTAGTCACATCAGACATTTTCCCAAGTGGCTAGGTCGTCAAGCAGCCCTTTTTTGGCAATCTTTGAAACATGACGATTGCCCGCAACATAAAAACAAAGTGGCTCACTCCGCCATTTATCCCTACAGGTCACACCGATACGCGGACGTCTGCTAATCTGCCCAGGTTTCCTCCCCGCCCGTATTTGTAAGCGCGACTTTATCAGCTCATCTCCATTGAAAACCTTGTCTATACCTGCCCAGCGTGTCAGCTTTCCTGGTCCATTGGCTAGGACTTGACCGTTTGGCAACTCTAGGGCGCGAATCAAGACTGCCTCTGCCCTATTTTCAGGCTTGGTGACCAGGTTGAGCATCTGATGTCCGTAGATTTGATAGACATACCAATGCCCCGCCGCCAAGTACATGGCTTCGTTTTTAGGCGTCCTACGACCACTAGCGCTGTGGCAGGCACTGTCTTCCTTACCCAAGTAAGCCTCCGTTTCCACAATCCAACCCAAAAGCTCTCCGTCCAGCCAAAGCTCCATGCCTAGCAGAGCCTCCGCCGTCGCCACCGTATCCGTCATCATCAGACGCTGAAATTCCTTTGTTAGCATAGGATTATTATAACATAAAATTAACTTTTTCTGCTAAGACTCTAAATCTCTAGTCCTGTTCCCATTGATTTACTTCTAATAGTAATGAGGTGAAGTTAAAATCAATTAAAGCAGCACAAAAACTTACAATATCTTGAAAACCCTTACCGTCTTTGTTACAATAAAACTAAAGCCCCTAGGAAAAAAGCCCCAGAAAGGACTACTAGCTATGACAAGACAAGAGATTAAACTGGTTATCAGTGATATTGACGGAACCATTCTCAACGACCAGCACCAGCTTAGCCCGGAGCTAAAGGAGCAGGTCGCCCGCTTACAGGAGAGAAAGATTCCCCTGGTCCTAGCCTCGGCCCGCTCGCCCTTGGGTATGGAGCCTCTAGCCAGAGAGCTAGGTCTAAAGCAAGAGCCCTTGGCCGCCTATAATGGCGCCCTCATCATCAAGGGAGATGCTGAGAATTATCAGGTTCTGGCAGAGCACCCCTTGGATAGGAAGGAACTGCAAAAAATGCTGACCCTCCTGCAGGAAGAATTTCCCGACCTGGCCATCAATCTCTACTCTGGCCTTGACTGGATCAGCAGCCAACTCAACCGCTGGGTCCAGCTAGAGGCCGAGATTACCGGTGAAAGCCCGCAAATCAAGGAGGACCTGCTAGACGGGCTTGACCAGCTGGGAGCCATCCACAAGATGCTCTTGATTGACGAGCCAGAGGTCATCGAAAAGGTCTATTCCTACTTAGAGGAGCAGGACTTTAAGGAGCTAGCCTGCTATCTCTCCAAGGCCAACTATCTGGAAATCACTGCTCGCCAGGTCTCTAAGGAATTAGCCCTGCGGGAAATCGCCAGCTACTATCAGCTGCCCCTGGAAGCTGTCATGGCAATCGGTGACAACTACAATGACCTCCCCATGATAAGGCTAGCCGGGCTGGGCCTGGCCATGGGCAATAGTCCCCAAGCAGTCAAGGAGGCTGCCCAGGCCAGCACCCTCAGCAATAACCAAAACGGTGTCGCCCTGGCCCTAGCCAAATACATCACAAAGAAAAAATAGGTCCTAGAACCTATTTTTATCTTTCTTTAAAAAGTTGAATCCAATCTCTTCTTTGATAGAGAATGCGTAAAACACTGACTACTTGCCCATCAAAAATATAAAAAACAAGATAGTGCCCAGTCGGCAACATCCTTACTCTTTCATTTTTAGGGAACTGTTTCCCAACTCGCTCAGACACATCTAGTCCCAAATCGGGAATAGAGGCTAGTTTTTTCAAAGATTGTTTGATATTGGCTAGCGTATTTTTAGCAGCTTGACTAGATAGAAAACGCCGACTAATATAACGATAAATGGCCGCCAAGTCCTCTTCAGCCTCTAAGGTGACTACTAGCTTATAAGCCATACTTTTCAAAGGCCTCATCAAGTTCTACTACTTGCCCCGTCTCATAGCTAGTATAGGCTGAAAGGATTTCCTCATAGAGGTCATCTACTAGTCGCTCATGCCTAGATTTTCCCTCTTCTAAGAGGACAGTTGGTACTTCTCCTTCAAGGGCAAGATATTCTAGCAAGCGATTAAAGAGGGTGCTCATATCCATTTGCTCGTCTCCCACCACCTTCTTGGCCTGAACCAACAGCTCCTTATTGGTCCGAAAAGTAAATTGAGAGTCTTTAGAAAGCCTAGTCATTTCCCTGCTCCTTTCTGCGTATATACAGTATATACAAAAAATCTATCTCCGTCAAATCCTAATCCCCTTCAACAATCAAAAGAAGGCGAAACCACCCTAACCAAACACAAAAAAATAGGTCCTAGAACCTATTTTTTAAAGTCCTTGATATCGCCACTGTATGTTGCCCAATCCTTGGCAAAGAAGCGATTATCAATCTGATAGGCAGGGGCAGGTCCAGACTTGGCCAGGAAGTTTTGAAGCTCCTGGTCAAAGGCCAGCCAACCATTCCAACCGATATGAATGGTATCGTGCATAAAGTGCTCTCGACCCCCATCCTTGGAGAAGTCAGCAATTTCATGGAAGCCCTGGCTCTCAAGCTGGTACTTAATCTTGGCTACTGCCTTTTGGTAGAGGTCAGCCCTAAGACCCGTATAGGCCATCCATTTTTCATTAACCGGAGGAATCACAAACAAGACCCTGGTTTTGGAGCTAGCAAACTGGTTGAGGACCAGCTGGAAATCGTTATACTCGGGCGATTGGACATAGGAGAGCTTTCTTTGGGCTCCCTTGAGCTTGTCAATCTTGGCCTTGAGACGACTATTATAAAAATGGTTGTCAATGCCTAAATGATTATTGGAAGTGTGCTTCTTGGCTTCCTTGCTAGCCAGCTCCATCAGCGCATCATAAGAGAAGGACTGGGGGAGCTTGTCTAGCTTAGGCGCAATAAAGCGGTCATAATTTTCATTATAACTTCCGGTCAAGCCATTAAAGAGGGCCTCCTCCCGCTGGTTAATCCGGCTGGTCAAGCCCAGATAGGTCTGGTCTAGACTAGAGAAGGGCTGCTTTTGGGCCACCTTCTTGACCAAATCAGCCATGGCTACATTGGGATAGATGTCCAAGAGGCGCCGGGCGGCATACTGGTCGACCTGGCTATAATTTTGCTGGGTCAAAAAGCTGGTCAGCTGGTCGCTATTAAAATACTGCTGGAAGGCGCTGGGATCTGCTCCCCGCTTGGTAAACCACTGGGGCGAGACCACATAGACAGCAGTTTTTTGCTCCAGTTGGGGCAGGATTTGCTGCATACCATAGTACTGGGTCAGAGAGGCCGCCCCCCTTTGCCCTAGAAAATAGGGTCGATAGGGTCTCTGGTAGGCCTCGGCCAAAACCGCCGGGTGCATGCTATCAAAGCGCAGCCATTCACTGGAACCAAAGAAAGGAATAAAGGGGTGGTCGGGGTCTGTCAAGGCCCGCACCTTCTGGGTCCGACTCTTGAAGCTCTCTGCTGTCAAGGTGACCGCGGCCCGCTTTTCCTCCTCAAACTGATGCTTGCCATAGTTGACTGGATAAAAGAGGAGTAGGGCCAAAACCATTAAAAAGGCGCAGAAAACAGGCCCCAAAATCAGCCATAAACGCTTAAGCATTGCGTAACTCCGTTACCCCTTCAACAATCTTATTGGCTGTATTCCAGTCATCACGACCAAACTCAGATACTGGGACATGAATATCAAAGCGAGACTCTAGCTCGACAATGAGCTCAACTGTTCCCATGCTGTCTAAAACGCCAGCATCAAAGAGGTCCTCGTCCATCATGCCTGATACGTCCTCCATAAAGAGGTCATCAATAATTTCTATTACTTCTTGTTTAATATCCATTTTCTATATTCTCCTATTTCTTAAACCATAGTTCATTTAAAAATCCTGAAAAGATTAAAAATGAAAGCATAACTGCATGAAAGGTGATGAAAATGCCCAGGGCCTGGGTCCAACGATTGTCTGCCAGGGCTGGGAGATTCTTGGCCTTTCTCTCCTTATTCAGGGTCTTTTTCTTGCGAAGCCAGGCGTCATTGACGATTAGACCCAGACCATGAAAGAGGCCGTAAGCGACATAGTACCAAGTCACCCCATGCCAAAAGCCCATCAAGAGCATATTGACCAGATAGGCCACAGCCGAGGTCACATTGCGGTTTTTAAAGACTTTATTACGCATAAAGACCATGACAAGCCGCATAAAGACGAAGTCTCTAAACCAGAAGGACAGGCTCATGTGCCAGCGATTCCAAAACTCCTTTAAATCACGAGATAAAAAGGGTTTGTCAAAGTTGACCGGGCTCTTAATTCCCATCAGATAGGACAGGGCCAGGGCAAACATGGAGTAGCCGGCAAAGTCAAAGAAGAGGTCCAGGCCAAAGGCGTACATGACACCCAGGGTTGCCAGGTTAAAGAAGCCTCCGCTTTGTAGGGCTAATTGCTTGAGAGGGGGCAGGAGCATGCTGCCAAAAATGTGGGCCAAGACAAACTTATAGAGAAAGCCCAGCATGATGTAGTGAACGACCTTTTCCAGCATATCCAGGAGCTGGTTGCGGTCAGGAATGTTTTCATAATCCTCATTGAAACGCTTGAAACGGTCAATCGGTCCACTTGAAAAGGTTGGCATAAAGAGCAGGAATCGGTAAAATTCCCAGGCGCTAAAGTCCTTTAAGACGCCATCTCGCATCTCCATAATCATGGCCACCGTCCGAAAGCTTAGATAGGAAATTCCCAAAAAGCCTAGCGGAGACTGGCGGTGAGTCTGGAGGGCCGGGGTCAGCTTGACAATGACCAAGGGTAGGACTGCCAAAAAGACATAGAGGTAGAAGACCCACTTATTGTCCCTGTGGCGGCGGTAAAAGCGGTAGCTAAAGATGAGCAGGCTCTGCCAGACCACATAAAAGATTAGGGCATAGACCTGGGTCAGCTCTGGCCCCGTCAGCATAAAGATGATAAAGGCTAGGCTGATCAGAATCTCATAGAGGGCAAAGCGCTTTTTGAAAAAGAGACCGATATAGATCGGCAAAACCGCCAGAATGATGTAGACAAAATACTGGGGATTGCCGTAGGGCTCTAAGTGAGGGAACTGTTTGAGAAAATCAATCATCGGTTATTAACCTCAGCAATCAAGTGCTTGATGTCAATCTTACCATTAGGAGTTAAGGGTAGGGACTCCCGGTAGATAAACTTGGACGGCATCATATAAGACATCATGATGTCCTCTAAGTCCTGCTTAATGGCCTTGGTCAAGTCGATCTCTCGCTCAAACTGCTCTCTGACGCCCTCTTTCAAGACCAGGTAGGCCAAAAGGTTTTGTACCTTGTGGTCTTTATTGTAGCGGGGTACCGCTACGGCTGACTTGATGTACTGGGACTTATTGAGATTTTGAGAAACATCCTCTAGCTCAATCCGAAAACCATTAAACTTAATCTGGAAGTCCATGCGACCACCATAAAGCAGGAGTCCCTCATCGGTCATAGAGCCAATATCTCCTGTATGGTAGGCCGGTAGACCCTCAAACTCAAAGAAGGCTTCCCGGGTTTTTTCTGGATTGTTCATATAGCCCTTGGAAACCGCTGGACCGGTCACGATAATCTCTCCCTGCTGGCCATGAGGTAGAATCTGTCCTTCCTCATCAATGATAAAGGTCGGTGAATCCTCCTTGGTATAGCCGATAGGAAGGCGGGCCAAATCGGTCAACATCTGCTCGGTAATAGCTACCGCCGAGAGGGCAACGGTGGCCTCGGTCGGACCATAGGCATTGACAATGCGAGCCTCAGGGAAACGCTCCCTTAATTTTTTAGCTGTCTTGACTGTCAACTCTTCCCCATCAAAGTAAAAATGGGTCAACTGGGGCATTTTCTCTGCCGAGAAGTCCTCAGACAGCATGGCCATATCGACAAAAGAGGGGGTCGAGGTCCAGATAGCAATTGGTAGGTCTAAAATAGTGCTAAAGAGCTGCTTGAAGTCCTGGGCCAGACTGCTAGGCAGGGCAAAGAGGGTCCCACCCAAGGCCAGGGTCGGTGCCCAATACATGACCGATAGGTCAAAAGAATAGGGCGGTTGGGCCAACATCTGGGGTCTGGCTGGAGTCGCAAACTCTGGGTCACTAATCATCCAGTTGGTAAAGCTCAGAAGATTCTCGTGTGAAATCTGAACCCCCTTGGGCTGGCCAGTCGTACCTGAGGTAAAGATAATATAGTAGTTATCGTCCCCCTTGACCGAGTGGGTCAGCTCATAAGCACTCTCTTTGGCAAAGGCAGCCTTTAGCGCAGTCAAATCTAGAACAGGACAGGAAAGCTCCAGCTCTGGCAGGGGTTGGATAGCGATAATCAGACTGGGCTGGGCTACTTGAATAATAGCTGACACGCGCTCCAGGGCTGAATGGCTATCAATAGGAATATAGGCATGGCCAGACTTGGTCAAGGCGACAAAGGTCGCTAGCATCTCATACTCCTGACCACCAAAGACGACAACTGGCGACTTGGCTGCTATAGCTAGACTGTCTAGCTGGGCTGCTAGGGAGTCGGAATCCCGCTTGAGCTGGCCGTAGCTGTGGACTTCTCCTAGGATATTATAAGCTGGATAATCCGGCTGGACCTGGGCGAAGTGCTCCAGGCTTTCAATCATATCGTTAATTTTTTTATTTGTCACATGAAGCTCCTAAAACTCATTGTAGATAAAGCCACCCTGGCCTTGACCAAGATAACTGAAGAAATAAAGTAAGGCCAAAAAGATGACAAAGTAAAGAAGGGTTTGCCATATAAATTTATAGAGTGTTTGATGTTTCTTCATCATTAATCCCATACCTCTTGAAAATATTCTACACTTTATTTCAAAAAAAATGAACTAAAAATCGTTTTCTGCCTAGCAAAAACTGTTTTAGTAGATTTTTTATAGATTTATCTCCCTCGAAAATGGAAAATAAATATACTCTATTCTACCATTTTATTAGCCTTTATTTCAATATAATAGGCAAAGAAAATCAAAACTAGGCCCAGTAAAAAGGGAGGAGAAGAATCATTGGGACCTTTTCCTTCCTTTTTTATTTCCTTGACAAAAAGTAAATATAGATTTATAATATATATAAATAAAACATATATAATTTTTTTTAGAAGAGGTAAGACCATGCACTTCCCCGTATCTGCGGTCTTGACTGAATTTTTAATCCTAGCCATCTTGGAAAGCAATGACTCCTATGGCTACGAAATCAGTCAGACCATTAAACTCCTTGCCAACATCAAGGAATCAACCCTATATCCCATTCTTAAGCGACTAGTACAAAGCGACTACTTGACCACCTATGACCAGGACTATAACGGCCGTAGGCGGAGGTACTACTCCCTAACAGCCAGTGGTCATAAGCAACTAGCCCTCCTTAAGGAAGAATGGAAACTCTATCAACAGACGATTGACGGCATCATAGAAGGGAGCATACGTCATGACAAGAACTGAATACCTAGCCCAATTAAATAAATACTTAAAACGCCTACCTGAAAAAGACTATCAGGAGGCCATGGACTACTTCAACGAATACTTTGAAGAAGCAGGTCCAGAAGGAGAAGCTGCGGTGATGGCCGATTTGGGCAGTCCCAAGGAAGCAGCCCATGAACTTCTGACCAATCTCCTCAACCGACGAATTGAGGAAGAAGGTCAGGAAGCCAAGAAGAACAGCGATACCCTAAAAATCGTTCTACTGACAATCTTTGCGGCCCCTATAGCGGCTCCCCTGGCTCTTGTCGCTATCGTCCTCCTCTTTGTTTTCTTTCTCCTCCTCTGCCTCTTACTAGCCACCCTCGCAGTTGGTTCTCTGGCCTTCTTGGTAACCGGCATCGGTACGATTTGGTCTAGCCTGACAACAGCCCTGGGCATTTCCCTCTCTACCTTCCTCATGGTCTTGGGGGTTGGAATTTTCTTCCTGGGCCTTGCTGGACTAATGTTTTTGGCAATCAAGCCAGCAGCCAACTTTATCAAATTTCTATTTCTCAGCCTAAGCTTGAAATTGACAAAGAGAGGTAACCAATATGACTAATTCAAAAAAAACTTGGGTTAAAAGCGCCCTTATCACCTGCCTTGTAGGCGTCGGTCTCTTTGCTGTCGGCGATTTGACCGGTGGTGTCGATCAGCTCAGAAATGCTGCCAACAAGATAGATGTCCAAAAGAAAGAAGAAACTTACGACCAGATCAACGATCTAGACGTCGACCTCAATAATCGTGATTTGATTATTGAAGATTCTGACGACCAAAAGGTCCACCTGACCTACTACGTTCAAAAGAAGAAAGAGAACAAAGTCTCAACCAGCCAAGAAGATGGCAAACTGACCATCAGGGAAAGGGGAGCAAATCAGCCACGCATAATCACTGGCTTTCACCTTGATCTTTTAAATCTTTTTCGGGACAATGCCCATGCAGAAAGAGCGGTCACCCTCCGTCTCCCCAAGGGAACTAGCCTGAAAAATCTGACAGTCTATAGTGATAACGGACCAGTGAGACTGGCAACCAGCGATAAGCTCCTGACACAAAAGCTGGACCTAAGTTTGGGCAATGGTGAGTTGACCCTTGATAATCTGGAGGCCCAAGAGTTCACTATTGATAATGACAATGGGGCTATTAGGGTTAAAAATAGCCAACTGCTGGCTGGTAATTTGGAATCCGATAATGGCGAAGTAGAGTTTAGGCAGACTAAAGTCGCCAACAGCAAGATAAGCCAGAGCAATGGAGCCCTCCGCACTAGCCAGCTGGAGCTAGACGGTAGCACCACCTTTGAAAATGACAATGGAAACATGGAGTTCAACCTGACTGCTGCTAGCTACCAGGACCTAGGCTTTAATCTTCGGTCCGATTTAGGTGGTATTAGCGTTCCTTCTGGGATTCAGGTCACAGAGGACTCATTAAAACAGACCGCCTTGCGGCAGACTGGCACTTCGGGCAAGACCCTCAATGCCTCCGCCAACAATGGTCACATCAGTCTAGTCCATGACTGATAGCTTATCATTAGAGGCCGAAAAGATTTCGGCCTCTAATTTTTTGGGGATAACTTCTAAATAGACTGACCTTGAGCTTTTTCTGCCACTTTTTGAGCCTCGCCTTTTGCTAGAAGTTCACCTTCTTTTGTCCGATCCTTGAGACCTGAGGGCTTTTAAGATTCTGAACTCAAAGCCTTTCTTGCCCTAAAAACTTGCTTTTAGAGCTAGTCTATATTATAATAAGGCAACTAAAGACAAGGAGGTCACTTATGGTGAAAACATTAAGCAAGGGCGACCATATTCGGGTATTGAGCCCTTCAAATTCCATTACTTCTATCGGTGGTTTCGAGGCCAATAGCGCTGCCAAGGAGCGCTTGGAAGAGCTAGGTTTCAGGTTATCTTTTTCTAAGAACTATGAGGAGAATGACTTGCTGGGTTCGGCCTCCATTTCAAGTCGGGTTGAGGATTTACATGAGGCCTTTTTGGACGATTCGGTCGATGCTATTCTCACCACTATCGGTGGCTTTAACTGCAATGAACTCCTGCCCTATCTGGACTACGATTTGATAAAGGCTCACCCCAAGATTTTATGTGGCTATTCCGATACAACGGCCCTGCTCAATGCCATTTATGCCAAAACAGGACTGCAAACCTATATGGGGCCTGCTTATTCTAGCTTTAAAATGGAAGCCTTACAGGATTACCAGACCCAAAGTTGGCTGCGGGCCGTAACCCAGACCAGCTATGACTTGGAGCCTAGTCAGAAATGGGGTTCCAATCCTTGGTATCTGCCAGATGCGGAGCTAACTTTCCAGGAGACCAAGTGGCAGGTCTACAATCACGGCCGAGCTTCTGCCACTGCCCTAGGCGGCAATCTCTCGACTTTCTCGCTCCTGCATGGCACGCCATTCGCTCCGCAGGATAAGAACTATATCCTTTTTGTAGAAAGTGCCGAAGAAGATGACTATATGGAATTTGACCGCAATCTTGCTGCCCTCTTACAGGCCTACCCTCAGCCCCAGGCTCTCCTTCTCGGCCGCTTTCCCAAGGAATGCCAGATGACCCAGGAAATCTTGCTCTATATTTTAGACAAGCACCCGCTACTCAAGCAAATTCCTGTTCTCTACGACTTGGACTTTGCCCACACGCAGCCACTTTTTACCATTACGATTGGAGCCCGAGTGAGCGTGGATACAGAAAGTCTAGCCATTCATTTTGAAGAATAAAAAACTCCCTTCGGGAGTTTTTCTTATTGTCTGCCGCCAGGACCACCGTTTCCGCCACCAGCTGGGCCTCCGCCCGGGCCGCCATTGCCGTTTTGAGTCGAGAGGCTAGCGGTCGCAGTAGTGGATTGGCCATCTACCTTAATCGTATAAGTCTCGCCATCTTTCAAATCAGCCGAACTAGCTAGGACAGACTGGAAGTTTTTAAGGGCTGTATAGCTAAGGACTTCTTTGCCTGATGAGTCTGTAATGCTAATCTTGGAACCTGCATTACCAGAGACATTGGCCAGGACAGAGGCCTGGGTCGAGCTAGAGCCAAAGCCCATGGCCATACCGCTACTACCGATAATCATGACCTGACCACCTGTAATACTTCCATTACCGTCATAGTCCAAGGCCCCATTGCCATTGTCGGTCGGACCGTCCACATAGACCTCACCGCCAGAAATCGTCAAGTCACCATTGGAGTCTAGTCCGTCTCCTTGGGCATTGACCTTGACTTTCCCACCGCTAATGGTGAGGCTGACACCAGCAGTGGCTTGGCCTGGCCCCTTGTCCTCACTACTAGAGCCATCGCTAGCATTGATACCGTCATCAGTAGAGGTCAAGTCCAGCTCTCCTCCGTTGATGGTAACAGTCTTACCTTCTAAAGCTTCTTGGCTCTTTTCAACCTTAATCGTTCCGCCATCAATCAGGGCTGCATTGGAAGCGTGCATACCGTCATCATCGGCCTTAATGGTAATCGTTCCAGACTGGATATATAAATTCCCAAGATTGGTATCATCATCATTGTCAGCATGGAGGGCATCCTCAGTCGCTGTCAAATCAAGACTGGCATCCTTGATATTGAGGGCATCATTAGCTGCTAGGGCATTCTTATAGCCCTTAATGGTGTAGGTTCCACCTGTAATCCGCAGGTCATCATTGGACTCAATGGCATTGCCATAATTGCCTTCAACCGTCAAGCTACCAGAGCCATTGAGGGTCAAGTCGTCCTTGGAATAAATAGCCGCATCATAGTCGGTATTCTTATGCTTGGCCGAGTCAGAAATGCTGTTTTTGCTGCCTTCAGCCAGGGTCAGGAAGGTCTTATCGGCAGACTCAACGACAATGCCTGCATCTGTCCCAGTCATGGTAACACCATTTAGTACGATTTGGACCTTATCTTGGTCGCCAGCCTTGACAAGGATTTGGACATTCTCGCTCTTCCCTGAAATAATATAGGTTCCTGCTGTGCTAATGGTCACTGTTGATCCATCGACACTGGCCCCATTACCAGAAGAAGTGGCGCTATTGTCCTTGAGTTCAATCTTGGTCGCCTTGCTCTCTTCATAGGAGGGATCGCTATCCCGATCGGTAAAATACTGGCTGGTGTCGGTCTTGGTCGCCGTCTGACTACTTTGACTCTTACTGCTACTACTAGTAGACTGCTTGCTAGTCTGACTACAAGCAGCCAGGGTCAGCGATAGAAGCGCCAAGGGAACTAGGAGTCTTACTTTGTTAAATTTCTTGCTTTCTTTCATGGAAAACCTCTTTCTTACAGTTCATTTTCTTTATTGATATAGCGACCCAGAGCAATTTCTAGATTGCCATTGCGCGTGCGTAGGGCGTCAATCAGCTCTTTTTCTGTCATACTACCGTTCATTTGAATGATATATTTAAGCTTAAATAGGCTCCCCATATCAGATGTTTTAACACTGGCCAATTCCTGATGCTGGGTGGCCTTTTGGAAAATATCATCAAAGAGATGCTCATAGTCCAGGCTCTCAGGGATGACAATAGTCAACTGACGCATGGACTGCTTCATCTGACCAAAATTTATCTTTTCTAGGATAAGCATAACCCCACACATAAGCAGGGCAAAAACTGTCGCAAAGACGAGATAGCCCATCCCAATAGCAATTCCGATAGTCATGGAGAGGAAAATAGCAATCAGCTCCTTGGCTCCACCCGGTGCCGATCGAAAGCGAATCAGGCTAAAGGCCCCCATCACAGCTACCCCAGCTCCTAGACTACCATTAACCAGGAAAATCACAATGGCAATCAGGCTAGGCAGGAGGGTCAGGCTCATGACAAATGATTGACTATAAACGGTCTTATACTGGTAGGCCTTGGCCAGGACCAGCCCCAAAACTAGGGCCACTCCGATAGCCGCTAGTAGCATGAGGGGTTCGACATCGGTCGAGGTAAAGACATCTTTAAATAGCTGATTGAACATGATTTACAACTCCTTTGTAAGCAGTGGTCTTCTTGTAGGCCACTCCGTATTTTGAAAATGATTTTGAAAATACCTGATGACGGTCTAAAATCCCCGTCAACCATAAGGGATAGGCCCCAGGAACCTTGATTTCCATAATGACATGATTGTCCGGCAGCAGGTTGTCGCCAAACCGTCCCTCTAAAAGACTGAGCTTATGGCTCCGATAGGTCACATCATGGTCAATGGTAATCCGAATATCTGCGTCCTCTCGCCCCTTCATGGAATAGCGATTGTAGTAGATATACATCTTGGGCTCAACCCCACGATAGCGCTTGGTCAGCCAGTCGATTTCCGAGCGAATCTGCGAGTCCGCAACTAGATCCTCGGCCCCAGCCAGATAGGCCTCGGCAGTCACCAAGTCTGTCGCAATCCGGCGCTTGTAGACAATCTTTCTGACCTTCTTTTTGATTTCCAAAAAGACCTGACTATTTTCAGCTGGAGTCGCATCATAGGTCCGCACCCGCAACTTCTCCTTGAAATAAGGCTTCTCCAAGGACTCCCGAATCATTTGAAAGTTAGGTGTATCGTAATAGAGATTACTAATGGTCGAATAAGCATGCTCATCTTCCACCATATAATCCTCAAATTCTGCTAGTAAAGCTGCTAATTTTTCCTTAGAAATCACATACTTGGTTTCAAATCGTTGAAATTTATCTTTAAAGGTTTTTTTGCCCATAATCTAGCTTCCTCTCTGACTTCTTCTTTATTTGCTATGTTATTTTACGGACCAAAGCTTAAAGGAAGGCTAAAAAAAACTTAAAGAAAACAAAATGCCCCTGTAATAAAGAGACATTCCATAGATAAAACTTAGAATTGCTGACTCTCCCCTTGGGCTAGAATGGCAAATCAAGGAAGAAAATCAGCCTTAAATATTAGTTTTGTCCAGCAGCAGAGCTACTAAAGCTAACCTTAGGTGCCTGATGAGCTCCCGAATCAGCCTTAAAGGTCTCAGCCTCCTTAAAACCGAATAAGTTGGCCACAAAGACCGTCGGGAAAGAGCGAATCTTCCGGTTATAAGTAGCTGCCTCCTTATTGTAGTCCTTCCGAGCAATTAAGATGCGATTTTCACTACCAGCAAGTTCAATCATCAACTGTTTGACATTTTCATCACTCTTTAGCTGAGGGTAATTTTCTGTCAATACCAAGAGTCGAGTAAGAGCAGAGCTCAATTCAGCTTGGGCTTCTTGACTTTCTTTAGAGGTGACTGAGCTAGACCCAATCTTGGTCCTAGCCTCAGAGATTTTGGTAAAAACCTCGGTCTCGTGATTCATCTGCCCCTTGACAGATTCCACCAAATTTCCAATCAAGTCTGACCGACGCTGTAAAGTTGTTTCCACATCAGCTTGAGCCTTTTCAAGCTGACTTTGCTCAGCAACCAAACCATTATAAGAAACCGTCACAGAACAAGCTCCCAAAAGCAAGAGAGCTCCTACTGCTACTAAGATGCTAATCATTAACTTATTTTTCATTTTTTCTCCTAGAATTTATTATCTTTCTACCAACTATCTGAGGAACCTCCGCCACCAAAGCCTCCTCCTGACCAGCCCTTTGAGCTCCAACCACTTGAACTTGATCTAGAGCGCGAGCTCGATGAACTGCTAGACCAGGAAGAACTTCTCCAAGAACTGCCTCCAGAATGATGATCATCATCATCTGACCCTTTACTTTTAACACCTAAAAGAAAGAGAAAGAAGAGAAACAAGATACCTAGACCAGGTGCAAGTTTCGAGAATTCTTCACTTAAGTCAGACTCACTAGAATGAGAGCTGCTGTGTTCTTCATAGATAGCGCGACTCATTGCAATGTCATCCAAATCTAAACTAGTTGAAACTTGACTTAATTCCCCATAAAATTGGTGATTAAGATTATTAGCAATGGACAGGACTCCGCCACTATAATCTCCCCGTCTAAAGAAGGGTCTAGCTGTCTGTAAAAATTGATAAGTTTCGTAGTCAGTAATCTTAGCGGCTACTGAATCAGAAGTTTCAATGCGAGACTTCCTGTCCTGGATAGAGACAGCTATCAAAACTCCGTTATTGTCCTCTGCATAACCAATATTCCAGGCTCTAGCTGTTTCATTAGCAACATTCTCAATCGTCTCACCTTTCAGGCTATCTACCACATAAACCCCGATTTGGAGCTTGCTTTCCTTGTTGCTATTAGCCTCATTCAGGATTTTAATCTGGTCAACAAGTTCTGTTGATAGATGGTTATCAGGGTCGTAAACTCCATTTGCTGGACGTTCAGGAGCCGTAAAAGCCGATAAGACCAGATAGATAAAAAATAGAATGCCAAATTTCAGCCAGATTTGAAAGCTAGGCAAATACTTCTTTTTCATCGCTACCTCCTTTATTCTGTCTAATTATAGCATGTTTTATACAAAAAAAATAGACTGAGTTTGAGATAAAATTTCCAAATTCAGTCTATTTATAGTGAAAGATAGCTAGTAAACTCTATCAAAGAGGAAAGGCAAAATCAACTTCTAGTAAATCTCAACTCTCCCCCTCTCATCTCCTAGCTTAAAGGGCCGAGCTTTCTTTCTCTGGTCGATAAGCCAGGGTCCCAAAGACGGTACAGAAGAGGAGGATAGTCAGCATAAAGACCACTTGACTGGTGATTTGTCCATTCATAGAGATGGTCTGGCGCAGGGCCGAAACCGAATAGCTCATCGGTAGCCAAGGATTGATTTTCTGGAAGATTGAGTCGGTCAGCTGGAGCGGATAAGTTCCCGCACTAGAAGCCAACTGCAAGAGTAAGAGGATTAGGGCCAGAAAGGCTCCAATCTTATTATCCAGGGTCACCAAGGCCGTAACCAAAGCCATAAAGGTCAGACTGGCCAAGACAATCAGACCCAGGGTGGCTAGCTCATGGTTGGCAGTCAGGCCAATCAGATGGACCGCTCCATAGACCAAGAGACCTGCCAAAAGGGCGATTAGACCATTGACCTGCAGGCGGGCCCGGAGCCAATCCTTGCGGGTTTGAGGTTTGCGACCAGACGGCAAACCCGCAAAGATGACATTGGTCGAGATGGCAGCCACAAAGAGGGCCACAGAAATCATATAAGGAGCCATGGCAATTCCATTTGCCCCTACATGGTCATTGTCTGTCTTGCTGAGGGCCAAGGGATCAGATAGGGCTAGGGCATTGCTATTATCTGTATTTAAGAGGGAGAGTTGGCCATTGGCATTGGTCAAACCACTGGTTAAACTATCCGCCCCATTGGTCAGGCTGGCTAGGTTGCCAGTTAGACTGAGGCCTCCATCAGCCAGCTGGCCAGAACCATCAGCGATTTGTCCTGCTCCACTGGCTAATTTATTAGCTCCTGCCAAGAGTTCAGGTGATTTGCTAGTGAGTTGACCGCTACCGTCTACTAACTTGCTAGCGCCAGATGTCAACTGGGCATTCTTGGCAGCCAAAGTATTACCACCGGCTTCAAGCTGGCCTAGAGCCGCTAGTAGGGTGGAATTTTTAGAAGCTAGGCTGGCTGCCGCTGCGTCTAGTTGGCTCATTCCTGTATTGAGGGGGTCCTTGGCTGTTGCTAGCTGGGCTGCACCCCGGTTAATTGTAGCTAGACCTTCTGTATAGTTAGTTAGGCCGCTTGCTAATTGGTTATTGCCGTTAGCTAGCTGACCTTGGAAGGCTGCTAGATTGGCTGCAAATTGACCCGCACTGACCGTTAGGGTCTGTAAATTGCTGGTTAAATCACTCGTCTGACCCTGAGCTTCTGTCAGCGAAGTTCCTAAAGCTACACTCGCCTGGTCCAAGACCGACAAATCTGCTTGGGCTGGACTGACGCCTGCAGCTGGCGCTGCTAGACTAGCTAGTTGATTTTTCATAGCCTGGACTTGTTCCAGTAAACTTTGGGCAGCAGCCTCAGACTGGCTGGGACTTTGGCTAATAGCCGCACTAATTTCTGCTTGCTTGTCTGGCGCTAGCTCTTGATAGGCTGCCGTCGCTGCTACGCTGCTCTGAATAGTTGCCTTATCGCTAGCTGCACTGTTGGCTAGGCTACTAGCTGCGCTTTCCATGGTAGCCAGACTAGCCTCAAGACCGGTCACATCGGGCTGACCCGCTGGCGCTTGAGGGCTAGTTTCTAGGCTGGCCTTGAGGTTGGTCAAAGCAGTCTGCAAGGTTTGGATTTCCTGCACCTTTTCAGGACTAGGTCCGGACTGGCTCACGGTAGCAGCTAAATCACCCAAGCTCGAAGCCAGTTGATTGCTAGCTGTATTTAACTGTTGTAGGCCACTATCACTAGCACTGGCTAGTTGCCTGCTACCAGCCAAGAGATTGGAGGACTGGTTATTGAGGCTAGTCAGTCCATCTGAAAGGCTTCCTACCTTTTGACCGTAATTGGCTAACTGGCTAGAAAAAGTCGTCGTCCCAGCCGATAACTTGTCAACCCCTTGAGTATAGAGAGTCAGCCCTGGTGAAAATTGGTTGAGTCCCCCTGAAAGCTGGCTAACGCCTCCCGTATAGGCAGTTAAACCAAGATTCAAGCTATTGATACCTTCGTGCAGTTTGGCCACTCCATTTACATAGCTAGAAAGGCCGACATTCAGACTATCTGCCCCGCTAGCAAAGGTCAGACTGGACTTGGACAGGGTCTGGAGGTTATTGGTCAAATTCTGACTACCAGAGGTTAATTTTTGCCCTCCAGCTGCAATTTTTTGACTCCCATCAGCCGCTGTCGATAGACCGCTCTTTAAACTATCCATATTTTTAAAGAGAGCACTGGTATAGGTTGCTGTGATATTTCGAGCAACATTTTGCTTGAGACTGGCCATGGCCGAGTCGCTCATCTTGCTAGCAATGAAGCTATGCCCACTTGAGGTTTGGTAGTCAATGGTCGTCTGCTGGGGCTGGTCGGTCAAAATGCTGGCCGCCTTTTCTGACAGATCGCTAGGCAGGGTGACTACCATATAATAGGTTCCCTTATCAAGGCCTTCCTTGGCCTCGTTTTCACTTACAAAGTGAAAGTCCAACTGGTCATTCTTTTCTAGGCTCTTTACTAGATCCTTACCGATTGATAGGGTCTTGCCATTAAAGCTGGCCTGCTGGTCCTTGTTGACCACAGCCACTGGCAGATTAGAAACCTTTTCATAGGGGTTCCACATGGAACTCAAAAAGATGACATTATAAAGGGCTGGAATCAATGAAACTCCCAATATGACAATGATAAAAGCAGGTTTTTTTAAAATTGCCTTCCATTCTTTAAACATTTTTTCTCCTTTTTTGAACATTTGCCAAAATATTTGTTATAATAGATTATATAATTATGAAAAAATTTTGCAAGACAAATGTACTGAATTTGGACAAGCTGTCCAAATTTGTACAAAAGGGGAGATTATGTCTGAAAGTAATAAACGTCGTAAGACCAAGAAGCTCATCGAGCAGGCTATGGTCAATTTGTTGATGCAAGAATCATTCGATCACATCACCACTGTCAAATTAGCTGAAACAGCTAATATCAGCCGTAGTAGTTTCTACACTCACTACAAGGACAAGTATGATATGATTGAACGCTACCAGCAGAGCCTTTTTAATCAGTTGGAATTCGTCTTTGAAAAGCATTCCGAAGATAAACGTCAGGCCATTCTGGAAGTTTTTGATTTTCTTGAGCAAGAGCCACTCTTATCGGCCCTGCTATCCGACAATGGGACGCGGGAAATTAGGATGTTTCTGCGCCACAAGTTCCAAAATATGTTAGGAGAAGATTTACAGGAACGTTTTGGCAATCGAGCTTACACTAGCGGTGAGTTCAACATAACCGAGAGAGAATACAGCACAGTCTACTTGACCAATGCCTTTTTTGGTGTATTCCAAATGTGGATTTCTCGCGGTAAAAAAGAAAGCCCGGAACAGATGACGGACTTTCTCTTGAAGATGTTAGACTAGAGTTTTAGGGCTAGCATATTAACAGTCATGCCGGCAGCCGTCCCCATCAGGGCTATGGTCTGCCCTTCCTTGACTAGACCCTGGTCCAAGGCATAGGCCAGACCAAAGGGAACCGATACGGAAACCATATTGCCGTAGTCAGCGACAAGATTGAGGTACTTAGACTTGGGAATACCTAGTTTTCCCATGATTAAGTCCAGGGCTCGGCTGGCCTGATGAGGGATAATGTAGTCCAAATCATCCAGGCTGGCTTCTAGCTGATCTTGAAATTCTTGAAACATAGCCGGAATTTTACCAGCAGATAAAAGCAGGATTTTCTTGCCCTTCATGTCAAACATGAAATCTGCCTTGGTTTTTTCGTTGTACTCTCTAGGATGGTAGGCGGTCAAGCCTGCCCGAATTTCTGTATCATGGGCCCCTTCTGACCAGGTATGCTGGAGGCTATCAATCAAGCCTTGCTCGGTCTGGGTCCGCTCAAAGATAAAAGCAGCTGCGCCATCGCTAAAAAGCTCGTAGCTTTCTTTTTGTTGCGGATTTAAGCCTAGACTGCCCACCTCGCTGGAAACGATGAGGAGGCGTTGATAGGCTCCAGCTTCCAAGAGGTAGGACATGGTGGACAGGGCCGAGATAAAGCTAGTACAGGTCGTATTGATGTCCATGGCTGGGATACTTAAACCCTTGGCTACTCGTTCATGAATCAAGGCTGCTGTACAAGGAATAGGCTGGACGCCAACCGCACTAGCTGAGATGAGACAGTCGATATCAGCCATTTTCAAGCCTGCTTTTTGCAAGGCTTTTTCTATGGCCTTTTGAGCCAAATCAAGCTGCCCCTCCTCTCCTTCCAAGACCCGATAGCGGGTTTGATTTTTAAATTTTATAGTATGCTGGGGCAGGTAAGTCCCATAGCCTAGGATTTTAAAGTGATTTTTAACGGTTTTCATAAGCTTCTCCTTTACTTGATTCTCTCCACTCGCTTCAGCTTAACCTTGCGATTGCGGACATAGTCTGAAAATGTTAGACGGGGTTTGACAAAGGCCTTTTCTTGGGCCAGTAAGGCAAACTGCTCTTCAATGGCAGCCTCATAGGCTGGATTTCTAGGAGCCAGACAGACCTCTAAGTGGCTTTCAGAATGCTGCCTGACCTGATAATCAGTGATACCCTCAACAAAGAGCAGGCAGCGTCTGATAAAGTCAGGAAAGATAGGCACCGGCTGCTGATCCAAGCCCTGAAAATAAAAGATATCATCCGAGCGCCCCTCAATTTTGTCAATCCGAGTAAAGAGCGAACCACAGGGGCAGGGTTCCTTATTTTCTACTAAAATATCATTAAGTTCATAGCGAAAAATAGGCTGGGAGGTCCGTTTAAAATCCGTAATAATCGGATAGAAACGGTGCTGGTCCAGATAGTGCTTGTCAACAAAGATAATGTCTTCATTGAGATGGAGCTGGCCATAGGCGCAGCTAGTGGCTAAAAAGCCCTCGGTGGCCTGATAGACCTGATCAACATGGTCTAGCCCAAAGGCCTGGGCAATCTTTTTACCATCTGCCTCTTCCAAGATTTCAGCTACTGCCACCAGCTTTTGGGGCTTGAGCTGTAACTCCCGACTTAAAATCCTTCGGCTCAGGTCCAAAAGGATTGAGGCTGGCGCAACAATGATGCTGGGCTGGTAGCGATTCAGCTCCTCGATATGGGCCTCCATATCCTGAAAAATATCAAAATACTTGAGCTGGATAAAAAAAGAGTTGATGGTCTGGTAGAGCTCATTGTCCGCCCGTAGGAAAAAAGCAATTTTATGACCCAGCAAGTGTCCCTTGGGCAACATCTTAGCCAAGATAGCCGCTGCCCACATGGACCTCTCCTTCTCGCTCGTGATAAAGAGGCCTCGATGGCCGGAGGTCCCGGAGGATAGGCCGACAGCAACCTGGCCTTGCAGGACCGAAAAATCCCTGGTCCTTTCACTCTCTAGGGCGAGATTTAGGGCCTGGTCACGATCCACTCCCAGGGTATTGAGCTGGTTGAAGTTTTCCATCATAAAGGCCTTATTCATGGTCTTAAAATCTGCTGGAATCCCCTGCCTAAAATAGGGAGAGTGACTCTCTAGAAACTGCTGATATTTGGCCAACTCTCGCTGCTGATAGGCTTCTAGGCCCTGACGGCTCTTAAATTTATGAAACCACCTGGTGGCTATAAAGTTTTTTAGAAAGACCCCTTTATTCATATAAAATCCTCTCTATTCTCTCCACCGGATCATGACTAACCACCACTTGAATCTGGTCGGATAGGACCCGACGCAGGAGCTTGATTGAGCTAAAATAACTGGCCTGATTCTCCTGAATGAGTCTGGGCAGCAGACGCATCTGTTCACTATAGGCTAAAAGATCCATTCCCCAGGTTAGGTCCGCTGCAATCATGAGCTTGTGCTCGGGTAGAAAGAGGCAGGCCTGGCCCCTGGCATGCCCATCTAGGGAAGCCAGATAAATACTGCCATCACCAAACAAATCTAAGCTAGGACAGTAGGGAAAGACTGGCTCTTCCTGCTCCGCTTGGACCAGCCAGAGACGGTCCTCAAAATCAGCCGGCAAAAATTCCTTAAAGACCAAATCCCTAAAACGCGGAGCCCGATAGGTCTCATAGGCCTCTTGGGTCAGGATAAAGCGAGCCTTAGGAAAAAGACTGGATCCTCCAATGTGATCGGGATGAAGATGAGACAAGATTAGATAGGAGATCTGCTCAGGTTTAATTCCCTTAGCTTCTAGCAAGTGGTCAATCTGGTCCTCTTCTTCAAGCTCAATCGGTGTAGCTAAACGATAGAAAAAATACTTGAGACTGGTTTTTTTAATAGCCAGCGAATAACCCGTATCGTATAGGATATAGCCCAAGTCTCTATGCTTGATCAGGAAAACACCGGCCGGAAAGGTAAGCTCCTGCCTGGCTTGCCCTTTAAAAAGGCTGGCCAACTGGCCCTTGCAGTAGCCAGCAGGAAAATAATCAAGACTCTCGATAATGTTTGACATAGTTTTCAATCCCTTCACTTAGGCTCATCCGAGGTTCATAGCCCAAATCCTCCTGGGCCTTGCTGATGTCCAAGGTCTGGCTGTAGCGGAGTAGGTAATAGCTATAGCGAGTCAGAGGGGGCTCTTTTTTCAGCTGAAAAAGCCGATAAAAACCTTCAAGACTACTAGCAAAAAAGCCGATTAAACCAGCGGGTAGCCTCAAATAGCGTTTTTCTTGGCCTAGGCCGTCTAAAAGCTCATCAAGTAAGGACTTAAAGGTCCTGGGCTCTCCATTGGTGATATTGTAAATCTGACCGACCGCCTCGTCCTTGGCCTCCAAGGCCAGGGCAATCGCTAGGGCTACATTTTCAACGCAGGTCATATCCATCAGCTGCTGACCCCCTTTTAATAGGGGCAGACCCAGCCTTTGACTCATGGCCAAGACCCGAGGCAGAATACTGTTATCTCCGATTCCAAAGAGGCCCCGAGGTCGGAGAACAATGCTGGGAATTTGGGGGCAATTTTTTATCAGGCGCTCAGCCATTAGTTTACTCTTGATGTAATTATTAAGATTATTTTCCTGGGGAGCATCTGTCTCCTTAATCCCTAGTTGGTCCTTGGCTGCTGCATAAATACTAGGAGAGGAGATATAGACCAGACGCTTTATCCCATGCTCCATACAGGCCTTAAGTACCAGCTGGGTCCCATAGACATTGGCCTGATAAAAGTCTGACCAGGGGCCCCAGATAGTAGACAGGGCTCCTGCATGGACCACTGCATCCATGCCCTGGCAGGCTGCCATGATTTCAGCCTCCTTGGTAAAGTCCCCTGAAACAAAGTCCACTCCCTCTTTGATGAGGGCCTGGCCAAGCTCCTGATTGCGGCCAAAAGCCCTAACCTCATATCCTCTCCCTAGCAACTCTTTGATGACATAGCCCCCCAAAAAACCGGTTGCTCCTGTTACTAATACCTTCATCTCGTCCTCCCTTCTCCTAGGATTCTTTCAATTTCCTCCAGCAAAATCTGGCTGGCCTGGTAGGTCTGATAGGTCTGGCTCAGCTCTTCTAGCTGGCTCCAGTCCCTTCTTTCAATCAGTCGCTTAAACTGACTTTCAATCTGACTGGGCCGATCCTTGGAAGCCACATAAGCTATCTGGGCTTCCTGACCCCGGACCGCATAGTCAGCCTGATCATAGTCATGGGGCAAAATCAAGGCTGGCTTACAAGCCTCGATACAATTATAAAAGACCCCTGCTCCCCCATGGTGAATCACATAATCAAACTTAGCTAGATAAAAACTATAGGGCAGATAGGCTACTACCGTCAGATTGGGCCTGACCTCCTCTGGCGGCATCCCCCTCCTTTCACTATTTCCTAGGGTCACAACAAAATGATAGTCTGGAAACTTGTCAGCTAAATTCTGGGCCAGGGCCACTAGATTGTCCTTGCCCCAGAGCAACTGGGTCCCACAGGACACCAGGACCTTTTTCTTGGAAATCCGCTCCAAATCCAGATGGAAGTCCACTGGATTTTCAAAGGAGGCACAGCAGGGACCAGCCCAGCGATAGTGGGCTGGAAAGCCTGATTTTAGCTCCACCTCCTCCATACCCAAGCCTAAAATCGAATAGGGAGAGTAAATATTCTCTTCTCCTCGCTCATTATAGAGCTTGATTTGATAGCGTTTAAGCTTGGAGTAAAGGCCCCAAAAGACCAATCTCTTGGTCCCACGAGTTAACTTTCGGCCCAAGGCATTCCTAAGCCGAATCCAGAAACTAGGCCGGTCAGTCCAGCCCCCAAAAAAGCAGGGAGGTCCATCCTTGCTCTCCAGGGCAAACTGGGTTGCCATACTGGTTATCCAGGGAATGCCCAATTGCCTACAAACCAGGGCTGGTGATAGGGTGATGAAGTCCGCAATAACCAAATCCGGCCGATTGACTTGCCATTCCTGTAAGAGATCATCAGACAGCTCATTGATTAGGTCAAAGCTAGCTGATAACTGCTGGAAGGCCGTCCAAGGATTTAGCTGGGCTGGATTGTTAGCCACCCGCTCTACCCGTTCTGGGTCATCTGGAAAGATGGTTACCGTTTCAAAACCTACCGCCTGGGCCAGGGGAATCTTTTTGACCCCTGTAAAAAGTCGAATCTGAAAGCGGGGATCCTTTAACAGAGGGGCTACCAAATCCATCAAGGGATATAGGTGGCCACTCAAGGGAACCGCCAAAACATCAATTTTTATTTTTTCCATAGGTCACCTCTTTCTCCCATTATACAATATTTCCAGACCAAATCTTGAAAAAAAGGGGTGACATCCCCTGGTCAAATGTCTCAGCCGATTTACCCCTCTCTTAGACTTTAAAATGAACTAGGCCAGCTATCTAGCCTAAATCAAGCAATTTGAAGCCAACTCCTACTCAATTTCTGTTCCTTTTATTTCTCCCAAATGACCTATTTGCCAGCCCTAGTTTGGTTGTTCCAGAAAAAAAAGAGAAGCACTAAGTGCTTCTCTTTTTTTTTAACTGATACAGCTTGTCTCAAGCTCCTTAATCTCCTTTTCCTTCCAAAATGAAGAGAAAGTTGTATAAGACAGGCTAGCCTTTGACCTTCTAGCTTAAAGATTTATCCTTATTCTGCTGTTTGTCTCGCCTTTAGGTAGGCCCGCAGGGCCTTGGCATAACGAGAAGACAAGGGATAGGTTGTCCCATCATAAAAGATAATTTCCCCCTTGCGCGAATCATATTCTCGGATATTTTTAAAGTTGACCACCGCTGAGCGGTTGACCTTGGTCAAATGATCCTCCTGGTCACACTTGACCAGCTCAGACAGACTACCATAAAATTCATTGCGACAATGGCGGCCTTGAACCAGTAACTTATGAGAAATTGGAGTGGTCTCAATATAAAAAATATCATCGTAGGGAATCTTCAACTCCATCCGGCCCCGGTGAACATATTGGAGCAGGTCTGGATGCTGGCCTTCAGCAATCTGCAGCTGGCTGACCGCATGCTTGAGGCAGGAGGCCACCTTCTCCTCATAATCCTCCCCATCTTTTGCAATAAAGTCTAGGGCAGACACATGATAGCGATAGGTTAAGGGGGCATACTCGGACATGGTTGTCACAAAGACAATCAGGGCATAGGGATTATTCTTACGAATCAGTTGGGCCATTTCCAAGCCCTTTTCCTTCTCTCCATGCAGGTCCAAATCCAGAAAATACAGGTGATGGGAGCGGTCCCCACTAAGGGATTCCTCAAACTCCGAAATCTTTCCTGTGGTCCGAAAACGCAAAGGAATTCTCATTTCCTTACCCAGCTTTTGCAACAAGCTCTCTAACCGAACCTGATGCTCTAAGGTATCTTCTAAAATTGTGATATTCATCTAGTAAGCTCCCTTCGGTTTAAAAATAAGTGTCTGACTAAAGCTGTCTGGTCCGACCTCTGTATTGAGGCTAACATTGTCAAATTCGTGGACAAGCTCCAACAAATTAGACAGACCTAGACCACGATTACGTCCCTTGCTAGAATAACCCCGTTCCCAGATTTTCCGCTGGTCTAGCTCCAGGGCTGGACGATTATTTCTCACGATAAAGAGAACCTCATCCTTACTAGCAATCAAGGCCACATCCACCACCGGATGGGGGTCTCTCTAGCAGCCTCCAAGGCATTGTTCAAAATGATATTGGTCATCCGAATGACTTCGAGCATAGAAACTTCCAAGGTCGGAATGGTATTGGTAATCTCCAGCCGCAAGTCAATATGCTCCCGCTCGGCCTTGAGGATATGGTTGGCCAAAGCCCCCCGAACAGCCAGATCTTCCACATTTTTCAAATCAAAGAAGCGATAGTCTTCCTTTTGAAGCTCTAGATTGGTCTTGACCAAGGCCTTGTCATAGATTTTTTCGATACCTGCCAGGTCCCTTTCTTGAATAGCTGGACCCAGACTGGACACAATCCCCGCAAAGTCATGACGAAAACCACGAATCTCATCATAGAGATGGCCTAGCTTATCAACATACTGATTGAGATTGCGAATTTCTGATTTCTTCTCCTCCATGTCCTTGCGCGCAAAATAACGCTCCTGCTCGCTCTTGATGTAAAGAAGGGTCCCGACATAGCCGACCAAGATTAAAAGTGACAAGGTCGTATCGAACTGAGCCTCAAAGGAAACCTTGAAAAAGCCCAGAATAGAGACAATCGTCTTAAAGAGAAAGAGGGTCCCAAAGACCAGGTTAGAATTGCGCAAAACCTTGGCAAACTCATCTGTCTCCAGTAAGGGAAAATCAAGCCTGATGTAACGGAACATGAGATTATTCAGCAGGATAATGAGCAGACAAAGAGTCATAAAGTAGATTTGTGCGCTAAAAAGATTTAAATCAGTGACATTAAATACCCGAAAGGTGATACTATTTAAAAAATAGCGAAAGGTTTCATAGGTAAGTGAAATATAAAGGGCGAAAAAGAGAGAACTAGCCCTCTTTTTCTTTAGTATAAAATAAAAGACGATAAAGTAAAAAATAGAAAAAATAGTACTGTAAAAACCATTGGAAATACTTCCGATTATAAGGGCCAAAACAAGTGACCAAAACAGATAGATTTTCTTTTGAAACTCATCGTCTAATTGGCAGCTAATAAAGAGGTAGGGCAAGACATTGCTCACAATACCAACTAGCACCATAGCCAGAGCTAATAAATGATTCAGCACTGGTTTTTACCATCTAGTCATACGGCAGTATCTGTAAATCATATCAGATGCCCATTTTGGATAAGTGAAGCCACCTTTGACTTCTTTCAAGTCTTTAACGGTTTGGTATTTGTCAAGTGCTGCAAAGTTTGTTTTTTTCATAAAGCTTTCTCCTTAATTTAGGTTAAAAATTTTATCGCGATAGTAGCTAAAGTAGGTCTTTTGCCCCGTAATCATGATAAATTTTCCCTCTAGTCCATATTTTAACACATTTGCTTGGTCTTGTGTGAGATTTGTAACACATTCGACCCTAAAATAATTTCCTGACTCTGTTTCAGTCGCCTTTGTATCAATATTACTGATTTCTGAGTGAAGAGTGATTTGCTTGTTGGCATCGTCTTGAGTGATAAAACGAACCTTGTCCCCCTTTTTAATAGTGGAGACGTCCTTGGAAGAAACCAGAGCCACAATCTTGACCTGCTTTTCCTTAGAAATAGCTGGGTAAAGTTGAGCTAGAACGGTTCCTTCTGGAACCAAGGTAGAGCCGAGCACTTGAGAATTCAGGTGCAACAAGCCATCACTTTCAGCAGTAATTTGTCCCTTCTGGGTAATTCCCTCTTGGAGCTTGAGATTATTTTCAGCCTCCAAGATTTGCTGGGTCAAACCCGTCAACTCCTGACTGACCTTGGCTAATTGTTGGGCCTTGAGCGAGGCCAACTGACTGGCTAAAGAACCCGTATAGGCTTGCTGGGTTCCTGAGCCCGCATATTGGATGCGGTAGTTTGAAATAGTCCCTTCCAACTGGCTGATTTGAGCCTCGATTTGGGAGAGAATTTCCTCCTTTACTGCCTGCCGCCCTTCTGCTTGCTCTAACTGCTTGGCATAGGTCTGATAAAGACTATAGAGCGAGCTAGTGCTAGAGAGGGCCTTGTCCGTTTGAATGGCCGTTTTCAAATTGCGGTAGTCTGCTAGCTTATTTTCTGCCTCTGTCAATAAGGCCCCTAATTCCGCCTGTGAATTAGTAGAAGCCGCATTCTGGGCAGCAATATTGCTATTTTGCTGGTTGACTGAGTCGGTCAGACTACTAATCTGGCTTTGATAGTCCTTGAAACTCTGTTCATAACCATAGCTATCCGCTTGTGAAAACTGATTTTGGCCAGCTTCAATGCTAGACTTGAGCAACTCCAGTTGGGTCTTTTGATTCCTTAAAGAATTTAACTGGCTAGCCAGTGTATTCTGCTGGGTCTCTTCATTATCCGTCTGATACTGGATGAGCAAGTCACCCTTTTTGACTTCCTTGTTTTCCGCCAAATGATTGCTAATAATCGGATTACTGCTGGTCGATTGAATGTTGGCTAGCACCCGACTCGCCTCAATCGAAGCCTTGCTTGAAATAGTAATCTCCTTTTTAGCTAGAAAAGCAAAGCCTAGGACAAATAAGAAGAGCAAACAGCTAGGTAGGATTAGCATACTTGAAAAATTATGATAGCGTTTCTGATAAAACTCAGCGCTCTCTAAAAATCGTTCATCCATGACTGCCTCCTAACTATTGACCAACTGGTAGTAAAAGCCTTGAGCCGCCATCAGCTCAGCATGAGAACCTTCTTCGATTACTCGGCCTTGATCCAGCACAATGATGCTGTCTGTCCGCTCTGCAATCGTCAAACGGTGGGCAATAAAGATAATGGTCTTGTCCAATTCTAGCAGGTTGTCAATGATCTTTTTCTCGGTTAAAACATCCAGGCTACTGGTGGCTTCATCCAAGATTAAAACCGAAGCATCGGTCAAGAGAGCACGCGCCAAAGCCAAGCGCTGCTTCTGACCACCTGAGATTCCTAGACCGTCCGCTGTTAACTCCGTCTGATAAGCCAGAGGGAGCTGCTCAATCTCTGAGCGCAGACCGGCTAGCTCAAGCGCCCGCAAAACCTCCTCATGACTTGTCCCTTCCTTAGCCCCCAGGAGCAGATTATCTAAAATCGTTCCGTTAAAGACATAGGGTTGCTGGGGCAAGTAATTGACGGAGTCCCGCAGAACTTCCTTATCAATCTGATCCAAGTCCAGATTTCCCAAGCGGATTTCTCCTTGATTAGGGTCATAGAACTTGACCATCATTTTAGCCAGAGTGGTCTTGCCAGAGCCAGAAACTCCGACAATACTGACCTTACTGCCCTCCTTGATGGTGAGATTGACTCCCTTTAAGACCTCCCTTTCATAGCCATAGGTATAAGATACATCCCTAAAGCTAATCTCCCTCGATACCAATCCTAAATCCTTGATTGGTTTTTCTTCTACAAACTCTGATTCCACCAGATAAACCTCGTTCAAACGACTATTGGCCACTCGGGCCGCCTGGAGTTTGGTTTGGAGATTGATGATATTCTCCAAGGGGTTGGTGAAATAAACAAGCAAAGTGTTGTAGGTAATCAACTGTCCCAAAGTCATCTTATTGTCCATGACCAGGCTTGCTCCCAACCAAAGGATAAAGACATTGAGCAAGACCTGGGCTCCATGCTTTAAAACCTTTTGTAGGCTTTCAGCCTTGGCACTGGCAAAAGCTTTCTTCAGATAGTTGACAAATTCCTTATCCAACTTTTGATAACGCTGCTTCTCGCTGGTCAAAGACTTGATGGTTTCAATGCCATTGATATCTTCAATGATAGAAGAAGATAGAACCGCATTGGCCTCCATCAACTCATAGTTCATCTTTTCAAAAGGCTTCATAAAGGCCAAAATGATGACACTATAAACCGGAATAGCCAGCAGAGTTAGCAAAAAGAGATTGCTATTTTGAGAAAAAAGGACCAGAGAAATAATCACAACGATTGAGAGGTCCAAAAAGATTGACAAGACTGTGCTAGCCAGGGCATCGATAATCTTATTCGCATCTGTAAAACGAGAAACAATCTCTCCAGCCCGCCTAGTTGAAAAAAAGGACATGGGCAAACGGAAGATATGCCTGATGTAAGACAGAATCACATCGATTGCCAGCCTCTGTCCCAAAACGATTAAGAGATACTCCTGGGCATAACTAAGGATTTGCTGGAGACTATAAACAATCACCAATCCCAAGGAAATAACCCCTAGAGTCGTCTTCATCTGATCTGGCACATAGGTATCAATAATCGACTGCAAATAATAAGAACCGATAATGTTGATAATCGTTACCAACAAGCTAGCCAAGACAATATGGGCAATGAGTCCCTTTTGCTTAGACAAAAGGGACAGCAAGGACCAGAGCCCCTTTTTTTCTTCCCGACTCGGTTGGTAGTTCGGAGTCGGAGCCAGAAAAATAGCAATGCCCGTCCATTCTTTAGCAAACTGCTCACGCGATAGTTTGCTGATTTTGACAGCAGGGTCTGGATCCGCAATGTAGATAAAATGCTTATCCTGCCCAGTCACCACATAGTAGTGAAGAAATCTTTCATCCTTGGCTACATGGGCGATAAAAGGGTAGGTCAAGTCCTTGATATCAAAGATAGATAAGTCAGCTTCGATGGTGCGAGTCTCAAAGCCTAAATCCTCAGCTACCTTGACTAAACCAAAGGCTGTCGTACCCTCATCTGTCGTCTTAGCCATTTCCCGCAGGCTAGCCAAAGAAAGGCTGGAACCATAGACAGAAAAAACCATAGCCAGAGCTGCCACACCGCAATCCCGACTGTCCATCTGCGCCCGATAATGGCGTTTTGAAAATTTCATAATCTCCCTTTCTAAATTCTTGATATATCTATACTAATATAAATCCTTAGAAAATAGAATATTTTTTTAAAATTTTTCAGGTTTTCTTAGAAATAAACCAGGCTTTTTCTTTTTTAGGTGAATAAAAATCAAAAACACTAGTCAAACTTATCAAAAAAACCAAAAATCTCTCCATCAGGAGTTTATGTTCAAACAGTCAAGGCTTGCTGCGCATCAGCTCAAGCAAGTATCGGAAATAAGAGAAAAATGTTTTCTCCTCTATGTTCAAAGCCCCTATCCTCAAGCCAAGTTCCTGTCAAGAATGGGATTGATTCAGTTTTAAGCTTCTTGCTCTTCCAAAAAGAAAATCAAGAAACCAAACCTCATCACAACTCATGTAACAGAGCCTAGTCAAAAATTTTTAAAGTATCAAAAAAATCAGCCTTAAAAAATTTTCAAACACCAATCAAAAAGTCTAGTGTTCCTAAAATATTTTAAGAAGATTCTCTCCATACTTTACAACCCCATTATACACCCTTTTCTAGAGCTTGTAAGCTTGCGTTCCTAAACTGTCGTTTTTTGTTCCTAAAAAGACTAAAATAATCTTGTTTTTATCAAAACATAGACAAAGCATAGCTAACCGGCCTAGCAAGCACAAAAAAAGACTGGTCAAACCAGCCTTTTTGATAAAGATTAAAGTTGCTTGTTGTAGTATTCAACGATTAGTGCTTCGTTGATTTCTGGGTTGATTTCATCGCGCTCTGGCAAGCGAGTGAGTGATCCTTCCAATTTTTCAGCATCGAATGATACGAAAGCTGGACGGCCAAGAGTTGCTTCCACAGCTTCAAGAATAGCTGGGACCTTAACAGACTTTTCACGAACAGAAATCACTTGACCAACTTCCACCCGGTAAGATGGGATGTCCACACGTTTTCCATCAACCAAGATGTGACCGTGGTTAACAAACTGACGAGCTTGGCGACGAGTAGTTGCCAAACCAAGACGGTAAACAACATTGTCCAAACGACGCTCAAGAAGAAGCATAAAGTTGAAACCAAGGATTCCACCTTTGATTTTAGTAGCTTGTACAAACAAGTTACGGAATTGCTTTTCACCTACACCGTAAGTAAAACGAAGTTTTTGCTTTTCAGCCAATTGCAAACCGTATTCTGACAATTTAGAACGGTTGTTTGGTCCGTGTTGACCAGGTACATAGTTGCGGCGAGCAAGTTCCTTACCAGTTCCAGTAAGTGAAAGGCCCAGACGACGAGCTTGTTTCCAAGATGGTCCAGTATAACGTGACATATCATGTCCTCCTAGTATAGATTATTTTAGGAAATAATCTTGAGCAAACCTAATTCGTGCAGATGCCCTTCGCCTAAACAGCCAAGGTTACTGGTCTTTCAAGACACCTGTTGACGAGCTTTATTTTGCCCCGCTATTATTTCACACAGAGGCTATTATAACAAAAAAAAGGGGCTCTGTAAAGCCCGATTTCTTAAGATTGCGACCAAATTGCTAGTTCTGTCCCTGCTGGGTCAGTGAAATGAAACCGCCGTCCGCCCGGAAATTCAAAAATACCCTGCGTAATCTGACCGCCAGCTTGTTTGACTTGTGAAAGAGCGGCTTCCAAATCTTCCCTATAAATGACCACTAAAGGAGCTTTCTTTGGCTCAATCGTAATACCGCTTGATAAGCCGCTATCATCGGTGTCAATATATTCATCGCCCCAAGCCTGATAGTTCCAACCAAAGACTTTTTGATAAAAATCCTGACTGGCTTTGAAACTCGCTTTATCAGGAGCAGAAAACTCAATATAATCAATTTGATTAGGAATATTATTCATCTTTAGACCCTTTCTGAAAATAATTGCTAACTCGATTGTATATCTTTCGTCAAATTTCTGCCACCACACTCAATCCAACCCCAAAATCCGTAAAATCTCCTGCTTGTAGGCTAGTTTTTGAATTTCTTTGTCTTCGTTGTCTGTCCAAGTCAAGTCTAGCTCTGCCACAATTTGGCCAGGCCGATTTTTCAAAATATAAATTCGATTACTCAAAGTCAGGGCTTCTTCGATACTGTGGGTAATGATGAGGGTCGTCAGCCCCAGCCGCTCGTGAATATCCAGATACCAGCGATGCAAATCTAGCTTGGTCAATTCGTCCAAGGCCGAAAAAGCCTCGTCCAGCAAGAAGAGCTTGTGCCCAAAGAGATAGGTTCGCAGCAGGGCCACGCGCTGCCTCATGCCACCTGACAGCTCCTGCGGATACTTATCAGCCACGCTATCCAGCTGAAAGGTTCGTAAAATCTCATTTGCCCGCGCAAAGGCTTCTTTTTTTGCTACTTTTTGAATCAGCAAGGGCAGGGCAACATTGCCAAGAACTGTCTTGTGGTCTAAAAGCAGGTCCTTTTGCAACATATAGCTGACCCGCCCTTTAGGATTTTCTTGACTATCAAGGATAATTTTACCCGTCTGGGGCTGCAAAATTCCCGCAATCAAGTTAAAGAGGGTAGTCTTCCCCACACCACTAGGCCCCAAAATAGAGACAATTTCTCCCTCGGCCACTTGCAGTTTGATATCCTTTAAAATTTCCTCATGGTCGTAAGCATAGCCTAGCTCTTCAATTTTTATCTTTGTCATCATTCACAAATTCGTTAGTAAATCCTTTGTTTGTCAGGTCTTTTTCGATTAGGCCATTAGCTTTTGCCCACTTGTAGAAAGCATTCCAGCGGTTAGAGTCAAATTGTCCCCAATTTTCTTTCTTTTCAGCGTATTGCTTGGAAAGATATTGTTGCGATTCGACCACAAAATCACGCTTACTTTTGAGTTCGGGAGCATTTTTGATCAGCATATCAGCCGCCTCTTCTGGGTGGTCCATGGCATACTGATAGCCCTTTTTAATCGCTTGAAGCAACTTTTTGGCTTCCTCTTTGTGCTGTTTCAGATAGTCGTTATTCGCGATAATAACTGGCGAATAGTAGTCAAATTCCGGCACATAGTCGCGCATGTAGAAGAAATTGGTCTCCATTTTTTGCGATTGAGCCATGAGCCCGTCCCAACCGTAGTAAATCCAAGCTGCATCAAAAAGCCCATTTTCAATCGGCGTTGTTGAATTGGAATCGTTGTTAGGAACCTTTTCCACTTGGTCAAAAGCAGCGCCTTGGGACTCAAGCAAGGTCTTAATCATACCCAGCTCGATCGGGTCGTTCCAAGTCCCGTATTTCTTACCAGCCAGGTCCTTGGGACCCTTGATATTGGCAGATGTTTTAGAAATAATACCTGAGGTATTATGCTCGACCAGAGCAGCTACCGCTGTAATCTCCGCCCCCTTTTCCAACTTTTTCGCCATGGAGTCTTGAAAATAAATACCAAAAGGCGCTTTACCGTTGATAATCAGGTCTGATGTGCTGTCTTCGGGTGGCAACTTGATGTCTACATCCAGTCCCGCTTCCTTGAAATAGCCCTTTTCCTTGGCAACATAAAGGCCGGTATGGTTGGTATTGGGTGACCAATCGAGGATAAAATCAATTTTCTGCCCAGCAGCAGACTGCCCGCCCTTTTGTCCACAAGCAGCTAGCAAAACAAGCAAGGCTAAACCAAGACTGACCCATAAAAATCGACATTTTTTCATGATGTTCTCCTTTTATTTTGTGGAAGAAACTAGATTCTTTTCCACTTAATGACGTAGCTTTCACTGACATCGACTAACTTCATGCCTAGGAGGCTAATTAGCGAAATCAGGATAATAATGGCAAACATGGTATCGTACTGAAAGAGCTTTTTAGACTGAATCATATAGACCCCCAGGCCCTCAAAGCCGCCCAGCCACTCTGATACCAGGGTGGTGATAAAGGCGTAGGAGACACTGACCCTTAGACCTGCATAAAAATAAGGGAGACTGGTTGGAATCTTAAAATGCCAGAGAATCTGACCGGTCCTGGCCCTCATCAGCTGAAAGAGTAGGAGGGTATCCTGATCACAATGACGAAAACCATCTAAGATACTAACCATGATTGGAAAGGTCGTGGTCAGGACAAGTAGGACAAGTTTAGGTAAGATACCATAACCCAGCCACAAGACCAAAATCGGGGCCAGAGCGATGGTCGGAATGGTCTGTGTTACCACCATGAGGGGATAGAGTAAATCCTTTAGCCAGGACAAACTATCCATGAACACAGCTAGGAGCCAGGCAAGCACAACTCCCAGAAAAAGACCCAGAAGGGCTACCTTCAAGGTCGCCCAGGCATGAAAGGCCAGAAGCTCCCTATCCCGACCCAAGGCCAGCAAAATCTCCCAGGGAGTCGGCAAGATAAATTTGGGAAGGAGACCAAAGAGACCCAGACCCTGCCAGAGCAGGACTAGGCCAAGCAAGCCCAAGAGACCAAGCTGCTTGCGTCCTATCTGTTTTAACTTTTTCATCAATTACTAAACCTTTTCCTCCTTAGTCTTTAACCAGCTACCATCATGTATTGGTTGATTTAGGTCCCATTTTTACAAAAAAACACGACTTTCACTATGAAAATCGTGCAACATGATTACCTCACTAAAATAGATGACACTAGATTTAGCATCAAATCTTTTATTTCCCTCCGCTGGCATTACCCAGATCAGGTGTGGTCGAAGCTTACACTTCCTCTCAGACTGTACACAGACTCCCATATATTAAGTTTATGATAGCGCAAACACTGCAAAAATGCAAGCCTTTTGCCTTTTAATCTTGGTCAAAATAACGAATCAAATTTTTCTCAGTCAAAATATCTGAGTAGGTATAGGATTCGACATAGCTACTAGTTCCCTCAGCTGATGAGCCATTGTCACTAGAGTATTCGACAATAAATAGGGAAGAATAGACTTCAATCAGACGGCCCTGTTTGTTTTTCTGGCGTTTCCGACCATTTTCCAGGGTCATCTCCACAATCTGACCCTCGTGGGCCTTGATTTCTTCCTTGATTTTTTTCATTTTTGCAACATCTGCAAAGGCATCACTCATTTTATGCTTCCTCTCTTTTGGAAATACTTGAAAATTTATTATATTCTTTCTGGAAAATTAACTCTACTGTACCACGCGCTCCACTACGGTTCTTTTCAATAATCACTTCTACCTTATTATTAGGGAGGGTGTTTTCTTCCTCGCCTCTTTCATAATAGTCATCCCGATAGAGGAAGGCCACAATATCCGCATCCTGCTCGATTGATCCAGACTCCCGAATATCTGAAAGAACAGGCCGCTTATCCTGCCTTTGCTCTACTCCCCGAGAAAGCTGACTGAGGGCAATAACGGGCACTTTTAATTCCTTGGCCAAAATCTTTAATTGCCGGGAAATCTCTGAAACCTCCTGCTGGCGATTTTCCCGTCCCGTTCCGGTAATCAACTGCAAGTAGTCGATCAAAATCAGACCCAGATTTCCTGTTTCTTGAGCTAGCTTACGGGAGCGCGAGCGTATTTCGGTAATCCGAATCCCCGGTGTATCATCGATATAGATGCTAGCCTGGGCTAGATTGGCCTGGGCAATGGTCACCTTCTGCCATTCCTCATCGGTCAACTGCCCCGTCCGAATAGAGTGGGAGTTGATGACTCCTTCTGAAGCCAACATCCGATCCACTAGACTTTCAGCCCCCATTTCCAGAGAAAAAATTGCCACTGTCTTATCTAGTTTGGTCCCGATATTTTGGGCAATATTAAGGGCAAAGGCCGTCTTACCAACGGCCGGCCGAGCCGCCAAGATAATCAACTCCTCCTCATGGAGGCCGGTCGTCATCCGATCCAACTCTGGATAGCCCGTAGCAATCCCTGTAATATGGGAGGTTTGCTGGGAACGAACTTCCAGGTTTTCAAAGTTGAGATTTAGAATATCTCGGATATTTTTAAAGCCACTACGATTAGCATTTTCACTGACATCAATCAGTGATTTTTCAGCACCAGCAATGATTTCATCTGCTGGCTGGGCCCCTTCGTAAGCCTGATTGATTGAATCGGTCAAGCGACCAATCAAACGACGTAAAACAGCCTTTTCAGCAACAATTTTAGCATAGTATTCTGCATTGGCACTGGTTGGAACCGAGTTAACAACCTCAACCAGATAGCTCAGTCCGCCAATATTCTGCAAGTCATCTTGGCTGTCTAAAATATTGCGAACAGTCGTTGCATCAATCGCATCTCCTCGATCGGCCAAGTCAATCATGGCCTTAAAAATCAAGCGATTGGCATATTTAAAGAAGTCAGCTGGCTCGATATATTCACGGACAAAGACGAGCTTACTTTCATCAATGAAAATAGCCCCCAAAACCGACTGTTCCGCTAAAATATCTTGGGGCTGAGCTCGTAATTCATCAATCTCTGCCATAAGTCATCCTACCTTTTAAATAAAACTTTCCTAACCTTCCTTAACCCTTAGGTTAATCACACTGGTCACATCCTGATAAATTTTTACAGGCACATCAATCAAGCCGATTGCCCGAATAGGCGAGTCTACCTTAATTTGGCGCTTATCCAACTTAATACCGAACTGTTTGTCCAGCTCTTCAGCTATCTTCTTGCTAGTGATTGAGCCGAAAGTACGACCATCTGGTCCCACTTTTTCCGTAAATTCTACCAGGGTGGCTTCCTCTTCCAGCTTGGCCTTGATGGCTTGTGCCTCGGCAACAAGCTCAGCATGAGCTTTTTCTTGCGATTTTTGCTGACCTCTTAGCTCAGCAACTGCCTGGTTGGTCGCTTCCTTGGCCAGCTTTTTCTTAATCAAAAAGTTCTGGGCATAGCCAGTGGGAACTTCCTTGATTTCCCCCTTTTTTCCCTTGCCTTTTACATCAGCTAAAAAGATTACTTTCATAGTTTTCTCTCCTCGTTTTTAATCACTTCATCAATAATGTATTGATTCAAACTAGTTGTTGCCTCGGCTACATTTACATCCTGTAACTGGGCCGCTGCTAGATTAAAGTGGCCGCCGCCACCCATCTGCTCCATAATCCGCTGAACATTGATTTTACTGCGACTACGGGCAGAGATAGAAACATAGCCCTTGACATTGCGGCTAACCACAAAGGTAGCTTCAATGCCAGACATGGCAAGCATAGTATCGGCAGCCTTACTGATAACAACCGTATCATAGCTTGTCTCTTCAGGCCCGCTAGCCACAATGACATTGGGCAGGAGTTTTCGTCCCCGTAAAATCAATTCATTGACCGACCGGTATTCATCAAAGTCGGTCGCCGAAATATCTTGAATGGCTACACTGTCACTTCCCCTTGTTCTCAAGTAACTAGCAACATCAAAGGTCCGACTAGTCACCCGAGCCGTAAAGTTCTTGGTATCCAGCATCATACCGGCCATCAGGATACTAGCCTGTATCTTGCACAAACGATTTTTCTTAGAATTTTGGAACTGAATCAATTCCGTCACCAGCTCACTAGCACTGCTAGCCCCACTTTCAATGTAGCTAATCACCGCATTGTCTGGGAAATCATCGTCCCTCCGGTGATGGTCAACTACGATAATCTGGTTAAACTGGTCATAGAAATCTCTAGAAAGGGTTAAACTAAGCTTGGAATGGTCTACCATAATTAGCAAGGAACGACTAGTTACCATGGTAATAGCTTCCGCTACCGTTACCATCTTGGTCATATCCTCTGCCTGCAACTTGCCAATAGCCCGCTCAATATCAATAGACAATTGGTGATTGTCGTAGACAACATAGGCCTTGTCAATCAAATTACTTGCGAAAACCTGCATACCGACAGCTGCCCCCAGGGCATCCATATCCATATTCTTATGGCCGACAATAAAGACCTGATCCACCGTCTTAATCTTGTCTGATATGGCGGTCATCATGGCCCGAGTCCGGGTGCGAGTCCGCTTGACAGAGGAAGCTGTTCCCCCACCAAAATAAATGGGGTTTTTGTGTTCATCATTTTCCTTGACAACGGCCTGATCGCCCCCTCTTACCTCAGCCAGGTTGAGGTTTAGTAAGGCCACCTTCCCAATTTGACCATGGTTTCCATCTCCATAAGAGAAGCCCATGCTCAAGGTCAAGGGTAGCTCGCGCTCCTTGGCCCTATTTCGGAAAATATCAATTACTTGAAACTTATTCTGCATTAACTGGTCTAAGACCGTGTAATCTGTAAACAAGTAAAAACGATCTGTCCCGACCCGCCGATAGAACATACGATATTCCTCAGCAAATTCAGCAATGAAATTAGCCACAAAGCTATTGACATGACTAATATCAGAATCGGAGACCTCGTCCTCTAAATCATCATAATTATCGACCGAAATGATACCAATAACTGGTCGAGTGGTAATCAGCTCTGCCGCCACCTCATATTCGGTAGAAACATCAAAAAAGTAAAAGACATTGGCAGCCCGGTCCAAATAGATAGAATACTTGTTCTCACCCACTGTCACATAGTGACTGCTACCCTCCAGCGTCGCCTTAATAATCTTCTGAATGGAGTCTGTATCAAACTCCCCTTCTTCCGTTGTAAAAAGTAGCTCGGCATAGGGGTTAAACCATTCAACGTCCCCTGTTTCTTCGTCCAGTTTAATAACCCCCACCGGCATCTTGTCCAGTAAGGAAGTCAAACTGTTCTCTGCTTGATGATTGATATAATGGATTTGCTCAATCTCGTCCATCTCATAGATTCTCTGCTGGTAGATAAACAAATACACCAAGAGAGCAATGACGACAAATAGAGCTAATAGCATAATGGTTCCCTTGCCGTAGAGTCGCAAGAGAATGGCTAAAATCCCAAAAGAAATAACGCCCAACATGATAAAATGAATCGGGGCCAAACGAAATTTTTGCATTAGAAACCTCTTATTCCGCCATTTTACCATATTTTCAAGGAAAAAGCGAGTTTTGGCCCCTGGTTCTAAAAACTTCTAGCAGCAGGAAGGACTTTTAGCTTGACAGCAATAAGCCTATTATTAAGCTTTTTCAATGGCTATCTTTACAGGTTTGTAAAGGAGACTAAAGTGAAGTTTCCTTGGCTTTTTCTAAATTTTTAGAAATACTTCTAGATTTACCTTCCAGATAGACCATTAGAATTGAAATATCTGCAGGATTGACTCCAGAAATACGGCTGGCCTGGCCAATGGTTTCTGGATTGATTTTCTTGAACTTTTGCCGGGCCTCAGTCGCGATAGAATCAATATCATCCCAGTCAATATTGGCTGGAATCCGCTTTTCTTCCATCCGTTTCATCTTCTCAACCTGGTCTAAAGCCTTGGCAATATAGCCCTCATATTTGATTTCAGTTTCAATCAAATCAATGATTTTATCATCCAATTCTTCTGCTGCTGGACCAATAAATTGAACCACATCCGCATAGCGGACTTCTGGACGGCGCATAAATTCCTTGGCAGTTACTGCATCTGTCAAAGGCTTAAAGCCCAATTCAACAACCCTGGCATTGGTCTCCTTGATAGGTTTTAGCTTGATGGACTCTAGGCGGGCCATTTCAGCCTCAAACTGCTGTTTCTTAGCTTCAAAGCGAGCCCAGCGCTGATCATCTACCAGACCAATAGCCCGTCCCATTTCGGTCAAGCGCATGTCTGCATTATCATGCCGGAGAATTAGGCGATACTCCGCCCTAGAAGTCAAGAGACGATAAGGCTCCACTGTTCCTTTTGTAACCAAATCATCAATCATGACCCCGATGTAGCCATCACTACGTTTCAAGATTAGCTCAGGTTTTCCTTGCAATTTCAGGGCTGCATTGATACCTGCAATAATCCCTTGACCAGCAGCCTCTTCATAGCCAGAAGTTCCATTGGTTTGACCAGCAGTAAATAAGCCTGCTATTTTCTTGGTTTCAAGAGTGGCCCGTAATTGATGGGGCAGAACCATATCATACTCAATGGCATAACCGGTCCGCATCATCTCTGCCTTTTCCAAGCCCTTAATAGAGTGGACCAATTCCTTCTGGACATCTTCTGGCAGACTAGTGGATAGGCCCTGCACATAAACCTCTTCTGTGTCACGTCCCTCAGGCTCTAGGAAGAGTTGGTGCCTTTCCTTATCTGCAAAGCGAACAATCTTATCCTCAATCGAAGGACAGTAACGGGGGCCAACCCCCTTAACCACTCCCGAAAACATAGGTGCTCGATGCAGATTGTTTTGAATGATTTCATGACTATTTTCATTGGTATAGGTCAACCAGCAAGGAACCTGGTCCTTGACATAGTCCTCATCACGTGATGTATAGGAGAAATGATTGGCCACCTCATCTCCAGGCTGAATTTCTGTTTGTTCATAATTGATAGAGGAAGCCTTGACCCGAGGCGGAGTCCCCGTCTTAAAGCGGCCAATCTCCAAGCCCAAATCTCGCAAATTATCCGCCAGAGGAATGGAGGCTAAACTATGATTAGGACCTGATGAATATTTGAGGTCACCGATAATAATTTCTCCACGAAGGGCTGTCCCTGTCGTTACAATAACTACCTTGGCCCCATATTTTTGTTGAGTAGCCGTTCTAACACCAATCACTCGATTATCTTCAACCAAAATTTCATCAATCATGGTCTGGCGCAGGGTCAGATTCTCTTGATTTTCAACCGTTTTACGCATTTCCTTGGAATAAACTTCCTTATCAGCCTGAGCTCTAAGAGCTCGAACGGCAGGCCCCTTACCAGTATTGAGCATCTTCATCTGGATGTAGCTCTTGTCAATATTTTTAGCCATCTCTCCACCCAGAGCGTCAACTTCACGCACAACAATACCTTTGGCTGACCCTCCAATAGAGGGATTACAAGGCATAAAGGCCAGCATTTCTATGTTAATAGTTGCAAGCAATACTTTACAGCCCATGCGGCTAGCAGCCAGAGAGGCCTCAACCCCAGCATGCCCTGCTCCAATAACGATAATATCATATTCTTCCGTAAACTGATGTGTCATTTTTCTTCCTTTTTCTTTTATTTTTTGTCAATTTAATTTACATAGTTGTCAACTTATCTACAACTTATGTGTAGCAATTCTCCTGAGTATCTGGGCAACTCCTCTTTCAAAAAAGCAGGAACAATAGAGTATTCTGTCAACTTATCCAAGTCTAACCACTCGCAAATCTGCTCTTTCCCAGCTTCATTCATTAGCAAAGGAGGCTCAGCTAGAGGGCTTACCAGATAGTGAAATTCAATATTATGAAAATTGACACCAGCTTGACAGAAACTATTTTCAACGATAAAAGCCAGTTGTTTGATTTCGATTTCAATCCCCAAATCTTCTCTGACTTCACGTTTAACTGCCTGGTCTGTCCCTTCGTCTACTTGAATAGCTCCACCAATAGTAAGGTAGTTGTTTTGATGATTCTTGGTTAGCAAAATCTGATTATTTCTCACTATCAAAGCGGTCGCTCTGACACCAAAGACCTGATTAGTTAGCTTTGTCCGAAAATCTTGGACCATCTTCACCTCCATGCCACAAAAAAAGTCAAACCTCCAGAAGTGCAGGACAAAAAACCTGCAACTCCCATGAGCTTTGACCATCACGAGTTTCGCTAATGTTATTGTAGCAAAATCAAAAAATTTGTCAATTTAAATGTACTGTAAAACTTTATCGCCCTTATAGGCTCGATCAATCAAGCCACCACCAAGACACTCTTGGCCCTGATAGAAGACCACTGCTTGACCAGGAGTAATAGCTCTTTGAGCTTCTGCAAACTGGACAATTGCCTTGTCACCCTTTACAGTCACTGTAACCTTAGCATCAGGCTGACGATAACGAAACTTTGCTGTACATTCCATCGTAAATTCCTCTGGAACTTGTTGCGTAAAATGAACCTGACTAGCGTCAAGGCTAGTTGACATGAGATTGTCATGATAGAAACCTTGACCAACATACAAAATATTTTTACTTAGGTCTTTGCCAACAACAAACCAAGGTTCATTGTCTCCACCATGTTGACCACCAATACCTAAGCCACCACGTTGGCCAATCGTATAGTACATTAAGCCAGCATGTTGGCCCATATCTCTTCCTTCAAAGGTCATCATCCGACCTGGTTGAGCTGGTAAATAGGTTCCTAGAAATTCCTTAAAATTCTTCTCACCGATAAAGCAAATACCGGTCGAATCTTTTTTCTTTGCTGTTGCTAGACCTGCTTTTTCAGCAATTTTCCTTACCTCTGGTTTTTCTAAATGCCCCAGCGGAAACATCACTTTTTGTAGCTGGTCTTGCGACAATTGACTCAAGAAATAGGTCTGGTCTTTATTGTTGTCAAGGCCGCGAAGCATGTGCACAATGCCGTTCTCATCGCGTTCAACTTGGGCATAATGACCAGTCGCCACATATTCCGCTCCCAGGGTCATAGCATAATCAAGGAAGGCCTTAAATTTTATTTCCTTGTTGCACATGACATCAGGATTGGGGGTACGCCCAGCCCGATACTCGGCCAAAAAGTACTCAAAAACTCGGTCCCAGTACTCTTTTTCAAAGTTGACAGAGTAGTAAGGAATGCCGATTTGGTCAGCCACTGCTGCCACATCCTTATAATCTTCGGTCGCTGTACAAACGCCGAATTCATCTGTATCGTCCCAGTTTTTCATGAAAATACCGATTACATCGTAACCCTGCTCTTTTAATAATAGAGCTGTTACAGATGAATCAACACCGCCACTCATCCCAACAACGACACGCGTTTTAGAGTGTTCACTCATCGTGTTCTCCCATCTTTTCGTTATTCACGATTGAAGGTCGTGTTTTTTGCTTTCAACGATTGAAGGTCGGCTCAAGCAAGCTCTATTATAGCACGATTAGGCAGGAAGGACAAATCAGAATACTTTTTAAAATCTCCTGTAAATTATCTTGACAAGTTTGTAAAGATAGTTTATAAAAAAAATCTCGATTAAATCGAGATTCTTTGTCTTATTGGAAATTTTCCTTTCTATTTTAATACCAGCCCTTAGCCAACCAAAAACTTTTTGCTGCTGACCAAGAACCATAACGACCCGCTACATAAGAATCGGCAACCCTCTCTTGATTTTCTGCCGATAAGTCTCCGTTCAGATAAGAGATAGTTAACTGATAACGACCATAATATTGACCATTTTGGGCAGTATAGCTACCACCCGATTCCTTTTGGGCAATCCATTCTTTAGCAGCCGCATCCTCACTAGACAAGGTATTTGATTGAGGTTGACTTGTCTCTGTGCTCTGAGATTTGACTTGATTATTAGCAGCGCCTGGCTGAGCTAACTCTAAAACCTGGCCAACTTGAATCAAATGGATATTGCTGATCTGATTTAATTTGGAAATTTCATCCACTGTTTGATTGTGGGATTTTGCGATACTTGACAAGGTATCCCCTGACTTGACAGTGTAGCTTTCTGCTTGAACGAGTTTAGGCAAGAAGAGAGCCAGGGCTGTAGCCATACCAGCTAGACCTAGCTTGACAGGACTCTTCTTAGTAAAAGTCATTTTATTAAACATAGTGTTCCCCTTTTTCTTTTAATAGGTCTCTATCTTACACCATCTTTATTACCAACCTATATAAAATGAGTAAATTTTATTACAGGAAGATTGAAATTGGGCTAAAAACCAGCCTAAATATCAACTTGTAAACTAGCTGTAAACTTAATTAAATATTGTTCTCACAAGCTAAAATAGAAAAAGTAAAGTTCCTACTGAGCAGAAGCCTGGTAGATTTGATATAATAAAATAAAGAAAAACAAGGAGTTGCCATGAAGTCTTTAAGGTTTCAATCCGTATTTGATATTATTGGGCCAGTCATGATCGGGCCCTCAAGTAGCCACACGGCTGGTGCTGTTCGTATTGGTAAAATTGTCTCTTCCATCTTTGCAGAAGAACCAACTGAGGTAGAGTTTCAACTCTTTAATTCCTTTGCCAAGACCTATCGTGGTCATGGGACTGATTTGGCCCTAGTAGCAGGTATTTTGGGAATGGATACAGACGATCCCAATATTCCCAATAGCTTGGAAATCGCCCATCAAAGAGGGATTAAGATTGTTTGGACAATCCACAAGGGCAGCAATGCTCCCCATCCCAATACGACTAAAATAACAGTAAGAAATGACCATAAAACGATTAGCGTTACAGGTGTCTCCATCGGCGGAGGAAATATTCAGGTCACTGAATTAAACGGCTTTGCGGTCTCCCTCAGTATGAATACCCCTACCATCATTATCGTCCATCAAGATGTGCCGGGTATGATTGCCCATGTCACAGACGCTCTTTCCCGGTATGGAATCAATATCGCCCAAATGAATGTGACCAGAGAAAAAGCGGGTGAAAAGGCCATTATGATTATCGAGGTTGACTCTAGAGAATGTGAGCCTGCCATTGAGGAAATCGGTCAGATTCCACATCTTCATAATGTGAATTTCTTTAAATAGGAGGAAGCATGTTTTATTCAATTAAAGAGTTAGTAGAGCAAGCTAGTCTCGATTATCAAGGAAATGTAGCAGAGCTCATGATTGCTACCGAACATGAGTTGACCGGCCGAGAGCGCGATGAGGTACTACGGCTAATGAAACGAAACTTGGAAGTTATGAAGGCCTCTGTTGAGCTGGGGCTGGATGAAAGTAAGTCTCGTAGTGTCTTGACTGGGGGGGATGCAGCCAAACTAGATGCCTATCTAAAAACGGGCCAGACCCTATCTGATTACACAGTCCTAACTGCCGCTAAAAATGCCATTGCCGTCAATGAACATAATGCTAAAATGGGCCTGGTCTGTGCCACACCAACAGCTGGGAGTGCAGGCTGTCTACCAGCTGTCCTGACCTCAGCCATTGAAAAACTTGGTTTATCAGAAAGTCAACAATTAAACTTTCTCCTGGCTGCCGGAGCTTTTGGCCTAGTCATTGCCAATAATGCTTCTATCTCTGGAGCCGAAGGAGGTTGTCAAGCAGAGGTTGGCTCTGCTTCAGCTATGAGCTCAGCAGCCCTAGTCCTAGCAGCAGGAGGAAGCCCTTACCAGGCTAGCCAAGCTATCTGCTTTGTTATCAAAAATATGCTGGGACTGATTTGTGACCCCGTGGCAGGCTTAGTTGAGGTGCCTTGCGTCAAACGCAATGCCATGGGTGCTAGTTATGCTTTTATCGCAGCTGATATGGCCCTTGCAGGGATTGAGTCAAAAATACCTGTTGACGAGGTCATTGACGCCATGTACCAAGTCGGCTCCAGTCTCCCTACCGCCTTTCGTGAAACAGCTGAGGGAGGACTTGCCACGACTCCTACTGGTCGTCGTTTGCAAGCAGAAATTTTTGGAGAATAAAATGGGAACAACCGTTTATTTTGTTCGTCACGCAGAGCCAAACTATAATAACCATGATGATGCCAGCCGCGAGCTGTCAAGAAGAGGTTTACAAGATGCACAAAAACTTGTAAACTTCTTTTCAAATATTATCATTGATAATTTTTACTCTAGTCCTTATAAAAGAGCCATAGATACTATTCAACCTCTAGCCCAAGCCCGTCAGAAAAAGATTGCCCTAGTTGACAACTTTTGTGAACGTAAAATTGATGATGTCTGGATTGAAGATTTTGAATCTTTTTCAGAAAGGCAATGGGCAGATTTTTCCTACAAACTAGAAAATGGGGAATCGCTAGCTCAAGTTCAAAAAAGAAATATCGAAGCCCTGGAGCACTTGCTAGGGCAAAATAAGCAAACGATACTGATTGCCTCACATGGAACAGCTCTGTCAACCATTGTCAACTACTATCAACCTAGTTTTGGCTATGAGAATTTTCAAGAAATCAAGTCTATCTTTCCTTGGATAGTCAAAATAAAATTTGATGGATTGACAAACTTGTCAATCACTTCTTACACAGAAATAGGAGTCCCTTTATGAAATACATTTTTTTCGATTTAGATGGTACCCTTGTTGATAGCTCAAAAGGAATCAAAGCCTCCTTTGCTCATACTTTCCAAAGGCTTGGCCAGAAGATACCTGGGGAAAGTGTCATTGATAGTTTTATTGGTCCACCACTTGAAGTTAGCTTTGCAAGGGTTGTCAAGCCAGAAAAAGTCTCAAATGCGATTGATTATTATAGACAATACTATAAAGAAGAAGGCATTTACGGTGTCAAGTTGTATACAGGCATTTTGGAACTTCTAGAAGGGCTAAAACAAAGGGGACATAGTCTTTATATCACTACCAGTAAAAACGAAGCAACTGCTCTGCAAATGGCAGAAAATCTAAAGATAAACAGCTATTTTACAGGCATTTTTGGTTCGCTACCAGATTCTTACCACAAGGCTGATGTCATCAAGCGGGCCCTTAAAGACAGCCAAGCCGACTTGAGCCAGGTTGTCATTATCGGTGACACTAAGTTCGATATGATTGGCGGTAAAGAAGTCGGAATTAAAGCTATGGGAGCCCTCTGGGGCTTTGGAAAGAAAGAAGACCTGCTAGCTAATGGAGCTGATTGCCTTGCTGAAAGGCCTCAAGCAGTCCTCCCCCTCCTATCAAAATTTTAAATAAAAAAACGACCCCTTAAAAGGTCGTTTTATTTCTATCTTAGTAGCCCCAAGCTGAAAGGCCTTGGGCGTTATAAGCACGTTGTGCTGCCGCGATTTGGTCATCAACTGTTGCAGTTGAACCCCAACCTGGCATTGTTTGGAAGAGTCCGCTAGCACCTGAAGGGTTGTAGGCATTGACTTGTCCATTCGATTCACGCGCAATGATATTTTCCCATGTTGAAGCAGGAACGCCTGTTAATTCAGCCATACGAGCTGCTGCATAAGAACCTGTAGCTCCAGCAGTATTGCCGTTTGCAAGGGTTACGCTTGAAGAGTAAGCAGAGTAGTCAGCCGCAGGTGCTGAGTAAGTTTCTGCTGTTACAGGAGCAACTTCAACCTGTGAAGCTACTGCTGTTTGACTAGCTGAATCTTGTGCAGGTGCTGCTTGAGCTTCTGCATTTTCATCAAGTTCTAAAACTTGTCCAACCGTAATCATGTCGGGATTGTCCAACTTGTTCAATTGAGCAAGCTTTTCAACTGTTGTATTTTTTTCTTTCGCAATCCCTGATAAAGTATCGCCTGACTTTACAGTATAGCTATCTGCACTAGCTACAACACCTGTAGCAAAAGCTGTCGCTGCTGCAAGTCCTGTGAAAGTCCATTTCATCGATTTTGAATTCATGTATATTAAAGTCTCCTTTCGATACTATCACTATCATACACATAAATTATTACTATTCCTTTTAAATAAGATTACAAAGATTACAGAAATATTTAATTTTAGAGGAAAAAGGCATAAAATCAGCTTTTTCACTGTTTTTGCATATATTATTGTGTTTTTCAGGTAAAAAGAGACTAACTTTTCAGGATAAAAAGGACTAGACCTAGTAAAAATAAAATTAGCAAGGCTAGACTGTCCCACCACTTCCAACTAAGTTGCCGATAGCGACTGCGGGCCACTTTTCCCTGATAGCCCCTGGCTTCCATAGCTGTAGCTAGGGCGTCTGCCCTCTTAAAACTGGAGGCAAATAAGGGAATAAGAAGGGGAATAAAGGCCCTTACCTTGTCAAGCAAGCTTCCTTGGTCAAAATCAACTCCCCGAGCTCTTTGAGCATTCATAATCCTGCTAGTATCATCAGCCAAGGTTGGTACAAAACGTAGGCTCATAGACAACATCAAGCCTAGCTCGCGCACAGGAAAGTTGAAAATAGTCAGGGGTTTTAGCAAGGACTCAACAGCATCAGCCAAGCTCAGGGGCATGGTTGTTAAGGTTAATAGGGTCGAAAAGATAATAATCAAGACAAAACGACAAAAGATAATTCCCGCCTGAGACAGGCCACCTTCTGTAATTTTTAAAAATGAAAACTGGACAAGAACCGCTCCACTATTAGTGAAGAATAGTTGAAATAAGGTTGTAAAGGCAATTAAAAACAACATAGATTTCAGACCTTTGAAAAAGAAGGTCCAGGGGAGCTTGGATAAAAAAAGCAAGCTAAAAGTGAAAACAAATAAAAGAAGGTTAGTGAGCGGGTTGTTGGCCCAAAAGATAATCAAGATAAATAAAAACAGGGCCAGTAATTTACTCCGAGGATCTAAACGATGGAGAATTGAATCACCTGGTAAATAGCGACCTAAAATCATTTTATCCATGTATTAACTCCTTAAACTCCTCAAGACTTATGGGTAGATGAGGTAAATTCAAGCCCCTTTTCTGCAAATTCTGAGCAAATTTGGTGATTTTAGGTACTCCTAGCTGGATAGCCTCCATAAAGTCAACATCTTGAAAAACCTGATAGGGACTGCCGCTCTTGACCAATCGACCCTTTTCCATCACGTAGACCTGATCAGCAAAATTAGCCACATCATCCATCAAATGAGTCACTAGAACAATGGTCATTCCTTGCGCATGAAGAGTTGAAAAAATATCCATCAATTCACGTCGACCAGCAGGATCCAAGCCTGCTGTCGGCTCATCTAGCACTAAAACCTTGGGCTCCATGGCCAAAATACCAGCAATTGCTACCCGCCTCATTTGTCCCCCCGATAGTTCAAAGGGACTGCGCTCATACAAATCTTCTGAAATCCCAACTAGGGCCAACTTTTCACGCGCTATTTTCTCGGCCTCTGATTTAGAAACACCAAAGTTTTGAGGACCAAAGGCCACATCTTGCAAGACTGTTTCGGCAAAAAGTTGACTTTCAGCAAATTGAAAGACCAGGCCTACCTCTTTTCGAAGCTTTTTAATATTCTTATTGCTTGATTTGGCACTAATTTCAAATTGATCGACCAAGACCCTCCCTTCAGAAGGAATCAAAAGGCCATTTAGTAGTTGTAAAATTGTTGACTTGCCACTACCAGTATGACCAATCAAGGCTGTATAGCTCCCTTTCTTGATTTCTAAATTAACGCCAAAAAGGGCCGGCCCTTCAAAGGGACTACCAGCCTGGTAACTATAACTAACATCATCTAGAGTAATTCCCATAGGTAATCTTGCAATTCCTTTTCTGTTAAATAGTGCTGGGGTAGGTGAAAGCCTAGCTCTAGCAAGGAGTCTTTCAGTTGATTGGTAAAAGGTTGGTCCAGGCCCAAATCCTGCAGGTCTGGCCTTGAAAACAAGTCTCTCGGTGTGGTGCTGGTTTCCACCTGCCCCGCTTTCATTACTAGGACTCGATCGCTAAGCAGGACCTCGTCTAAATCATGAGTGATAGAAATAACGGTTAATTGATGTCTGTCCTTAATCTTTTTCACTGTTTGAATCAGTTCAAATCGCCCTTCAGGGTCCAGCATACTAGTCGCCTCATCTAAAATAATTAGGTCTGGTCGTAAGGCGATAATCCCAGCAATGGCAACACGCTGTTTCTGACCACCTGATAAGCGGGCAGGTTCTCGAGTTTTGAACTCCTGCATATCCACAAGTTCCAAGGCCTCTCGGACACGTTTCAGCATCTCTTGACGTTCGATTCCCTGATTTTCCAAGCCAAAAGCAACATCGTCCTCAACCGTAGCCCCAACAAATTGGTTGTCAGGATTTTGGAAAACCATACCTATCTGACGTCGTTTCTCCCAGACATTATCAGCTCTTAATTTATCACCAGAGATAAAAATATCTCCACTGTCAGCCTCTAAGAGACCATTTAAGAGTCTAACTGTCGTTGATTTACCACTACCATTGTGGCCGATAATCGACAGCCACTCCCCTCGTTTCACGTGAAACGATAGATTTTTCAATACTGGAGTTTCCTCTTGGGAGTCATAGCGATAAGTAAGATTCTGAACTTCAATGATATTTGTCATATTATTTAAATGTATCTTTAAAGAGAAAGGCGCTACCCTTAAAATAGTCATAACCAGAGTAAATAGTAAAGACTAAGGAAATATAAAGGAAAATCTGACCCAGTAAGGAAAGGTGGAAAAGCAGAAAGGCAATGGCCAACATCTGGGTGAAGGTCTTAATTTTCCCGGGCATAGCCGCTGCTAAAACAGTACCACCTTGCTCTACCAATAAGAGACGCAAGCCAGTCACAGCTAGCTCTCGACAGATAATGATACTTACTAACCAAGCCGGTGCAAAACCTAGACCAACTAATAAAATCAAGGCAGACATAACCAAAAGTTTATCCGCCATCGGATCTGCAAATTTTCCAAAATTAGTCACAACCTGCCACTTACGCGCCAAATAACCATCTAAATAGTCTGTCAAACTAGCAAAGACAAAGATGAGACCCGCCCAAAAGTGTAGGCTATCCTTATTTAGCGACAGAAGAAGGATAAAGATGGGAATAAGAGCGATTCTAAGCAAGGTTAATAGATTAGGGATATTTTCTTTTTTCATGGTATTCCTTAACTTTCAATAGTAAGATTGATGATGCCGGTTTGACCAGTTAATTTTGAAGTATCTAGGACCTGATCGTTGATGGTCACTGTCACCCCTTCAACTTGACCCAAGTTAATCACTGATGATGAACCGACTGCTAGCTCTGTTGAAGCCGTCGTCTGCTCTGGAGACAAGGTGATTCCTCCGGCCAAGTCTGTTTCTGTCACACTTAGCCAATTACTTGTCTTTGATACCGAAAATTTCAGTTTCGCAGGCCTTTTCGCCCCCTTTAGTATCACTGTTAGACTAGCTCCACCGCCAGAAACAACTAGTTCCTCCTGGGAGCTTGTAGCCTCACTGCTGCTAGAGGAGCTGGTTTTCTCTTCTTTACTACTAGAGCTGGTTTCCTTGACTAGGCTATACCTAGCTGAGGATAATTTATTGACTTGATTTTGCCTCAAATAACCCCAAACATAGTAGGTCACAAAAGCTAAAATAGCCAGGGAAACCATCAGAAAATAAAAAAGAGGTAAATAAGAAGTATGTCCCTTACGATTTTTCCGACTACGCTGATCATTGATGTCCACATCAATTTCATCATAAGTGACCATACTTCCTGCCTCATAGGCTTCTAGAACAAGCTTTTCTTCTAAATCAACTGCCCAGGCATACTTTCGCAAAAAGGAACGAGCATAGAAAGGGCTCGGCAGTTTATCAAAGCGGTCTTCTTCCAAAGCCTGAAGTAGTTCAAGCTTTATATCAGTCTTTTTTTCCAATTGCTGTAAGCTCATACCCTGATTGATACGGGCTAAACGCAAAACTTCTCCTATCGTTTTTTTTCTCATACTTTCAATCCTCTTTCAAAACTATTTTACCAAATTTTCCTAGACCCACTCTTGCTATTTAGGAAAAATAGTAAAATCTGTCATATCACAATGTTCTATAAAATCACGTCCAATTGCTAGCACATCTTCCAAATGAATATCTTGTAAAATCTTAGGCAAGTCAAAGAGATTCTCTCCTTCCAGATGCGTCTCATACTGGGTTGCCATATACTCCAGAGAGTTTAAACCATGAAGGAAATCGCCATACATTTCGCTCTTTACGGTATCTAAGTGTTCCTCGCTAATATCTGCATCGGTAGCAAACTGTTTAATGGCTGAGCGAAATTGATGGGAGAGATGAACCGGCTCCTGGGTATCCATCAAGAGAATGACATAGTGGAAATGCTCCTCCACCTCGACCTCCAAGGTCAAAGAATGATCCATCTTTCCTGCCTCATAGAGGTCTTGGTAGCGTTTAGAGGTCCAGCCAAACATCATAGTAAAAAGTAATTTTAAAATAATCTTATAGCGGAAGAGGTCTCTTGAGTCAAGTGTCCTCACTCCCCTTAGACCAATAGCCAGTTTTGGACTAGCCACCTCCATCCTCATACTAGAAGTCGGAATAACCGGCTTTAATTCTAAAGGTAGGCGTTCAATTCTTTTATTTTCAGATGGCGCATCGTACAAGGCCTGTTGTTTTTGAATTTCATTAAAAATCTTTTCCAGCTCGAAATTACCAATCACAAATAAGCTCATATTTGAAGGATGGTAGAAGGTTTCAAAATTCTCATCCAAGTCCTCCACCGTAATTTCAGAGATGGACTCTTTACTACCTGCTATATCCTGAGCCAGAGGGCTTCCCGGGTAGAGATTAGATAAGGTTTCAAAAAACAAGCGATAATCTGGATCATCCTGATACATTTCGATTTCTTGATTGATGATTGCTTGCTCTTTCTGAATGGACTCCTCCGTAAAATAAGCCTCTCCTATCAAGTCTTGCAAAAGACTCAAATTTTCAGAAATATTGTTCGTAGTTGAAAAAAGATAACTCGTTTTGGTAAAACTAGTGAAGGCATTGCTCTCCGCTCCTAATTTGACAAAGTCTTGCAGCAGGTCCTTCCCCTCTTGGTTTTCGAATAATTTATGTTCTAAAAAATGAGCGATACCAGCTGGATAGCTAATAGCCTGCTTGGTCCCTCGAGGCACAAAATGAGTATCAATTGAACCAAAATTAGTGGTGATAATTCCATAACTTTCATTAAAATCTTTTTTTGGTAACAAAAAAAGTCGTAAACCATTAGGAAGAATCGTCCGATAAAGACTCTCCCCAATGGCTGAATAATCAATTTTTTCCAGACTTATTTCCTGCATTATTTCCCTTCCATAAAATAGATAGCCTGTAATTTTAAGCGACTAGCCGCAAGGATAACATCCTTTGTCGTGACCTTCTCTAGCTTGGCCAACCAAAGATCTAGCGGCAATAATTTTTTTCCTAAAACCGACTGCAGATAGGCCCTTTCCAGCAAGGTATTCTGTTTATCCTGGGCCAGAAGAGCTGAGTTTTTCAGCATTAGTTTGGTTTGGTTAAGCTCCTCTAGGGTGAAATTACCCTTTTTCAAGTCAGCTATCTGACGATTGATTAAGCTCATGGCCTTATTTCGATTTTTTCGGTCAATCCCCGCATAGACTCGCATCATTCCTGAAAAAATATCAAAACGACTGGAAACGGTATAGGCGATTCCCTCAGCTTCTCTGACCTTAACAAATAGTTTTGAGTGGGCATAGGTCCCCAAGAGGCCATTTAAAACGATTAAGGGGAGATGGCCCTCTTCCCCATATTGAATGTCGAAATGATAGGCCATCTCTAAAATGGACTGATTGACATCTTTTTGTTCCAAGCCCTCTTTTAAAACCTTAGAAAAATCTTGTTGGTAGGTTAATTCCAACTCCATCTCTCGAGGCCCAAAACCAAAGGATTCAAAACTTTCTTTCATGGCAACTTCATTGAAATCACCAATAAAGAAAATATCAATCCTATCCTCTTTCAGCATATTTTGAAAGACTGAAAAGCTGGTTTCAGCTGTTTCTTTTTTTATCAAATCAATCGTTGAAACCCTGGGAATTTTCATCTCTTCCTCAAGATAAAACAACTTGTTTAATTCTTGATGGGCATGATAAAAATGATTTTCAATTTCCGCTTCCAGGGCAGTGATGACATTTTTCTTCTCAACTTCAAAAGTGCTTAAATCAAAAGCAGTCTCATCAGCCAGGGGGGCTAAAAGACTAGCTTTTAAAAAGTCAATCATCTCATTGGTCAGGGTGTTCTTACGACTAAGAAAAGAATCTCTGACAAAGGATAGGTTGATATCAACATAATGGACCAAGCCTCTTTTAGAAAGACTCGTTGTATAATTAGCTCCATAAAGATTGGCTAATTTCTCCCTAAAAATTTGCGAAGTCGGGTATAGGCGATTGGCAGTTTCCAACATACTAGCAGCCAAAACACGACCAGCCACCGTCTCTTGCCTCATGGGTGCAGAGAAGCGAAACTTTATCTTATTGGTTTTAAATTTTTGTGATTTTATAAAATGAAGATTGACTCCTGTGACTATTTCCATAAGACCCTCGCACTTAGTAATATAGACTTCTATTATACCACGAAATCAGGCAAATTTCTTCTTTCCCACCATACTTTTTAATAAATGCAAATCTCAAGCGCTTCCTTATTTTCCTTTCAAAATAAAAGTTTTTTACCCCAGAATATGGTATAATAACTGAGATTGAGGTGTTTTATGGAATATAAATTATTTGATGATTACATCAGCTTGCAGGCCCTTTTAAAAGAGGTAGGAATTATCCCTACTGGTGGGGCTGTAAAGCTCTTTTTACAGGAAGAAACTGTTCTCTTAAATGGTCAAGAGGAAAAACGGCGAGGTAAAAAAATCTATCCTGGAGACTGCCTTAGCCTTCCTTCTAAGAATTTAGAAATCAAGCTAAGAACTCCTGACAAGGAAGAAAGAGAGCAATATCAAGCCCAGCAGGAAGAAAAGCAGAGACTTGCTAAACTTGTCAAGGAAATGAACAAAAATCTTAAGACTAAGACCAAGCCAAATAAGGGTCCAGCCAAAGACAGGCAGAAACCTGTTCGCTTTCCGGGGACCTAAAAATGTGGTTAAAAGAACTAGAAATCAAAAACTTCCGCAACTATGAGACAGCCAAAATAGATTTTAGCCCTGCCTTAAATATCTTTCTTGGACAAAATGCCCAAGGGAAAACAAATATCTTGGAAGCCATCTATTTTTTAGCCTTAACACGCAGTCATCGGACTCGTTCTGACAAGGATTTGATTCAATTTAGTAAAGAAACTTTACAAGTATCTGGTTTAGTTGTCAAGTCAACTAGTTCTATTCCAGTTGACATTGAATTGACAAGTAAAGGGCGGACAAGCAAAATCAATCATTTAAAGCAAGGCAAACTGTCTGATTATATAGGAACTGTAAATGTTGTTTTATTTGCACCTGAAGATTTACAACTTGTAAAGGGAGCTCCTAGCCTCCGTCGTAAATTCATTGACATAGAGCTTGGGCAGATTAAACCCATTTATTTATCAGACTTATCTCATTACAATCATTTTCTCAAACAAAGAAATGCTTATCTGAAAGCCAATGACCGAATAGATGAGGCCTTTCTTTCTGTTTTAGATGAGCAACTCATTGATTACGGCTGTCGAGTCATCAAGCAACGCCTAGATTTTTTAGAAAAATTAGAGCAACTAGCCCAGGAAAAACACTGGGATATCTCCCAAAATACTGAAAAATTAACCCTTAAATACCTATCTACTGTTCCTTTCGAAGATTTAAACGATTTGGAAGCTTCTTTTCGCTCTGCCTTGGAAAAAAGTCGTAAGAGGGACTTATTTAAAAAAAATACGGGTCTAGGACCCCATCGAGACGATCTTGGCTTTTTCATCAATCAAATGGATCTTAATTTTGGTAGTCAGGGACAACAAAGGAGCTTGGTTTTATCTCTCAAGCTAGCTGAAATAAAACTCATTGAATCCATAACCAAAGAGAGTCCTATCCTTTTATTAGACGATGTTATGAGCGAACTTGACAATAGACGTCAACTAAAACTCTTAGAAACCATTACCGACAATATTCAGACCTTTATCACAACAACCAGCTTAGAACATTTGAAAAACTTACCCAAAAACATTAGTATTTTCAATATAAAGCAGGGAGTAATCAATAAAGACTAATAAACTAATTTACAACGATGTAAACTTAATCTTTTAGACTAAATGTCTCAAGGACTAGTTGCTATCCATCAGCCAGATACACTTTCCAACCCTGTCAATATTTAGTCAATAAAATTTACAATTAGTTGACAGTTGTCAATCTATATAACTGATAAATAAGTCTATTGTTGTAAATAATCTGTAAATCTATACTTTACTAAAAAGCAAAAACCCCAGCCATAGATAATAGCTGGGGTTTTTGCTTTTTAGATTATTGAACTGAATAGTTTGGAGCTTCATTTGTGATTTGAACGTCATGGGGATGACTTTCTTTCAAACCAGCCCCACTCATTTCTACAAACTGGGCATTTTCATGTAGTTCTTGAAGGTTAGCAGCTCCAACATAACCCATACCTGAGCGAATACCACCTAGCATTTGGAAAACAATGTCAGCAGCAGCTCCCTTATAGGCCACACGACCCTCAATTCCTTCTGGGACTAGTTTATTGGCTTCATTAACAGAACCTTGGAAATAGCGATCACTGGAGCCTTTTTTCATGGCTGCAATCGAGCCCATACCACGATAGGTCTTAAATTTACGACCTTGGAAAATTTCGGTTTCTCCAGGTGCCTCATCGGTCCCTGCAAACATTGAACCTAGCATAACAGCATTTCCTCCTGCTGCTAGGGCCTTGACAATATCGCCTGAGTACTTGATTCCGCCATCAGCAATAATTGTCTTACCATATTCACGAGCTACCCCAGCTGCATCATAGATAGCTGTAATTTGAGGAACACCAACCCCAGCAATCACTCGAGTTGTACAGATAGATCCTGGGCCTATTCCCACCTTAACAACATCAACTCCTGCTTCATAAAGAGCACGAGCTCCTTCTGCAGTGGCTATATTTCCTGCAATTAAGGTCCGATTTGGAAAATGCTGACGAATTTCTGCAATTTTTCGTAGGACACCAGCTGAATGACCATGTGCCGTATCAATAACAATGGCATCTGCTCCTGCTTCAAAGAGGGCCTCAGCCCGCTCAAAGGTATCAGAGGTTACTCCGACTGCACCTGCAACTAGAAGACGACCAAATTCATCCTTGGCTGCATTAGGAAATTCAATCACTTTTTCAATATCTTTAATCGTGATTAAGCCGGATAAGCGACCATTTTCATCCACCAAGGGCAACTTCTCAATCCGATGTTCTTGTAGGATGCGTTCTGCTGTTTCCAAATCTGTTCCCACAGGTGCGGTAACTAGATTTTGGCTAGTCATGTGGGCACTAATTGGCTGCTCAAAGTCGGTGATAAAGCGCATATCGCGGTTGGTTAAAATCCCGACCAATTTGCGACTTTCCATAGTCTCTACAATCGGAACACCGCTAATTCGGTAGCGTCCCATCAATTCATCTGCTTCAGCGATGGTATGATTAGGAGTTAAGAAGAAGGGATCAATAATTACACCGTTTTCAGAACGTTTTACCTTACGAACTTCGTCTGCTTGTTCGGCAATTGACATATTTTTGTGAATGACACCCAGTCCACCTGCACGCGCCATGGCAATCGCCATCTTGCTTTCTGTCACGGTATCCATGGCTGCTGTGATAATTGGGATATTTAAGGTCAGATTTTCAGCAAGCTTGGTCCTTAAATCGGCATCGTTTGGCAAAACATGGCTCTCTGCTGGAATCAGTAAAACATCGTCAAATGTAAAGCCCTTTTTTAAAAATTTTGTGTCCCAGTTTGACATCCACAAGTTCCTCTTTTCTATTTGATTAAAACTAGCTCATTAAAGCTAAAGCAAGGTAATTGATAATATAATACCATTCTAAAACAATTTGTCAACAAATTGTTACTATTTAAAGTAATCAAGCCCCATGGCAGACTTCACTTCGGCCAGGGTTTGTCCTGCAACCTCTCTAGCTCTTTCGCTCCCTTTTTGGAGCATCTCATAAACCTGCCCCATATCCTTGGCAAATTCTAGCCGCCTTTCCCGGATGGGACCCAGTTCACGTTCAAGGATATCAAGGAGATAGCGTTTGGTTTTTACGTCTCCCAAGCCCCCTCTTTGATAGTGCTCCTTCATCTCAGCAATCTCTTTCAAATCTTCAGGCCGAGCAAATACATCTAGGTAATGGAAAACCATATTCCCCTCAAGCTGGCCAGGATCTTCTACCTTGATATGATTAGGATCAGTATACATGCTCATGACCTTCTTTTTCAAGGTGTCCGCATCATCAGCCAAATAGATACCATTATTCAAAGACTTGGACATCTTGGCATTACCATCCAAGCCCGGTAAGCGACCAGCAGCCTCATTATCTGGATAGATTCCCTCAGGTTCAACAAGAACATCAGTCTGATAGGTATGATTAAAGCTACGAACAATTTCTCTTGTTTGCTCTATCATCGGCTTTTGGTCTGTTCCTCCGGGCACATAGTTGGCCTTAAAGGCTGTAATATCAGCAGCTTGAGAAATTGGATAAACCAAAAATCCGGTAGGGATACTTTCTCCAAATCCTTTTTGGGAAATTTCTGTCTTTACAGTAGGATTGCGCTCTAAACGTGCTAATGACACCAAATTCATATAGTACATTGTCAGCTCTGACAACTCTGGAATTTGACTTTGAATAAAGATGGTCACTTTTTCAGGGTCTAGTCCAGCTGCCAGATAGTCAAGGGCAACATTCCCAATCGACTCTACAACCGTTTCTGGATCCTTGGCATGGTCGGTCAAGGCTTGCTGATCCGCCAAGAAAATAAATAGTTCATGTTCTCCCTTATTTTGCAATAATACACGATTTCGCAAACTCCCCACATAATGACCAATATGTAATTTTCCTGTTGGACGATCTCCTGTTAAAATAATCGGTTTAGTCATTTTACCCTCCTCAATTTGTGCTGACCTCATTATATCATTTTCAAGTAAAATGAGAAAGAAAGGTTTGTAAAATAATTCAATTTCTAAGCCCAAAAACTCCCTAGGTAAAAAATAGGTCCCAAGAATTTTTTAGAATTTGAAAAAAGTTGAATTTTCTAGTAAAATGAAGCTAGTTATAGAAGAGGAGAATTTTAAATTGCTTACTGTATCCGATGTATCACTGCGTTTTAGTGATCGAAAATTATTTGATGAAGTAAATATTAAGTTTACAGCTGGAAATACATACGGCCTTATTGGTGCCAATGGTGCCGGTAAATCAACCTTTCTGAAGATTTTGGCTGGAGATATTGAGCCGACTACTGGTCATATCGCCCTTGGCCCAGATGAACGTCTTTCAGTCCTTCGACAAAATCATTTTGACTATGAGGATGAACGAGCAATTGATGTCGTCATCATGGGAAATGAGCAGCTCTACAACATTATGAAGGAAAAGGATGCTATCTACATGAAGGCTGACTTTTCTGACGAAGATGGGGTAAGGGCCGCTGAATTGGAAGGGATTTTTGCAGAATTGGGAGGTTGGGAAGCTGAAAGCGAAGCTGCTCAACTACTACAAAACCTTAATATTCCTGAAGATTTACACTATCAAAATATGAGTGAGTTAGCTAACGGAGATAAGGTTAAGGTTCTTTTAGCCAAGGCCCTATTTGGTAAACCAGATGTTCTTCTCTTGGACGAACCTACCAATGGTCTGGATATCCAGTCTATTACTTGGCTAGAGGACTTCCTAATCGACTTTGAAAACACCGTCATTGTTGTTTCCCACGACCGCCACTTCCTAAATAAGGTCTGCACCCACATGGCTGATCTTGATTTTGGTAAAATCAAACTTTATGTTGGAAACTACGATTTCTGGAAGGAATCTAGCGAATTAGCTGCCAAGTTACAAGCAGATCGAAATGCCAAGGCTGAAGAAAAAATCAAAGAACTCCAAGATTTCGTTGCTCGTTTTTCTGCCAATGCCTCTAAATCCAAACAAGCAACTTCTCGTAAAAAGATGCTTGACAAGATAGTCTTAGAAGAGATTATCCCATCTAGCCGAAAATACCCATTTATCAACTTTAAGGCTGAGCGTGAAATCGGAAATGACTTGTTGACAGTTGAAAACTTGACTGTCAAGATTGATGGTGAAACTATCCTTGACAATATCAATTTTATCTTGCGTCCAGGGGATAAGACGGCCTTGATTGGTCAAAACGATATTCAAACCACAGCTTTAATCCGCGCTTTAATGGGGGATATTGACTACGAGGGAACGATTAAGTGGGGTGTAACAACCAGTCAATCCTACCTGCCCAAGGATAATTCTCGAGACTTTGCCGGTGGTGAAAGCATTCTTGATTGGCTACGTCAATTTGCAAGCAAGGAAGAAGATGACAATACCTTCCTAAGAGGCTTCCTAGGTAGAATGCTCTTTTCTGGTGACGAGGTTAACAAGTCTGTCAACGTCTTGTCAGGGGGAGAAAAAGTCAGAGTGATGCTTTCAAAACTGATGTTGCTCAAATCCAATGTCCTTGTTTTAGATGACCCAACCAACCACCTTGATTTGGAATCTATTTCAAGTTTAAATGACGGTTTGAAAAACTTTAAAGAATCCATTATTTTCGCTAGTCATGACCACGAATTTATTCAAACCTTGGCAAATCATATTATCGTCCTCTCTAAAAAGGGAGTTATCGATAGAATCGATGAAAGTTATGATGAATTTTTAGCCAATGCCCAAGTACAAGAAAAAGTAAAAGAACTTTGGAAAGATTGAAAAATCTAAAAAATTCCTAACCTCAGTAAATCTTGTATATAACAAGGTATTCTTTAGCTTTACTTGATGAGCTCCATGTGGGGGTGGGACCATGAACAATTCTCTTTAGAATCTGTTCCGTCCCTCCCCTTTTTAAGCCTATTGCCTATGAAAAAAATAAAACACTTTTTTAAAAATTATTGGTCCCATCTCCTTGCCTTTCTCCTGCCCTTTGCTATTATGTTGTCGGTCTATTTTACTCAAGGGATTTATTGGAATAGTGAGACCTCGCCCTTGCTGGGAGATGGTTTCCACCAGTATGTAATCTTTGATATCAATCTAAGAAATATCCTCCATGGAAACGATAGTCTCTTTTACACTTTCACTAGCGGCCTGGGACTTAATTTCTATGCCCTATCTAGCTACTATTTGGGCAGTTTTCTATCTCCTTTGGTCTATTTTTTTAATCTTGAAAATATGCCAGATGCGGTCTATCTTTTTACCTTGATTAAATTCGGCTTGATAGGACTTTCTTCCTTTGTTAGCATCAAGGGGATTTTTAAAAAAATTCCTCCCTTGCTCATTTTAGTTCTTTCAACATCTTATGCACTAATGAGCTTTGCAACCAGTCAAATTGAAATAAAAACCTGGTTGGATGTTTTTATTTTGGTACCACTTATTCTTTATGGTTTACACCAACTTGTCTTACAAAAAGGAAGAGTTCTCTACTTTACAAGTTTGACAATCCTTTTCATTCAAAATTATTACTTTGGCTACATGGTGGCTATCTTCCTGGTTTTCTGGTATCTAACAGAAATTTCTTGGGACATTAAAAAGAGAATAAAAAGTTTACTTGACTTTACAATTGTGTCAATCTTGGCTGGTCTAACTAGTCTGGTGATGATTCTACCAACCTTCCTTGATTTAAAGACGCATGGGGAAAAATTAACAAGTATCACTAGGATCCTGACTGAGAAGAGTAATAACTTAGACCTATTTGCAAAAAATTTTATCGGTAGTTTTGACACAACCAAGTACGGATCAATTCCCATGATTTATGTTGGCTTGCTACCGCTGGTCCTTGCCCTAGTCTTTTTCACCCTGAAATCAATTAAGTTTCACGTGAAACTTTCCTACCTCTTTCTTATTACCCTTCTCATCGCTAGCTTCCGTTTACAAGCCCTTGACTTATTCTGGCAAGGAATGCATGCTCCAAATATGTTCTTACATCGCTATTCCTGGCTCTTTTCTATCCTAGTTATCTTTTTAGCCGCCCATACTCTCAATCGTTTTGAAGAGATTAAATGGAGAAATCTCCTAGCTGCTTTTTCTTTTTTAGCTCTGGGCTACCTACTCACTTTTATCAATCGAAAAAGTTATCCATTTTTAACAGCTGTCAACTTTGTCTTGACACTAGAGTTTTTCCTAGCCTACTTGCTAATCTTTTCCATTTCCATAAAATCTTTTATTCCCAAGAAGATTTTTCTTGTGTCAACCTTATTTTTTGTCTGTTTTGAACTTTCTCTTAACACCTATTATCAAATCAACGGAATTGCCAAAGAATGGGTCTTTGCTAGCCGTAAGTCTTATGCAAAAAACTTGACTGAGATTGACAAGCTTGTAAAGGAGGCTAAGGACCAGAATAAAGACTTTTATCGAACAGAGGAATTGGAAACTCAGACCGGTAATGATAGTATGAAGTACAATTACAATGGAATTTCACAATTTTCATCGGTACGTAATACCTCAACTAGTTCAACCTTAGACAAGCTAGGTTTCAAATCTGATGGAACCAATCTTAACCTAAGATACCAGAATAATACGATTTTAATGGATAGTCTCTTTGGACTAAGCTACAATCTCTCTGAGCAAGATCCCTTAAAATACGGATTCAGTCCCTTTAAAACTGAAAATAGCTTGAGTCTCTATCAAAATCAAAATGCCAGCTCCTTGGCTTTCTTAACAGATTCGATTTACAAAGATGTCAAGTTCAATAACCTAACCCTTGACAATCAAACTAAATTCCTAAATCAAGTAACCGGTCTAGATTTACAGTATTTCTACCGTAGGAGTCCCATTTTTTCTTATAATGTTCATCAATTAGATAAACGAATCATTGCAAAAGTTGACCAGGCCAATCACTCTAGCTTTGCCAGCGTGGCCTATACCTTAGAAATTCCTGCTGCTAGTCAAGCTTATGTAAATATTCCTAATCTTCACTTTACCAACGATGACCAAAAGCTTGTTGATGTGACTATTGGAGATCGAACTCTTCGTTATGGAACCAACAATGTATTCTCCTTTTTCAATCTTGGTTATTTCCAGGAAAAACAAACAGTCACTGTTCGATTTACTTTCCCAGATAACTCCCAAGTATCATTTGATCAACCAGAATTTTATACAGTTGATGTCAACAACTACCAGGCAGCCTTCGATAAGCTCAATAGTCAAGAGGTTAAGGTAAGAAACAAGAATAACCAGGTCATTGCCCAGTATCAAGCCAAAAAAGATACCTCACTCTTCTTTACTCTACCTTATGACAAAGGGTGGACTGCCAGTCAGGATGGTAAGACTTTAAAAATCGAGCGTGCACAAAAAGGATTTATGAAGGTAGATGTAAAGAAAGGAAAAGGAACAATCAAGCTAAGCTTTGTCCCTCAAGGATTCAAGGAAGGCCTTATCTGCTTTATTTTAGGCATCACCTGTTTTATCCTCTACAATCGTAAAAAATCTTTAAAATAAAGCAAGCTAAAAACTCCTTTTTCCGCAGAAAAAGGAGTTTTTATAGTTGATTCAAGATAGTCACTGTTTCCCCAAGAGGCTTTTTAACTGATTAACCTTGATGCGGGAAATAGGACACCGATACCTCTCATAAAAAATGATTTCCCTTTTCTTTTTGTCATAGTCCTGAATGTTTTGAATATTAGCTAAAAAAGATTTGTGGGGGAGAAAGAACTTTCCCTTTTCCTTATCTTGGGCCTCAATGTCTTTGATTGTTCCATAAAATTCCTTATAAAAATTTTTGCCAACTATTCTTAGTTTATGTGAACTTCCAGTTGTCTCAATATAAAGAATATCGTTATAGGGCAAACGGACATCGTGACCACCATAGCTATACTCAAAATAATCCAGCATCTTATCATTTTCTAATAGCTGCTCCTTGGTATAAAGGATGCAGTCTTTTAATTTTTCTTTAAAGGTTGTATCATCGCTGTCTTTGCCAATAAAATCCAAAGCTGAGACCTTATACTTAAAAGTCATAGTAGCAAATTCTGAATGAGTGGTAACAAAAACCAAGATAGCATAGGGATTATAGTTCCTGATAAACTGGGCGATTTCCAAGCCTTTTTGCGAATCTCCCTTAATATCTAGATCCAGAAAATACAGTTGATTGATTTGACCAGACTCAATGTAATGCTTAAATTCATTGACCTTTCCTGTGACTCTTACATCTAACTCAATGGCTAGTTCTTGAGCTATCTGACTTAGGGCTCTTTCAATCCGAATCTGGTGTTCCATTAAATCTTCCAAAATTAAAATTTTCATAGACAGTCTCCTCGTCTAAATGTGACTACCTGAGTAAAATACTCTGGTTCAATCGTCGTATCTAAAATAATATCATCATAGTGGGCAATGATTTCTTTCATATTGATGAGACCGATGCCTCTCTTCTCCCCCTTGGTTGAAAAGCCTACCTGGTAGACTTTTTCCAGGTCTAAATCCATCTTTTTCCTCGAATTGCGAACAACAAAGACAACCTCTTTCTCCAATTTTATCAGAGAAATATGGACAGTCTTTTTCAGACTCTCATAAGCCCCCTCAATCGCATTATTCAATAAAATACTTGTGATTCTAATCAAGTCTAGTAGTTCTATGGGTAAACGATCGATATAATCCTTAATCTCAAAAATAAGCTGGAGCTCCTTATCATGGGCTCGAAATAACATTTCTGTCATCAGACTACGCCAGGCAGAATCACCGATATTATTTAAATCAAAATAGCTGTACCTATTGGAACTAAGCTGAATATTGATATTTTCTAAAACTTCCTCATAAATTCGCTTAACTTCGTCAATATCCCCCTTATTGATACTGGATCTCATGCTGGTCAAAATTCCTCCGTAGTCATGTCGAAAACCACGAACCTCACTATAGAGAAAGAAAATTTCATCCGCATACTTTTGCAGCTGCAAGTGTTCCTTTTCTTTTTCCTTTAATTCTCTATCCTTTTCCTGCTTGCGGTGACTGAGTTGTAAATATAATAAGGTAGATAAAAAAATCAAAAAACAAATGGTCGCTAACATACTAGAAAAGCTATTAAAATTTTCGACAGAATTAGTGAAATCCGAAATCTTTAAGGTTACATGAATAGCCAACAAGAGCAAGGAAAGGAAGATGACCCTGTTTTTAGCTAGTTGATCCTTGATGTAGGAAAAATCAAAGGAAAAACTCCTTAGGATTAGCAACATATTTAAGGTTGTTAACAGACTTAAAATCGGGAAAAAGATAAGTAAATTCTGTAAAAAAATTTTATCACTAACGATTGATGAAATCATCACCAGAAAGAAAGTTTCTGAAGTCTTGACAGCCAAGCAAATAAAAATTGCTATAAAAATATTTAAATATTCTTTGTAAACCCTGAAAAACCTGAAATAGAGATAGATAAACAAGGGTTGTGAAAAGGATAAAATAGCATAGAACCAATCATCAACTATTGCTATAATATTGTTCAAGGAAAAGAATAAAAAACAATAGAGGGCAAAACGAAAGTCTATTTTTGCCTTTACCGCCCTACTATAAATGAGAGTGATAGATAGGGCTTGAAGACCAGCAATTAAGATAAATGCTAAAAATAAGAGGAACATAGACCACTCCTTTACTTACGACCAAACTGAGAATTTACCAGATACTTGATGATATCGTCCATTCTAATTGTTCTATACCCATTCCCACCCTTTACTAACCTCAATTCCTTCTTCTTCAAGGTTCTAAATTGATTTAAGTAAGAAAATTTATCCATTCTTTACCTCCTTAAATATTTTTATAAAGCATACTGAAGAATTTGCCTAGTAATATTATACCTAATTTTTCTAAAAAATATTCACTTTTGCTTAATATGTCTATTTTTATGCCTCAAATGTCATTTTTCCAGCAAAAAAGCTAAAAATGAATCTAAATTATTCTTAGATTCATTTTTAGCTTTTTAGATGATCCCAGCAAGATTCGAACTTGCGACCGTTCGCTTAGAAGGCGAATGCTCTATCCAGCTGAGCTATGGGACCTTATATACCCTACTATTTTATCAGAAAGAAGGGGGAGCGTCAAGGACTTACTTATGATAAGGACTGCCCTGCTGAATCATAAAAGCTCGATAAATCTGCTCAATAAGAACCAGCCTCATCAGTTGATGTGGAAGGGTAAGAAGCCCGAAGCTAATCAAAATATTCCCTCTTTCTTTGACCCTCTGATCCAAGCCTAAACTTCCTCCTATTACAAAGGTAAAATCAGAAAAGCCTCTAAGGGTTGCCTCCTCCATCATGCGACTAAAGTCCTCTGACGGAAGCTGCTTTCCCTCAATTGCTAGAACCACAACAAACTCTCCCTTATTTATCTTAGCTAGGATTTTCTCTCCTTCTCTAGCTAAAATTTGTTGATTTTCTAGAAGACTGGCCTTATCAGGTGTCTTTTCATCAGCAACTTCGATTAGTTCAAGTTTTGTAAAGCGGCCTAAACGCTTGCTGTATTCCGCTATACCATCCTTTAGATATTTTTCCTTTAATTTTCCTACAGTTACGATTTTTATTTTCATAGCTATATTCTATCATATTCACAAAGAGTTCACACTTTATCAACAAAGAAAAAATGAAAAAGAAAGTCCAAATCTATCTATTTTCTAATGAAGATTAACATTTTTTATAAGTTTTCCACAAACTGTGGAAAACTTATAAAATTTAAGTTATAATTAAGTTAATCTGCTTATACTTACACCAATTGAAAATACCAGGAGGAAAAAATGAAAAATTCTTCAGATTTATTCAGAAAAATTCTATTATTTGTTCTCATCTTTGTTGTGGGTCTAGTAGGGGGCTCCTTTGGTGCCTTTGCTACCCTAAAATTCTCTCAAATGCAGACCAATTCTAAAAATGGTCTGACTACTACAAAGGTTGCTAATTCTTATAAAAATACAACATCAACAACAGAAGCTGTGGATAAAATAAAAAATGCAGTTGTTTCTGTTATCATTTATTCTGATAAGGCATCTGGTGATACTATCTTTGGTAATGAAGGCTCCTCAGATAGTGGCTCAGAAAATAAGGAAGACCGGATTGCTGGTGAAGGATCTGGTGTTATCTATAAAAAAGAGGGGAAATATGCCTACCTAGTAACCAATACCCACGTTATTCATGGTGCTAGCAGTGTTGATATCCGCTTGGCAGATGGAAGTACTGTCCCAGGAGAAATCGTCGGTTCCGATACCTATTCTGATATTTCAGTGGTTAAAATAAGCTCTGACAAGGTTAAAAGTGTTGCCGACTTCGGTAATTCTGATAAGTTAACTGTAGGAGAAACAGCTATTGCAATCGGTAGTCCTTTGGGATCTGATTACGCAAACTCTGTTACTCAGGGGATTGTTTCTAGTCTTAGTCGGACAGTATCTCTTCAATCAGAAGACGGTCAAGCTGTTTCAACTCAAGCCATCCAAACAGATGCTGCCATTAACCCTGGTAACTCAGGAGGACCATTGGTTAACATTGAAGGACAAGTTATCGGAATCACCTCAAGTAAAATCACCAACAACGGACAAACTTCTGTTGAAGGGATGGGATTTGCTATCCCTTCAAACGATGTTGTCAATATCATCAAGCAGTTAGAAAAAGATGGATCCGTTACCCGACCTGCCCTGGGAATCCAAATGGTTAACCTTAGAAATCTCTCGTCAGCTGATATCGGTCGTCTCAACCTTCCAGATAAGGTTACCAATGGAGTAGTCGTTCGCTCAACACAAGCTGGTATGCCGGCAGAAGGAAAATTAGAAAAGTACGATACCATTACTAAGATCGATGGCAAAGAGGTCGAAACAACTCATGATTTACAATCTGCTCTTTACAATCATGCTATCGGTGATGAAATCAAGGTAACCTATTATCGAGATGGAAAAGAAGCTACAACAACCATCAAATTAACTAAATCAACACAAGATTTAAAATCTGAGAACTAATCTTATTTACAGTTTTGTCAACACACCTTTACAGGAAAGTAAAGGTGTGTTATGCTATAGATGCTATGGAAAATTTTCAATATCTCAAGCTCAAGGATATTCATACCAATCCTTACCAACCCAGAAAAACTTTTTCACAAGAAAAATTACTTGAATTAGCAAATTCTATCAAGGAAAATGGCATTATTCAACCAATCATTGTTCGAAAATCCCCTGTTATTGGGTATGAACTTTTAGCTGGAGAAAGAAGGTATCGCGCTGCCAAATTAGCTGAGTTAGAATCGGTCCCTGCCCTCATTAAGAACCTAACAGATCAAGATATGATGAGACAAGCCATCATTGAGAACCTTCAAAGGGAGGATTTGAATCCCATAGAAGAAGCTGAGTCTTATCAGTCCTTGATTGACAAGGGACTAACCCATGAAGAATTGGCTAAAATTATGGGAAAATCCCGCCCTTACATTAGTAACTTAGTTCGCCTTTTAAACTTGTCCCAAACGCTGATTGAGGCTGTAAAAAAGCAAGATATTTCCCAGGCCCATGCCCGCCTTCTGGTTCCTCTAACAGAACAGAAACAAGTGGAATGGCTGGAAAAAATTACTAAAGAAGATATTTCTGTCAGAGATTTAGAAAAAAAATTATCTGCTAAAAAGCCTGCTAAAAAAAGACAAGAAAAAGAAATTTTTATCAGAGAAGAAGAGGCCAGGTTAAAACAGCAGTTAGGGACAGAAGTGACAATTCAACTCGCTAAAAATCAGGCTGGAAAAATCACTATCTCTTTTGCAGACCCCGAAGAATATCAAAGAATTATTAACAGCTTTAAATAAGGCTGTTATTTTTCTTTTTTGGTCCCACATCTTTTTACACAGGAAGAAGGGGAAGAAACCCTTTAAAATCAGGATATGAAATAATTATTAACAATTTGTGGAAAACTTTCGTAAACAATGTGAATTCTTATTTTCTTTTGTGGAAAACTCCCTCTATTTATGGTAAAATAAGAGAAAATCTATCTAGAAAAGGAGGGAAATATGACGAAAGAAGATACTTTTTGGGCGAGAATTCTAGAATTATCCCAAGAGCAACTCAAACAAACAACTTATGATTTCTTTGTTTCTGAAGCAAGATTAATTAGCGTAGAAAACCAAGAAGCAACCATCCTCCTAGACAGTCCTGTAAAGCAATTATTTTGGGAACAAAACTTAGCTAATATTGTCTTAACTGCTGGCTTTGAAATCTATTATAATCAAATTTCCATCCGCTATATCTTTGAAGAAAGTGAGAATACAAAAAGCTCAAGAGCTAAAACAAGTTCTCCAATTAGCCCTGAAAGTCCCAAGCCAAGTTTGCCCCAGATAGAAACAGGTCTCAAGGCCAAATATACCTTTGATAACTTTGTCCAAGGAGACGGGAATATTTGGGCCAAGGCTGCTGCTCTAGCCGTTTCAGAAAATCTGGCTACAACCTATAATCCGCTGTTTATTTATGGAGGACCAGGTTTAGGAAAAACTCATTTATTAAACGCTATTGGAAATCAAATTTTAGAGCATATTCCAGATGCGCGTGTCAAGTATATACCTGCCGAAACCTTTATTAACGACTTTCTAGAACATCTGCGTTTAGGAGAGATGGATAGTTTTAAAAAGACCTATCGTAGTCTGGACTTGCTCCTGATTGATGATATTCAATCTCTAGGAGGGAAAAAAGTCTCTACTCAGGAAGAATTTTTTAATACTTTTAATGCTCTCCACGGGGACAATAAACAGATTGTTCTAACTAGTGATCGTAGTCCAGACCATTTAGAAAATCTAGAAGAACGTCTGGTTACCCGCTTTAAATGGGGACTGACTCAAAATATTACTCCTCCAGACTTTGAAACCAGGATAGCAATCTTACGAAACAAGATTGAAGGCTTGAATTACTCTTTCTCCAATGATACCTTAGAATATCTAGCTGGCCAATTTGATTCAAATGTGCGAGATTTAGAGGGAGCTTTAAATGATATTAGCTTGATTGCAAATGTCAGAAATCTCAAGGAAATCACCATTGATATTGCTGCTGAAGCCATTCGAGCACGCAAGCAAGATAGCAGCCAGGTTACCGTTATTCCCATTGAGAAAATTCAAAATGAGGTCGGAAAATTTTACGGAGTAAGTACTAAGGAAATGAAGGGCAGTCGGAGGGTACAAAATATTGTTTTAGCTCGACAAGTAGCTATGTATCTGGCCCGGGAACTGACTGACAATAGTCTTCCTAAAATTGGTCGAGAATTCGGTGGCAAGGATCATACAACCGTTATTCACGCGCATAGTAAAATAAAAACCATGCTTGAAACGGATGATAATCTGCGTTTAGAGATAAAGAGTATCAAAAATAAGATTCGCTAATTGTGGATAAGTAAAATTTTATCAGCTTCTTTTTCCACAGTTTGTGAACAAGTATCAATCCTTGGAAAAACATTGTCGGTGAGAGTTTTCCACATCATTCACACAAACTACTATTACTATTAACCTTATAATCATAAATAATTAAAGGAGTTTCCATGATTCATTTTTCAATCAATAAAAACTTATTTTTACAAACCTTGAATGTAACGAAAAGGGCCATTAGTCATAAAAATGCGATTCCAATCTTATCCACTGTTAAAATTACAGTTGAAGAAGAAGGGATTACCCTAATCGGTTCTAATGGTCAAATTTCTATTGAAAATTTCATTTCTATTAAAGATGAAAATGCCGGTCTTTTGGTTAGTTCTTCTGGTTCCATCCTCCTAGAGGCCACTTTCTTTATCAATGTTGTCTCTAGCCTACCAGATATTACTTTAGAATTTAAAGAAATAGAACAAAACCAAATCGTCTTAACAAGTGGTAAATCAGAGATTACCCTAAAAGGAAAAGATGCTGATCAATATCCCCGTATCCAGGAGGTTCCAACCAGCAATCCCCTCATTCTTGAAACTAGTATTCTAAAAAACTTAATCAACCAAACAGCTTTTGCGGCTAGTAGCCAAGAGAGTCGTCCGATTTTGACTGGTGTTCATTTTGTCCTGACAAATCACAAAGAGCTAAAAACAGTGGCTACCGACTCTCATCGGATGAGTCAAAAGAAAATCACCCTGGACAAGAATGGGGATAATTTTGATGTAGTTATTCCTAGCCGTTCTTTAAGAGAATTTAGCTCAGTATTTACAGATGATATAGAAACAGTTGAGATTTTCTTTGCCAACAATCAAATCCTATTTAGAAGTGAAAACATTAACTTCTACACTCGCTTACTAGAAGGATCCTATCCAGATACGGATAGGCTAATTCCAAGTGAATTTACTAATGTAGTCACCTTTAATACCAGTGATTTACGTTTTGCTATGGAGCGTGCTAGACTCTTATCAAATGCGACTCAAAATGGAACGGTGAAGTTAGAAATCGAAAAGGGCTTGGTCAGTGCCCATGTAAATTCACCTGAAGTTGGACGGGTTAATGAAGAAATTGAGACTGAGAGTGTATCTGGTGAAGATTTGACTATCAGTTTCAATCCGACCTACTTGATTGAAGCTTTAAAAGCGATTACTAGTGAGCAAGTAAGGATTAGTTTTATTTCTGCCGTCCGTCCCTTTACCCTTGTACCTGCTGAAGGACAAGAGGGAGAGGACTTTATCCAGTTGATTACTCCAGTGAGAACCAATTAAAATGAAGTATGATTTAGGAAATTTTATTGAGATGAAGAAACCCCATGCCTGTACGATTAAATCGACTGGCAAAAAAGCCAATCGCTGGGAAATTGTACGCATGGGAGCTGATATTAAAATTCGTTGCACCAATTGTGAACATGTTGTGATGATGAGTCGCTATGACTTTGAGAGAAAATTAAAAAAAGTATTAGGAGAAAATTCCTAATACTTTTTACTTATTGCGATTAGAGCTACTTGCTTATTTTTTTGATGTGATTCGAACGCTAAAATTTCAATTATTTGAGCGATTCAAATTTTCCATCCTTAACTTCTTTGAAGTTATTGTTTTCTAATAGTTTTGCACTGGCTTTCATGCTTACTTTTTTAGCATCGGCACCGCCAGAACTAGCAAAGGCTGAATCAACTTCCGCTAATTTTTTGAAATCAACTTTTTCGTAGTCAATTTCAAGGCTCTCTTTAATACCATCTTTCTCATAAGTGATGGATTCCTTAACACCTGCTAAAGTTTGGTATTGTTTTGACTTAGGTTCAACAATAGTTCTAGCACTGGCTTCATCAGTAGCATTGATTCTAGAGTAAGGGATTTGGCTTTCTGTTGTTTGCTTAGTAACTGTATCGCCCTTGTAATAATAAGTCATTCGGATATCAATTTTAGAGCTTTGATCGATCTGTTGGAAATAGCGTACTTGCTCTTTTCCAGAACCACAGGCAGCAAGAACTGTTAGTAGGGTGAGGGTTACAAGTCCTAGTAACCATTTGACAAAATGTTTATTTTTCATCTGTTATTCCTCCTAAGGTAAGGATAATATATTTTGCTTTAAAAAGCAAATATTTTTCAAAAATTACTCGGAAATCAACTACTGACATTTATTGATTTTATGGTATAATAGTTTGAGTTGAAAAGAGGAAAGGAAGAGTTCAATGGCCTTAACAGCAGGAATTGTCGGCTTACCTAATGTCGGCAAATCAACTTTATTTAATGCAATTACTAAAGCAGGAGCAGAAGCAGCTAATTATCCATTTGCTACAATCGATCCCAATGTAGGGCGGGTAGAAGTACCAGACAGTCGTTTGGATAAATTAACCCAGCTAATCAAACCACAAAAGAAAATCCCTACAACCTTTGAGTTTACAGATATAGCAGGGATTGTCAAGGGGGCTTCCAAAGGAGAAGGTTTAGGAAATAAATTTCTAGCTAACATTCGTGAAGTGGATGCCATTGTCCATGTCGTTCGTGCTTTCGACGATGAGAATGTCATGCGTGAACAAGGGCGTGAATCCGATTTTGTTGACCCTATGGCAGATATTGAGACCATCAATCTAGAATTGATTTTAGCTGACCTAGAAAGTATTAACAAGCGCTATGCGCGTGTGGAAAAAATGGCTCGAACCCAAAAGGACAAAGATTCTGTTGCCGAGTTTAATATTTTGCAAAAGATTAAACCTGTTTTAGAAGACGGTCTATCTGCTAGAACGATTGAATTTACAGAAGATGAACAAAAAATCGTTAAGGGCCTCTTTCTTTTAACAGCCAAACCTGTCCTCTATGTCGCTAATGTCAGTGAAGATGAGGTTGCAGATCCTGAAAATATCGATTATGTTAAGCAGATAAGAGATTTTGCAGCAACTGAAAAGGCTGAAGTTGTCGTTATTTCAGCGCGTGCTGAAGAAGAAATTTCAGAGCTCGATGACGAGGATAAGCTTGAATTTTTAGAAGCCATGGGACTAGATGAGTCAGGTGTAGATAAATTGACTAGGGCAGCCTATCATTTATTAGGTCTTGCGACCTACTTCACAGCCGGAGAAAAAGAAGTTCGGGCTTGGACCTTTAAGAGGGGGATGAAGGCCCCACAAGCAGCTGGAATTATCCATTCTGATTTTGAAAAAGGCTTCATACGGGCTGTAACTATGTCTTATGATGATTTAGTTCACTATGGTAGCGAGAAGGCTGTCAAAGAGGCTGGTCGCTTGCGTGAAGAAGGAAAAGAATATTTGGTTCAGGATGGCGACATCATGGAATTCAGGTTTAACGTTTAATTTTAAGGTGAAAAATAAATAAGAGGCAGAGACAAAATTATCGAGTGTCTAAAATATTTTAGTGAAGTGCAAGACCTAGTATCCTTTCAGGTCCTAATGTTGTCTTTTTAGACTCCATATTTTGACACAAACTTTGCTTATTTTATCCGCAAGCTTCAACAGCTCAGTAGGCTGTTGAAGCTTAACAGGCCTCGCGGGGGTGGGACTAGCAACTATTTCATTTCAGGAATCAGTTCTGTCCCACTCCCCTTTTGGCATTTGAAAAGGAGTAGTATGACAAAATTGATTGTTGGATTGGGAAATCCAGGAGACAAATACTTTGAAACCAAGCACAATGTAGGCTTTATGTTGATTGACAAAATATGTAAAGAACTTGACTTAAAGTTTACAGTAGATAAAATCTTTCAGGCGGAAATTGCCTCTGGCTTTTTTAATGGAGAAAAGGTCTATTTTGTCAAACCCTTAACCTTTATGAATGAGAGTGGACGAGCAGTCCAAGCTCTCTTAGCTTACTATGGCTTGGATAAGGAAGATTTACTAGTTATTTACGATGACCTAGATATGGAAGTAGGTAAGATTCGTCTTAGAAAAAAGGGTTCGGCTGGGGGACATAATGGAATCAAATCGATTATCAAACACTTAGATAGTCAGGATTTTCAAAGGATAAAGATTGGGATTGGTCGACCTAAACCAAATCAAACAGTTGTGGCCCATGTTTTAAGTAAATTTACTCAAGAAGATTATATTAAGATTTTGACCAGTCTAGATAAGGTTGACAGGTCTGTAAAGGATTATTTAGAAAAGCAAGATTTTGATAAAATCATGCAGGCCTATAATGGGTAGAATCATGAAGATACTAGATTTATTTAAGCAAAATAAGAAGATTTCGGATTGGAATCAACAGTCTCAAAAATTAGAACGCCAACTGGTTCTAGGTTTATCATCGTCCACTAAGGCCTCTGTTATGGCAACTAGCTTGACAGAAAATGATGGTCCTATTCTCATTTTGACTAGCAGTCAAAATGCCGCAGAAAAATTGGCAAGTGACTTGATTAGTTTGGTCGGTGAGAACAAGGTTTACACATTTTTGGCAGATGACAATCCCCTGGCTGAATTTATCTTTTCTTCTAAAGAAAAAATACAGGCACGTCTGGAGACACTAAATTCTTTACTAGATACTAAAAAGCCCAGTTTTATTGTTAGCAATCTAGCAGCTAGTCGTCTACTCTTACCTAGTCCGGATACTTTTAGGAAACATCAAATCAGATTAGAAGTCTCTAAAGAATACCCGCTTGACAGACTTGTAAATGTGCTAGTTCATGCGGGTTATGAAAAAGTATCTCAGGTTTTGAGTCAGGGAGAGTTCAGTATTCGAGGAGATATTTTGGATATCTATGAAATTGGCCAAGAACTCCCTTATCGAATTGAATTCTTTGCTGATGAAATAGATGGAATCAGGGTTTTTAATCCAGAAAATCAATTATCAGTGGCTAATCTTCAAACAGTTTTAATCAATCCGGCTAGCGATTTACTTTTTACAGAAACCGATTTTCAAAGAGGAATTGGACATTTTCAAAAGTTAATTGACAAGACTGTAAACCCATCTCTAGTCTCCTACCTAGAAGAAATTCTAGCTGCTAGTAGAGAAAATAGCAAGCATTCAGATAGTCGAAAGTTCCTCTCCTTTTTTTATGAGAAGGAACAGACTATCTTAGACTATCTTCCCAAAGGAAGTAAAGTCTTTTTGGATGATTATCAAAAAATTATGGATCAAAATAGTCAATTTGAAATAGAATTGACTAATATCTTGACAGAAGATTTACAAAATAGTAAAGCAATTTCAGGTCAAAATTATTTTGCGGATAGTTTAAAAAAGTATAGAACTTATAAGCCTGCTAGCTTTTTCTCAAATTTTCAAAAAGGTCTGGGAAACTTAAGATTTAACCATATTTTTCAATTTCAACAATATCCCATGCAGGATTTCTTTAGTCAATTTTCGCTTTTAAAAGAGGAAATTTTGCGCTATCATAAAACTGGCTACACCCTTATTTTACAGGCAAGTTCTCCTTCTAATTTACAAAGTTTACAGAAAAATTTAGAGGACTATGCTATCCCACTGGACTATGTGGGAGCAGATTCGATTCATAGTGGAGCTGTGCAAGTCATTGAGGGAAATTTAAGTCAAGGTTTTAACTTTGTTGATGAAAAGATTGTCCTAATCACTGAGTATGAAATTTATCAAAAGAAAGCTAAGCGCCGCCTACGCCGGCAGCATCTTTCAAATGCTGAGCGCCTCAAGGATTACAATGAATTAGAAAAGGGAGATTATGTTGTTCATAATGTCCATGGTATTGGTCGTTATTTGGGGATTGAAACCATTCAGGTATCTGGTTTACACCGAGATTATCTAACCATTCAATATCAAAATGCTGATAAGATTTCGATTCCTGTTGACCAGATAAATCTTCTGTCTAAGTATGTTGCTAGTGATGGTAAGACTCCCAAAATAAATAAATTAAATGATGGACGCTTCCAAAGTACCAAAAATAAGGTCCAACACCAGGTTCAAGATATTGCAGATGATTTAATTCGTCTCTATGCAGAACGCAGTCAGCTTAAAGGTTTTGAGTTTTCTAAAGATGATCAGCACCAGCTGGAATTTGATAACAATTTTCCTTATGTGGAAACAGAGGACCAGCTAAGAAGTATCCAGGAAGTCAAAAGGGATATGGAGAGTAGTCAACCTATGGACAGGCTTCTGGTCGGTGATGTGGGCTTTGGTAAGACAGAGGTAGCGATGAGGGCTGCTTTTAAGGCTGTAAAAGACCATAAGCAGGTAGCAATTTTAGTACCGACGACTGTTCTAGCCCAACAACACTTTACAAATTTTCAAGCAAGATTTAGTAATTTTGCTGTTAATATTGATGTTTTGAGCCGCTTTAGAAGTAAGTCAGAGCAAAATGAAATTCTAAAAAAGGTCAAAAAAGGTCAAATTGATATCATTATTGGCACCCATCGTCTCCTGTCTAAAGATATTGAATTTGCTGATTTGGGTTTGATTGTCATTGATGAAGAACAAAGGTTCGGTGTCAAGCATAAGGAGAAGTTAAAAGAATTAAAAACCAAGGTTGATGTCTTAACCTTGACAGCAACCCCTATTCCTCGGACCCTGCACATGTCTATGTTGGGCATCAGAGATTTATCGGTTATTGAAACTCCTCCGACCAATCGTTATCCAGTCCAGACTTATGTTTTAGAAAATAATGATTCTGTCATTAGAGATGCAATTTTGAGAGAAATGGAACGTGATGGGCAGGTTTACTACCTTTACAATAAGGTTGACACCATAGAACAGAAAGTAGCAGAACTAAGAGAGCTTGTGCCAGAGGCTTCTATTGGCTATGTTCATGGTCAAATGAGTGAGGTTCGGTTAGAAAATACTCTGCTAGATTTTATTGATCAGACTTATGATGTCCTGGTAACTACAACCATTATTGAAACTGGAGTTGACATCCCTAATGCTAACACCCTTTTTATTGAAAATGCGGATTATATGGGCTTATCTACCCTTTATCAACTGAGAGGCCGAGTGGGCCGAAGTAATAGGATTGCCTATGCTTACCTCATGTATCGACCAGATAAATCCCTAACAGAAGTATCAGAAAAACGCTTAGAGGCAATTAAGGGATTTACAGAGCTAGGTTCAGGATTTAAAATCGCTATGCGGGATTTATCGATTCGAGGAGCAGGTGACATTCTAGGAAGCTCACAATCCGGTTTCATTGACTCGGTTGGTTTTGAAATGTATTCTCAACTTTTAGAAGAAGCGATAGCCCAAAAGCAAGGAAGGAAACAAGTTAGGAAAAAAGGGAATGTGGAAATTCTTCTGCAGATTGATGCCTACCTACCGTCTACTTATATTGCAGATGAAAGGCAAAAAATCGAAATTTATAAGCGAATTCGTGAGATTGACAGTCGTGTAAACTATCAGGACCTACAAGATGAACTGATTGATCGTTTTGGTGAGTATCCAGATTCTGTGGCCTATCTCTTAGAAATTGGCCTGCTAAAATCTTTTATGGATCAAGCCTTTGCTGAAACTATTGAAAGAAAAGGTAATCTAACAAGGGTTCGTTTTGAAAAGGCCTCTCAACAAATCTTTTTAACTCAAGATTATTTCGAGGCCCTATCAAGTACAGAATTGAAGGCTCGAATTGGAGAGGAAAATCAGCAATTGATCCTTGTCTTTGATGTAAAGAATAAAAAAGATTATCAGATTCTAGAAGCTTTGATTCAATTTGCTGATAAGCTAGTTGAAATAAAAAAGAGAAAACAAGACTAAAGTTTACAATTATGTAAAGTTTCACTTTTTATGCTATATTTTACAAGAAAAGTGGTAGAATATTAAACAGAAAATGAGGTAGAAGATGAGATTAGATAAGTATTTAAAGGTTTCCAGGATTATTAAAAGGAGGCCAGTGGCCAAAGAAGTGGCTGACAAGGGTCGGATTAAGGTCAATGGAATTTTGGCCAAAAGTTCAACTGACTTAAAGTTGGGCGATCAGATTGAAATAAGATTTGGCAATAAACTCTTGACAGTAAGAGTATTGGAAATGAAGGATAGCACCAAAAAAGAAGATGCTATTAAGATGTATGAAATCATTAGTGAAACAAGGATAGAAGCGGATGCCTAAAAATATTGTCCAATTAAATAACCAGTATATTCAAGATGAAAATCAGCGTCGTCGTTATTTAGAGGAAGAAAGACGAAAGAAAAATCGGTTTATGGGCTGGGTTTTGATTTTAGTCATTCTTTTGTTTATTCTCCCTACTTATAATCTGGTTCAGACCTATCAGACGCTTCTAGAGCGTCGTCAACAACTGACCCAGTTGCAGGAGAAGTATGATCAGTTAAGTAAGGCTAAAAATGATGAGAAAGATTTGGCCGAAAAATTGAAGAATGACGACTATGCAGCCAAGTATGCACGCGCCAAGTATTTTTACTCCAAAGAAGGGGAATATATCTATAATATCCCTGATTTATTACCACAATAGCTATGGAAAATTTAATTGAAACTGTTGCTGAATTTCTAGAGTTTTCTGATGAAAAACTAGCTCAACTATCTGAAAAAAATCAAGCCTTGAAATTACAAAAAAATCAAAAGGAAAGGAAGGAAGATGCGTAAATTTTTATGTCTGTTATTGTTGCCAGCTTTTCTTAGTGCAAATCCGATTATCAGTACAGAACAGGATTTTAAACTAACTGAAGAACAAAAGTACCAACTAACCAATACGGATTATAGTAATTTTTATAATGCACTTCCTACCAATCCTAATGCCAAGGAAATTGTGAGCGTTTTTGCAACTGCTAAGTTAGATAAGGTAGTGGGCCAGATTAAACCAGATACTCCGATAAAAATTAAGGAGCTTCAAATCAATGAAGATGGAATTCCAGTTTTTAAATTAAACAACAATCAGTTTCTTGTTGCCGATAAAAGGTGGATTTATGATGATCAAGTTTTAACTGTTGAGAATGTTGAAAAAATCATGTGGATTAAGCCAGACTTTAGTCTTTATGAACAAGCTTATGTCAATGGGGTTAAAAAAATCACTAGCAACCTCTCTCCTTATACTCCTGTAAAAATCAGTCAAATTAGCCAAACTTCTAGCAATAAATATGCCAAGGTTGATGGCAAGGGCTGGATTTCCTTAGATGACTTATCTGAAAGTGATAATCGGATAGAGAAGGTTCAGGATTTATTGAAGAGCCGTTACCAGAAGGCAAACTATTCTATCTACATCAAGCAAATCAATACTGGTAAGACGGCAGAAATCAATGCCGATAATCAGATGTATGCTGCTAGCATTGCCAAACTTCCTATTCTTTACTATGCTCAAGAGCAATTAAATCAAGGAAATTATCAGCTATCCTCTAGTTTGAAATATATCCCTGAGGTCAATGATTATGCTGGTGCCTATGATACCGAGGGCAGTGGAAGTTTAGCCAAGGAATCTGACAACAAATCCTATGGTATTCAAGACCTAATCAATCGCATTGCCAAGGAATCTGACAATGCTGCCACTAATATTTTAGGGTATTATGTCACCAATAAATCCGATAAAAAATACCAGGAAACGATTGAGAAAATTGCTGGTAAGAAATGGGATGTGGAAGAAAGAAATGCTTCAGCTAGAATGGCTGGGAATATGATGGAAGCCATCTATAAGCAAAAGGGAGCAGTCCTTGAAGCCCTATCCCAGACCAACTTTGACAATCAACGAATTCCCAAGGATCTTACTGTAAAAGTAGCCCATAAGATTGGGGATGCCTATGATTTTAAACATGATGTGGCCCTAGTTTATACAGATTCTCCCTTTATCATCTCGATTTTTACAAATCACTCAGACTATGAAACCATTTCACAGATTGCCAATGATGTTTATGGAGTTCTGAAATGATTGAAGAACAATGTTTAAAACACTGGCAAAAAGAGAACTATTTCAAGGAGCATAAAAGAGTCTTGGTCGCTGTTTCGGGCGGTTTAGACTCCATGTTTTTGCTACATTTACTCTACCGCTATCGGAAGGAGTTGGACCTGCAAATCTTTATCGCCCATGTCAATCATAAACAGAGGCCCGAATCGGATCAAGAAGAGGAGGCTTTAAAAAAACTGGCTGCTGACTGGAATCTGCAAATTTTCACTGTTCATTATTCGGGAAAATTTTCGGAAAAGGCAGCTCGAGATTTTAGGTATGATTTTTTTAAAAAGATGATGATGAAAGAGTCTTGTACGGCCTTAGTTACAGCCCATCATGCTGATGATCAGGCAGAGACGATTTTTATGAGAATTTTGAGAGGGACTAGGCTTAGATACTTGTCTGCTATCAAGGATAGACAAGACTTTGGTCCAGGCGAATTGATTCGCCCCCTACTAGTCTTTCGTAAGGCTGATTTTCCTAATCTGCCCCACTTTGAAGATTCGTCAAATCAGGAAAATCTTTATTTAAGGAATCGAGTTAGAAATCAATATCTACCAGTTTTACAAGAGGAAAATCCGCAATTTCAGCAGGCCTTAATTGATTTGGCTGGGGAGGTAGACCAGCTCCATCAAGCCTTGGACCAGTTAACAAGGGATATCAGAATAACTGACTTAGCTACATTTAAAAAGCAAGATAAAGCTGTTCAGACCTATCTACTCCAAGGCTATTTAACTCAATTTTCTGATTTGCAAATAAGTAAGGCTCAATTTTTAGAAATTCTAGAAATTTTAAGGACCAAGGCCAATTATCGTCATCATCTAAAGGGACCTTATGAATTAGTAAAAGATTATAATAGTTTTCAGATTAGAAAAATCAGTCCCCAGCCCGATTTAAGAAGGGACAGTATTCTGTTAAAATTTGACAGTACTCTTAACTTTGAGGGTTACCGTTTTTCTTTTGGACCAGCTTTATTAGGAGAAAATGTCCAAGTCTTGCAGCTAGCAGATAGGAGCGATTTACTACTTCGTCACAGACAGGCAGGAGATAAAATCTTATTACAAGGCCATCATCGAAAACTCCGCCGCTTTTTTATTGACAAAAAAATCTCTCAAAAAGATAGACAGGATGCTATTGTCGTTGAACAAAATAAAAAAGTAGTAGCAATTGTTGAAATGGCTGTCAGTGATTTGAGTAAGCCTTTAAAAAGTGATATAATAAAAAGTAATCTTTATATTCAAAAAATAGATAGGTAAAAATATGTTAGAGCAAGATATTAAAAAAGTACTGATTTCACATGAGGAAATTGTCGCAGCCGCTCAAAAACTAGGAGCTACATTAACAGAGGACTATCAGGGAAAAAATCCTATCTTAGTCGGTGTCTTAAAGGGATCTGTTCCTTTTATGGCAGAGTTAATCAAGCATATTGATACGCATATTGAAATGGACTTTATGGTTGTTTCTAGCTACCATGGAGGAACAACTAGCAGTGGTGTAATCAAGATTATGAAGGATTTGGATCAGGACATTAAGGACCGCCATATTCTCTTTATTGAAGATATCATTGATACTGGTCAAACCTTGAAGAACTTGCGTGATTTATTTAAAGAAAGACAGGCTGCTTCTGTCAAAATTGCTACACTTGTTGACAAGCCAGAAGGACGTCTAGTTGAGATTGAAGCAGACTATACTTGTTTTGAAGTTCCTAATGAATTTTTAGTAGGTTATGGTCTTGATTATGAGGAGCATTATCGCAATCTTCCTTATATCGGTGTTTTAAAAGAAGAAGTGTATAAAAATTAAAGGGTTACTATAATTAAATGAAAAATAAACAGAACAATGGTTTTATAAAAAATCCATTTCTTTATCTATTGATGATTGTCGCTTTAGTGACAGGTTTCCAGTATTTTTTTGCTGGAGATGCCGCTGGACGTAGCCAATCTATTAACTATACAGAATTGGTAAAAGAACTAAATGATGATAACGTAGAAGAGCTAAGCTACCAACCGAACGGAAATGTAATTGAAGTTTCAGGAACCTATAAAAAAGCTCGAAAAATGAAGGACACGACAGGAATTCAATTTTTCACTCCTGCATCTACAAGCGTCAATAAGTTTACTAGTATCATTCTTCCGGCTGATTCCACTATTGCTGACCTACAAAAAATGGCAGCAGACAAGGGAACTAAAATCAGTGTCAAACGCGAAAGTTCAAGCGGTGTTTGGATTACCGTCCTCACCTCTGTAGTTCCTTTTGTTATTCTGATGTTCTTCCTTTTTTCTATGATGAATCAAGGAGGGGGCGGTGGTGCTCGTGGTGCCATGAACTTTGGCCGCAATAAGGCGCGTGCTACCAATAAAGAGGATATAAAAGTTCGATTCTCAGATGTTGCAGGAGCAGAGGAAGAGAAGCAAGAACTGGTAGAAGTTGTTGAGTTTTTAAAGGATCCTAAACGCTATACAAAATTAGGAGCGCGAATTCCAGCAGGTGTTCTTTTGGAAGGCCCTCCAGGTACTGGTAAAACCTTGCTAGCAAAGGCAGTCGCTGGTGAAGCAGGTGTCCCTTTCTTTAGTATTTCAGGTTCAGACTTTGTTGAGATGTTCGTCGGTGTCGGTGCTAGTCGGGTCCGCTCTTTATTTGAGGATGCAAAAAAATCTGCACCAGCCATCATCTTTATTGATGAAATCGATGCTGTTGGGCGTCAACGTGGTGTCGGCCTTGGTGGTGGAAATGATGAGCGGGAGCAAACCCTCAATCAGCTCTTGATTGAGATGGATGGTTTTGAAGGAAACGAAGGAATCATTGTTATTGCTGCCACAAACCGCAGCGATGTTTTGGACCCTGCCCTTCTTCGTCCGGGACGTTTTGACCGTAAAGTTTTGGTCGGTCGTCCAGATGTTAAAGGACGGGAAGCGATTCTTAGGGTGCACGCCAAAAATAAGCCTTTGGCTAAAGATGTTGATTTAAAACTGGTGGCCCAACAAACTCCTGGTTTTGTCGGAGCTGATTTAGAAAATGTACTAAACGAAGCGGCTCTGGTGGCAGCTCGCCGGAATAAGAAAATCATTGACGCAACTGATATTGATGAAGCAGAAGACCGTGTTATCGCTGGGCCTTCCAAGAAAGATAAGACTGTTTCAGAGCGTGACCGTCAAATTGTTGCCTATCATGAGGCTGGACACACTATTGTCGGTTTGGTCTTGTCAAATGCGCGAGTTGTCCATAAGGTAACCATTGTTCCACGTGGTCGGGCAGGTGGCTACATGATTGCCCTCCCTAAAGAAGATCAAATGCTTCTTTCAAAAGAGGATATGAAGGAACAGTTGGCAGGTCTAATGGGTGGTCGAGTGGCTGAGGAAATTATCTTTAATGTCCAAACGACAGGTGCTTCAAACGACTTTGAACAAGCAACTCAAATGGCACGGAGCATGGTAACGGAGTACGGAATGAGTGAAAAACTTGGACCTGTTCAATACGAAGGAAATCATGCCATGACACCGGGAGCTTACAGTCCGCAAAAAGCAATTTCTGAGCAGACAGCTTATGAAATTGATGAAGAAGTTCGTGGTCTCTTAAATGAAGCACGTAACAAAGCGGCTGACATTATCCAGGCTAATCGTGAAACCCACAAATTGATTGCAGAAGCGCTCTTGAAATATGAAACCCTTGATAGCCATCAAATTAAGTCTCTTTACGAAACAGGTAAGATGCCGACGGATAGCGAGGATGACAACCAGGAAGCCCACGCTCTTTCTTACGACGAAGTAAAGTCAAAGATGGAAGATGAAAAAGATAAGAATTAATTCTTTAAACTTTTGTATTTCAGTGCTTAGAAGAACATAACCGAGTACAGTTTTATAGGAAAAGAGGCTGGGACTAGGAAGAATCCTTTTCAAGGACTAATCCTAGCTCCCTCCCTTTTGCTTATATAATGATTTTTTTACTTCAGTGGATAGATTTATATTGACAAAGTTTATTAAGTTGGTATAATGGACTATGTGCTTGATAAAATGGTCCGTTGGTCAAGGGGTTAAGACACCGCCTTTTCACGGCGGTAACACGGGTTCGAATCCCGTACGGACTATCTATTATTTCACTTAAAGCTGCTTTTCCTTAACTTGAGGAAGGCAGTTTTTCTTTACCTATAAATATTTATATACTGTTCAGGCAGAAAAAATGACATTTCAGGATTTTTCTCCCTATTTTCTTTTTAGTATTTTATAATGATAGTAAGAAAGCAAGGAGGAAAGGTCTATGGATTTTAAAGAAGTATATGCTAAGGTCAGATGTATTGTTTTGAAAGCTTATAAGGATTACTACCTTCATTTGTGGGAGCTTGGAGATTGGGAACAAGAAGGGATGATGGTTTTATATCAATTGATAGGTCATCATCCAGAATTATTGCAGGATGATTCAAAATTATACCGTTATTATAAGACCAAGTTTCGTAATCACATTCATGATTTAATTAGAAAACAAGAAAGCCAAAAACGCCGACTAAATAGACAGCCTTATGAAGAAGTAAGTGAAATCGGCCATAAGTTAGCTATAAAAGAACTGTATCTGGATGAGTTAGTTTTACTAAGGAGTGCTCTAGCAGACTATAAAGCGAGTTTATCGGCAGAGAAACAGGAATTATACGAACGTCTACTAGCTAATGAGCGATTCAATGGCCGGCAAGCCCTGCTAAATGATTTGAAATCAAAATTGGCAGATTTCAATCCTCGGGACTCTTGAGTCTTTATATAGTTGAGTAAAAGAAAAAAACTGGATATTAAATTGTTAAAAGAGGAAATCTTGAAAAGCAAACTGGGCCAGAATACAATTAAAAGAAAGACTTCTTCAAAAAAAGTAAAAAAAGGTTCTAAAAAGTATTGACAAGGCATTAAGTAGGTGATATACTGATATAGTTGTCTCAAGGGGACAAGGACCATTGAAAACT
>NZ_PRDG01000005.1 GCF_017883985.1 Streptococcus oricebi | reverse complement strand
AGTTTTCAATGGTCCTTGTCCCCTTGAGACAACTATATCAGTATATCACCTACTTAGTGCCTTGTCAATACTTTTTAGAACCTTTTTTTACTTTTTTTATATAGACCTTCTCTTCAACCCCCTAAAAGCCTTTAAAACCAGCCTTGGGGCTGGTTTTAAAGTTTAAAATATTTGGATTTAAAATTAAGATTTTAATTCATCTTGATACTTTTTCAGTTCGCTTGGACTGGCCCAGACGAAATGTCCTGGACGAATTTCAACCATTTCTGGTTCTTCCGTTGAATAGTCATGCTGGTCTGGATCATAAACTTTGAGGACCTTTTGGCGCTCCAAAATCGGATCTGGAATAGGCACAGCAGACAGAAGCGACTGGGTGTAAGGATGGATGGGATTGCTAAAGAGTTCTTCTGTTTCAGCCACTTCAACAATAACTCCCTTGTAGATAACAGCAATTCGATCCGAGATGAAACGAACTACGGATAAATCATGGGCAATAAAGAGATAGGTCAGACCTTGCTCTTTTTGGAACTTCTTCAAGAGGTTCAAGACTTGGGCCCGAACTGAGACGTCAAGGGCTGAGATAGGCTCATCCGCAATGACAAAGTCAGGGTGCATAACCAAAGCCCGAGCGATTCCAATCCGTTGCCGTTGACCACCCGAAAATTCATGAGGGTAGCGGGTCAAGTGTTCTGGCAAGAGACCGACTTCATGAATCATTTCTTTTACTTTTTGAACTCTTTCTTCCTCATCCTTAAATAGGTGATGGTTATAGAGACCTTCTGAAATGATGTAGTCAACGGTTGCCCGCTCATTTAAACTAGCAGCTGGGTCCTGGAAAATCATTTGAATCTTCCGGATAAGCTCTCTTTCTTCTTCCTTGGACTTTTTGCCATTGATTACCTTACCCTCATAAAGGATTTCTCCCTTGCTGGTATCGTTCAAACCGATGATGGCCCGTCCAATGGTTGTCTTACCACTTCCTGACTCACCAACTAGAGAGAAGGTCTCCCCTTTATTGATAAAGAAGTTGGCGTTTTTGACAGCGACAAACTTTTTACTTCCTTCTCCGAAGGAAATTTCTAAATCTTTAACTTCAATCAGTTTTTCAGACATTTCCTTCCTCCTCTGACATTAAATGGGTAAAGGCCATCTTGGTTCGAATCTTTTCATGAAGATCGGCAATAATTGAAGGCTTCTCAACCTTGGGAGCGTCCTCGTGGAGCAACCAGGTCTTGGCCCAATGAGTGGGTGAGATTTCAAAGACCGGTGGTCTTTCCTCAAAATCAATCTGCATGGCATAGTCCGAGCGCAGGGCAAAAGCGTCACCCTCAACTTTAGAATATAAAGAAGGAGGGGTTCCCGGAATGGAGTAGAGTTCTCCGTCTTCTTCTGCTAGTTGAGGAAGACTGGATAGCAAGCTCCAGGTGTAGGGATGGTGAGGCTGGTAGAAAATCTCATTTACCGTTCCATACTCCACAATCTCACCAGCATACATAACAGCTACCTTATCTGCAATACTAGCTACAACTCCTAGATCATGGGTGATAAAGATGGTTGTGAAATTATATTCCTTTTGTAGGGACTTGAGGAGCTCGATGATTTGAGCCTGAATGGTCACATCAAGGGCTGTTGTTGGCTCATCACAGATTAGGACATCTGGGCGACAAGCCAGGGCAATAGCGATAACAATCCGTTGCCGCATACCACCTGAATATTGGAAGGGGTATTCACTAAAGCGTTTTTCGGCTTCTGGAATCCCAACCTTCTTCATATAGTCAATAGCCAATTCTTTGGCTTCAGCCGCAGTCTTTCCTTGGTGCTTGGTGATAACCTCTGTAATCTGGCTCCCAATGGTCTGAATAGGGTCCAAACTGGTCATAGGATCCTGGAAAATAGTCGCAATTTTCTTTCCGCGAATGCTTTCCCAGTCCTTATGACTTTTCAAGGCTGTTAAATCTTGTCCACGATAATCAATGCTCCCTTGGGCAACCCGTCCATTGTCCTCTAGCATTCCAGTAAAGGCTTTGGTCAAAACGGACTTCCCGCTTCCAGACTCACCTACTAGGGCTAAAACTTCCCCTTCAATCAAGTCTAGAGAAACTCCTCGAATGGCCGTTAGAACTCGATCGCGGACATCAAATTCTACGACAATATCGCGAGCAGTCAATATTACATTTTCTTCTTTTGTCATATTTCCTCCTATCTATGTGTCCGCGGATCACTTGCATCAGCCAGGTTTTGTCCAACAATGTAGAAGGACAGAGAAACCAGAATCAGGGCTGTCAGCGGAATCCAGAAAAGATAGGCATTGGTTGTTACATTTTGTGAGTAATTAGAAATCAGCCGTCCCAAACTTGGTACTGTTACTGGCAATCCTAGACCGAAGAAGGATAGGAAGGCCTCATAAGAGATATAGGCTGGTAAGGCTTGGGAAGCCAGGGTCACAATAACAGACACCAACTGGGGCAATAGGTTCTTGCTAATAATCTTTCCTGCCGATGTTCCCAGGGTCCGACTGGCTAAGTTATACTCCAAATCACGATAGCGCAGGATTTGCACCCGGATAGTATAGGCATAGCTGACCCAGGCGGTCACGCTCATGGCAAAAATCAAATTCCAAAAACCTGAACCAATCGAATAGGTCAAAACGATGACAATCAAAAGTTGAGGGACATTGGAAATGACATTGTAGACTTCCATCAAAATCTTATCAGCTGTTTTGGAAATCCCCCAGATACCACCGACAACTACTCCTAGACCAATTGTGATGACTGTGGAGATGACCGCAATCAAAATGGAATTACGAGCCCCATACCAAACCCCATCAAAGAGGGATTGACCATTGCTGTCTGTACCAAACCAGTATTGACCATTAGGCTGAATGTAGCGGGCCGAAAAATCATTTACCTTACTTACATCATTGAAGTCATAGTTGGAAAAGATGGGATAGAGAAAGGACATCAAGATAATCCCAATCAGGACTGCCAACATAATAAGGGTTGACTTTTTCTTTAAAAATTCACGAATGACCGATTTCCAGTATGAGTAAGCTGGTGCATCAATAGTTTCAGAGGCAAAATCATCGCGCTTGACAAAGGTGAATTTCTTTTTATCAATTGTAGCCATTATTTACCTCCTTTAGAATTTGATAGTTTGATACGAGGGTCTAGGATTGTCATCAGAATATCACCCAAGAGTAGGGACATGATGGACAAGCAAGTAAAGATAAAGACTAGACCTACAACCATGGAGTTGTTGGCTGCTTTCACAGAGTCAATCAACATCTTCCCCATACCAGGAAAGGCAAAGACAGACTCGGTCAGGGTAGCACCGACAATTACCATAATAATTGATAAGGGAATACCGGTCACAATCGGTACCATGGCATGCTTAAAGATGTGCTTGCGTGAGATTTCAGCTTCAGACAGACCCTTGGCCCGCGCAAAGCGGACATAATCACTAGATTGTTGGTCAATCATATAACGGCGAATCCAAATCGCTAGACCTGGCATACCCAGCACCCCTAAAATCACAGCCGGCAAGACATAAGAACGCCAGTCTCCTGCTCCCAAACTTGGGAAGGAATCAGGTAGGCCGACAACAGAACCCAAGAGACGGACAACGTAAACCAGGGCGATGGTTGGAATGGACATGAGGAGGGTCAAAAAGGCGGTTGAGGCGCTATCAAAAATGGTGTTTTTGAAGCGGGCCATATAAGAACCCAGAGGAATGGCTAAACCGTAAGAAATCAAGACCCCAATCAAACCAATGATAGATGAGTTAACCAGCATGGATGGGAACTGATAGGTATTATCAGTCTCCGTATAAGGATCGTCCTTACCATAGGTAGCAATCTCTCTGGCATCTGCTTCGCTAGGAGACTTATAGGTCCGAGAGTAGATATTAACAGAGGAAAGCTTCTTACCAGTTGGGAATTGAACCTCTGACTGTTTGGTCTGCCCTTGACCTTGACCGATAACCTTTAAAACTGGAATATTGGCGTAGGTTGGGTAGGAGGTTCCGAGATTGAGGGTCACAATATTTTGGTGGATAAATGGGAAAGAACCATTAAAGTAAATCAAATACTTGTGCTTGGTTCCTGAACCAACTAAGGACCAGCCGACAGCAGGATCATTAGTAATACTCAAGCCCCGCTTGAGATTTGGATTCTTTGGATCTTGAACTTTCCAAGGGTGATCAATCTGAATCAGGTTGGCATAAAACTCAAATACCCGCTCAAAAACTGGCACCTGACGGAGGGCATAGAACTGCTTACTGTCCTTAAACTGATAGAGCTTCCAGCCGTTCCCTAAACCTTTGATATAGTCTTCATAGATTTTTTTATTGGCTGCATTTGGCTCGGTAGTTACTTGGGCATTCTTCTTGCTTGCTTTTTCTTGCAGTTCCTTGGTGTTATAGTAGTCTACATAACCCATCCGCTCAAGGACCGTTGATTCATAATCAGCCTTGGTATCTGGAGTCTTGGTGACCTTATTATAGTTAGGATCCTGCTTGAAAATCAAATTTCTTGGCACCATGGTATAAACAATGGTGTAAATCAGTGTCGTCACTAAAAAGATAGACAACAGGGAGCGCAGAATACGCATAAATATATATCGTTTCATTTTTCACTTCCTTCTATTTTCTGAAATGGAGTTGCATTGTTTTCTTAAATCTAGCCTTGGAGTATGCTTGCCCTCTATCTCTGAATTGAATAGATAAAAGGGGCATAACCCCAAAATCGAGGCTGAGACTCTGTCATCAACCTCAAGCTTTCATTGGTCTTAGGTTCAGAAATGAGCTCTTTAAGTGACACTTTCTGTCTAAAAGTCTCCACTAGCTTTCTTAACCCTTACCAGACCATGCAACAATGATAGCGTAAACAGCGAGAGCCAGGGCAAGCGCCCTAGCCTCGATAGAAAGCTACTATTTTACGTGATCAGCCAGCTCTTTTTGAGCTTTTTCGTTGGACTCAGCACGCTCTTTTTCCCATTTCTTCTTCGCTGCTTCGTACTCTTTAGTCGTTACAGGATCTTTTTGTACTTCAAGATACTTGTAGTTGCGGTATTCAACACCACCCTTGTTTCCGGATACTGCAAACGGTGCGGTAAATGGCACTGTTCTTTGAACAGCCGGACGTGGATACTTGGACGAAGTTGGAATAACCAAGGCACTATCAGTCAGCCAAGCTTGGGCAACTGCATATTTTTCGTAACGTGTATTGATATCTGCTATTTCATTACCAGCTTCTGTGATGAGTTTTTCATATTCATCCAGACCAACTGCGGCAACAGCTTCCTTACTTTCACCCTTATCAAAACCGAGATAGGTCTTGGTTCCTTCACCCTTACTTGGGTTTAGCACTTCCAGATAGGTAGATGGATCTTGGTAGTCAGGCGACCAACCTACATTGTCTGAAATATCCCAGTCTTCTTGGGCCGCAGTTTCGGCGAAGTAGGTAATGTTGTTCAAGTCATCATGACTCATTTGATGAATGTCAACCACCACATTTTCCTTACCGAGGGTAGACTCGAGTGATTGCTTGAAGGATTGGACACGCTTAACCTTAGCTTGAGCTTGCTGGTCAGCCGGCATATCTAGATGAATCGGGAATTGCACCCCTTCAGCTTCTAGGGCTGCCTTAGCTTTTTCAAACTCTGCCTTAGCCTTAGTAGGATTGTAGAGGCTGTCTTGCCCATCAGCCAGACTAACTCCTTGCCATTCTTCCTTATCAGCCAGTTGGGCCGTTACCAAGTCACCAAAGCTCTTACCGTTAGCTTGGACAAAGTTTTCTGGCACAAAGAGAGTCCGAGTCAGCTTTTCAGCTCCATCTTCTCCATTAGCTTGAGCGTTGTAGGCTTTGCGGTCAAAAGCAAAGGTCAAAGCTTGACGGAAGTCTTTATTAAGCAAGGCTTTCTTAGTAGACTGCTTTTCAGCATCCGTCTTTTTACTGGTGTAGTTATAAGACTGGCGGTCAATATTCATACTTACCAGATAGGTTCCTGAATCTTGTAGACCGTAGAAAATTTCATCCTTATACTTCTTAGAGTATTTAGAATAGTTTGGTGCATTTGGATTGAGAAGAGCTAGTGAGAAACCACTCTCTGCAAAGCCACGAGGCTCTGTATCCAAATCTTCCCCGTTAAAGAAGGTCAACTTGACATCGTCGATATGGACATTCTTCTTATCCCAGTAGCCTTCATTCTTAGCCATTTCAATAGAAGATTTAGTTGTGATGGACTTGAGTAAGTATGGTCCATTGTAAAGGATAGAGGTTGGGTCAGTTGCCTTGGCAAAGTCTTTTCCTTTAGATTTTACAAATTCTTCATTGACCGGAGCCAAGACTCCCATCGTTGTCTTAGAATTCCAGAAGGTTTCCGGTTTTTCTAAAGTATATTGAACGGTATAATCATCAAGAGCCTTGACACCTACATGAGAGAAATCCTTGTCATCACCATTCAAGTAAGCACTCAAACCTTTGACAGAATCTTGAACCAAGTAGAGGGCATCTGACTTATTGTCCGCCGCATACTTGAGACCAGCCACAAAGTCAGCTGCCTTGACATCAGCATATTCTTCGCCTTCACTGGTATACCACTTGGCATCCTTTCTCAACTTATAGGTATAGGTCAAACCGTCCTTGGAGACAGTCCAATCTTCGGCGATAGACGGCACCAAGTTCCCATAGCGGTCGTTTTCTAAGAGACCGTCGATAAAGTTGTTGGTCAAATCACTTGTTGCTGCCTTACCGGTAGTCAAGTAATTGAGGTTATCAGGATCGGTCTGATAGGTATAGCTGTAAGTCGTTTTATTACTTGTGCTAGAGCTAGAACAAGCCGCTAAAAAGCCTGTTGCTAAGAGCGTTACTCCCGCTAGTGCGAGCCATTTGCTTTTTTTCATAGGGATGTCTCCATAAAATAATTTAATTAGTGAAACCATTATAGCACAGTTTTTGGCAAAAGTAAACTAAATATTCAGACAATTACCCTCCCCATCTCCATTTAGAAAGTTAAGCCCAAGCCCCTAGGCAAGGGCTCTAAGCCTAGATTAAAAGATAGACAAAAAACAGCCCCTTGATTTGAGGGACTGTTTGAACTCTTGCAACTAGAATCTTCTAGTCTGCGATATGCTTTTTCAACTCTTCTTTGGCCTTGGCATTAGATTCTTCTTTTTCTTTCTGCCATTTCTTATAGGCTGCATCGTAGTCCTTGGTTGTCACGGGGTCAGCCTGTACCTCTAAATACTTAAAGGTATAGACTTCACCCTTGATACCGACCCATGAGTAGGCCTTGGTAAATGGTTTGACCTTGGTCAGACTTGCACGACCACCTAGTGACTGGTAGGGTAAAATTAGAGAGCTATCGGTCAACCAAGCTTGGGACTCTGCATATTTTTCATAGCGAGTATCTGTATCAGTTGTGATAGCATCGGCTGCTTGATTGAGCTTCTCGTAATCGGCCAAGCCAAGCTTCTCGATAATCGCCGCATCCTTAGCCTCCAAACCAAACTGGTTTAGGGAAGCGCCTGCTGAGTTAAAGATGTCTAGGTAGGAAGATGGATCCTGGTAGTCTGCAGACCAACCACCAATAGCTAAATCGTAATCCTTCTGTGCTGCGGTTTCAGCATAATAGGTAATCTTTCCTTCCTCATCTTCAGACATTTGGTGAATATCAATCACCACATTTTCCTTGCCGAGAACAGACTCAATAGACTGTTTGAGGGATTGGGCCTGCTGAACACCTGCAGTATTGGATTGGTTCACCGGAGTATCTAGGTGGATAGGAAATTCTACTCCCTGAGCTTGTAGAGCCTCCTTGGCCTTGGCCAACTTAGCCTTGGCTTTTTCTGGACTGTAGAAGGCGTCTTGGGCATCATCTAGCTTCACACCGGACCACTCATCTCCATAGGCCTGTAATTTAGACTCCACTACTGAGCCAAAGCTCTTGTCCCCAACTTGAACAAAGGTCGGTGGTACCAAGGTATTTCTCAATTGCTTGTTCGCCGCATCTTCTCCATTGACCTGGGCTAGGTAAGGAGTCCGGTTAAAGGCAAAGTTCAGGGCTTGACGGAAGTCCTTGTTTAGGAGGGCTTCCTTGGTCGCATTCTTTTGGCCATCACTAGTCTTGGCTGTATGATTATAGGCTTGACGGTTCAGGTTAAAAGCATAGTAATAGGAAGTCCCATTTTGTGGACCATAAACGATGTTGTCCTTGTATTTCTTCTTAATAGAAGCATAGTTGGAACTGTTAGGATAGACAGCACCTATGGTGTAAGAACCATCACTAAAACCACGCGCTAGAGACTCTTGGTCTGAGCCATCATAGAAGGTCAACTTGACATTTTCGACATGGACATTGTCCTTGTCGTAGTAGCCAGGGTTTTTAGCATACTCGATTGAGGACTTAGAAGTCAGAGACTTAAGAAGGTAGGGACCATTGGAAAGGATACCCGAGGTCTTAGGAGCTCCAAAGTTCTTGCCTTGAGATTTGAGGAACTCGGCATTGATTGGGAAAAGAATCCCCATGGTAGTCTTGGAATTCCAGAAACTTTCAGGCTGGTTTAGGGTATATTGGATAGTGTGATCATCTAGAGCCTTGATACCGACATGGCTAAAGTCCTTGTCCTCCCCCTTGATGTAGGCATCCAAGCCCTTGACAGAGTTTTGAACTAGGTAGATAGCCTCGGATTTGGCATCAACCGCATGCTTGAGCCCAGTCACAAAGTCCTCGGCCTTAACATCGGCATATTCTTCTCCCTCAGAGGTGTACCATTTGGCATCCTTTCTGAGCTTATAGGTATAGGTCAGGCCGTCCTTGGACACTGTCCAATCCTTGGCTAGAGAGGGAACCAGATTCCCATATTTATCTGTCTCCATCAAACCATCAACCAGGTTCCCGGCCACATCTGAATCCACCGCCCTATTTGAGACTGTGTAATCCAGAGTGGTTGGATCAGACATATAAACATAAGAGTAGGTGGACGTATCCTTGGCCTTACCCCCTCCACATGCGACTAGCAAGAGACTAGAAGTCACAAGAACCCCCGTCGTTACAAACCATTTTACTGATTTCATGCACTACCTCCTTAAGTAACGTATTTGTATTATTATACTCTATTTCTCCAAAAAAACCAAGGTTTTTCGATATTTTTACAAAAACATTTATAAAAAATCTTCTTTCCTATCATCAGAAATAGAAGGACTAGACAGAGGAAAGAAAGCTTGGCTTTAGCTCTCCTTCTTTTTATGATACAATAAGAACAGACTGATTTACTCAAAGGATTGCTATGAAAAAACTAATCTTATTTTTGGCCTTTCTAAGCCTGGCTTTGGCCAGCAAGGTCCAGGCCCAAGACTTTAACCTAGCTGCCCAAAACGGCATCGCCATCGAGGCCCAGACCGGGAAAGTCCTCTATGAAAAAGAGGCTACTAACCCCGTTCCCATAGCCAGCCTCAGCAAAATCCTAACAGCCTATCTGGTCTATGAAGCGATTGAACAGGGCAAGCTGAGCATGGAAAGCCAGGTCGAGATTTCCGACCATGCCTACCAACTAACCACCAATTATAGTATCAGCAACCTTCCCATGGAAAAGCGGAGTTATAGCGTCAAGGAGTTGTTGGAGGCCATGCTAATCGCCAATGCCAACAGCGCAGCCATCGCCCTGGCTGAAAAGGTTGCCGGCAGCGAAAAAGACTTTGTGGACCTTATGAAGGCTCGGATGGAAAAATGGGGAGTTAGCGACTCAACCCTTGTCAATGCCAGTGGCCTTAACAATAAAATCCTAGGTCAGCATATCTATCCCGGCTCCAAGGAAGATGAAGAAAATAAGATGAGCGCCTATGGCCTGGCCCTGGTCAGCTACCATCTCATCACCGACTATCCTCAAGTTTTAAAGATTAGCCAGAAAAGCCAGTCTACTTTCGATGGCTGGGCTATTTCCAACTCTAACTATATGCTAAAGGATCAGGCCTACTTCCGTCCGGGAGTTGAGGGTTTGAAAACCTCTACTTCTCAAGAAGCCGGCAACTCCTTCGTCAGCACTAGCAAAGAAAAGGGCATGCAGCTGATTACGGTAGTCCTAAAAGCCGATAAGAGCGATACGGACCCCTTCAGCCACTTCAGTGCTACTGCTGATTTTCTGGACTATCTGACCCAAAACTTTATTCCCACCAAGGTCCTGGCTAAGGGCAAGGGTCTTGCCGAAAGTAAGCTAGCAGTTAGCAACGGCAAAAATAACAAAATTCAGGCAGTGGCTAATCAAGACTTGGTCTGGATACAAAAGCTTGATAGCGACAAGAAAGTCAAGCTCGAGTTCAAGGCCAAGCAAGGTCAGCTGGAAGCCCCAATCAAGGCAAGGCAGGAGCTAGGACAGGTCAGCTACCAAGATCCCGAGATTATCGGCAGGGGCTATATAGAGGGGCAAGGACCTAGCGTCAGCATGCTGGCTCAAAAGAAGGTCGAAAGAAGCAACTTCCTCAAGATTTGGTGGAATAATTTTGTAAAATTTGTCAATGAAAAATTATAAAAAAAGAGGTTGCAACCTCTTTTTTATTAGCCAACAGAACCTTCCATTTCATAGCTAATCAGGCGATTAAGCTCAACCGCATACTCCATAGGCAGTTCCTTGGTGAAGGGCTCCACAAAGCCCATGACAATCATTTCTGTCGCCTCCGTCTCGCTCAACCCCCGACTCATCAGGTAGTAGAGCTGTTCCTCGGAGATTTTAGAGACCTTGGCCTCATGCTCCAGGGCAACCTGAGAATTGTGAATTTCATTGAAGGGAATGGTATCTGAACGTGATAGATCGTCCATGATGATGGTATCACATTCGATGTGGCTGACTGATTTTTGTGAATTTTTGGCAAAGGTGACCTGGCCCCGATAGTCCACCTTGCCTCCACTTTTGGCAATAGACTTGGAGACGATGGAGGAGCTGGTGTGGGGGGCATTGTGAATCATCTTGGCCCCTGTATCCTGGTGCTGGCCTTTGTTGGCAAAGGCGATGGACAGCATGGTCCCTCTAGCTCCAGGTCCGTCCAGATAAACGGAAGGGTACTTCATGGTGGTCCGAGAACCTAAATTTCCATCAATCCACTCAACAGTAGCGTCCTTCAAGGCCCTAGCCCGCTTGGTAACTAGGTTATAAACATTGTCCGACCAGTTCTGAATGGTGGTATAGCGCATATAGGCTCCATCCAGTGCAAAGATTTCCACAATGGCTGCGTGCAAACTATTGGACGAATAGGTCGGAGCGGTACAGCCCTCCACATAGTGGACACTGGCTCCTTCATCGACAATAATCAGGGTCCGTTCAAACTGACCGGAATTTTCATTGTTAATCCTAAAGTAGGTCTGCAAGGGAATATCAACCTTGACCCCCTTAGGGACATAGATAAAGGTTCCACCTGACCAGACAGCCGAATTGAGGGCAGCCAGCTTATTGTCTGTAGGCGGGACTAGCTTGGCAAAGTATTTTTTAAAGAGTTCTGGATATTCTTTGAGGGCCGAATCAGTGTCTGTAAAAACAATTCCCAGCTTTTGAAACTCTTCTTTCATATTGTGGTAGACCACTTCTGACTCATACTGGGTAGCCGCCCCGGCTAGGTAGGCCCTTTCGGCTTCGGGAATCCCGATACGCTCAAAGGTTTCCTTAATCTTTTCTGGCACCTCGTCCCAGGTCCGGGCAGGCTTGTCTGAGACCTTTTGATAATAGATTAAATCATCAAAATTGATCTCTGATAGGTCCGGGCCCCAGGTGTGCATGGGCATTTTTAAAAAAGCCTCGTAGGATTTCAAACGAAAGTCCAACATCCAGTCGGGCTCATTTTTGGCAGCTGATAATTCTCGAATGACCTGCTCATTTAGCCCCTTTCCTGTTGATAGGATGGGATCCACATCATCATGGAAACCAAACTTATACTCCCCCAAGTCAATGGGTTTTGGTTCTACTCTTTCTTCCGACATAATTTTCCTTCTAGTTCTTTTCTTCTAACTCAATGGCCCTTTTCAAGGCATTCCAGGCCAGGGTCGAGCACTTAATTCTTTGGGGAAACTTAGCAATCCCTGCTAAGAAAGCTGCATCTCCCAACTCTTCTTGTCTGGGGTCCTTTTGACCCTGGACCATTTCTGAAAAAATACGGGCCAAGTCTAAAATTTCTGCCTTGGTCTTGCCGACAACGACATCGGTCATCATACTGGCCGAGGCTGTCGAGATGGTGCAACCCGAATTGATAAAGGCAATATCCTCCAAAAGCCCCTCCTGGTCGAACTTGACCGACAGGCTAATAACGTCCCCGCAAGTGGGATTATTGAGACTGATAGGTTCAGCCCCCTCCAGGGTCCCATGATGGTGGGGATTCCGAGAGTGGTCTGCCACAACAGCCTTATATAAACTATCTAACTTAGAGAGTGCCATTGAAAAACTCCTTTGTCTTTTCTAGGGCGTCCAATAATTTGTCACAGTCTGCTTTGCTATTATAAATATAGAAACTCGCTCTGACAGTCGCAGGCAGCTCAAGGTGAGCCAAGAGCGGTTGAGCACAATGATGGCCAGCCCTGACCGCTACTCCTTCATAATCCAGAGCAGTAGCCACATCATGGGGATGAAGCCCTTCTAAATTAAAGGAAATCACTCCCGAACGCTGGGCCAAATCCTGCGTTCCATAAATAGTCAGACCTTCCATGGCCTGCAATTTTGGGAAGATATAGTCCACGAGCTCTTGTTCATGAGCTTCAACAGCCTCCATACCCAAGCTCTCAAGGTAGTCAATAGCAGCTCCTAAACCAATAGCTCCGGCAATATTAGGAGTTCCTGCCTCCAACTTCCAAGGCAATTCCTTCCAAGTAGCCTCCTGCTCATAGACAAAATCAATCATCTCACCCCCAAACTCTATGGGGGACATTTGTTCTAGCCATTTTTCCTTGGCATAGAGAACGCCGATTCCGGTCGGGCCCAGCATCTTATGGCCAGAAAAGGCTAAAAAGTCTAAATCCAAGTCCTGAACATCAAGCTTGATGTGGGGAGCCGACTGGGCCCCGTCAACGACCAACAAGGCACCAAACTGGTGGACCAGGTCGGCGATTTCCTTAATAGGATTGATAACTCCTAGGACATTTGAAATATGGGCCAAAGAGACAAATTTGGTTCTGGTAGACAGTTTGGAGCGCAAGTCCTCCATATCAAGGGCTCCGTCTTTTAAGTAGACATAGACCAGGCGGGCCCCAGTCTTACGACAGGCCTCCTGCCAGGGGATGAGATTGGAATGGTGTTCCATGACCGAAATCAAGACCTCATCACCCGGCTGCAAAGTCTGGGCTGCATAACTAGCCACCCAGTTCAGACTGGTTGTAGTTCCCCGGGTAAAGACGACCTGCCTGCTGGAGGGAGCATGGATAAAGCGGGCCACCTTTTCTCTAGCCTCTTCATAACTCCTAGTTGCCCTTTCAGCCAGCGTATGAACTCCACGATGGACATTGGCATTATCCTTTTGGTAATAGGCTTCTAAGGCAGCCAGGACCTGCTTGGGCTTTTGGGTAGTCGCTGCATTGTCCAAATAAACCAGGGGCTCATCGTGCACTTCCTGATCTAAAATCTGAAATTCCTCTCGCAGGCGCTTAACATCTAATGGAGACATGGAAAAATCCTCTCTATATCTTGGCTAACTTTTCTTCGATTCCTTCAACCATTTCATCGCGAACTTCCTTGACTGGGATTTCGACGATAACTGAGCCTAAGAAGCCTCTGACAACCAAACGTTCGGCTGTTGCCTTGTCCAGACCCCGACTCATCAGGTAATACATATCCTCAGGATCCACCTGGCCGATAGAGGCTGCGTGGCCTGCCGTCACATCATTTTCATCAATTAAAAGAATAGGATTGGCATCGCTCCGAGCCTTGTCCGACAGCATCAGAACCCGGCTTTCCTGCTGGGCATCTGCCCCCTTAGCTCCCTTGATGATATGGCCAATACCATTAAAGGTCAAGGTCCCCTGCTCCAGAATAACCCCATGCTGGAGGATATTCCCGATTGAATTTCGACCGTAATTGGTAACCCGGGTATCAATCCCCTGGATTTGCTTGCCACTAGAGAGGGCTACAACCTTCATATCGGCATGGCTACCCGCTCCATAGAGGTCACTATCAAAATCGGCAACTACATTGCCCTCATTCATGACCCCAATGGCCCAGTCAATAGTGGCATCGTCAGCTAGCTTTCCGCGGCGGCTGATGTAGGCTGTCACATTTTGGCCTAGGCGGTCAATGGCTGAAAATTTAATCTGAGAGCCTGCTTGGGCTAGGACCTCAACAGTAATATTGGCCGTAGCCCGGCTACTGGCTTGACCAATCGACTCCAGCCGCTCCAGATAGTTAATCTTGGAGTTTTTACCCGCGATAATCAAGATGTGCTTGTTGAAGGGCACCGAACTGTCGCTGTCCTGATAGAAGACCCCCTCAAGCGGAAGGTCTACCTCTACATGGTCTGGCACATACAAGACAGCACCGCTATTGAAATAGGCTGTATGATAGGCTGCCAACTTATCCTCATCATAGGCTACTGAGGACATGAAATACCGCTCTAAGACCTCAGGAATTTCTTCTAGGGCGCTATAAAAATCTGTAAATATGAGACCCTTTTGAGCCAGGTCCGCCGGCATTTGCTCAAAGACTGTCTGGGTCCCAATTTGAACCAACTTTGGATTGTCCCCTGTCGCCGTAAAGTCAGGAACACTAGGAACCACTTCATTCTCCGTCAGGCTACCATCTCCTAGGTTCCATCGATGAAATTTCACCCGCTCAATAACGGGCAAGGGGAGCTCTTCTATTTTGGCCAGAGCTTTTTGGCGCAATTGGGCCAACCAAGCTGGTTCAGCGTGCAGCTGTGAAAAAAGCTCAATCGTTTCTTTGGTCATGATTTTCTCCTCTAATTCCTTCAGCAGAAGGGTCAGACTCCAAGAAAATCCCAGATAGAACCGTCAGAAAGAGAGGCAGGTAAAACAACTGCATCTTTCAAGGACAGGCTCTCTCGATTTTCAAAAGGGAGGCAACCTTCTTTGTGGCTTAGATAAAATGGGGAGCGTCATAAATCAGCCAATCTTCAATCGGTTGCTTTCTGACGCTCTTTCCTCTTTATTAAACTTCTTCTTGGTAGTCATAGCCCAGCTCTTCTGCTAGCTTGGCATAGCCTTCCCGCTCCAAGCGGGTCGCCAACTCTGGCCCACCACTGACTACGACACGACCGTCCATCATGACATGGACCACATCAGGAACGATATAGTTCAAAAGACGTTGGTAGTGGGTGATAATCATGGCCCCAAAGCCCTCACCCCGCATGGCATTTACTCCCTTGGAGACCACCTTGAGGGCATCAATATCTAGTCCAGAGTCAATCTCATCTAGAAGGGCAAAGGTTGGCTCCAACATCAAGAGTTGGAGGATTTCATTACGTTTTTTCTCACCACCAGAAAAACCTTCGTTCAGATAGCGTTCAGCCATTTCCTCTTTCATATTGAGCAGCTCCATCTTCTCGTCCAACTTCATGATAAAGTCACGAACCGAAATCTTTTCACTATCTTCCTTGCCAGCATTCATGGCTGCTCTGAGAAACTCTGCATTGGTAATCCCTGGAATTTCACTAGGATATTGCATGGCCAAAAATAGCCCCATCCGCGCCCGCTCATCGACTTCCAACTCAAGAATATTGACTCCGTCAAAGAGCACTTCTCCCTGGGTCACCTCATAGCTAGGATTGCCCATAATCGCTGCCGAGAGGGTGGACTTCCCAGTTCCGTTAGGGCCCATAATTGCTGCTACTTCTCCTGTCTTTAGGGTCATATTGACACCCTTGAGGATTTTCTTACCTTCAATTTCTACATGAAGATCTTTTATTTCTAATACAGCCATCTTCGCTTTCCTTTCTTTGGCTACTCTTAAATCAAGCAAGACTCAAAACCTCTGACTCAGCCGGCCGAAATTGCTCATGAAAAATCAAAAAGAAAGGAGGCAAAAGCCCTTATATGAGACAAATTTCCCTGGCCCATGTTTTGATTTTTTATGAAAAAGGCCCAGACTAGTCCTTTGTGATTTATTTAGAGTAACAGTCCTTTTACCCCTCTAGTATAACAAAAAAAAGCCCAAAAGGCTTTTATTTTGATTAGAATTATTCTTATTTATCCCGCTTTTTCTTCCAATCTTGCCGGACCTGTTCCCGGTAGGCAGAGTTCCCAATAAAACGAAGCACATTGAGCAGGGGAGTCCGATTGGGCCCCAAAACTCCTACCAATTCAGCCAAGAGTTCAACACCAAAAAGGAGCCCCAGAACCAGCAAGATGCCACCCAGGCGGCTGGAAACATTGAGCAGGAGAGAAATCATGGCAAAGATGAGAGAAATCCCGTAGATGACTAAGACCGCCCCCCTATGGGTCAGGCCCAAGGAGAGGAGCCGATGGTGGAGGTGGCGCTTGTCGGCCTGAGACATCTTTTGGCCAGAGAGCTTGCGGCGGACAATGGCTAAAAAGGTATCCGTAATCGGGACCCCTAGGATAATCATGGGAGTCACGACCGCAACGGCCGTTGCATTTTTCAAGCCCTGCAAGGACAAGACAGCAATCATAAAACCGATAAACAAGGCCCCTGTATCACCACCATAGATAATAGCTGGATGGTAGTTATAGGGGAAAAAACCAGCGATAGCCATAACCAAAACAAAGATGGTCAAGGTTAGAAAGAGATTGTGATTAGGTAGGAAAAAATAGGAGACAATCCCCATGGTCATCAGGGAAATAATGGACACCCCGCTGACCAAACCATCCAGGCCATCAATCAAGTTCATGGCGTTAGTAATGGAAATAATCCAGACCACCGTTAGAATAAAGGAAAGCCAGGGCTCAAAATGAATGAGCGGGCCCCCGAAGGGAATTTTAAAATCATCTAAGCGAAAATCAGTTAAGAGCCAAATAAGGCTAGCTGCGATGACAATCCCCAGCATCTTAGGACGGGGTGGCAATTCCCAAATATCATCAATCAAGCCTGTGGCAGCCACCAGCAAACCGCAGACAAGGACCGGCCAGATGTAAGCCAGATAGGTCTGGCCATGAAAAGTAACCGAAACAATCTGGGGCATCAAGACCAAGCTCGAGATGACAAAGGCGATAACAACTGCCAGCCCCCCAGCGCTAGGCATGGGTTTCTTGTTAATCCGACGACTATTGGGATAGTCAACCGCCCCAATCTTAAAGGCCAAGAGCCTGACCAGGGGAGTTAAAATAACCCCGATAAAAAAGGTGGCAATTAAGACCAAGATAAACTTTAAAGGAAATGTAATCATTAGCAATTTACCCTTTTCAGTCTAGCCAAGGCATCTGTGACAATCAGCAGATGGCCATGCTCTTGCAAGACAGCTCTGGTCGTTTCCGTATCCTCAGCGTGTTCACGCATGCTAGCTAGCAACCAGGCTGGATAAGGACCGGGCTTGCCCTCAATATCGACAAGAATGGTCAGATAGTAATGGCCATCCATCTTGTATAATTCAGATGTGTCTACCCGATAGTCAACCGTCTTAGAAAAGACGATGACATCTTTTAACTTGGCAAAGCGCAAAATATAGTAGATATACTGTTCTTTGACCGCCTTTTCCTCTGCTCTTTCATCAGCTTCTTCAGCCGCTTCTAGGCTCTGAACAGCCTCCAAGTCATCCTTGCTCTTTTCCAAGATATTTTTTTCCAGGGTCTTGAGAAATTCATCTGGGGACATTTGTGAAAGCTCGTCCATATCCGGTAGGTCAGCCAAATCGTCAAAGTCCAAATTTTGATCAATCTTGGACTTGGTCACAAAGACATCTAATTTATCTGGTTTAGGAGTCACCCGGAAACTCAGCATACCGCTATCCAGGAAACTTTCTGGCATCTCTAATTCATCTAAAATGGTATAAAAAAATTCTTCTGTTTTTTCTTGAGGGACCAGAAAATCAGCCATTTCCATGCCCCGTTCTTCCAAGTCTTCTAATTTGATGGTGATTTTAATTGTCGAATCACTGATTTGCTTCATTTCCATGTCCATACCTCATACTTCTAGTCTTTCTATTATACTAAAATTTAGTCTTTTTTTCAAAGATAAAAACAGGACTATCTAGGACAGCCCAAGCAAGGATAGGCCCCAGATAACCCTGTTAATCGATTTAGGCCAAGAGAGACTTGATACCCCAGTAAAGAAGGAGCAGAAGACCCAGGCCAATCCGATACTTACCAAAGACAGTGAAATCATGCTTTTTGACATAGCCAGTCAAAAAGCGGATGACATAGAGGCTGACTCCAAAGGCCACGCCCATGGCTACTAAGAGTAGAAAGAGTTGACCAAAGGCCAGGCTGTTCCCCTTGATGATGAATTTGGCAATTTTCAATAGACTAGCCCCAAACATGACCGGAATACCCAGATAAAAGGTAAATTCTGTCACCACCGAGCGACTGGTTCCGTTTAAGAGACCACCAACGATGGTCGCCCCAGAACGGCTAGTTCCCGGAAAGAGCGACAGCACTTGGAAGAAACCAATATAAAGGGCCGTCTTATAGGGTAGGTGCTCTAGACTGGTCACCGTCGGCTGGACATGAGCATTGCGCTTTTCAATCCAGATAAAGGCCAGACCATAGATAATCAGCATGAGGGCAACCGATACAAAGTTATAAAAGTGCTTATCAAACCAATCATCCAAGGGGAGGCCAATCAGGGCTGCTGGAGCCGCAGCCACGACCACCTTGGCCCAAAGCTGCCAGGTTTTTTGCACTTGACGCGCTGTCTTGCCTGCCTTGAAAGGATTTAACTTGTCAAAATAAATGACCACAACCGCCAAGATAGCCCCCAGCTGAATAACGACATTGAACATTTCGATAAAGGCTGCATTCTGATTTCGATACTTGATAAACTCCTGCACCAAAATCAAGTGACCGGTACTTGAAATAGGGAGCCATTCAGTAATCCCTTCCACAAGCCCAAAAATAATCGACTTTAAAATCTCAATTAAAAACATTGATTTCTCCTAGATTTTTACTAGCTAAATTATAGCACATTTTGACTTAGAAGGCACCCCCGCCTCCACCTCCTCCGCCGCCAGAGAAGCCACCACCAGATGAGCCACCAGAAGAGACCGAGAAATGGCTGGCTGTACTGGCCACTTGCCCATAGTTGGAGAAGGTCTGCGAGCTGACCCAAAAGACATGGTGCCAGTTGTTGTAAACATAGCCATTCATAGCAGGATTTTCCAGTTGGATTTGCCTCCATCTCATAAGCTTGCTGACCCGCTCGGCATAACCAAACAGGGTCGCATAAACCAAGAGACGATTCCACAAGATGAGACCATCAATCTCTGTTTTATCCAGCTTAGCAATATCTCTAAGCATATTGGAAAAACTGGACCAGAGATGGTAGCGTTCAGCTCCCTCCTCGGTTAAGACCCCATCCCGGCGATAAATATCAGCTTTTTCGAGGTAGACAATCGATTGCCAAAGGCCCAGACTAATTATGATAAGATAGGGCCAATAAAAGGTTGAAAAGACGAAAATAAAGAGGAGGATAATAGCGATTGTTGCAAAAATAGCAAAAGCACTCAAGGCTTGGGCCCAAAAGAGCAATTTTCGCTCTAAATCCGTCAGAGAACGATAATTATCTGGCAGATTTAAGGCTTGACTTTCTGCAGCCACCTTCTTACTTACAGACCGAAGGCTATCTTTAAATCGGGAGGACATTTGATTCCCAATCCGACGAATTTCCGCTTCATCAGCTTTTTTCTTTCTGCCCTTATAAAGGTCCTCAGAAATCTGATAGTTAAAGAATAGGTCCTTAACCCTGACTTCTGTTTGTTTGCCCATGGCCATTTCTAGGAAATAGGCCTCGGCTTCCGTCAGATTTTCGGTTGAAATGACCTGAATGACTGGATTGTCTCCCTGACCAGAAATGCTGAGTTTCCGCCGGTCAACCAGGTCCAAAAGCGTTGCCTGGACCATGTTTTCAAAGCGCAAGGCCCCTCTAGCGCCCATGGTCGGTGCGACCTCATCCAAATCAATAGAATAAATATTTGAGGCTAAAACCAGAGGAGCCAAATTTTGTGGCGCCTCGTAAAGGCGGGCATCTTTAGGGTATTTCTTAAGGAGCTCAATACTCTTTTTAAAACGATGATAGAAAAAGAAAGAGACAAGCAAGGCCAGGGCCAAAACAAGAGGCAGATAAATCTCAAGAACCTGATGCCAAAAGGCAGTCTGCCAGGCAATGCCTCTTTCAATAGCCTGAAACTTGCCTAGATAGTCTTGAGGACTAATCTGACCGGCCTCCACCTGATTAAAGACCGAGCGGTCCCAGTAGGCATGAAGTTCAAGGCGCTTACCAGAAGATAGGTTGTTCAGCTCTAGCTGATAGGAAGAACCGTCCTGCTCAAGCTTGACCGCTTGGCCAAAATAGCCCGTATGAGGATAGAGAGCGGTCCTGTCTACATCATCTAGGCCATGGATACGAAACTCTAACTTTTCAATAGTCTCGTCCCAATCACTGACTGGTGTCCAATTCAATTCGGCAATATCCTGGTGCATAAAGAGGAGATTCCTCAGCTGCCAGGTCACTGTCACTTGGACGGTATCCCCGCTTGAGCCCGAATTGTAGATTTTCACCTCATAGCCATCTCCCAAGTCCCTAACTTGAGAGCTGACATTGCTAGCAGGCTGGCCATTAGTGAGGGCAGAGACACTGGGATTAGAGTCTATGGTAAAACCAGTAGGCATCTTCCCGGCATGTCCCAGGGTTACCACCTGACCATTGTAGGGGTCATCAAAATGGTAGGTCACAACCTCAGTATAGCTAGCCGTATTGTCGCTATGTAGCACCAAATCCCCTTTATAGGAGCTAATACTATAGTCCAGAGCCTGGACCTTAGGAGCCCAGAAAAAGGCAAAAAATAGAAACAAAAGGAGGGTTAAATACTTTTTCATAGGATACCTCACTTTCAAATTTTTCTTCATTATAACATTTTTTCCAGTCACAAGTCTCCTCTTATTGAAAATATAGCTATTTTTATGTAGAATAAAGGGAAGATATTTTTTAGAAATCATAGGTGAAAACATGAAAAAACTATTCATCACAATATTTTCTGCCCTCCTAGTCAGTCTAGGAACAGTCAATATTGCTCAGGCCGATGACTATCTACGCATCGGAATGGAGGCTGCTTATGCCCCCTTCAACTGGACCCAAGACACGGCCGAAAATGGGGCTGTCAAAATCGAGGGGACCAACCAATATGCTAATGGTTACGATGTCCAAATCGCCAAGAAAATTGCTGAGTCTATGGGCAAGGAGCCCCTGGTAGTAAAAACCTCTTGGAACGGTCTAATCCCGGCCCTGACTTCGGGCAAAATCGATATGATTATCGCCGGTATGAGTCCAACCGCTGAACGGAAAAAAGAGATTGCCTTTTCCCAAAGCTACTATACCAGCGAACCGGTCGTTTTGGTCAAGAAAGACGGAGCCTATGCCCAGGCTAAAAGTCTCAAGGACTTCAAGGATGCGAAAATCACCTCCCAGCAAGGAGTCTATCTCTACAACCTCATCTCCCAACTAGAGGGAGCCCAGCAGGAAACAGCCATGGGGGACTTCGCCCAAATGCGTCAGGCCCTAGAGTCGGGAGTTATTGACGGCTACATTTCAGAAAGACCCGAGGCTCTGACTGCTGAAGCAGCCAACTCTAAGTTTAAGATGATTCAGTTCGACCAAGGTTTTAAGGTCGGCGAAGAGGATGCTGCCATCGCTATTGGGATGCGTAAAGACGACGATCGGATGGCCCAGGTCAATGCAGCTATTGATAAAATTTCCAGCGACCATCAAACAGCCCTGATGGATAAGATGATTAAAAATCAGCCAGCAGACACCGGCAACCAGGAAAGTAGTCCCAGCTTCTTCCAGCAGGTGGCAACCATTCTCAAAAACAACTGGCCACAATTTCTAAGAGGGGCTGGTCTGACCCTCCTTATCTCCATTACAGGGACCCTGGTCGGCCTCTTAATCGGCCTCTTAATCGGGGTTTACCGGACTGCTCCCCAGGCCAATAACAAGGCCTTGGCTGTCCTACAAAAACTCTGGGGTTGGTTCTTAAACATCTATATCGAAGTCTTCCGCGGAACCCCGATGATTGTTCAGTCCATGGTCATCTATTATGGTTCAGCCCAAGCTTTCGGAATCTCAATCGACCGCACCTGGGCTGCTATCTTTATCGTCTCTATCAATACCGGAGCCTATATGAGTGAGATTGTGCGGGGAGGAATTTTTGCGGTGGACAAGGGACAGTTCGAGGCGGCAAGAGCACTCGGTATGACCCACGGCCAGACCATGCGTAAGATTGTCCTACCTCAAGTGGTCCGTAACATTCTACCTGCCACAGGTAATGAATTTGTCATCAACATCAAGGATACATCTGTCCTGAATGTTATCTCGGTGGTGGAGCTCTACTTCTCAGGAAATACCATCGCCACCCAGACCTACCAATATTTCCAAACCTTTACCATTATCGCTGTCATCTACTTCGTTTTGACCTTTAGCGTTACCCAGATTTTACGCTATATCGAGCGACGTTTCGACACAGACAGTTATACAACTGGTGCCAATCAAATGCAAACAAAGGGAATTGAATCATGAGTGAAACTATTTTAGAAATTAAGCACCTTAAAAAATCCTTTGGACAAAATGAAGTACTCAAGGATATTTCCTTGACAGTCCACAAGGGAGAGGTTATCTCCATTATCGGAAGTTCAGGAAGCGGAAAATCAACCTTCCTGCGCTCCGTCAACCTCTTAGAAAGCCCCAGCGCCGGTGAAATCCTCTATCGGGGCAAGAATGTCTTAGAAAAAGACTACAATCTGACCCAGTACCGCGAAAAATTAGGTATGGTTTTCCAGAGCTTCAATCTCTTTGAAAACCTCAATGTCCTTGAGAACACCATTGTTGCCCAAACGACCGTTCTCAAGCGCAGCCATGAAGAAGCAGAAAAGATTGCCAAGGAAAATCTTGACAAGGTCGGTATGGGCCAGCAGTACTGGCGGGCCAAGCCCCAGCAACTCTCCGGTGGACAAAAGCAAAGGGTGGCTATCGCACGCGCCTTGTCCATGAACCCCGACGCCATTTTATTTGACGAGCCAACCTCTGCCCTAGACCCGGAGATGGTGGGAGAAGTCCTAAAAATCATGAAGGATCTGGCCCAGGAGGGCTTGACCATGATTGTGGTAACCCATGAAATGGAATTTGCCCGCGATGTCTCCAACCGAGTCATCTTTATGGATAAGGGGCTGATTGCCGAAGAGGGCAATCCCCAAGAAATCTTTAGCAACCCCAAGGAAGCCCGGACCAAGGAATTTCTCCAGCGTTTCCTCAGCTAGGCACTACTAATAAACAAAAGCACCTAAAATCAGGTCTGAAAGAAAACTTGATCTTAGGTGTTTTTCTTATACTCCTTTAAAATCCAAGGGCTAGGCTTATGACTGAATCAACTAACAACTAAAGGAATCCTAGCCTTAGAACTTGCTTTTTCTATATACTGAACCATCTTCTCCCTATTTTTAGACAGAAAAAAAGCAGGACAAAACCTGCTTGTAGTTATTAGTCTTCAAATTTCTCGTGATTTTTTTCATAGAAGTCAATCAGGCCAAGAGCTGTTTCAAATGAAATATTTTTCACCTTAGCACGTCCCTGTGCCAGTGCAATAATTGACATTTCACGAGCGTTTGTTTCTTTACTGATGCGGTAGCCGGTGATTTTCTTGTCGCGAACCCAGCCAACAACTGCTTCGACTTTTTCAAAGTTTGATTTTGCCATTTTTTTCTCCTATCTTATTATTTCCGATAATTTATTTTAAATTTTTTTCCAACTAATGTCAACAAGAAATGAACAAAGCCAAGAAAATTAAATAATTCAGAATATTCTTTATTTTGCCTTGAGGGCAGACAAGATTTGGGTCCGAATGCTCTCTACTCCATCAGGATTAGCTGGTAAAAAGAGGGTATTAGTTCCTTGATTATCTGCAAAATTATTGAGAGTATCCAAATATTGGTTAGTTAAGAGGATGGACATAATCTGCTCCTCGGTCAATTCAATATTGGCCCCCTTCAATTCTCGAATAGAGTCTGCCAAACCATCAACAATGGCCTTTCTCTGCTCAGCAATCCCGACCCCATGAAGGCGATCCTTCTCGGCTTCGGCAGAGGCTGCGGTCACAATCTTAATCTTGTCCGCCTCGGCTAGCTCTTGGGCAGCTACCCGCTTACGTTGGGCCGCATTGATTTCATTCATGGACTGCTTGACTTCTGCATCAGGCTCCACCTTGGTAATCAAGGTTTTGACGATAATGTAACCGTAGGTGGACATTTCTTCGGCCACCTGTTTTTGGACCTCAAGAGCGATTTCATCCTTTTTCTCAAACAGCTCATCTAGGGTCAATTTGGGAACGGAAGAACGTAGGGCATCCTCGATATAAGACTTGATTTGCGCCTCTGGTCGCATCAGTTTGTAGTAAGCATCGGTAACATTATTTTCATTCACCCGATACTGGGTGGCGACATTCATGGTGACAAAAACATTGTCCTGCGTTTTTGTTTCGACAATGATTTCACTCTGAAGGAGGCGGAGCTGAACTCGGGCAGCAATCTTATCAATCCCGAGTGGTAGGCGAAAGTTAATCCCGCTCGAGCTAGTCCTTTGATAACGGCCGAAACGCTCGACGATAGCAACTGACTGCTGTCTAACCACATAAAAAGAGCTAAACAAAAGGGTAATCACTAGGACGACCAAGATGATAAAGACAATAAAACCCATATACTACCTCCTTAGAGTTTCTAGACTGAGTGGACCTTGACCTTCCTAGCAAGGACCACTTCTTCCTTACATTATAACACAAGAACAAAACATTAGCAGGAAATAAGATAAGATAGAAAGCAAGAAAATCAGACCAACATATTATAGAGAGTCTCATTCCCGTGCAGGTTAATGTAGCTCGGATCAAAGGCTTCCAAGCGAGCTAAGAGACTTTGATAATCCTTTTTATCTGCCAAAGTTACCCCGATGAGGACCGGCCCCGTTCCCTTGCTAGCCCTTTTGATGTACTCAAAACGAGTGATATCATCATTAGGCCCTAAAATATCATTTACAAATTCCCGCAGGGCACCTGGTCTTTGAGGGAAATTAACCACAAAATAATGCTTGACGCCATCATAAATCAAGGCCCGCTCTTCCATCTCTGGCATTCGGTTGATGTCGTTATTCCCTCCAGAGATAACACAGCAGACGGTCTTGCCCTTAATCTGCTCTCTCATGACTTCAAGGGCCGCAATACTAGCCGCCCCAGCAGGCTCGGCCACAATTCCTTGCTTGGAATAAAGGTCAATAATGGTTTCAGAAATGAGCCCCTCGTCTACTCCTAAGAGGTGGCGCACATGCTTGCGGGTCGTCTCAAAGGTCAACTGGCCCACTTTTTGAACAGCAATCCCGTCAGCAAATTTATCAATATGATTGAGCTTGACCGGTCGGCCAGCCTCATAGGCCGCCTTCATCGAACGAGCACCATTAGCCTCCACCCCGATTACTTCAATCTGGGGAGCATTTTCACCCAAGTAGGTGGACATACCTGAGATAAGACCACCACCACCTACTGGAACAAAGACTTGGTCTAGCTCGATGCCTTCTCGCTGGGCTTCTTCTAAAATCTCATAGGCCACCGTTCCTTGACCTGCCTGGACATGGGGATTGTCAAAGGGATCAATAAAAGTCAAGCCCTCTTGTTGGGTATAGTCCATGGCAGCCTGGGCCGAAGCATCAAAGGTATCGCCAACTAGCTTAATGGCAACATAGTCCCCACCGAAAAATTGGACCTGGCTAATCTTTTGCTGGGGAGTCGTTACCGGCATAAAGATTGTCGCCGGAATCTTCATTTCATTACAGGTATAGGCGATTCCTTGGGCATGGTTGCCGGCGCTAGCACAAACCACTCCCCTTTCTCTTTCCTCTAGGCTTAATTGGGAAACAGCATAGTAGGCCCCCCGAATCTTGAAAGAGCGGACCCTCTGTAAGTTTTCTTTTTTAATGTAAACCTTGGCCTGGTATTTTTCCGACAGGTAGTGGTCATAATCCAAGGGAGTATAGACCACAACGTCCTTCAAAACCTTGTGGGCGTGGACAATGTCCTTGGCAGTTAACATTTTTTCTCCTTTATCTAAAAATCAAAAAAGAGTGGGCAAGTCCTAGCTCTAGCCAGAATGACTTTGTCCCACCCTATAAGGACAGTTAGCTGACCTTAATTATAAATCTTGAAAGCATCGTCGTCATTTTGACCGACAAATGGCATCGCCTTACGTAATTCTGCACCTACTTTTTCGATTTCAAGCTCTGCAGCTTCCTTACGGTAGGCTTCTAAGCGTGGACGACCTGCCTTGTAGTCATCAACGAAGTCTTGGGCAAATTTACCAGATTGGATATCAGCAAGAACAGCCTTCATATTTTCCTTCACTTCCTTGGTAATGACACGTGGTCCTGAAACGTAGTCACCAAACTCAGCAGTGTTTGAGATAGACTGACGCATTTTCTTCATACCACCCTCATAGATCAAGTCAACAATCAGTTTCATTTCGTGAAGCACTTCAAAGTAAGCCAATTCTGGAGCATAGCCTGCCTCAGTCAAGACTTCAAAACCAGCCTCCATCAGGGCAGTCAAACCACCACAGAGAACAGCTTGTTCACCAAAGAGGTCTTCTTCTGTTTCTTCTTTGAAGGTTGTTTCAAGTAGACCAACACGGGCTGAACCAACACCCTTAGCCCAGTCCATAGCGATGTCTTTGGCAGAACCAGTAGCGTCTTGGTAAACGGCGTAAAGAGCTGGTACACCAAATCCTTCTTCAAAGGTACGGCGGACCAAGTGACCTGGTCCTTTAGGCGCACACATAAAGACGTCGACTGTTTCAGGCGCTTTGATGAAACCAAAGTGGATATTGAAACCATGGGCAAAACCAAGAGCATTACCTGCTTCTAGATTAGGAGCCACTTCTGCCTCATACATGTCAGCCTGGATTTCGTCTGGGGCAAGAATCATGACAACATCTGCCAACTTAGTTGCTTCTGCTACTGGGTAGGCTTCAAAACCGTCCTCTTTAGCCTTGTCAAAAGACTTACCTGGACGAACACCGATAATCACATCATGGCCGGTATCGCGCAAGTTTTGTGCATGAGCATGACCTTGGGAACCGTATCCGATAACGGCAATTTTTTTACCGTCAAGGGCTGGTACTTTAACATCTTTTTCGTATTGCATTTCTACTGCCATTTTATTTCTCTTTTCTATTTTTTTATTTCTTCACTAGGAGACTTAGTCTTAGTGCTTACTGCAAACACTCTTGTAGGCCTGAAGGCCTTAGAGCATCATCAATCGCGGGTAAAGCCGGTTGCCCCTGTTCGGGCAATATTTCTAATCCCATAAGGGCGAATAACTCTTAAGAGGGCTTCACTCTTCTCGGCGTCACCAGTCATCTGAATAGTGATTGAACTTGGAGCCACATCGACCACTGTTGCCCGGAAGGGTTGGATAATAGCTAAAATTTCGGCCCTCTTATTAGCTGGAGCTGAAATTTTGACTAGGATAACCTCCCTTTCCAGATGAGGCTGGTCTGTAATATCCCTGACCCGAATCACATCAATCTGACGGTTGAGCTGCTTGATAATTTGCTCCACCTCGGCCGCTGTGGCTACATCAATGATAATGGTAATGCGCGAGATAGTCGGATCCTCAGTTGTCCCGACAGAGATAGACTCAATATTGACCTGACGGCGGGATAGAACACCCGTAAAGCGATTGAGTACCCCAGATTGGTTCCGAAGTTTGGCTGTTAACATTCTACGCATGGAACTTCACCCCCAACATCTCATGATTGCTCTTGCCAGACGGCACCATTGGGAAAACGTGCTCCTTGCGTGAAATATCCACCTCAATCAACATGGGAATATTTTCCTGAATGACTTCCAAATCACTAGCCAGGGTCTCAGGATCCGCAAACTGATAGTGCTTAATGCCATAGGCCTCAGCCAAGAGTTGGAAATTAGGCTCGTTATCTGCCGTAAAGACCGATTCACTGGTTCGGCCGTCATAGAAGGATTCCTGCCATTGACGAACCATCCCCAGCGAGTGGTTATTCAGCAGGATAACCTTAATCGGAATCCCATAGCTATTTAAAATAGCCAATTCCTGATTGGTCATTTGGAAACCACCGTCACCGACAAAGAGGACAACCTCCTTATCTGGCTGGGCCAACTTGGCTCCGATCGCTGCCGGAATCCCAAAGCCCATAGTTCCTAGACCACCCGAGGTCACCAATTGGCGCTCGTGTTTGTAAGGATAGTATTGGGCCGTCCACATCTGGTGTTGGCCGACGTCAGTCACAACAACTGCATCTCCCTTGGTCAACTCACCAATCCGCTCAATGACCGCTTGGGGTTGAACCACCCGTTCCTTCTTATCATAGGAGCGCACCCGCCGTTTGTTTTCAGTGACCCGCTCAATCCACTTATCTGTCCTTGTCCGAACATTTTCTTCTGCCAACAAGAGTTGCAGAGTCTTTTTGACATCACCGACAATCGGAATATCCACACTGATAATCTTACCGATTTCAGCTGGATCAATATCAATATGGGCCACCGTTGCATTCTTAGCAAAGGTCTTGGGATTTCCAGTCAAACGGTCATCAAAGCGGGAGGCCAGATTGATTAGAAAATCCGTCTCGGTCATAGCGATATTGGCCGCATAAGAACCGTGCATGCCTCCCATACCCAAAAAGAGGGGGTGCTGGGTATCGATAGTCCCTTGACCTAGAAGGGTCGTTACGACTGGGATTTGATAGCGCTCAGCAAAGGCTAAGAGTTCCTTGCTAGCCGAAGCATAGTTGACCCCACCACCTGAGAGAATGACTGGCTTTTTAGCCTTGGATAATTGCTTTAAGAGGCGTTTGATTTGCAGTTCATTGGGCAGGATAGTCGGTTGGTAACTAGGCAAGTTAATCTTGGTATCATAGTAGTAATCGACTTCCTTGGCCGTAACGTCCTTGGGAAGGTCAATAACGACCGGGCCAGGTCTGCCAGTAGTCGCAATATGAATGGCCTCGGTAATAATTCTAGGAATGTCGGCTGTATCTCGAATCTGGTAATTATACTTGGTCGTCGCCATGGTGATGCCGACAATATCGGCCTCTTGGAAGGCGTCCTTACCAATGCCGGCTATACCGACCTGCCCCGTAAAGACAAGGAGGGGAACACTATCGCTCATGGCATCTGTAATACCAGTAATGGCATTGGTAGCTCCTGGTCCACTGGTGACCACTGCTACACCGATTTTACCAGTTGATTTAGCATAACCTTCTGCTTCATGGACACAGCCTTGTTCGTGCCGGCCCAAAATATGTCGAATTCCTTCAAAGCTGTAAATGGCATCATAAAGTGGCAAAACAGCTCCTCCTGGATAACCAAAAATGGTATCAACACCTAAGTTCTTTAAGGTCTCAAGGACCAGCTCCGAACCCGTTTTAGGAGTTTCCAATTTGATTTTCTCCATAGTTCCCCTTTCTCAATAAATATATTTTAAAAAGTATGCTACTATCATACCATTTTTTAAAATATTTGCAAGGTTATTTCAAGTATTTTCTGACTTTTTTGAAAATTCTATTTTATAGCTAAAAAATAAGAGGAAAAGAAGCTGCTTGCTGAAAAACAGCCCTCCTTTCCTCTGCTCTATATGTAAAACAAGTAGCCCCCATCCCAAATCTACCTTCAAAAGGCAAGGGGGGGAATTTAAGATAGGGGCTTAACAAGCCGCCTCAAATCCAGCCCTGGCTTTGGGCAATACGGGCTGCCTCTACGCGGTTATCGGCATTTAATTTATTTAAAATCGAGGACATGTAGTTGCGAATGGTTCCGTTAGATAGGTAGAGTTTCTCTGCTATCTCCTGGTTGGATAGACCTCTAGCCGCTTCCTGTAAAACCAAGATTTCTTGGTGGGACAAGGGGTTCTTGCTGGTCAAGATAACTTCCATCAGCTCAGGAGAATATTCCTTTTCCCCAGCCAAGACCCGCTTAATCGTAGCCATCAAGTCCAAGACACTCCGCTCCTTTAAAACATAAGCATCTACATCTGCCTTAAGGGCCCGCTCAAAGTAGCCGGGTCGCTTAAAGGTGGTGACAATGACAACCTTGGTAGTTGGCTGGTTAGCCTTGACCCACTCCAGGACATCCAAACCCGTCATCAGGGGCATCTCTACATCCACAATCGCCACATCTAATTGATTGGTTGCTAGAATTTGGATGGCTTCTTGCCCGTTAGCTGCCTCCAGGACTTGCTCAACACCTGGCTGCATTTCCAGCAGGCGCCGCAGAGCATCACGCAACATACTTTGATCCTCTGCTACTAAGAGTTTCATCATCTCTCCCCTCCCTTTAAGGGTAAGGTCAGCCGAATCAGGGTCGGCTGAGCACTACTCAAAATATCAATTTGACCGTCCAGGCCAGACAAGCGCTCACGAATAGAGTGCAATTCTCGTCCAGTCACTTCCTTAAAACCAACACCATCATCTTCTACATCTAAGAGGACACAGGCAGCCTCAGACCAGAGATGAATAGAGCAATGTCGGGCATTGGCATGCTTGATAATATTGGTTGCCAACTCCAATAAAATCATACTGAGATTGATTTGGACCTGTTTGGGCAGACTGGCAACATTGAGCTCATTGGTCAGTTCAACCTCAACTCCAGTCATCTCCAGCATTTTCTCAATGGTCGCGAGCTCCTCCTCTAGGGTCCGAGTCTTTAGATTATCAACAATCCGCCGCACATCTACCATGGATTTTCTACTAATTTCATGGATTTCTTCCAATTCCTTGCCCAGTTCCTCCAAGTCCTTGAGCTGGAGAAATTGCTGGGCTAGCTCCGTTTTCAAGCTCAGCATGGCAAAGGTATGCCCCAGACTATCATGCAAGTCGCGCCCAATCCGATTGCGCTCACTTTCAGCCAGTAAGAGATTGATTTTCTCATTTTGACGCATTCTTTCAACCTTCAAATCCTCTATCATCTGGAGCCGTCTGAGGCCCAGGACGATGATGTTTTGAAAGAGAAGAGGAATGAGAAGGTTGGCATAAAACTCCCAGGACTGCTCATAAACAAAGACGGCGCCTAGGATAATTAAGAATTCGACCATAAAGAAGGACAGAAACAAGGGCGAAGCTAGGCGATGCTCATGCAAGCGATAGATAAGGATATTTGACAGATAAAAGAGATACCAAGTAAAACCTAAATTTAAGGCTAAAGAGGCATAGACAATATAGACGCACAAGAGAAACCAAAATCCCCACTGTTTGCCATTGTCCTCAACAACTAAAATCGAGAGATAGGCCCAGACAAAGATAGCCGTCCAAACCAAGAGTAAGGGTGAATACTCTCCAGTCAGCACACCGACAACTGGAAACAAAATAAAGACAAGGGCCACATAAAACATAAAATGGATTTCCCTAAGGGTCTGCCACATAATTTACCTCACTTTTTACTGGCCCTATCTTTCAAGGCACCTAATTTCTATTAAGCCAACGATTGCCATTGACGGTCAGCAAGACTACAACAATCGTATAGCCCGCTAAGATTAAAATAGCCGGAAGATTAAAGGTCTGATTTTTCAGATAGCCATTGACCACCTGCATGAGCTGGTAGGTCGGAGTGACTTTACCAATGGCCTGCATCCAGCTGGGGAACATGGAAATTGGAAACCAGAGACCACCTAAGACAGCCAAGCCCATAAAGACGATATTGCCGATAACAGACATGAGCTGCATACTTGGCAAGAGAGTCAACATGGCCCCCATAGCGATAAAGGTGATGCTACCAATAATCAAAATCAAGGCAATCACAATCCATTCTTGCAGGGGCAGATTGACTCCACGGGCAAAATGACCGATTGAAAAAACAATGATAATGGATAGGAGATACTGGACCAGCATATTGAAAAATTTAGATATATAATATTCTAACACAGAAACCGGCGAATGTTGCAACATTTTTTTCCAATTATTGACCTTATCTGTGTAGAGGTCACTAGGCAGACTGAAAAATGAGGTGGACAACATTGAAAAGAGAGTCATAGAAAAAAGATAGGAACGCAGACCCGCCTCTGGTGTATCCTTGGCAATAATTCCTGAAAAAAGGAGATAAAAGGCTGCCGGAAGTCCGATTGATAAGAGGAAATAAGCCATTTGGCGCTTACCAACAGTCAACTCTATCTTGATTAAACTTATTAGATGTTTCATGTCTATCTACTCCCTTTCTTCTTGTTGAGTTGTTTCAAAAATACTATCCAGAAGCGTACGATTGCGCACTTCAATCTCTTCAATCTTACAGCCCCCCTCTTCTAGGGAACTCCAGACGCGATTGGCTTCTCTGGTGGCAAAAGACAGGGTATTTTGCTTGGTCTCTAACTCATAAACATCTGCCAGATTAACGACCAACTCCTGATAGGAGAGCGGCAGAGTGAAGTGTTTTTCCTGCTCTTCGCTACGCATGGCATAAGGCGTTGTATCCCGAATCAGCTCGCCCTTGTGCAGCACCAAAATTCGTTGGGCCGTATGCTCCACCTCTTCAATATAGTGGGAAGAGTAGACAATGGTTACATCTTGGTCCTTGAGTTCAGCCACAATTTCCCAAAAACGCTGGCGGGTAGAAGTATCCATACCCGCTGTCGGCTCGTCCAAAAAGAGAATGACAGGGCGCCCAATCAGGGTCAAAACGAAAGACAAGAGTCGCTTTTGCCCACCAGATAACTTTTCAGCCAACTGGTCCTTTTGCTGGGCGGAAAAGCCTAACAAGTCATCTACCTCTTGATCGCTCAGACTATTGGGATAAATTTCTTGGAAGAAACGAATCAGCTCCTTGACCTTGAGTTTGGCAGGAACGGTATTTTCCTGAGGCAAGACAGCAACTAGCGTCTTTAACTTGGGGCTAGTCGGTTTCAGTCCTTGAATCCTAATCGTGCCCGAACTAAACGATTTATCTCCCAAAAGACAGTCCATGAGAGTGGTTTTCCCAGCTCCATTGGGACCAATCAAGGCCAAGCAATCTCCAGTCTCAATCTCAAAAGAGAGCTCTTTGAGAATTTCCTTGCTAGCAATTCTCTTAGATAAATTGTCTACTTTAATCAATGCCATCTTTCTTTCCTTTCTATGATAAAAATAGGGGGAACAATTCCCCCTTACCACTTTCATTATAGCAGTTCCTCTTTTTTCTCACTAGATATTTTTGTCACAAGCCCATATGACAAAAGTCACTATTTTTTAAAAAGAAAAAGCAAGCCCGAAGGCTTGCATAGCTGTGCTATATAATTTTTTATAGAGATGATTTTCAAGACTGGAAAGACATACTTTCAGAATAGGGAAAACTATTACTAGAAGAGCTTCCTTATTCGACGCTAAAGAGGTAAGGATAGACCGGTTGTTTTCCTTGGTGAATTTCCACCTCAATATCCTCATACTTTTCCATCAGATCTTGAGCTAGATTACTAGCCACTTCTTCGCTTCCTTCTTCTCCGACATAGATAGTCACGATTTCACTATCCTCATCCAACATCTTGTCAAAGGTTTCAGTCAAGGTCTCTACCATATCCGGATTAGAAACGACGATTTTACCGTCCACCATACCAAGGTTATCATTTTCATGAATTTCGAGACCGTCAATAGTCGTATCACGAACCGCTGTCGTCACACTGCCACTGACAACATCTCCAAGGGCAGCCGTCATCCGATCATGGTTTTCCTCGATAGACTTGCTAGCATCAAAGGCCAAGAGACTGGTTAAACCTTGTGGTAAAGTCCGGCTTTCAATCACCGCTGCGTTCTGCTCAATCACTTCTGCCGCTGACTGGGCCGCCATAAAGATATTCTTATTGTTAGGCAGGATAATAATATTGCGGGCATTAACCTCTTCAACAGCCTTGATAAAGTCCTCAGTTGATGGGTTCATGGTTTGACCACCAGAAATGATATAGTCAACCCCTTGGGCCCTAAAGATATCAGCCAGCCCATCACCAGCCACAACGGCAATCAGGGCGTATTCTTTTTCCTCAGCGGGCTTGCTGGTCCCTTGTTCTTTTTCTACTTGCGCTTCATGTTGATTTCTCATATTATCAACCTTGACCTTGACCAGACTACCGTATTTAAGCCCTTCTTGCATGACTAGACCTGGATCTTCAGTATGGACATGGACCTTGACAATCTCATCATCATTGACAACTAAGAGGGAGTCCCCCAGCTCATTTAGATAGTTCCGAAACTCCTCATAGTCAAAGTCCTTAACATAGGTTGGACCTTGCTTGAGAGCCACCATAATCTCCGTACAGTAGCCAAACTGAATATCTTCCGTTGCCACATGGCCGGCGACTGACTTGTGGTGTTCCGCATTGATCATCTCAGTCATAGTAGCAGGAGTTGCTTCAAAGTCTTCTGATGCGATATAATCTCCAGTCAAGGCAGACAAGAAACCTTCATAGATAAAGACCAGACCTTGGCCACCTGAGTCCACCACTCCAACTTCCTTTAAGACCGGAAGCATATCAGGGGTCTTGGCCAGGGCAGTCTTGGCCCCATCTAGAGCGGCCTGCATCACTGCAACCGCATCATCGGTCTGCTCTGCCTTTTTCTTAGCACCGATAGCTGCTCCGCGAGAAACGGTCAAAATCGTTCCTTCGACAGGCTTCATGACTGCCTTGTAGGCCACTTCGACACCAGCCTGAAAGGCTAGGGCCAAGTCTTGACCAGAGAGCTCGTCCAAATCTTTAACACTTTGAGAAAAACCACGAAAGAGTTGGGAAGTGATAACTCCTGAATTTCCCCGAGCCCCCATCAAGAGACCCTTGGCAAAAATCCCTGCGACCTCACCAACGCTAGCGGCTGGCTTGCTGGATACCTCCTTGGCCCCATTTTCAATGGTCATACCCATATTGGTTCCTGTATCCCCATCTGGAACAGGAAAGACATTCAAGGAATTAACATACTCAGCTTGTTTATTCAGGCGAGTCGATGCAGCCTGCACCATTTCTTGAAATAAACTTGTTGTAATATTTGACACAATTATTCTCCTACGACTTTGATATTTTGAATGTAGACATTAACAGTCTGAGCAGTAATTCCCAGTTGATTTTCCAAGCTAAATTTCACCCGCTCTTGAATATTTTTAGAAACCTCACTAATCTTAGTGCCATAGCTCAAAACAGTATAGACATCGACCGCGATATGACCATCATCCGTCGTTTTAACCACAACCCCCTTGGAATAGTTTTCCTTTCCTAAAAGTGCTTGAAAGTTATCCTTGAGGGCATTTTTACTAGCCATCCCAACCACACCAAAAATTTCAGTCGCTGCTCCACCAACGATTGTGGCAATGACATCATCTGTTAGTTCAATTTGACCATCTTTTGTATTGATTTTTACAGTCATCTTATTTACCTCTAAAGTTTTTATAGTTTATTTTACCATATTTTAAACGCAAGTAAAAGAAGAAGGGCAGAAAATTAAGGCAGAAAGGCATTGAGAAAAGAAAAGCCCAACCACTTGGGTTGGACTTCTTTTTAACTAATCTGTCTTTTTTCCTGATTGCGCTGCTTTTTCATTAAATTCAGCAACTGTGAATTTCCGATATCCCTTCTCGGCAATAACCTTATCATACTTCTGCAACAACTCTTGAAAAGCCAAGTCAACATAGCCTAAAAAAACAATTTCAGTGACATCCTCTTTATTAAAAAACAGAAAATTCTCTCCTGTAAACCCACTCGGTAGACTGGCCGCTCCAAAGTCAAAGTAGCCCTTTTCACCATTTAGTTCTGCCAGAGGAAGTTCGCTTGCGATAACAAAATTGTCATCAGAACCTTTCACCTTAACAACTGTCCCGACTGGTAATAGATTATCAACTTTTATCATTTTTTCTTCCTCCCAATATCGCTATAATGAATAAAAAGAAGATTCTAGAGAGCGAAGTATCTTCCGTTCTTAAGCAATTGCAGCTCCAACAAGAAGTAACTCAGGTAGAGCAACAGCCACTACAGCAGCTGTTGCTGCAACTGCAACTACTTCTCCCGCTGTCTTTAATTGGTCATCGTCTACTGACCTACCACCAGATTCAACTGTCGTTGTTGTGGACAGACCTCCTCCACTAGTTTCAGTTTGAGAAGACCTAGTGTATAGACCAACCATCCCCTCATCAACTTTGGCCGGATTAATATTTCCACCACTACTAACAGTTACATTCTTGGCCTTCATTCCTATTGAATTATCCAGTCCATTTGAACCAATACTAGTTGTAGACGTGAGACCATAGTCACCGATATTACCAGAACCAGTAAAAGAAAGGTTGCCACCAGAAGCATCAACTCCTACATTGACAATGCCAAGATTCAATGAACCACCACTAAAATGACCGTTGGTCCATTGTCCATTAACGACCCCTTTCTTTTCATAGGTCGTAGATGTTGATGTCTTGGTATAGGTACTTCCCCAAGGAGTCCGCTGTGTCCGTTCCGGTCCATTTACGGTAGTTGTCTCACTATAGCCAAAGAAAGATTTCAAACCGGCCAGAAGGCTGCCGCCAAATGATTGAGACTGGGCAGTCGGAGCAGGGCCCGCACTCTTTCCTTGAGCATTTGAAGCTTGAAGACTATTAAACCAAGTCAAGTTCGTACCAGATGGCAAGGTGTAGGCCCCTGTATTCGCATTTACTTGCGTGTTATTCAAAACAGCCAGACTTTGCATGACAATTCCCAAATCTGCCAAGCTACTACTAAAAAGCGAGGAAGTATTGTTAGAGAAATCCCTTAATTTTTGTAGCTTCGCCTCAATCTCATCTATCTCACCTTGTAGAGAACTAGAATAGGAATTGAGGCCTTCAACTGTCTTCTTTATATCGTCACCGACACCTGGCAAACCCTGACCAAGCGATAAAGTCGCTGAACTGGCATCCGTTGCAGCCTTTAGAGCTTGCTTGGTCAGCTTCATCTGCGTCAACTTATCCTCATCTAAAACCTCGCCTTGCGGCATCGTTGCATCGTAGTTTTTATAGGAATCTAAGTTTGCATTGATACTATTAAAGACCGTCGTTGCTCGGTTAATGGTCGGAATAATAGTATCGCTAAAAAGTCCAGACGCCGCCGTATAGGCAGCACCTTTCAATTCCCCATTACTAACCGAGTTGGTCAAAGCCTGGCTAGCGCTGTTTAAATTTGCAACTGTCGCTTTTGCTGACTCAATATTGTTGGCTAAATTTGTCATTAAGGTTTGTGAGTCGGAACTACTGTATTTCAATCCCATGGCAAGTCATTCCTCTCTTTCTTCAATGAATCAAGTTGGTCTTCGTGCCCTTTTATCGTTTTCGATAGCTTTGTCATAATCGTTTCATATTTTGAAAAAACAAAAGTCCGAATGGATTGAGCACGCTCCTGCTCTAATTCATAGTTTCTAGCAGCCTTTTGGCTACCTTCTTTTATCAATTCCAGATTGATTTCATCAATAGTGGCATAATTCTTAGCAAGCAGTCCTTCCAAGTCCTCCAAGGAAGCTTGAATATTCCTTTTTTGAAATCGAAGATCGTCGAGTTCTACCTCCAATTGATTGATTTTTTTGGTATATTCGGCTCGCTTTTGCTCACTTTTATCCTGTGACATATCATCACCTTCTGACATTACAAGGTTGTAATACTGCCCGAAAGATTACTGTCAGTAGTCTCCATAGTAGAAGCAATCTGTGGAAACTTATTGGCCTGCGTTTGAACGCAAGATGTTAACTGTGACAGGCTAGCTAAGAAATTATTGGCTACAGCAGCACCATTGGTCATGCTTGTGATGTTGCTCTCTGATAAAGAAACATTTGAATAAGTCGCCCCTGATGCCGCTCCATCAAAACCAGATGCCTGACTTTGTGCAATAGATGCGTTTGATTGTATTGTTGTCATCACTACCTCCTCTTTCTATAGGAAAGTGCAAAGCCTTTTGCCAAGCTTTGTCGCCAAAATAAATCACCATATCTATTTACTAATTGTTAGTAAAAGAACAAATAAAAATGGACATTTTGTTCATTTATGTCTTAATTCTAACGCAAAACCCAAAACATGTCAAACGTTTATGGGGCGATTGGATGATTGTCGATTTATCAAATGAAGAAAAAGAGCCAATGAAGGCCCTAGTAAAGCTGGGAATTTTTTGACGAAGAAAAAAGCAGTTCCTAAATAAAAAAGTGGCATCCCTACCAGTATATAAAGGCCAGTAAAAATTATCAGTCAGATAAGCACTACAAGTCAACTGATTTTTCAACCAATATTTTGCAACTCGCTTTGGTAAAGAAAAAAAGAATCCGTAGATTCTTCTCTTTTTTATTAAACGCGTTCAACTTTCCCTGATTTAAGGGCGCGAGCTGAAGCCCAAACTTTTTTAGGTTTTCCGTCGATTAAAACAGTCACTTTTTGAAGATTTGGTTTAACAGCGCGTTTTGTTTGGTTCATCGCGTGTGAGCGGTTGTTTCCTGAAACAGTCTTACGTCCTGTAAAGTAACATACTTTAGCCATTCTTATCATTTCCTCCTGGTTAGTTTAAGGTGTTTTACCACATACCTATAAAGTCTACCATACTTTGCCGACTTTGGCAAGAGCTAAGAAAGAAGTTTTTTCAAGTCCCTCCTAGCTCCTGCACAAGAGCCTAGATATAGATAATTTTCAAATGACCAAAGGCAACGCTTCCCTCAAGATAGAGGGTTTTCTCTTTTTCATTGACATTGCGAATCTGAGAAACACTACCAAAAGAGCAGGCAGCCTTGCTGATTACTTGCCAAGAGCTTGGCACAAAGAGGGTGGCATTTCCAAAAGCTACTTCTACTTTAAAAGTCGCTGAATCCCCTACTATCTGGGCATTATCAAAATAGACCTTAGCATTGCCAAAAGAGCAAGCCAACTCATCATAAGTAAAATTGTCCGAATTAACATAGCGGGTGCCAGAACCAAAAGTAATCCCCTCTTCTGAGCCGGAACTAACATCTATCCGATGACGACTTTTCCAACTGGTCCTAGGTTTAAATAAGATACGAACACCGACGTAGGCTAGAATACCAGCCAAGAACACTGTCCCAGATGATAGATGGGGAAAGAGTCTATAAACATTATTAGCAATCAAGAAAGCAATAAAGCCCGAAACCAGACCTGTCCCCCAATGCCCCTCAAAAAAATTCTCTACCGCAAAGTAGACAAAGCCTAATATTACTAAGAGAGGCCAGATATTGATTTGAATAAGCGGGATACCAAAATTCCCTTGCAAAAGCACCCAAGCTGCTAGAAGCAAGCAAATAAGACCGAATAGTGTTTTTTTCATAATTTTACCTCGTTTCATTTAACTTTTCTTTTAAAAATTGATAATAGTGTCTGGAGACATGCACTTCCTTATGGGTTTCGTAAAAGCGAATACTACTGGTCCCTGAAAAGGACTTCTCCAGAGAATAAATCGCCTTGCTATTGGCGATTGTTGACTTGGAAATTCGACAAAAATAATAGGGTAGGCGCTCCTCTAATTCATAGAGTTTGAGTCGGACCTCATAAGCATTATCCAGAGTATGCCCATAAATTTTAGTTCCGTCCGTTTCAAAAAAGAGAATCTTATCTAAATCAATAAAAAACTCACTACTTCCCTTGTAAAAGATTAAGGGGGGCGCCGTCGCCTGTTCCAAGGCCCTTTGAATTTGCTCAATCTGGCTATCCAGCCGAGCCGTCTTGATTACAACTTCTACCTCTGTTAAGCTTTGATCTAGCTCTAGTCGTATCTTCATAAGCTCTCCTCTCTAACTACACTCATTATAACAGTTTCAGAAAAAGAAACAAGGGATTTTCAGTAAGTGGTCAATTTTGACCGGTAAGTGGTTTGCTGCTAACATTGACAAGAATCAGCTCTATAATATCTGTAGTGGGTAAATCCGGCACAGAGATGATAGGGCTTTTTAATTGTAGAAAAAAAGTCCCATATGATCTATAATGAAAAGCGACAAAACAACTCATTAGGAGAATCATATGGAACACATTAAGAATACCACAAATTTAATCGGAATAAAAGACCCAAATATCAAAATCTTACTGGTTCTCAAGCACCAGTCTCATATGGAGATTCAAGCTAAGCTCGATTATACAGCTCCGCCCTGCCCGCATTGCCAAGGAAGAATGATAAAATACGACTTCCAGCGACCCTCCAAAATCCCTATCCTTGACATTCAAGGCATGCCTACTTTGCTGAGATTAAAGAAACGTCGTTTTCAATGCAAGACTTGTCGCAAAGTATCGGTTGCTCAAACCAGCCTTGTTAAAAAGAATTGCCAAATCTCCCAACCTATCTGGAAGAAAATCACGCAATATCACACTGAAAAGTTGACCAATACCGCTATCGCTAGACGTCTCCATATCTCTGTCTCTGCTGTCCAAAGGAAGCTAAATCAATTTGAGTTTAAGGAGAGTTGGGACCAGCTACCTTGCCTTCTTTCTTGGGACGAGTTCGCTCGTAATAAGGGAAAGCTGGCCTTCATTGCTCAAGATATGGAGACGAAGAAGATCATTGCACTTCTGGAAAACAACCGCCAAATAACTATTAAGAATCATTTCTACAAGTATTCTAGGAGAACGAGAGAGAAAGTCAAAATGGTGACAGTCGATATGTCGGGAGCCTACATTCCACTGATTAGGAAACTATTCCCAAATGCTCAAATCGTTCTGGACCGCTTCCACATTGTCCAACACCTAGCGAGGGCTATGATGACCACTCGTATTGCCATTATGAAAGAATTTGACCAGAAGTCCTTGCCTTACAGAGCCATGAAAAACCACTGGAAAATTCTACAGAAAGACAGCAGAAAGCTCTCCAAAAAGTCTTTCTACTCACGAACCTTTAGACAAACACTGACTCCGAGAGAGGTTGTTCAGAAAACCCTCGACCTCTCTCCTGAGCTTCGCTTTTACTACGACCTTTATCAACTCCTGCTTTTCCACTTTCAAGAGAAGCGAGTCGCTGAATTTTTTCGGATTGATTCAAGATAACCGTAACCGAGTCAACTCTCATTTTTCCAGAGTTTTTCGCACCTTTCTTAAATACAAGACCTACATTACAAACGCCTTGATATTTCCCTACTCCAACGCCACATTGGAGGCCACCAACAAACTCATCAAGGACATCAAAAGACAAGCTTTTGGTTTCCGCAAGACAAGAACTTTAAAACGAAAATACTCATTGCCTTGAACATCAAAAAAGACAAGACCAATCTGGTCTTGTCCAGGTTATAGCTTTTCGTCACCCACTACAGTTGACAATGAGCCATAATTTTATTGGTTCAGCTTTGAAATCTTAGTACAGAAACCTAGTCTTTCGATAAGATGTCAAAGAAGATTATTTTTCTTGACTATTACTAGCTCCTTCGGAGTCCCCTTTTTGTCCTCCTCTCATTCCTTGAATTATCCCAAATAGTGAGGGAATGCGATCTTCATTTTCTCCAGTAATCGGATTATAACTTGTCACACCGATAACAACATCCAAAGGCTCCACACCTGTTTTAGATCCAACAATATTATTTGCAACAATAGCAATTCGACCAACAGATTCAGGCAGAGGAGAACTATCCGGAACAGCATCTGTTCCTGTTAAAGTCTCTCCAGTAAGTCCAATGGAGACATTATTTGCTACATTATGGGTTAAATTATCAGCAATTATACCCGTGTATCGCGCACCCGTTTCGCTTGTTCTAACCACCCCTGTTCCAAGAACCGGAGCAGTTCCTTGTGCTATATTATAATTTAAAGATCCGATAGGGGTTAGAACTTCTTCAGGCACTGGCTGAGGATCAGGAGTCACGTATGTTCCCAACTCAGTAAACGTCACTCCAGCCAATTTTCCTAACATGCCATCAAATACATCATAAACTTCTTCTCCAACCTTACCTAAAAAAGTCGTTGGTTTAGAAAAAGGTTTCCCAGTATCTGTCCCCCACATATTAGGATTTCTTCTTTCTCCTGCATTTGTTGTATTGGTTGCAGAGACAGTGTAATCAGCCTCCAAGGGAGAGTAATTACCCCAAGCATTGTTTCCCAAAATGTTGAAAGTTTCATTTGAATCAACTGTCAAGCCACTGCCAAGGTCAGCAGAAGATTCGGATCCAGTTCTATCGGCTGGTTTATCCGAAACGAAACTACCTAAGCTGTCTGGATTAGCTGTCAAACCATTACCTGCGGAAGCCGCAGGGCTTGATTCAGTTGCCGAGTCTGCCAAATTAGGCTTGTCAGAGCTTGCCGAGTCTATTGACTCAGTTGTAGAATCTGATTCTGAGATAAAACTACCTAGACTATCTGCATCTGCAGTCAAGCCACTGCCAAGGTCAGCAGAAGATTCGGATCCAGTTCTATCGGCTGGTTTATCCGAAACGAAACTACCTAAGCTGTCTGGATTAGCTGTCAAACCATTGCCTGCGGAAGCCGCAGGGCTTGATTCAGTTGCCGAGTCTGCCAAATTAGGCTTATCAGAGCTTGCCGAGTCTACTGACTCAGTTGTTTGATTAGCTGAATCTATAGGAGTCGTTTCATCTGTAGTAGTGACAGAATTAGTTGCATCCGTAAGGGGTGTGGGAGCGGTCGCTACTGCTGCATCTGGTGTGCCCGCCATTATCTCATCTGTGCTCGTTGTTGGATTGGTTGATTCTGTAGAAACTGGGGCAGAAATATTCCCCAGATTAGTCAAATTATCACCATCATTTGCTGACGCATCCAAAGAATCAATAGTTGGAATATCTGAAGCGAAGTCACCTAAACTATCCGGATTAACGGTCAAACCGCTGCCCAAGTCAGTAGAAGAATCCGAGGCAGCTAGATTATCTCCAGCAGAATCTGTAGAAAGGTCACCTAAATCAGAGGAAGAATCATCGTCAGATGTGCCATCGTCAGAATCCGAAGAGAAGTGACCTAAATCGTCTGCATCAGCAGACAGGCCGCTGCCTAAATCAGAGGAAGAATCATCGTCAGAATCTGAATCATTAGACGATCTGAAACTACTAGAATCTGAAAAACTATCAGAGTCACTGCTATCAGCACGAACTTGTCCTATACCAATAAATATGGAAATTAATAAAATTAAAAAAAATAGCAATCGTTTTTTCATAAACACCTGCTCCTTTCTTTTTATACTAATTCACTGTATCATATTTCTCTTTGATTTTCTTGATTTTTCCACCATGTAAAGATATTTTAAAGTCTTTGAAATATTATGTCATATATAATTGACAACTTGTCCAGTAAAAAGAAACCTTGCTTTTACAAGATTTCTAAGACCTATTTATGCCGATTGCAGGGATCGAACCTGTGACCTACGCGTTACGAGTGCGTTGCTCTACCAACTGAGCTAAATCGGCGCCTCCCCCCCCTTTTTTATTTTAGCATCTTGAGTTTTTTTGTCAAGGGAAAATTTCACAACTTTTTAACCCAAATCAAACAAGGGTTGCTTTTATCCCAAAGTTCAGGAAAGATTTCTAACTTTTTAAAGCCCTGAGCCTGATAGAAAGCATTAGTCCTGTCGTAAGTAGGATAATGACCTGGTGCTACCGTTTTTACTTGCAGATAGGATGCCTTTTGACGAGCAGATTTTTCTAAAACTCCTAAAAGTTGACTACCAATTCCCGCTCTATGATAGCATTTCTTAACAGCCAAGCAGTCAATCTCAGCACAATCTTCACTAGAGTATGATAAGCTTACAAATCCAGCAAAATCACTCTCCTGATAGGCAGCCCAAACTTGCAAATCCACGGCTCCTTCAATGTAAGCTTGTGTGCTTTCAGATATTCCAAACCATTCTGGTAAATCAGCCAGAATATCAGCTGCAAGAGCAGACTTTTGATTCTCCTCCTCAATCTCTTTGATCCTAATCATCATAGCCCTCCACTGTTTCTTATCATTAAAATTTTGTACATAAGCTACTTTATATTGCAAAAAATCCCGCCGAAGCGAGATTTTCTACATATAGCCTAATTAAGCTTTACCTTCTGAACCGAATACGTCGATACGTTCTTCAACTGATGCTTGGATAGCTTTGACACCGTCAGCCAAGAATTTACGTGGGTCGAAGAGTTTCTTCTTGTCGTATTCTGCTTCGTTAGCGTCATAAGCGCGAGCAAATTCACGAGTTGCGTTAGCAAAAGCGATTTGACATTCGGTATTTACGTTAACCTTAGCGACACCAAGTTTGATTGCTTCTTTGATTTGCTCATCAGGAATACCTGAACCACCGTGCAAGACGATTGGGAAACCTGGAACAGCTTCTGTCAATTTCTTCAAGTGGTCAAGGTCAAGACCTTCCCAGTTTGCTGGGTAAGGACCGTGGATATTACCGATACCTGCTGCCAAGAAGTCAATACCAGTTGCAACCATTGCTTTAGCATCTTCTATTGGTGCCAATTCACCCTTACCAACGATACCGTCTTCTTCACCACCGATAGTACCAACTTCAGCTTCTACTGAGATACCTTTAGCATGAGCTTTTTCAACAACTTCCTTAGCCAATTTAAGGTTTTCTTCTACTGGAAGGTGGGAGCCGTCAAACATGATTGAAGTGTAGCCAACTTCGATACACTCAAGTGCATCTTCATAGTGACCGTGGTCCAAGTGAATTGCAACTGGTACAGTGATACCCATTGATTCAACAAGGTTTTCAATCAAGTTTTTAGCAAGTTTGTAACCACCCATGTACTTAGCAGCACCCATAGAAGTTTGGATAAGTACCGGAGCTTTCTTAGCTTCTGCTGCACGCAAGATAGCTTGAGTCCACTCAAGGTTGTTTGTGTTAAATCCACCAACCGCATAACCATTGTCACGAGCTGCTTGGACAAATTTTTCTGCTGAAACGATTGCCATTTGTTAGGCCTCCTATATATTTTTTAGGATTTTCACCCTTTACATTGTTTATTTTATCACTTTTTATGATAAAAAGCTAGCTCCGACACAAGCTGAAATCGTTTACATGGTTTACCTGTCTGATTTTAGCAAGAGGATTTATTCAGCAAAAAGAAAAAAGACTAGCCTAAGCTAGTCTTGCTCTGCGGAGAGAGGGACTTGAACCCTCACGACCTAAAGCGGTCACAGGATCCTTAATCCTGCGCGTCTGCCAATTCCGCCACCCCCGCAAATTGGGTACTTGAATAGTATAACATCTAAGGACCCCACTGTCAATACTTTTTTCTCTCTTTTTTGTGAGAAGAAAGAAAAAGAAGTAAGAGCTAATCTCCCACTTCTCTTCACTTATCCACTCGGCTTTTCCCACCTTTCTTGGCTTTTAAAAACCCACTAGCACTTCTACATATTTCAAGTCTGTCTTAGGTAAAATATGATAGAAGGGCGTATTGATTTCTAAATGATTTTCTTTAATCGTTGCGACCAATTCGGCATAGGCCAATTCAGTGAGATTCTCAAAATCATGGAGCACCACTGTTTTAAATAAATTTTCTATTAGAAAGTAGGAGGAAAAGTCATACCCTTCCAGTTGAAAAACCGAGTCAAAAATAGGAAGGAACATTTCGATGTCTACTATCTCATCCATAGGAAGATTATTCAAACTGTAGAAGAAAGGTCCTTTTAAACGATAACCTGCGTTCAAAACCCCTGAAATAAACTGCTGCATATGCTCCTCCATTTCACTATAATGAAAAGAGGAGCGCTTTCTAACCACATTCTGATAAGCCAATCGGTCGACAACTTCTACATTAGGTAATAATTTCATAGCTATTCAACCTCACAATACAAATCAATAATACTATCGCCATAGAGGTTCAGGACGACATGGTAAATATTTTTCAAGTCTAAACCTGCCTTCTCTATTTCTTCTTGGATAGCCTCATAAGGAATGGGCTCTTCCTGATCATAGTGTCGGTAATAATAAGCTGTTGTGAAAGCAAGCTGTTCTTGGAAAAAGACATTAGACGGAGTTTCCCCTACCAAATTCACTTTGTTGCCTATCGTTGTAAAAACGGAGATTGTCTCTTGACCTGGCAAATAAGTAAAATAAGCCGGACCATCAGTATAGTAGCCATTCTGGAGCATTTCTTTTTTAAAGGCAGTTGCCCCATCTACAACCTGCTTAAATACATCTTTTTTAAAATCTACTGCCAAATGAAAACCGATAACATTTTTTAGACTTAATTCTCTTGTTTTAAATTTCATTTTATTCCCTCTTTCTTACTTTTTGCAATGAACCACCTGATAAAACTGATCAAACAATCTAAGACAAAAAGTATCACAACTACTCTTATCAGAGTATATGCTCCCTCTTTTAGCTGATGTGTGCCAACTGCCCAAAGGGCAGACAAGCAAACAGCACCTTCTATCACCAATCGAAGGCTGGTTGATTTCAAAGAGAGTTTTTTTAGAAAGGTTCTTTGCTTTTCTTGCTGGGTAAATTTTTCCCAATAAACCTTATTTTTAGTCTTAAGAAAAATCAGGTAGGAGACCTCTATAAGCAATCGAGAAAAACTAGCTAATAATAAGATGCTAAGCGCAAAGCCTAGAAATTGTTTGACAAAGCCAGTTAGCAGGCTACCAATCAGACTAAAACCAAAAATGAACCACAAAGAAGCAGATTGATAAACGCCCTTGCTTGCCAAAAAATTAGCTGCTGCTCGTTTATTTGAAAAGCCTAGACTTAGCTGTTTTTTCAACCAAGAAACATTGTAAACCATACAAATCAGAAAAAAACTGAATGTCAAAACAAAATATAGGTTTGACAGAGGACTGCCCAGATTTAAGTCTGTTGATGAATAAACTGCAAATCCATGCCCCATGATGATGAAAGACAGGAGCAACAGCGTCATCATAAGCAAAAGCACCGATGTGCTAAAAACTTGATGTTTATAAATCAAGCCATTCAGCCTAGACAAGAAGCTACAAAAGAGTAGCAAAACACTGATAACTAATAAAAATAGATAAAATCCATTCTCCATAGGATTGATGCCTTGAACTAAAGTCAGTAGAGCATAGGGAGGATAGAGATTGATTAAAGAAATCAGCAAACCGACGAAAGAAAGATTTAACATACTAATGGAAGCCCGACTGTTTGCTAAAGATTTAAAATAGGCTTCATTCAGCTGTACTATGTCTTGCTTGTTTTTATTCATATACTACCTCAAATATAGACTGAATTCTATTTACGAAACGCTCGACATCATTAGCCGCCAAAAAGGGACTGAATACCGTTCGCAATATTAGATCCGATACCCTCCACAACATTAGCCAGTTCCTTTACACCATCTTTTCCAATATCAACCAGACTCTTTTCCTTACCATTTATGTTAAATTTCCAACTATTCGCTGCTACACTGAGCCCGAGACCAACGCCAGCTCCAACAACTGTTCCTAGTGGTGGTAAGAACATAGAACCGACTGCTGCTCCGGCCCCTGCTGCGGCCGCTCCTGCTGCAAGATCCACACTAGTATCCAAAACAAAATCTCGTCCTTCACGATATTGTATACCGTCAGAAAAATCTATCTTAGATGCGTTAGTCCCAACGGTCAGGGCAGTTCCTACAATCCCTAAGCCTTTAGCAAATTTACCGAGTTTAGTAGCATCGCCCCAGCCTTTAAAATCATTGATTGGATTGATGGCATCTTTAAAGCTCGTTGCGGCGGCCTTGCCTAGTTCATGAGGATTAAATTGAGCTGCATCTTTCAACCTGTCCATACTTGCCTTTGCAAGGTCCTTTAAATCCTTATAATTTAATTTAGCAGCCTTATTCACACCATCCCAGCCAAAGACCTGGGCTCCCAGTACAAATCTTTCATAACTCAACTTAGCCATGTCCTTCAGAGCTTTATAATCATCTCCTAGCCCCGAAATCGCCCTTCTAAGGTCGGCAGAGTAATGATAATCGGTCATATCAGGAGGGGTAATTTTACCATCATCAAATCGAGATTTTAGGATATTCCTCTCATAACGGGTGCGGTCGCGGTGTTTAACGTCAGCATCTCTAAGCAGTTCTCCTTGATGATATAATTCTCCTGTTTTTATATTATAGAGTGGTTTTCTACCCCAAAGAACTCTATCACCATCTATCCTAAGCTCTTTTCCATTTAGAGTCACATTCATATTACGAGCATCAACAGCAAGATCTGCTAGCTGAATCATTTTACCTGAACCATCCTGAACCTCAGACAAGATCTTAAGAAGATCTCCTACGGAAATCCCCAATGCAGTCGCTGCGTCCTCAAGTTTTTTAGATTCTTTCTTCTTCTGTTGTTCCCTTTGCTCCCAATTTTTTGCAATCTGCTCTGTCCAGGCTATTTGCTCTACTGGGGGGACATCAAAACTGCCGTCAAAATCGGTAAACTCATTTGTCATTTGAGACAAGCCTTGACTGACAGCACTTTCTAGGCTTGGCAATTCGGTAAAATAAGTCGCCGAAGTTGCGTCAAAGGCAATTAGTTTATTGAGTTTCTCTTGCAATTCATTTTTAAGGGCCTGAGTATTGGCTATGGAGTCCTGCAAACTAGAGATTGTAGATTCATTTAAAATTTTTATGTCAAGACTCTTCTGGTCGCTTGCAATGGACGATTCGTAGGCCTTAATCTGTGTCTCCAAGACATCTTGGTCTAAACTTTCACCACCAACCTCTGACGTATAGCCAGAGGGAATCTTTCCAATTGCCACTTCTGCCCCTTCCTCATACAAAACAGCTGCTTGAAAAAGAGGTACACAAAATTTCAGAGCGTAATTTTTAGCACTATCATAGGCCGTACCTTTTAATTCACTTTCATTGGCGAAATCTGTCAAGGCTTTGATAGCAGCTTCATAAGCTGCAATACGAACGGCAGACAAACTAGATACTGTTCCTGCCTGTCCTTGCGATGAGCCCAAATCCATTTTAATTCCCATAGCTTCTTTCCTTCCTATTTGTTTGATTCTCCAAGGTTAAACGGTAGTCTCTTCCAAGTTCATCGATTCGATCTTCCACTTGCCTTTCCTGTTTTTTCAATTTATTTCTCGCATCATCTATATCTAGAAAAATCAAGGTCTGATTCCTCTCGCTTGCAGATAAGACATCATATAGATTCATGGTATCGCGACTACCAAGGGGGAGATAGTCCAGCTGCTTTAAAGCAAAGATACTTTCAGCATATAAATCTTCTGTCTGGAACTCTAAACGATTGATTTCCTTTTTTTGTCGATCCAATTCGTCTAAAGAGCGAAAGGCCTGTCTTCTTTCTTCCTCAATATCCTGTAGGCTTTTTCCCATCTAATCCCTCGCTTACTTCTCACCACTTGCTTGTACATCTTGGCTAATCTCTTCATCCATGACTTGAAAATCACTATGAACTCCTTTAATCAAGCCAACAAAGGTTCCTAACTTGCTTGAAAGCTCACCAGAAAAGGAGGCTTGCTTATCAATCGTTGTTTTAGCACTTTCATTTCCTTGTAAGTGACTACTTGTATCTTTAGTAGGCAAATCAGAACTGAGCGCTGCTAAACTTTTAGCAATAGCTGTTGCATGCTTGGATGCTATACTTGCATCACTTTGAATTCCATCTGGCATTTTCGGTCCCTCCATGTCACAAAATCACAAAAAAGGGCATAAACAAAAGAACTGGTAACAAGTTCGTAACAAACTTGCTCCTTTCTTTTATTTATTACCCCTTTTTCATAGAATAATATTATTAACTTTACACTTCCATTATAATTTTCAAAAAACAAATTGTCAAGCAAAAAAAGAAAGCCACCAAACAATTGGCACTTCCTTTAAATGATTACTTTTCTTGATTCTCAATCGCTGCTGTGACAAAGGCGGTGTAGAGGCCTTCGGGGCGATTTGGGCGGCTAGATAGTTCTGGGTGATACTGACAAGCCACGAAGAACTGGTTTTCTGGGATTTCTACGATTTCCACTAGACGGTTATCTGGTGAAACCCCTGAAAAGACAAAGCCAGCGTCTTCAAATTGCTGACGGTAGGCATTGTTAAATTCATAACGGTGGCGGTGGCGGCGTTGGACCACTTCTTGATTGTCATAGGCTGCCGCAGCCTTGCTACCCCGTTTGAGTTTGGAAGGATAAAGACCCAAACGTAGGGTTCCTCCCATATCCTCCACATCAATCTGGTCTCGCATAATGTCAATGACTGGATAATTGGTCTCGGGATTCAATTCGGCAGAGTTAGCATCTTCTAACTTAAGGACATGACGGGCAAACTCAACACAGGTCAACTGCATACCCAGGCAGATTCCCAGCATAGGTACATCCTGTTCGCGGGCATACTTAATGGCCTGAATCTTCCCTTCTGTTCCCCTCTGGCCAAAGCCACCAGGAACGATAATTCCGTCAGCCCCACTCAAGAGCTCTGCCACATTATCAGCGGTCACATCATTGGCATTGACCCAGTCTAGCTTGATTTCTGTATCGTTGGCATAGCCAGAATGCTTGAGGGCTTCAACCACTGAAATATAGGCATCTTGCAGTTCGACATACTTACCGACCAAGGAAATCTTGACCTGCTTCTTAAGGCTCATCACCTTGTCTACCATGGCTGACCACTCGGTCATATCAGCGATTGGAGCATCCAATTTCAAGTGGTCACAGACAATTTGGTCCATGTTTTGAGCCTGTAGATTGAGCGGAATTTGATAGAGGTGCTCCACATCGAGCGATTCGATGACCGCTTCTGGAGCCACATCACAGAATTGGGCCAGCTTATTCTTAATCCCTTGGCTGGCTGGTTCTTCCGTCCGGATAACCAGCATATTTGGTTGAATCCCCAGTCCCCGCAATTCCTTGACTGAATGTTGGGTTGGCTTGGTTTTCATTTCCCCAGCTGCCTTGAGATATGGCAGGAGGGTTGTATGGATGTACATAACATTGTCAGAACCGACATCGGCCTTCATTTGCCGCAGGGCTTCAAGGAAAGGCAGACTCTCAATATCTCCAACCGTTCCACCAACTTCAGTAATAATGACATCTGAATCGGTGGTTGAGGCTGCCCGCTTAATCTTCTCTTTGAGGGCATCTGTGATATGAGGAATCACCTGAACCGTTGCCCCCAGATATTCTCCGCGGCGCTCCTTGCGTAGGACCTCACTGTAAATCTTACCTGTGGTAACATTGGAATACTTATTGAGGTTGATGTCAATAAAACGCTCATAGTGGCCCAAGTCCAGATCTGTCTCTGCTCCATCATCTGTCACAAAAACTTCACCATGCTGATAAGGACTCATGGTTCCCGGATCAATATTGATATAGGGGTCAAACTTCTGAATAGTTACCTTAAGACCACGATTTTTCAACAAACGGCCCAAGCTAGCTGCGACAATCCCCTTTCCAATCGAAGAAACCACACCACCTGTAACAAAAATATATTTTGTTGTCATACTTTTTCCTTTCATCATACGCAAATCATCATTTGAGAGCGCCCTTTGTCCTAAGCTAATCAGGACAAAAAACAAAAATAGCTCCCCTAACAGGGAGCCTTCCGACCTCAAAAAGAGGTGCCCGATAATATAGTAACCTAATTTCGGGCTTTTGTCAACGAAATTACTCTTCTTCTACCTCGACGTCCTCGTCCACAAACTCGTCATCTTCCTCGTTCAAGTCAACCTCTTCGTCCAAGTCGTCAGGAGCGATTTCATTGATTTCGGCATCGTAGGCTTCAGCCTCGTTTTCCTCATCATCAGGATTTTCATCGTCATAGTTGAGAGTTGGGTCTGCCTCATAAGAGTCTTCGTCTTCTGGATCATCATCGCTATAGTCGATTGCGTCTTCATCGCCATCCATAAAGGCATTGACCCTTTTCTTCTTACGCTTCTTAGGTAGCACCTCATCATCGTTTTCTTCTAGGGCAATGATTTCCTCGTCTACCTCGTCAATAGCATACCAAGAACGCAGGCCCCACTTGTTATCCCCTAAAGGAATGAAGCTACCGTCGACATTTAACTCTGTATAGAACAAGGGTAGGGCTTCACGAATATCGCTATTTGATTTTCCCAGATAGTTTTGAATCTCATTTACCAGGTCGTTAAAGTACATTTCATTGTCACGACCCCGTAATTCTAAAATGGCCCGCGCCACTTCAATCATGGATAATTCACTTTTTTCTTGTCCAGCAAATACTTCTAATTCCAAAATTGGTCTCCTTCATAAAATAGGGTAAAATTCGATTTTACTTGTAATTTTTTCGCTCTTTCTATTGTACGATAAATTTTCCCTTTCGTCAAAGGGAATTTTCTCTTTTCAAGCTAAAAATCAGATAGTAAAAGAGGTTGGGAAGATTCCTCAACCTCTAGAATTTATCTAGATTTTTTAAATTATTTCACCTTAGCTGTGCTAGTAATTAACTCTACTGCTTTTTTGATTGCAATATCATGTTTCAGCATTTCCTCTGAAAGGAGTTCACGCACGCGCTCTACTTCCATATTGTAGTCGTTGGCTAGGGTTTCCACTTCAGTGTTGATTTCGTCTTGACTTGCTTCAAAACCTTCAGCCTTAGCAACAGCTTCAATCACTAGGTTAGTCTTGGTCCGCTTTTCAGCATCTGCCTCATATTGCTTGTGGAGGTCATCTTGACTGGTACCAGTGATTTGGAAGTACATTTCAGGTGAGATACCTTGGCGTTGCATATTGCCCAGGAACTCATTGATTGAGCGGTGTACTTCTTCGTCAATCATTTCTGCTGGTAATTCTACGATTTCTGCATTTTCAACGGCTGAATCAATGGCTGCTGCTTCAAGAGCATCTTGGTAGGCAGTTGCTTTTTCTTCTGTCAATTCCTGACGGTATTTTTCTTTCAATTCAGCCAGTGTTTCAACTTCTTCATCGATATCCTTAGCTAATTCGTCATCCAAGGCAGGAACTTCCTTAGCTTTTACTTCATGAACAGTTGTTACAAATTTTGCTTCTTTACCTGCAAGATCAGTTGCTTGGTAGTCTTCTGGGAAGGTTACCACCACATCAACTGTTTCACCAGCCTTGTGACCGACTAATTGATCTTCAAAGCCTGGGATAAATTGACCGCTACCCAGCTCAAGGGAGTAGTTGTCACCCTTACCACCGTCAAATTCTACACCGTCAACAGAGCCGACAAAGTCGATAACTACGGTATCGCCTTCAGCCGCTGCATCTTCTTTCAGGACCAATTCAGCCAAGTTATTGCGTGCGCTCTCTACCTTGGCATCTACTTCTTCATCAGCTACTTCTTTTGAAAGTTCTACGCTAACTGTCAGGTCCTTGTAGTCACCTAATTTTACTTCTGGCTTGGTAATCACATTGGCAGTAACGGTCCAGTCTTGACCCTTTTCCATAGAGGTAACATCAAATTGAGGTTGAGCAACCACTTCGATTCCTGCTTCTTTAACAGCTGCTTCATAAGCTGCTGGCAGAAGATTGTTGAGGGTATCTTGATAAAGAGCTTCTTCGCCAAATTTTTGGTTAAAGACCGCACGTGGGATATGTCCTTTACGGAAGCCCGGTACAGCAATATCTTTCTTAACGGACTTGAAAACCTTGTCCAATTCTGGTTTGATTACATCTTGACCGATGGTAAAGGTCAAAACACCGCGGTTTGTTTCTTTATTCTCAAATGATACAGACATTCTGTCATTTCTCCTTAAATTTATTAAATTACAATCCATTATAGCATAAATAGCGCTTTTTTCAAAATGTTAGAGAAAAATTTTTGGGCCAAAACAAAAGTTTCGACCCAGACGAGACAGGAGAGGGACCAAAGACCTTGCCTGGTTAAAAAATGAGGCTAGGACAACAGTCTCTAGTCTCATTAAAAATTTCTAGAATAGAGGCAGGACATTATGGCTCTAGGCCTTACGAATCTGGTCCCTGTGATAGTTGGCTCTAGCTCCGCCAATCAACTTGGGCCGGCTGGCCAGAGCTGTGACATGGGCAGCTCCTAGCTGACTTAGGCTCGGTCTAACTGGAACTTGGACATGTTTAACATGCATACCAATCGCTGTATCTCCGATGTCTAGACCAGCCTGGGCTTGGATAAATTCTACCTCAACGGGATCCTGCATATAGTCAAAGGCCGCTAATTGACCGCTTCCACCCGCATGCAGGCTAGGAAGGACATTGACAATTTCTAAATCCTTCTGCTCGGCCAAGGCCCGCTCCACTACTAGGGCTCGATTAAGGTGTTCGCAGCCTTGAACGGCTAGATATAGTTGTCTTTGGTCCAAAATATCCAGGATAGTCTTAACTATGACCTGGCCGATTTCTCGGCTGGAGGCTTGACCGATGCGATTGCCCTGAACTTCACTTGAGGATAGGCCAAGAACAAAGATTTGTCCTGGTCGGAGCTGGGCCTTTTCTAGGACATCTAGGAGGATGGTCTGAGTCTGGTCCTTTATCAATTTTAAATCTACCATTTTCTGCTTGAAATCCTTTCTTAACTAGTCCAGCCTACTTGCCTAACTAAGATTTTCTTTAGACCCAAAGCCAGCAAGATACCAAGGAGGTTTTGCAGGAAGTTAGGAAGGACCTCTGCTAGGGCAGCACCCCAGCCATGTAACAAGCTACCTGCTAGGGCATAACCCGCCACCATGACTAGGCTGGCTAAACAGAGCCCCACCAGTCGAGATTTCCCCTTAAAGCCGGCAAAGTAACCTTGTAGACCATGAAAAAATAGACTAAAGAACATCCACTGGGGATAGCCTGAAAGCAAATCAAGCAAGAAAGCAGACAGGCCCCCGACTAGAGCCCCCTCCTTAGAACCATAAAGAAAGGCTGTTAGGAAAACGCCGACATCTAAGAGGGGCAAAATCCCAGTAGGAGTCGGAACTTTTAGGTAGTAGCCCAGAATCATTGTCAGGGCAATAAGGAGGGAAAGTTGGCTGATTTTATTGGTTGTTTTTTCTCTCATATTGGACAACTCCATATTCATCTGAATCTTGAATCGCGCGATAGACAAAGGCCTTGGCTGCCTTTACTGCAAGCAGCAAGTTCTCTCCCTTGGCCAGGTGGCTGGCAATGCTGGAGGCAAAAGTACAGCCCGCGCCGACATTATTTGAGTCAAGAAGAGGCGACTCTAAGACTTCTAGGGTCTGGCCATCATAAAAGACATCGATGGCCTTTTCTGGGTCAAAACGACTCCCTCCCTTGATGACAACTGCCTGAGCTCCCAGGGCATGAAGTTCTTGAGCCGCCTCTTTCATATCAGCCAAATTTTTAATCTCCCTATCAGCTAAGATTTGAGCCTCGGCTAGGTTGGGAGTGATGATGCTAGCGTAAGGAAAGAATTTGATAAGCTCGCGTCTGAGTGCGCTAACCTCAACATCATGACTCTCCTTACAAACTAAAACCGGATCTAAGACCAGGGGAAGCTCTGCACGCTCCCGCACAAAGTCCAGAGCTAAATCGGCAATCTCAGGATTGGGCAAGAGACCAATCTTGATAACCGAAAAAGGAACTTCCTCTAGACTGGCTAATTCTTGGGCAAAGGTAGGAGCAGCAACAGCTTTCACCTCAAAACCGTCCTGGGTCATAGCTGTCAAGCAGGTCACTGCCACAAAGCCTCTTTGTCCCATACTGGTATAGGTAGTCAAGTCGGCATAAAGGCCTCCACCACTAAAAATATCATTACCAGAAATTGCTAGAATCATCTCATCTCTCATATCTTACCTCCTTTAAGTAAAGACCATTAGGAGCCGCTGTCGGGCCAGCCAGCTGGCGATTTTTCTCGGCTAAAATTTTATCAATCTGTTCCAGAGGCATCCGGCCATTGCCGATTTTCAAGAGGGTTCCGACCATATTACGGATTTGCTTATAAAGAAAACCGTTCCCAGAAAAGGTAAAAATCAACAAATGGCGCTCCTGGTCAAACTCCAAACTAGCCTCTGTAATCGTCCTAACCTTATCCTTTACAGCCGTTCCAGAAGCGGTAAACCCCGTAAAGTCATGGGTTCCTTCCAGCTTAGTAAGGGCTTTTTCTAGCAAGGCTATATCCAAGGGATAGGGAAAGGGAGTGGCGTAGTGGCGCATTAGCGGATTTTTAGGACGACCAATATCTACTAGAAATTCATAGGTCTTGCTGTGCTTGCTATAGCGAGCATGGAAGTCTTTATCCACTAACTCAATGGAGCGAACAGCAATATCCTCAGGCGTCTGGGTGTCCAGAGCAAATCGTAATTTCTCTTCATCGTATAGCTGAGGCAAATCAAAATGCAAAACCTGGCCCAGGGCATGGACACCGCTATCAGTGCGTCCAGCTCCTTGAATGGTTACAGCCTGGCCTCGATTGATTTTTGTCAGGGTGTTTTCAAATTCCTCCTGGACACTTCTGGCATGAGGTTGGCGCTGAAAGCCCGCAAACCGATAGCCATCATAGGAAATAATCGCTTTATACCGTATCATGTTTTTATTTTAGCAAGAAAAAAAGAGGGCTGCAAGGCAGAGAAAAAATAACTGTATGGGGACAGAAAGGACAAGGACGATCTAGCTTTTCACCCACTACAGTTGACAAAGAGCCAAAAAAGGGCCAGACTAGAAACCTTTCCTGCTAAGAACTGGTCCTGGCCTGCCCCTCTTTGAGCTTATTCTCCTTCAAAGGCATCCTTGATATGGTCAAAGAAACCTTTTTTCTGCGGCTTTACCTTAATATTGCCTGCGGCCGCAAAGTCCTGCAAGGCTGCCTTTTGCTTGTCATTGAGACCGGTTGGCGTCACCACATTAACCGTAACAAACTGATCCCCTTGGCCTGTTCCTCTTAGGGTTGGTGCCCCCTTACCCCGCAAACGGAAACGTTTGCCGGTTTGAGTTCCTTCAGGAATCGTTAACTCAACCTTACCATGTACGGTCGGTACTTCTACACTGTCGCCTAGGGCAGCTTGGACAAAGTTGAGATTGAGTTTATAGTAAATGGTTGAGCCGTCACGTTCAAATTCCTTGCTAGGCTCGACTTGAACGACTACATACAAGTCACCGTAAGGTCCACCATTAAAACCAGCCTCTCCTTGACCAGTCAATCGAACTTGCTGGCCAGTTTCGACACCTGCTGGAATTTTAACATGGACACTGTGGGCCTGCTTTTCATGACCAGTACCATGACAGGTCATACATGGGTCCTTGATTTCCTTACCGCGGCCATGACAGACATCACAGGTCACCTGACGGCGCATCATTCCAAGGGGTGTTTGAGTGTCAACATTGACTACCCCCGCGCCATGACAGCGACTACAAGTTACGGGACTGGTTCCCGGTTTGGCTCCTGAACCATCACAGGTATGACAGGTCGCTTCACGATTATATTTGATTTCCTTATCAACTCCGAAAATCGCCTCTTCAAACTTGAGCTGGACTCGGTATTGTAAATCATCACCTTGACGAGGAGCATTAGGATTACGACTAGCACCGCCGCCGCCAAAAATGCTAGAGAAAATATCTTCAAAGCCACCGAAGCCAGAGTCGCCAAAGCCACCAAAACCTCCAGCACCACCGCCAAAGCCACCCTGGGCTCCAGCCGCACCGTACTGATCATAGGACGCCCGCTTTTGCTCATCGCTCAAGGTCTCATAGGCTTCCTGCACTTCCTTATATTTCTCTTCGGCGCCAGCCTCCTTGTTAATATCTGGATGATATTTTTTGGAAAGCTTGCGATAAGCCTTTTTAATCTCGTCTTGGGAAGCATTTTTAGAAACACCCAGACGATCGTAAAATTCAGTATTGTTCATAATATAAGATATTTAGCCGTTAAGCGACTCAAAGAAAAATAGGAAATCTGACGAAGATACAAAAGTATCTAGGAAGATTTATCTTTTTTCACAGAGTCGTAGGCGTATTCAGTTAAGCTCATAAACTAAGCTGGATACAAACTCAAACAGCCTGTGTTCATTTCAGAGAACACTTGTAATCCTTTCTATAAATTTCTAAGAAAGAGCTGCCCCTTATTCACGACTGAAATTTAGGAAATCGATGAGGCTTTCGATGAAAGCAAAGCGATTTATCTCATTTCTCAGCTTTTAGGGCGGGTTCATTTCCTTTCTTTCTAAATCACACCCATTTCGTATCTGGGGTTAAAAATTAACAGTCAATCCTAGCTTTCTAGGAAGATTTATCTTTTTTCACAGAGCCTCTGCCCATTTCCTTTAAACGACTTCAAGCTCTGATTAGCAAAGTAAGGCGGAAACCAGAGCTCCGCCTCTACTTACTATTTTATCGAACTTTAGAAAAATTCCTTGGTCCAGTCGCCATCTATCTTTTCGCGATAGAAAAGTTCTGAAATAGCTGGATTGTCCATCATTTCCAGACTACGTAACATGTCATAGGCCAAATCTAGCTCTGCTAGCTGATTTTTGGCAAACCAGCGCACCTCTCCTTCAGACGAAGAACGCAATTGGCCTTGAAACTCTCCTGCCTTATAGTGAAATACTAGGTAGTGAATACCATCTTTTTCCCAGTGCTTAATCCCAGTCAGCTGAGGGTTACTAATCTCAAGTCCTGTTTCTTCCAAGACCTCACGGATAACCGACTCTTGGAGCGATTCTCCAGACTCTAAATGACCACCTGGGAAGGCCCAGCCCTGCCAGTCCTTTTTTGTCCGGTGCTGGAGCACCACTTGATTGGTCAACTCATTCTCAATCATGCACATATTGCACAGAACTACTCGCTCAGCGCGTTCCATAGATAGCCCTTTCTTTCAAGTACCCTAACAAGGCAATTCAAACTAACATGTAGTTAATCTAGTATAATCACTCGCCCGCTAATTTTTAAGTAAGTGGATAAAATAGTCCGGTGGACAGTTATGATGTACGATGAGAAAAGCGACACCATCTGTTGGCAAGTTAGTAAGCAACTGAGTTTGAGCTAAAATCTCGGAAAAAAGATAAGTCATCTTTTGTGCATCGCACAAGGCGATGACTTCCTATTTTTCTTTCGATTTTTTAACGCTCTCACATCTTACTTCTCCGTAAACTCTCCGTCTACGACATCGTCGTCCTTGTTGCCGTCTGCTTGGCCTGCTGCGCCTTCAGCTCCTGCTTGAGCTTGTTGGGCTGCTGCCGCTTGCTCATAGAGCTTGACTGCTAGAGCTTGCGCTTTTTCATTGAGAGCTTCAAGTTTCGCTTTCATTTCGTCCAAGTTGTTGTCTTCTTGGGCTTTCTTCAAGTCATCTAGGGCTGTTTGAGCTTGAGCACGTTCGTCCTCAAATTGACCTTCTGTTTCTTTAAGGGTCTTTTCAGTTGCAAAGATAGCTTGGTCTACTTCGTTACGAAGGTCCACTTCTTCCTTGCGCTTCTTATCAGCTTCTGCGTTTGCTTCAGCATCCTTCATCATGCGGTCAATTTCTTCATCAGTCAAACCGCTGTTAGATTGGATAACAATGGTTTGTTCTTTTTGAGTACCGAGGTCTTTAGCCTTAACAGATACGATACCGTTCTTGTCGATGTCAAAGGTAACTTCGATTTGTGGAATACCGCGAGGTGCTGCTGGAATATCAGTCAATTGGAAACGTCCAAGAGTCTTGTTATCCGCAGCCATTGGGCGCTCTCCTTGGAGAACGTGGATATCAACAGCTGGTTGATTGTCTGCTGCAGTTGAGAATACTTGAGACTTAGAAGTTGGAATGGTTGTATTACGGTCAATGAGCTTAGTGAAGACACCACCCATGGTTTCGATACCAAGTGAAAGTGGAGTAACATCCAAGAGGACAACGTCTTTGACATCACCAGTGATAACACCACCTTGGATAGCCGCACCCATGGCAACCACTTCGTCAGGGTTAACTGATTTGTTTGGTTCTTTACCTGTTTCAGCCTTAACAGCTTCCACGACCGCAGGGATACGGGTTGAACCACCAACCAAGATAACTTCATCGATTTCAGATAGGCTTAGACCCGCGTCAGACAAGGCACGACGAACAGGTTCTTTTGTGCGTTCTACCAGGTCACGAGTCAAATCGTCAAACTTAGCACGAGTCAGGGTCATTTCTAAGTGGAGTGGTCCAGCTTCACCAGCTGTGATAAATGGCAGGCTGATTTGAGTAGATGTCACACCTGAAAGGTCTTTCTTAGCCTTTTCAGCAGCATCTTTCAAACGTTGAACAGCCATTTTGTCGCTTGATAGGTCAATGCCGTTTTCCTTCTTAAATTCGGCTACCATGTGGTCGATAATCTTTTGGTCAAAGTCGTCACCACCGAGCTTGTTGTCGCCAGCAGTAGCCAGAACATCAAAGACTCCGTCCCCAAGTTCAAGGATTGAAACGTCAAAGGTTCCTCCACCAAGGTCAAAGACCAGGATTTTTTCTTCTTTATCAGTCTTGTCCAAACCATAAGCTAGGGCTGCTGCAGTTGGTTCGTTAACAATCCGTTCTACTTCAAGACCAGCAATTTTACCAGCGTCTTTAGTCGCTTGACGTTGTGCATCGTTAAAGTAGGCTGGTACAGTGATAACTGCCTTGGTTACCTTTTCACCAAGGTATTCTTCAGCATAGCCTTTCAAGTATTGAAGAATCATAGCTGAGATTTCTTGAGGAGTGTACTCTTTACCGTTAGCAGCAACCTTGCTGCTTTCACCCATTTTAGACTTGATAGAGATAATGGTATCAGGGTTGGTTACTGCTTGGCGCTTAGCCGCATCACCAACTATGATTTCCCCATTTTTGAAGGAAACAACAGACGGTGTTGTGCGATTTCCCTCTGGGTTTGCAATAATTTTGCTCTCTGTTCCTTCCAAAACAGCAACAGCAGAGTTTGTAGTTCCTAAGTCAATACCGATAATTTTAGACATATGTTTTACCTCTTATATATTTTATATTTCTATTTGATGTTTTTCTTAAGTGATGGGGGACGGAAGCAGCCACCTACGGTGTCTCATTCCTTAACTTTGAGCCTAAAGTCTCAAAGTTCCCCTACAAGGTAACATCCTGTTACCTTGCTATCGCCACAGCGAAAAACATCGCGTAAACAAGTCTTCGACTTGCATTTTATGACAACATATTTAGTGTAGTAGTTTACCGACTTTTCGGTCAAATCGCTAAGAGTGATGATTTTTTTCTGAATCTAGGCAAGTCGCTGAAGGCTATACTAAAGTATGCCGAGGCGACTTAACGACGAGTCAGAAGAAATCAGCCTCTTAGTTGTAGACCACTACCATAGCAGGGCGCAAAACCCGCTCATGGAGCTTATAGCCCTTTTGGAAGATCTGGGCAATGCTGTCTGCGGCATGATCGTCATCAGCCGGCATGGTCTGGATTGCCATGTGGAAGTTGTGGTCAAAGTCGCCGCCAACTTCAGCTGGAATTTCTTCAATCCCTTCTTCTTTAAGGGCATGAATCAGACTTTCCTGGACCATTTCAAGGCCTTTTTTGACATCATCAGTCAAGCCTTCAACGGCCAAAGCCCGTTCAAGATTGTCTAACGAAGGTAAGATGGCCTTGGCCAAATCTTGACTGCGATACTTCTGCAAGTTCTGACGTTCTTCATTGCTGCGGCGCTGAATGTTCTGCATTTCTGCAACAGCGCGCAGGTACTTGTTTTCAAAGTCATCAGCCCGTTCATTTGCTAAATCCAGCTCTGATTTTTCAGGAGCGGCTTCCGCATTTTCAAGGACTTCTTCTACTTTTTCCTCTTTCAAGTTCTGGACCTGTTCATTTTTTTCTTCTTTTTCTTTTTTTGCCACCGAGTGACCTCCTTTATATAATAATAGGTTTGCAAAATTACATTTTCTAATCGGGTTTGGGTTAGAAGTTCGGGAAAAAGTTGGAGACTCTCAAATCATTGACTCTGTCTCTCCTTCTCATTTCTTCAGGCCTCAAATCTTAATGCACTTCATAATGATTGCTACTCAGATAGCGATAGAAGTCCGTCAACTTCATGGTTAAGACACGATTGACCACATTGACTAGGCCAACCAGGTGTTGGTAGTCCACATTGACCGGGCCAATCAGAGCCAGTAAGCCAAAACCCCGATAGGGAATGAGAAACTTGCTGGTGATAATCGTCAAGTCGGCCAGGCTAGCCTCCTTGCTCTCGGCCACCCTCACTGTCTGCATTTCCTCATCTTGGAGGCTCTCTCTTAGCTCAAAGGCAATCTTTTGCCGATTTTCCAGAAACTGATAGGCCCTCAAATCAGCAAAGTTCAAGAGCTGAACCTTACCTGCCAGCTGGACCTTCTCTGCAAACATCTCTTCAAAGATATGTTCAAAAAGGTCCAAGACATTATCTGTCGTTGTAAAATAACGCTGAATAATTTGAGGTATCTCTGTCCGAATCTTGTAGTGAATATCCAGAACGGTCTGGCCTAAAAATCTCTCCTGAATCAAATTGCGCAGACAAATCAAATCATCTTGGAGAAAATTTTTGGGAATCATAAACTGACTGGTTATCGTAGAAGACTCATCGAGAGTAAAGACCGCTAAAGCCGTATGCTGGCTGAGAACGACGATGTCAAAGGCAGTCAGTCGCTGCCGACTAGGCTCCACATCTAGAGCCAGGGCCGTACAAGCCGTCAAACGAGCTAGGACATCAGCCGCCCTTTGGAGGATATCCTCAAGTTTGAAAAATTCTTGGTCAAAAGCCTTGATGACTTCATAAACCTCATTTTCAGCCAAACTATCAAAGGTCAGAGAATGCTTGACAAAGTATTGGAAACCAGCGATACTGGGCTTACGACCACTTGAGGTATGGGCCTTTTCCAAAAGTCCCTGCTTTTCCAAGGCAGCCATATCATTACGAATCGTGGCACTACTTGATTTTATCGAATCCTGCAAGGCCTTTGAACCAACAGGCTCCTGGGTCTTAGTAAAAATTTCAACAATTAAATTTAAAATCTCATTTTGCCGTTTGGTTACCATTGCATCGCTCCACCTCCCAACCAAGAAAGACTTTCTAGTAGTTAGCACTCTTTATCTCCGAGTGCTAACTCATGATTCTATTATACACGCATTTAGACTAAAGTCAAGCCAAAAACTCAAAAAATTAGCACTCTTTTTGCAAGAGTGCTAAAAATAGGTCTTAGGACTTAGAAAAACTATTGAAAGAGACTAAACAAATAGTCTTGTTTTAACATCTCTAAATTAAAGATGTATGGAATATGTCCAAATGCTTCCGCAAGCGGCAAATGAGCTGTTTTCCATCCTTGTCCATCAGTAATCCAAACAAAGTCAACATCATCCGCCGAAGTCCTAATAAACTGATTTAGTTCTGTAAATTCACCTGCCACAGCCTTTAATTTGCTGCCACCACCACCGTAATAATTGGTTTCAATCAACCAAACCTTGTGCTTTTTTGGACAGTAAACAGCAAGATCAAATCGCCGTTCTGATTTATCTACAGGAACCTCAATATTCCATCTTTCTTTGATAAAAGCAGCTGTTGCTTGAGCCTTAAAATCTAGATTATAGACTCGACTAACTTTAGCAACACTTCTCTCAATAATCCCCTCCATTGTCGTCCCACTGCGATTTTTACGAGCATTACTATCCAAACCAGCCTCTACACCATAAACATAATCAACCAGAGAACGATTAGCCTCTTTTTGCAGAAAAGACAATAATCCTGAATGGTCCATGAAATCAACATATTCTTTGATTCTATCTAAGTCAATTTTAGAAAAGTTCAACTGGTCAAAAGCCATATTATCTTCTTCGTCAATAATTAGAACATCCAAGATCTTTTCTCTACTAGCAATTAGACTGGGAACAACTTTCAATAAATCAGGTTGTTTTGTAAACAATCCTAGGGCTTCCTGGTACATATCCTCTTTGCCGATCAGATAATTCATGGTATTTAGTTCCAGTTCAAATTTCTTTGTCTCCCTAGAAACCTTTTCCCAATTTACATAATAGTCTGGTGTGCGGTTAGTGATTGAGAGGGTTGCTAGAAATTCTTTTAGACGTTGGTCGGAATCTAAGTTGATATATTCTTGTAGTTTCATCATGTGCCACCTCAATAAAGACCAAAGAATGTCATATCATATTCTTCTAGCATAATTTTCACACCGTCGCCGCGTAACATTTCAAAAGAGTCACGATAATTTGGTCTTTTAAAAAAATCATTACCAACGAAAACAAATTGTACAGCATAAGGCTCTTCAGCCTTATCTAACAAACGTTGGTACAATCTTCTCTTATTTCCAAATCCCAGTAATTTTTCATCAACACTCCCTTCTGTCTCTTGCCACTTCTTTTCAACAATATAAACAGTTTTAGTCTCAAAATTCACAAAAACTTCGTCCGGCTTCCATTGTTTTGAGTTGAAATTATCCAGTCCAATATCTGATAAAAAATCATAAAATCGATACTGTGACATAATTTTTCCGACTAAGACATCATCTCGATATACTTCAAAATCTCGAGTAATCTTCTTGTCATTAAAGTTTATCTCCTCAACCTTATAATTAGGCAATTTATCTACAAGCTCCGAAAAGTCTGTATCTTTTTCAAACTTCAAACCATTACGACTCGTATTGGCTCCACCAACACCACCTTTTATCATACTTCCTTCTCCAATCTTGTTTTGGCTATCTTCAAATACTCTTTTTCTGCATCAATTCCGATAAAACGCCTTCCTAAACGTTTTGCTACAACACCGGTCGTACCGCTTCCCACAAAAGGGTCTAAAATATAGTCTCCTTCGCGAGTACTAGCCAAAATAATACGTTCCAAAAGATATTCTGGCTTTTGAGTTGGATGTTTGCCCGCCCACTTTTCAGCTTTCTTAGTAAGGGCGCCAGCCCAAACATCCTTCATTTGTTTCCCATCATTTAACTCTTTCATTAAATCGTAATTATAGTAATGACGAGCCTTTTTATCCGCTTTTCTAGCCCATAAAATCGTCTCTGTAGAGTGAGTGAAGTAACGGCAAGATAAGTTAGGGGCAGGATTGGTTTTCTGCCAAGTGATATTGTTCAAAATCTTAAAACCTTCCTGCTCTAAAGCCATACCTACAGAATAAATATTATGAAAACTACCGGATATCCAAATGGTTCCATTTGGTTTCAAGACTGTCTTTGCTAAACGAATCCACCGACGATTAAACTCATGTTTTTCCTCTAAGGAAGAGACCTTGTCCCAGTCTCCTTTATCAACTGAAACAACTTGACCACCAGAATTAGAAATCCCACCATTACTTAAAAAATATGGAGGATCTGCAAAAATCATATCCATACTTGCTGGTTTCATTTTTGCTAAAAAGTCAAAGGTATCCGCATGAACAAGAATGGTCTTATTTTTATGATAGTATGGTTTGGTCATTAAAACACCTCCATACTTAAATTCGTTATTTGACATAATTGGTTACTATAATTTCTGAAATTCTTCCTCTACTTTTCGAGCTTGCACCATTAGTTCGTATTGCTTCAACATAATGAATCTTAAAATCTTTATAGAGTTCTTCAGCTAGCGGACTGGACGAATTGGATAACATGACATATGCTCCTCGATCACTTAAACGTTTGAAGGTATCTCTCAGTCGAACTTGATCTTGGTACGAAAAACCCTCATGAGTATAGGATGTAAAATCACTGGTTTCAGAAAGAGGGATGTAAGGGGGATCGAAATAAACAAAATCTCCTTTCCCAACCTCCTCTACTGCCTTTTCAAAATCCCCAGATATTATCTGGATATCATATTTGTTTAAGTAACTTGAAATCATCTGGATCATTTCCGGGTCAACTATCTTAGGGTTTTTATAACGGCCATAAGGAACATTAAATTGGTTCTTTGAGTTCACCCGGTACAAACCATTAAAATTCACGCGCAACATATACATAATTCTGGCAGCACGTTCAACATCGGTCATTTTATCTATACGGCCATCACGATCTGCGGCTCTAAGTTCTAAGTAATACTCCTTGGAATTATGAGCTTGATGTTCTTTTAACAAGGCGATTAATTGGAGAGGATTATCTTTAATCTGCCGATAGCAATTAATTAATTCACTATTAAAATCATTTATAAGCGCTGATTCAGGAGCTCTATCAAAAAAAAGAGCTCCCCCGCCTATAAAGGGTTCGTAATATCGATCATAAACTTCTGGCATTAATGCATTTAAATTTGCTAACAACTTACGTTTCCCACCCGTCCATTTAGTAAATGGCTGGAGAATAACCTTCTCTTGCTCTAACTTTGCTATTTTCATAATAGCTATTATAGCACAAAACTCAGCTATTCGATAGCGATATAATGCCTCTTATCCTACTTCCGAATCCCTATATAAAAATAGAAGAAGGTGCTTCGCTCTAAAAATAAAAAAGCGGGAACCAAGTAAAACAGATTGACTCAGCCCCACAAGTAAAACAATCTAAAACAGGCAAAAGAAAGGCAACTTTTGGAGCCCTATAACACTAAGAATGAGAGCTATCTCTACGCAATTTCCAATAATGATAAGCAAAGCGCACAGCAATCCAGGCAATATAAAGATAGAGAGCTGTAAATAAAATATAAAAGGCATCATACATCAACTCTTTGCCAAACGAATGACCCAGCAGACGCTCCCAAAATAAGTAGCCTGAAACAATCATAGACAGTAAAATGAAAACAAGCTGTCTGGCAAGCCGCTGCATCATCATGGTCTTACTTTGGGGATTGTACAAGTCCCCTTCTTCCTCCTCTTGGATATCCTTGGCTGGCTTTCTGAAGTAAGAAAAATTGACGCAAGTATCGATGTATTCCCAACCATAATCTGTAAACAGCTGAATATAAGAGTCCCTTTCTTCGCTGGCAATCTGGCAATAGTCTAGTTTATAGACCACATCTTCTGGCTGGCATTCCTCAAAATGAAAGAGACCGTTGAAACCAACAAATTTCCAACCCTGAGCGTGCATGCTGCGCAGCCATTTTTCTTCTTTTTCGTAATCCGCGATTGTAAAAATCCGCCATTTTGTTTTAGTTTTCATGATTCAGTCAACTCCTTTTTTGCGCGATAATAGGCTCGAAAAACATTTAGCCTTGATAGTGATTGGTAAGATAAGAAGGCCGTTAGCGATAACCAATAAATCTTTGTCCCAATATGATTATCTGTAAAAATGGTGTACAAGAGATAAAGGATGAAAAGAAAAATAAACACTTCACCCCAGACAAGCTTTTTCAACATAGGTAATCTTGCCTCCAGCTAGGTATGACGGTCTTCATAGAGGAGGGCGTCAGAAGCAAGCTCTCCTTCTGCTAGCTTTCTTTTCAACAGCAAAATGCCGCCTTTATCCAAAACCTTGGTCCAACCAGCGTCTTGATAAATTCGAACCATACCAGGCGTCCAAACCTCTTGAGTAAAATCAAAACGATAGACGACATGGGCTGGTTGGCATTCTTCAAAGGTGAAAAAGCCCCACCAACTATAATTAACCAACTCCCAACCCTGAGCGTGTTCTTTTTGCAGACGTTCCTCCAGCCGGTCACTATTTGCTAAGGCATGGCCAGCCAGATTTACAAACACTTTTTTCTTTTTCATCATTGCTCCTCCTGAATATTGCGGTAGAGGCGTTCAATCCGCTTGAGCTCCAAGTCCAGAATTTCCCGTCCAACATCGGTAATGTGGTAAATCCGCCGTTTATTTTCCTCACGCGCAAAGACAATCAAACCGTCCTTTTCCATCTTGGACAAGGTCCCGTACATAGTGCCGGGGCTAATCGTCACCTGTCCCTCAGTCATTTCCTTGACCTTTTGGGTAATGCTGTAGCCGTGCATGGCTTCTCTCAGACAAAAGAGAATATAAAAGCCAGTCTCGGTCATGGGCACATAAATTCTTTTTAATTTTTTATCCACTACTTCTCACCTCGATATATCGAACTTTGATATAAAAAATATATCGCAGTTCGATGTATTTGTCAAGAAAAAATCCAAAAAAAATAAAAACAAACAAAAATCACAGGAAAGCCAACTTATTTCCAAGCTCTCCTGTGATTTGAAAAAATTATCATGACCATAGCCCCTTTAAAAGGCTAGCGACCTGCCGCCTGTAGGCGGGCTAAATACTCCTCTAAGACTAAATTATGGGCCTGCATGTAACGGGCTGACTCCTTGCCAACATAGCGATAGTGCCAATTTTCAAAATCTACCCCTGTAATCTCTGACTTATCCTTGGGATAGCGCAGAACAAAGCCATAGTCGGGAGCCAAAAGACTAATCTTAGCAGCTAGCTCATCACTTTGTCCTGCAGCTGGACTAATATCTAGGGCTAAGCCTGTCTGATGTTCACTGGCTCCGGGAACTTGGATTTGCTTGCGGACCTCGGCTTCAGCCTCCTCGTGAGATAAGCCCTCGGCCTCACCAGCTGCGATAGCTTCATTGTAGAGCTCCGCTTGACTCTCCTTACTCCGATAACCTGAGATCAATTCTTCTGCTGGCTCAATCTGACGAACAGCCTCTAGAAACTCTTTGGCAGCTTGGGCAATCCGACTATCTACCTCAACCGTCTCCAACTTTGTTAAACTAGGGGGAACCAAGTCTGTCGGGTGGTCCCGATTGACCAAGATTAGCTCCCAATCCTTGCTGGAAACTTGGGGTAGGGGAAGTTCAGTTGCCTGGGAACTCGTCATCTCCGAGCTGGAACTGGTCCCTCCAGGCTTATTTTTCAAAAAAGATAGACTGTTAGGCTCAAGCAAGAAAACTGTCAAAAGAATCAAGACCAATAGGCTCAAAATGACAAAGAGGATATTAGTCCAGAGACGTTTTTTATTTTTAATCATTCGTCTCAACTAACTTTGCTCCCGCTTCTCGATAAGAGGTGTCCCCCACAACCTCAATTTTAAATTGACCATTTTCAAATTCAACTACCGTCACAGAACCATTTTGAATCCCATGTGGGCGCCTTTGATCAATCAAATACATAAAGGTCCCGATAGTCATTCCATGACTGACAATCAGAGCATTTCCGCCACCAGACTCCTCTAGCTCCTTGGCCATGGCTGTAAAACCATCTACAATACGACCGCTTAAAACACCCCAGGACTCTGCCCAGTTAGCTGTGTCTACCTCTACCAAGCCTTCGGCCAATTCTGGATAACTCAGCTGGTGGACATGGTCCACATTGAAAATCCTAGGCAAGAGGCCCGTAAAGAGGTCTACATCAAAAGAACCATCAAAACTTCCAAAACACCACTCCCGGATCCGCTTATCATAGGTATAAGTAATCTGATCTCTTAAGCCGAGCTCGTCCAAAAGAATCCCCATAGTTTGAATGGTCCGACCACTATCGCTGGAAAAGGCCCGTTTAAACTCTATACCTGCCTGGCGTAAACCGATTCCCAAATGGTGAATACCTTTTTCCCCCTCTGCTGTCAAGGGAGTATCACTCCAACCTTGAGCCCGGCCAATCGTATTGAACATGGTCTTGCCATGACGAACAATGTACAGTCTTGTTTTTGCCATTTTTATTCCTCCGATTTTATACTCTAAAAATCAAAAACTAGAACCCTAGCCTATTTGAAGCAAGAAGGAACTCCTGCTAAGCCTAGCACTAATCCAATTTTCTTTGAGCATCACTAGACTATTATAACATTTTTGTAAAGAAAACTCTTGTAAAATGAAAAAGAAGGGCTGAAGCGACAAACCTCCTCCTAGAAAGAAAAGGTTCATCACTCCAATCCCTTACAAATCGTAAATAAATCAGCAGAAATCAAAGGAAATTGATGAGTTTCAAGGTCCTCTTTTAGCGCCAAGGCTTGGCTGTTTTTTCCAAGACCTTGTTTAGCTCATTGATATTTTCAAAGCCAGTGGTCCGCAGCCATTCTCGCGCAGCTTCTGGACCTTGCTTGATATAGGCCTTGACACTTCCTGCCCAAGTAGCCCGGCCACAAAGGACCCCGTTAAAGTTGGCCCCAGCCTCCGCCGCAAATAGCAAGGTTTCCTGGAAGAGCTTGGCAGATACACCGGCGCTTAGGTAGATAAAGGGAAGGCTTGAAATCTGACCTTGTTCCTTGAAGAGGGCAGCAGCCTCTTTTTTGCTATAAAGAACTTCCCCCTTGGCAAAGCCTTCTACATAGTCCATATTGAGGGGCACTTCGACCTTTAGAACATCGACATGGTAGCCTTCTTTAGAAAATTCTTTCATGGCTCCCAGGACTTTTGCAGGCTTGACCTTGGCATAGGCCGCGCTCTTGGTATCTGGAATCTTTTCATCATAGGCCAAGATTTCCAAGTAAAAAGGAAGGTCCTCAGCCAGACATTCGGATCCAATCCGCTCAATATAGGCTTCTTTTTGCCGATTGACCTCTCGGCTAGAATCGATATCATAGTAAAGGAGGAATTTGACCGCATCTGCACCTGCCTCCTTGATACGTCTAGCTGACCAGTCTCCGAGGCAGTCTGGTAGGCGCTTGGTCGAGGTCGTATCATAGCCAGTCTTTTCATAGGCCAAAAGGAGGCCTGTTTCTTGACTCAAGACCTTGCTAGCTGCTAGGCCGTATTCGGGGTCCAGCAACATAGACGAGGCATACTGGCTCAATTCTTGGGCCACCAATACTTTGAGCTCCTCCATTTGGGCCCGGCTAGGCTCTGCCTCTTGGTACTGGGCCATCAGACGCTTAAGAGCCCCCCTCTGGTCAAAGGCCAGGGCTGAAATAATCCCTGTCTCACTCGCTAATTTTTCCATGTGCTTGATTTTTCCACTTTTCGTCATCACAGGTCACCTCTTAATCATGGTATTTACCGCCAACCTTTTCCCAATATTCTTGAAAAACTTGGCTTGTGGTTGATTTATTTAGCCGCCGTAAAAGCGACAATATAAGCAATTAGAATTGCCTTTACTGGTCTGAACCTATCACTTGCCTGAAGGGAGGGCCCAGCCATATCTTTCATCAGCCTACTCCCTTTATATAAAGGAACTTTTATAATGTTATTATATTATATTATTATTTTTCTGTCAACGGATTTCTTGAAATAATATAATAATTTTTTCTATCGCAATCATCTTAATCAGAGTCTGCTTTATATTTACAAACAAAAAAGCTCCGTTGGCTAGCAACGGAGTTGATTTTCTTTTAGTTTTTGAAAGAGTGAATCGGGGCGGGAATTTGTCCCCCTCGCCTGATAAAGTCTGCTGAGGAATGTTGGTTGACAGGCATGACTGGGGCTGTGCCCAAGAGACCGCCAAACTCAATCATATCTCCTTCTTTTCCTTTAGGAATCAGGCGAACAGCGGTCGTTTTTTGATTGATGACCCCGATAGCAGCCTCATCTGCAATCATGGCAGCAATGGTTTCGGCTGGGGTATCTTCCGGAATGGCAATCATATCCAAGCCCACCGAACAAATAGCTGTCATGGCTTCGAGCTTTTCTAGATTGAGCGATCCAGCCTGGACAGCGGCTATCATGCCCTCATCTTCTGAGACGGGGATAAAGGCACCAGAGAGACCGCCGACTTGATTGCAGGCCATGACGCCTCCTTTTTTCACCTGGTCATTAAGAAGGGCCAGGGCTGCCGTAGTTCCATGGGTTCCGACCATCTCCAAGCCCATTTCTTCTAGTACACGCGCCACAGAGTCTCCCACTGCCGGAGTCGGAGCAAGGCTCAAGTCTACGATACCAAACTTGACGCCCAGGCGCTCACTAGCTAAGCTACCGACCAGTTGACCAATCCGCGTGATTTTAAAGGCGGTCTTTTTAACGGTTTCGGCCAAGACATCAAAGCTAGCCCCCCTGACCTTTTCTAGGGCCCGCTTAACAACCCCGGGACCAGAAACACCGACATTGATGACCACATCAGCTTCTCCTACCCCATGGAAAGCCCCAGCCATAAAGGGATTGTCTTCAACCGCATTGGCAAAAACAACTAGCTTGGCGGCTCCCATATCAGAAAGGCTGGCCGTATCCTTAATAATCTGCCCCATATCTCGAACGGCTGTCATATTGATACCAGTCTTGGTAGAGCCCACATTGACAGAGGCGCAGACCTTGTCCGTTTCAGCTAGGGCTTGGGGAATGGAACGGATGAGAATTTCATCTCCCTTTTGGTAACCCTTTTGGACCAAGGCCGAAAAGCCACCGATAAAGTCAACCCCAATCTCCTTGGCCGCCCTATCTAAGGCCCGAGCCAAGGGCAAGTAGTCCTCGCTATCTGTTGCTGCCCCAATCAGAGAAATCGGTGTAACCGAGACCCTTTTATTAACAATGGGTATTCCCAGCTCAGCTGCAATCTCATCACCAACTGCAACCAGATTTTTGGCCTTCTTTGTAATCTTCTGATAGACCTTATCAGCAGCCCGGTCAATATCGCTGTCGATACAATCCAGTAGAGAAATCCCCATGGTGATGGTCCGAATATCAAAATTCTGCTCCTCAATCATGGCGATGGTTTCAGTAACTTGCTTTATATCCATGATTCCCCCTTAAAGATTGTGCATGGCATCAAAAATAGCTGCACTCTGAATATTAATTTTGACATTGAGATCTTGCCCAAAGTCCTCTAGTTGACTGCGCAGATGGGTGAAATCCTGCTTTTGGTTGCTGGACACGACTGCCATCATGGTGAAAAATTCGTCTAAGACGGTCTGGGAAATATCATCAATATTGAGACCTAGCTCAGCAATCTTACTAGAAACCCCTGCGACAATCCCTGTCTTATCCTTACCAACGACTGTTATAATTGCTTTCATCTTCTACTCCAATCCTTTTCTTAACATTGTAGCATATTTTTCCTGAGTCTGCAGACTCTTATCCAAGACAAAAAAACACTAGCCGGGAAAGCTAGTGTTTAGGGAGATTTATGAAAAAGAAAAGTTTTAGGATAAGTATAGTATAGACTGGCTGGCTTAAAACTTTCTTAAAATACAGAAAATTTTATTTTTTTAGCTATTCTTTCTCCAATTTTCGTCTATTATCTTTCTATTTATTTTTGAAAAGGCTTACATTTTTTGCTATACTGGAAGTAACATATCTTAATATAAGGAGGCTAAGATGAAAGATTCTTACAAAAAACGTTTGTTCTCTCAAGTCTTAAGCTTGTCAACCGCCTGTCTACTGGCCGTCCTAGTCCAAGGTCAGGTTGCCGCAGATAGCCTTGAAGTAAGTAGCGACTCACCCCAGGAGGCCTCGCTAGAGACCAATCAAGCCAACGAGAAGCTACAAGAAGAAAAAGCCCAGGACAAGCTCCCTGATAATTCTCTTACCAAGGATCAAGAGCAAGCTCCCCTAGGGAAGGCTGACCATCAGGAGGAGGACCTAGCAGCTAAGAAGGCCGTCCTAGCCAACCAGGCTCAGGCAGATAGCACCGAGCTAGCAGACAGCCCCCTTTACATGTCGGAAAAAAATGAAATCAAGGACCAGGTCCAAGGAGCGGGAGACAAGGCTAATGATTTGACCTGGACCCTGGATAATAAGCCTCTGAATGAATGGAAAAGCTGGAATTTAGACCAGGGGGATTTCAGCGGTCCAGACTTTATCAAGGTTAAGGCCAGAAAAAATGGACAAGATCTGGATCTGACGATTGAGACCCAGGAACTCTTTGGCCAGGACCTAAGCCTTCGTGAACCCAGCAATATCCGCCGCAGCTATCGCGCTTATATGGGCCAACATCAATTGGTTGGAAGAACTAGCGATCAGAGCTTGATTATCCGAAAAAACCTTATCTTTAGGCCCTATGAAAGCTTTCATACTCATGAGGAGATGTTGGCGGCCATTGAGCAGAGCCGTAAGGAGGCCAAAAAGGATCGCCTCGTTCAAATTGAGACAATCGGTCGCAGTGCCGAAAATCGGGAGGTCAAACTGGGAATTATCAGCAAGGACCAGGCCAGCATCGACCACTATCTCCGAGAAACTAGTCCTCGAATGTTGACTAGTCCTGACCAAGTCCTAGAAGAGCTGAAAAAGGGCCAGCTCAACTATAAACTCCCCGTTTTAATCAACAATACTCATGCAGATGAGCAACCGGCGATTGATATTATCACCCGCCTCTTCCATGATTTCGCCACCAAAGATAGCTTCCAATTTCCAAGCAAGGACGCCCAAGGTCAGGAAACCAAGCTCACCTTTAGTATCTCAGAACTATTAGAGCGATTTATCTTCCTCTTTAACTTTACGGAAAACCCTGACGGAGATGTAGCCAATACTCGGGCCCTAGCTAATGGACTGGACCCCAACCGCGATGCTGGCTATCAGGCCAATCCTGAAACCCGAATTATTGCTGGTTTAATTAACAAGTGGAATCCTATGGCCCTCTATGATATTCATGGTTTTGTCAAGGAATTTCTCATCGAGCCAGCCACTCCTCCTCACGATCCAAACTTTGAATACGATTTAATGGCCGACCTCTTATTAGAAAACGCCCATTCCATGGGACGGGCTGGTGTCGCCAACTCCAAATACGATAGCTACATCATTCCCAAACTAGATTGGGGCGAAGGCTGGGACGACTCCTTCTCTGGTTACACGGGAGTTTATGCCCTCTATCATGGAATCTTGGGACATACAATTGAAATCCCCGAAGGCAATCAAGCCTCCTTTGATGCCGGCTACCACGCTGTTTTGGGCGGGATTGACTTTTTGAGAAGTAAGCCTGACCAGCTGATGGAAATGCGCCTTAAATTCTACTCTCGGGGAATCAATAAGATTGAAGCCCCAGAGGCTGAAAAGGAATTGGTCGGCCCAAATGGAGAAATCGTCGGTCGGATTAAAAATGGTCGGGACAAGTTCTTCCCAGATTACTATGTCATTCCCATGAGCCTGGATAAGAATAATGCTCTCGATCAAGCCTTTAAAATGATTGACTACTTCAAGCGTAACGGGGTCATTGTCCAAGAATTAAAAGAGGATACAGGTCCTTTCAAGAAGGGAGACCTAGTGGTGGATATGGCTCAAGCCAAGCGTGGCTATGCCAACCATATCCTTTATTCAGGCTCCAATGAATCTAAATGGGGAGCCATGTATGCTGAGTTGGTAGTTAATTTCCCTGATATGAAGGGCTTTAAAGCCTATCAAGTCTTTGAAGACCAATACTTTGCTGGAAAATTAGGGGAAGTCACTAGCAACCAGGCCCAGCGGACTAGTAAGCTTGATTACAAGGCTCCTTACTACATTCTGAGCAATAACTCTGAAAGTGCAGTCAAGGCGGTCAACCAAGCACTAGCCCAAGGCAAGGAGGTCTATCTAACTGAAGATGGTTACATTCTAGATACAGCTAGCTTTGACCAACTGCTCAAGGACTATCCTCTCTATGGCCAGCCCCTCTACAAGCAACCTCTCGGAACTAGACTAAAGCCAGTCAAGGTCTATTCCCCTAACAATTATGCGGCCTGGGCTGGTGTAGAATCTCCTACCCACTCTGCCCTGGTCCTTAAAAGCCTAGGTTTTAATATTGTTAATACCCCTCAAGAGGCCGATGTCATTCTCCTAGAAAATAGCCGTTTTGACGCCTCTATCCTGGGCCTAAAACCGACCATTGTTGTCGGTGGTTCAGCCATGCAACGTTTGGAAAAACTAGGAGTCCTAGAAGGCTTTGATGCGGAACGTTTCAAAGGCGGCAGCGACTATGAAGGGCTTATGCGGGCTATCGTAGATGACCTGGATCCTCTGGCTAGTGGCTATGCCAAAAATGACCTCTTCTACTCTAACTCCGGTAACTGGATTGAAAAAGTCCCAGCAAACTTTAGGACCTTGATGAAGATTGCCGATAGCAACTATTATATCGCAGGTTGGTGGCCCCAAAATGAACTCTTGGCCAATAAAACAGTGGCTATTGCCGGTAGCTACCAAGGCCAAACCATGTTTATCTATGCCGGCAATCCAAGTAACCGCCTCCACCCTGTCCACTTCTACCGCTGGCTCTCCAATGCTATCTTCGGTAGCCAACTAGCCACCTTGCAAGATTTGGCGCAAGATCCTGGTGTTGAGCAAGTGGAAGTCTTGACCGCAAGACCACAAGCAAGGCCGCTAAGCCAGACCACATCTCAAGGAGCAACCTACCAAGCACAGCCGCAAGTCATGCGAGCAGGTGTGCAGCTTCCGCAAACGGGAAGCAAGGAAGATGCAACTGCCTTTCTCCTAGCTGGACTAGTTCTTGCAACCAGCAGCGGCCTTATTCTCTTGAAGAAAAAGGAGGAAAAGGCTCAAGGCTGAGACTAGTTTCACTCTAACCTCACTAGGTTAAGTAAGTGACAGCAAAGATTTTAATTACTAGAGCAAGTAGCTATTCTGTCGCAAGAAAAAAGGATTTGGTTTCTTTAATGGACCAAATCCTTTTTATCTTTTTAGGACTCCTAGTCATTTTGTGGCCAGCAAACAAAAACTTTCCTTCTTGCCCTGGAAGAGGTCAACCTTTGTAAAGCCAGCCTTTTCGAGATAGGTTACTAATTCTTGAGGATCATAGATTTTCATACCCGGAATTTTTTCTTGATATTTGAGGCTAGTGGGACTAGGAAGCAGCTCACAGCCTAGCAGGAAGCGGCCTTGCTCTTGTAAAACGCGGTGGATTTCCCCAAAGGCCCGGGGTAAATCAGACCAAAAATAGACCGTTTCAAAAGCCGTAACCAAATCAAGACTCGCATCAGGATAAGGATTGGCCTCGGCAGTCCCTTGCTTGATGTCACAGCGTTTCCTTTCTTTATAATTGGTCTTACGGGCAACTGCTACACAGTCCTCCGAATAATCCAAACCATCAACCTGAGCTTGAGGATAGGTTTTCAGCAGGTGCCGGATAGCACCTCCGCCACCACAACCAATATCCAAGGCCGCAGAAACGGGGCCATCTAAGTAAGACAGACACCAGCGAGTGAAAGGAGCATGCCCTCGGTTCATGCCTCGCGCTAGCATGCGGCCCATCAGCCCACTGGGTTTTCCAAATTGTTGCCAATCATTTGCCATTGTTTTCTTCCTACTTTTATATATTTTACTTTTAGACCTGGATGAGAAAAAGCTAATCCTAATCACCAGAACTCCTTAGACCAGCCAAACCTATGGCTCCTATTATACACTTCTTGCTCATAAAAACAAAAAGCCCCGATTGGGGCCTTTCTTGTTATTTTAATCTATTAAGGAGGTTTAGATGAAAAAACAATTAGAGAATCTACCTACTTGCCGTAGGTAGAAGAGTCTTGCACTGACTCTTGGTATTTGGTATCATAGTGCACTTTGATAAACATCTTCATAGGCTATACCTCGTTTCTTTTTGATTGACTACAGTATAGTCTCCCAAACTTAAAGCTGACTTATAGAAATCTTGCAGAAAACTTAAGTTCGAACCCTATTTAAGGGCAGTAGATTAGTCCAAATAGTCTTTTTCAGTCAAATGCTCTGCCAGCAAGGACCAATTAGAATCCTGCCGCCAAGAAGGGTCTGCGACAATCTGACTGGCCACCTTTCTGGCTTCTTCAACAATGGGATAGTCCTCAACAATATCAGCTACCTGAAATTCCGGTAGGCCGGACTGACGAGTGCCAAAGATTTCTCCTGACCCCCGCATCTTCAAGTCCTCTTCAGCTAGCAGAAAACCATCCGTCGTTTCCGTCATGATTTTCATCCGCTTTTGCCCCGATTCGGTCTTGGGATTGGCGACTAGGACAGCATAGGATTGCTGGTCTCCCCGGCCGACACGTCCCCGTAGTTGGTGCAGTTGGCTGAGACCGAAGCGATCGGCATCCATAATCACCATAACCCTGGCATTGGGCACATTGACCCCTACCTCAATAACAGTTGTGGAAACCAGAATTTGGACCTTTTTATCCTTAAAATCCTGCATAATCTTATCTTTTTCTTCTGCCTTCATTTTTCCATGTAGCAGAGCCACCTGTGCTCTAACTCCAAAATGGGCCGCCAACTCCTGCTCCAAGGCCACTGCATTTCTCAAATCAAGGGCTTCAGATTCCTCAATCAAGGGAGAGATAAAGTAGACCTGGGCTCCCACTTGTAACTGCTGGTCCAGCCAGTCCAAGACCAGGGGAAGTTGTTCATGCTTAATCCAACGGGTGACAATCGGCTTTCTGCCAGCAGGAAGCTGATCAATGATTGAAACATCCATATCACCAAAGGCTGTAATAGCCAAGGTCCGAGGGATTGGAGTCGCAGTCATCATGAGCACATCTGGATTTTCCCCCTTTTGGCGCAAAATTCGCCGCTGCTCTACCCCGAAACGGTGTTGTTCATCAATAATCACCAGACCTAAACGGTGGTAATTAACCCCCTCTTGAATCAGGGCATGGGTCCCGATGATAAAATCGACCTGCCCCGACTCAACCCTCGACAACAAGTCCTTTTTCTCTGCCGCCTTCATACTGCCTCTTAATAGGCCCAGGCGCAAGTCAGGAAAAAGCTGACTCAAACTTTCAAAATGTTGTTCAGCCAAGATTTCGGTTGGCACCATGAGGGCCGCTTGGTAACCTGCTGTATGGACCGCATACATGGCCAGACCCGCTACCACTGTCTTACCACTCCCCACATCTCCTTGCAAGAGCCGATTCATGTGTAGGCCAGATTTCATATCCTGCAAAATCTCTCCCAGACTGCGCTCCTGGGCAGAAGTCAGCTTAAAGGGGAGAGCTGCCTTTCTGGCTTCTAAGGCTTCCTCTTGCCAATCGAGGGCTAGCCCCTTTTTGAAATCCCGATTTTCTGCCTTCAAAAGCTGTAATTGCAGTTGGAAATAGAGCAATTCTTCAAACTTAAGTCGTCTTAAGGCCTGACGGTATTGAGCCAAATCCTGGGGGAAGTGCATGGCTCTAGCCGCTTGACTCCGAGGCATGAGCTGATAACGCTCCCGTAAAACTTGGGGCAAATTTTCCTCTAAAAGCAAATCTAGCCCCTGATCAAAGGCTAGCTTAATCAGCTTGACTAGGCTAGCCTGGCTAACACCCTGCGTCAAGTGATAGATTGGTTGTAAATCTTCCTCCACCTGGGCTAGTATTTTCATACCGGTCAAGCTAGCCTTGGTCTTATCCCACTTGCCAAAAATAGCCAGGGTCCCACCTAGCTCCACCTTATCAGCCAGATAGGGTTGATTAAAAAAATTAACAGCAAGGGCGACCTCACCCTGCTTGATGGTGAAGCGCAGACGATTGCGCTTATAGCCATAGTATTGGACATTGGCTGGACTGACTACCTGGCCAGAAATAACAGCCTTTTCTCCATCCTCTAAGTCGAGGACATTCTTGACTTTAAAGTCCTCATAGCGAAAAGGAAAATAAAGGAGCAAATCTTCCAAGGTCTCAATTCCTAATTTCCTAAATTTTTCAGCTGACTTGGGTCCCACACCCGGCAGAACCGTCAAGGCTTGGTGTAAATTCATAAATTCCTCTTTCCAGTTCTAGCTAGTAAGACCGAGTAGGGGCGACAGCCAGATAGCTCATCTAACCCAAATTCAGATTAGGCTAAATGTAAGGGCAAAACTAGTCATCCGACCGGTAAACTCGCGGTACTCGATCACTAAGTAGGCAGACCACTTCATAGTTGATGGTTGCCCTTTGTTGGGCCACCTGGCTTGCTGTAATCTCAGCCTGGCCACTAGAACCAATCAAGATAACCGGCGTTCCCAAGGGATAGGCCTTGGGCAAACGAATGGTCGTTTGATCCATGGAAACTCGGCCGACAATGGGACAAAATTGGCCATCTACCAAGACTGAAAAGCCTTGCATGTCCCGCGTCCAACCGTCCGCATAGCCGATTGGTAGGGTTCCGATATACTCTTCCTGACTAGTCACATAACTAGCCCCGTAGCCTACGCTAGAATTTTCAGGCAATTTTTTCACATGAACTAGTTGACTCTCAAGCGACAAGGCTGGCTTGATTTCATAAGGCAAGTCCAAGACATCCCCGCTCGGATTGAGCCCGTAGATAATATCGCCCAAACGAACAGCCTGCATGACTGTTTCTGCATGCCAGAGACTGGTTGCTGAATTGCTAGCATGAATCAGGGCTGGCTTTTGAGGGAGGGCTGCCAAAAGAGCCTGGAAGTTGGCAAGTTGCTCCTCAAATTTTTCTTGGTCTGGCTCATCAGCAGTCGCAAAATGGGTAAAAATTCCTTCCACTTGGGCTCCCGCCGCTTCTAGGCGTTCTATGGCCCTTTGGACACTCTTGCTATCGCGAAAACCAATCCTCCCCATGCCCGAATCCACCTTGATGTGACAGACCAGACCAGTCACATCAAGACCGGCTTCTTCTAGTAAATCCAACCAGTCCAAGCTAGCCACCGTCAAGCAAACCTGATGGGTCCGAGCTAAATCTAACGCTGTCAAATCCGAAACACCCAAGACCAAAATTTTCTTTTTTAAACCAGCTGCTCTTAATTCCAAGGCCTCGTCGATATTAGAAACACAAAAACCATCGACCACTTCCTCTGTTTCCAAGTAGCTAGAAACAGCTACTGCTCCATGGCCATAGGCATCGGCCTTGACTACGGCCCATTTTTTGGTTTCCTGGGGCAAGTGAGCTGCGATTTGTTTGATATTAAAGGCAATTGCCGTCAAATCAACGACTGCCCTAGTCGGTCTATGTGGACTAGCTTTCATACTTTTCCTCCAAAATAACACTGGCCATAACTAGATCTCCCGTATGGCTCAAGGAAACATGTAAGGGCCCCTCGTGGGGCGAACGAGTAAAAACAGGAGCTCCAGCCTGATTGGTCAAAATTTCCAAATCCTGAAATCGTAACTTCCCAATTCCAGTTCCCCAGGCCTTGGCAAAGGCCTCCTTGGCCGACCAACGACCAGCCAGATACTCGATTTTCCTCTGCCCCTTGAGACTCTCAAAGCGCTCTAACTCCGCTGAGGTTAGAACCTTAGCCGCAAAGCGGGGATTCTTTTCATAAGCCCTTTGGATAGAAGATAATTCTTCTATATCGATTCCATGTCCTTTAATCATCTTTTCCCTTTAATTATTAGTAAGAGGCTGAAACTTCCGTCCCAGCCCATCTCTTATTGTCCTAGCGTTTGATAAATTTCACGCACTAACTGCTCGGTATTGTCCCAACCTAGACAAGGGTCCGTAATAGACTTACCAAAGACCTCTGGTTCATTTTGGCGACCATCTTCTAGATAGGACTCAATCATGAAACCGCGCACTACCTTTTTAATCTTAGCATTCCAATCCCGGTTAATCAGGGTTTGGCGTACAATCCGCACCTGATCCAGATGCTGCTTACCAGAATTGTCATGGTTGGTATCAATGACGATAAAAGGATTTTCCAAGCCCATTTTTTCGTAGAGCTCAATCGTATCTATCAGATTGTCATAGTAGTAGTTGGGAATATTTTTCCCATACTCATTAAGCGCCCCACGCAAAATAGCATGGGCATAAGGATTGCCCGAGGTTTCCACTTCCTTATTGCTGAAAAGGAAACTTTGCTTGTTTTGGGCCGCATACATCCCATTAAACATAACCTGCAAATTACCAGAGGTTGGATTTTTCAGCCCTACTGGTACATCAATCCCTGAGGCCACAAAGCGGTGTTGTTGGTTTTCAACCGAACGAGCTCCAACAGCAATGTAGCTAACCAAGTCATCCACTAGGGGGAGATTTTCTGGATAGAGCATTTCATCAGCTGTCGTCAAGCCAGTCTCGGTAATGACCCGATAGTGCAAGTTACGGACCGCCTTAATTCCATTGATGAGACTAGGAGCTGCACTAGCATTGGGCTGGTGAATCAAGCCCTTATAACCATCACCATTGGTCCTAGGTTTGGCCGTATAAACCCGCATGACCATGAAAATCCGGTCCTTAACCTCTTCTTGCAGCTGGGCTAGGCGCTTAGCGTACTCCAAAACTGCCTCTTCATTATCGGAAGAACAAGGACCGATGACTAGTAAAATTCGTTCATCCTCACCACGAATAATCGCCTCCAAGGCCCGGTCACGCTTATTCTTACGCGCCAAAATATCACCTTCCAACTTGTATAGCTGGCGCATTTCTTCCACATCAATTGCTTGACTAGCTGCTTTAAATGTCATTCTCTCTCCTTAAACAAGATACAAAGCCCGTTAAAAAATCGAAAGAATTTTAGGGAAATTGACGAAGGTTCCATGAACCTAGGAAATTTCATCTAAATTCCGAGATTTTAGGGCGTGTTCAATTACACAAGATACAGAGGGCGTTAAAAAAGCGACCGAAAATTAGGAAATCTGACGAAGAAGCCCCAGCTTCTAGGAAGAGTTATCTATTTTCCGAGCTTTTAGCCCGAGTTCAATTACACAAGATACAGAGGGCGTTAAGAAATCCGTATAAAAATAGGGAGCGCGACGCCGCTTCGATGAAGCAAGGCAAGCGAGTCTTTTTTACTAGGATTTTAGCCCGAGTTCAATTACATAAGATACAAAGCCCGTTAAGAAAACGAAGAAAAAATAGGAAATACGACGACGGAGCCCCAGCTCCTAGGAATATTTATCTTTTTTTCAAAGTTTTTAGGGCGTGTTCAATTACAAGATACAAAGCCCGTTCGCAGACTGCTTCATCGCTATTCCTGAACGCAAGGCTATAAAAGGGACCCTTGTTCTAGTTCTCTATTCCTTATTTTTATGCTTCTTTAAATAGGCTGTTTAGGTAAGAAAAAGGGCAAGACGGATAGATATTAACATTCTTTTATAGCCATCTACTATCCTTGTCTCACCCTTTTCTTTCTAAAAATTTTTTACTTTTTGTTCCGACCGTGGCAGTTCTTAAACTTCTTGCCTGATCCACATGGACAAGGAGCATTGCGACTGACTGTTGATAAGTCAATATTTCTTGGTAAGTCTGATTTTTGAGCAGAGATATTGCGTGTAGCGGTCGTGCTAATATTGTGCTCTGCCCTTGGCCGCTCTTGCTCATGAATCTGCGCCTTCATCATCAGGCGGGTCACATCAAACTCAATAGAGCCAATCATATCGTTAAACATCCGGAAGCTTTCAGACTGGTATTCAACGACTGGATTGTTTTGAGCGTAACCCCGCAAGCCAACCGCATTACGGAGTTGGTCCAAGGCATCGATATGGTCAGTCCACTTGCTATCTACAACCCGTAAAATCAAGACTTTTTGGAATTCACGAACGGACTCCTCATCACGAAGCTTAGCAATTTGACGGTCATAGACAGCCAAGGCCCGCTCATAAAGTTCTTCCTTAATTTGACTATCTGATAGTCCCTTAAGATCTTTCAGTCGAATAGAGTCTTCATCAACCAGATTATACTTGGCAAAGTTGAGGATAGCCTCTAACTTCTCATTTTCCTCTGCCCGACTATTGCCATCCACAAAGCGAGAAATAGTCCGCTTAATCATAGCCCTAATTTCTGGGCCAAGGTCACGATCTGCAGTGATGACATCGTAGCGTTCAGCATAGATGATTTCCCGCTGTTCCCGCATGACATCGTCATATTGCAGGACTTGCTTACGCATATCGTAGTTATTTCCTTCAACCCGCTTTTGAGCTCCTTCAACCTGACGGGTAAACATTCTGGACTTGATAACAGAGTCTTCATCGCTCAGATTCATTCGGTCAAGTAGGGCCTTAATCCGCTCAGAACCAAAGCGGCGCATGAGCTCATCTTCTAGCGATAGGTAAAATTGCGACTCACCTGGGTCCCCTTGCCGTCCTGAACGACCGCGGAGCTGATTATCAATCCGGCGGCTTTCATGACGTTCGGTTCCGATAACACAGAGACCACCCAACTCGCGCACGCCTTCACCCAACTTAATATCGGTACCACGTCCCGCCATATTGGTTGCGATTGTCACCGCTCCACGCTGGCCGGCATTCATAATGATTTGCGCTTCTTTATAGTGGTTCTTGGCATTGAGGACCTCGTGAGGCACTCCCGCTTCCACTAGTTTCTTAGAGATAAAGTCACTGGTTTCAACTGCAACCGTACCAACAAGAACTGGCTGACCCTTTTCATAGCGTTCCTTGACATCCTCAACCACAGCCTTGAACTTAGAAGCCAGACTTGGATAGAGTAGGTCGGAGTGGTCAATCCGCGCCACTGGCCGGTTGGTCGGAATAGGAATGACACGGATATTGTAAATTTCCCGAAATTCCTCTTCCTCAGTCTTACCTGTCCCTGTCATTCCGGCTAATTTCTTATACATGCGGAAGAGGTTTTGGTAGGTGATAGAGGCAGAAGTCTTGGTTTCATCTTGAATTGGCACGCCTTCCTTGGCCTCAATGGCCTGATGGAGTCCATCTGAATAACGGCGTCCTTCCATGGTCCGACCGGTAAATTGGTCGACAATCAAGATTTCCTGATCTTCACTCACCACATAATCAATGTCCAGGAGCATAATGTAGTTAGCTCTCAAGGCATTGTCGATAAAGTGAGTGAGGGCAACATTCTCAATATCGTAGAGATTGTCTAGTTTAAAGTAGCTTTCAGCCTTATCAATACCAGAATCTGATAGACCGATAGTCTTGGACTGAACATCGATAATATAGTCATCCTTTTTCAGGGATTTTACAAAATTATCAGACATGTGATAGAGCTGGCTAGTGTCAGAGGAGGTCGGACCAGAAACAATCAGAGGTGTTCTGGCCTCATCGATTAAGATAGAGTCTACCTCATCGACCAAGGCATAATTAAGCGGGCGTTGAACCATGTTTTCAGCCCGGACAACCATATTGTCCCGCAGATAGTCAAAACCAATTTCGGCATTGGTTGAGTAGGTAATATCGCAAGCATAGGCCTCCTTCTTCTCGGCAGGTGACTTGGCAGCCAAGTTAATCCCCACAGAAAGCCCCAACCAAGAGTAGAGCTCTCCCATCTCAGTCGCATCACGCTCTGTCAGGTATTCATTAACTGTAACTACATGAACTCCCTTGCCTGAAAGAGCATTGAGGTAGACCGGCATGGTCGCAGTCAGGGTCTTTCCTTCCCCAGTCCGCATCTCTGGGACATCCCCATGATGGAGGACAATTCCTCCCATAATCTGAACAGGATAAGGGTAGAGCCCCAGGACCCGCTTGGCTCCTTCACGCACAACAGCGAAAGCCTCGTATAACAAATCATCAAGCGTTTCCCCCTTTTGGTAACGCTCCTTAAATTCTTCTGTTTTGGCCTGCAAGTCCTCATCAGACAGGGCTGCCATTTGGTCCGCATAGGCAATGACCTTGTCAGCCATTTTTTCTAAACGTCTTAACTCACCTTTATCATTTTCAATTACTGTTCTTAAAATATTTGCCATTTTTTCCTTTTTCAATACTTTCTACTTGTTTAAAGTGTTCTTTTCATTATAACACGATTTATCCCTGTTTTCAAGAAACAAACAAGGAGAAATCACTAGGGACAAAAGAAAGACAAGAAGTCCTTACCCCCTTGTCTTTGGCTCTTTTCCTGCTACTTTTTCTTTCTAAATCTGGCAGAATACTTAGGATAAATCTGCCTCATCTCCCCCTAAAAGCTCTGCCTTACGATGTTGCAGATAGCCCCTAAACTCTTCTAGGTGATAGCGATGCTTCTGGGCAGTCTGGGTCCCATAATCAATGGTCTCAGCCATTTTTTTCATCGCAACCAAGTTTTGCTCGGCATTCTGGCGGAATTTTTCATCTTCTGGAAAGGCCTCTTGGAAGCGTTCAAAGACCTTTTGCAATTTTTGGTATTTAGCATAGATGTCCCTAGTGTCGTCTAACATCTTTTCATAGGCATCGACCCGCTTTAACTCAAAGACAATAAAGGTTTCCTTTTCCTCAATTTCCGCTAGTTCTGCTTGTTTACTGCTTACTGTCATTCAACTCTTCTCCTTACTAGTATTGAGAGATTATTAGCGATTGCTGTAATCCTCCATTTCATTCTTCTCCTCCTCTAAACTCTTGATAAAGTTGTAAGAGTCGGGGTGTTTCTTCTTAATCTCTTCTTTTCTTTCCTCTGTTGATACTCTCCTAACTTGTGGTATAGGTCCCCGCGCATAATTTTGTGGTGTCAGATCGTCAAGAACTATACGTTCAACCTCATCATAATTTTTATGACTTTTAAACTCTCTAGCCCGATTTGTCTTACCTTCTTTTAATTCCTGATAGTAGGCATTGCTAGCCTCTTGATAGCTTTGACCAGTTGTCTCTATTCGTCTACTAATATTAGCAGCATCCAAATCTGCCTTATAATCATCATTTTTCATACTAGGATCAGTAAATGCTTCTGTGGTAGCATCCCCCTCCCAGCCAGATAGGTCTTTAACTTTCTTGTCCCCATAAAGCCCCCAGTGAGTGACGCCTCGTTTAGAACTCAAATGTGTTGCCACTGTAATTGATTGATGGGCAAAATCAGCTTTTCCATTATAGTCTTTGTTTTGTCTTTCCCATTCCTTGTCAAATTGAGCTTGTATTTGATTTTCAGACATTCCACTAGTATTATGGTATTCCTTATATTCTTTCAACCTTTCTTGGTAAATATCCTCTCCTTGCTTATTTCCTTTCTCATAGGGTTTCATTATCTCACTAGTCCCCGAAAAAGCATTCTGTCGCTTTATTTCATAAAAAAGAGATTTAGCTTCTGTTTCTGATAAACCCGAATTCTTAAAAATTTCCAAGACATTATCTGTACCGAAAGATTCTTTTAATTTCCCAGCTGTCTCCTCCCACATCTTCTTCCCTTTAGTTCCATCGTACCCATCTACCTGACCATAAACAACCCCTCCTACAAGGCGTAAAAACATATAGTCTCTTTCCTGCTGTGATTTATCGGGATATCTTTGATCAATTTTTTGTTTAACTTTCAACATCTGGTAAGCAGTTTTTTCATCAAAACCATATTGGTCCCGAAAATTTTGCATCAATTGTTTATCGCCATCACTTAAGGACTCCTTTTTCTTTATCAATTCTAACTTATCAGTTAAACTACTTCTAGGTACAGTAGGAGGCCTATTGACATTGCTCCAAGATTCGACCGCTTCTTGAATACTTCCTTTAAGAGCCTTTTGCATTTCAAGTGCTGTATCAAAATATTTACCAGAGTCACGATTGAAGTTCCTCAACTTTTCCAACAGTTTTTCCAGTTCTTCCTTGCGTCCCTTATAGCTATTCAAAGAATTGGTTAAGCTTTGCTGTTGATTGCTATAGCTCTCTTTGGAGAGGTCTTTTTCCTTCTTTTTCAACTCATCTAGCAGACCGGACAGCCTATCTATATTTGCTTGTTCACTTGCTATCTGCTCTTCTAACTTTGTTTCTTCCAGACTTTGTTCGGATACCTGCGAGCGATACTCTATCCCAATCTTTTCAAAGGCCTTTGTGACCTCCGCTAAAACTTCCTTTCCTCCACTGGCAATAGGAGATAAAACCCGCTCATAATAAAGGCGGCTATTATCAAAAGATTGACCTTTTAACTTATCTGTCTTTGATTTGAAGTCATCGATTCTTTTTTGAAAGCTTTGAAAATCCTTGGTTTGTTCCTTACAAACTTGTTTGGCATAGTTCGTTTGCATATCCGAATAGTGCAAATCCATTTTTATATTACCCATTTGTCTGTTTCTCCTCTTCTAATAAGGCTTTTTTCTTTTGCTGATAGAGCTTATCTGCCCTATCTTCAAATTGTCCTTGGCATTTTCTCAGTTTCTCAATCTCTTCTTCCAAAGAAAAAGTGAGGTCACGAAAGGCAGACTCACCCTCTGCTACCAAGCCTTGGGCTGTGTGAAACTGCTGACTGCCTAAAAAAAGCTCTAAAAATTCATGGTTGCCTCTTTGATGAGTCAGCTCTTGTTCCCGATAGAGCTCTAGTAGGTTTTCTAAGGATTTGCGACTATCTTCTACTTTTTCCGCCTCCTGGCGCAATCCTTTTTCTTCCCTATCCAACCGCTCCCATTCTTTCATCTCTTCTATCTCCTTATTGATTGTTAGCAGCCTTAGCCTTAGCTATCTCTCGGTCCATTTCTGTAAAGCTTTTGGTCATGCTATCCATATTTCTAGCCACCTTGCGAAGGAGTCTTGCTGAGGATTCGGAATTTTCTGTAAATAAAGTCAGACTTTCGTGGGCCTTATCATTCCCATCAAAACGACTGATATGATCTCGTACAAAACCACTACCTGTATCAAAATCCTCCGACACAGCATTTAACTGTTGCGACTCATTTTGGGTTATCTCTGAATTTAACTTAAATTGTTCAGCCATATTTTCCTCCTAGATATTTTATCTAGCCTTATATTATCATTTTTAATGTGTAAAAAAGATGACAAAAAGGTTAAAGCTCTGTCATCTTTTTTACATTTTGTTTAAAATTGTTTATTAACCTTTGTCCATTTTTTAACAAGCTTTGACACTTATAGAAATAACTAAATTCAGTAATTGCTAGTCTCTCTTAGCTAACTAAAGGATTCTATTTCCTTTTCAGTCAGACTAGAAATTGACTGACCGCAAGCAAAAAGGACTGAGACCAGAGTCTTCAGTCCCTAAAGGGGAGTGGAAAGAGTTTAAAGATAGGTTAACCTTTTGATTTCAGGCCTGTCTTACCTACAAGTCTATATACCTAAGATTAAAAGACTACGGCCTCTTTAAGGGTGACTAACTAGTAGCTCTAGGTTTGAGCCTAGTAGGGTCCATTTTTCAACATCTCTAGGTAGGATGAAATGCTGTCCCTTACTCAATGGGTAGTCTTGGTCCTGGACTTTTAAGTTCCCTTGACCGCCTAAAACACTGACCAACAAGTAGTCGGCTGTCCTAGTGAACTGGGCCTGCCCCGTCAATTCCCAGCGGTAGACGGCAAAAAAGTCACTGGCGACCAAGAGGGTCGAGCGTAGGTCATCTAGCTCCAGACTAACTGGCCGGCTATTGGCTACCTGACCGAGCTTGGTTACGTCAATGGACTGCTGCAAGTGGAGCTCCCGCTCTTGACCCGCCTGATCCTTGCGATCGAAATCGTAGACCCGATAGGTGGTGTCGCTCGATTGCTGGGTCTCCAAGATTAAAATCCCTGCTCCAATAGCGTGAATGGTGCCACTAGGAACATAGAAGAAATCGCCTGCTTGGACAGGTACCTTTGTTAGCAGTTGGTCCCAATTCTGCTGGTCAATCAGCTGGCTCAACTCCTCCTTGGACTGGGCCGTGTGGCCGTAAATAATCTCAGCCCCCTCTTCGGCTGCTAGCACATACCAGCACTCGGTCTTACCTAATTCTCCCTCATGTTCCAAGGCATAGCTGTCATCGGGATGGACCTGGACACTTAGCCAATCGTTGGCATCTAAAATCTTGGTCAAGAGGGGAAAGACCGGCTCTGGACGATTGCCGAAAAGCTCCCGCTTTTGGGCATAAAGCTCATCTAATCCCCAACCCTTAAAGCGGCCATTTTTAATCTTGGAAACGCCGTTGGGGTGGGCTGAAATGGCCCAGCACTCGCCGACTTTGTCGCTTGGCAATTCATAGGCAAACTCCTCTTTTAGTCTGGTTCCACCCCAGATTTTCTCCTGCATGACCGCTTGTAAAAATAATGGTTCTGCCATATTAAACCTCTTTTCTCTTGTCCCTCACCTTGACAACTACTCGAAATTGCCTTTCTGGATGATTATCAATTTGTACCGATTGTATCCGGGCATCAAAAATGTCATCATGTCCGAAATACAGCAGGGTAAACAAATCTTGGTTTTTATAGTTAGGCACATAGCCAATTTTGTGCTCACTATAATAAATAGCTACCGCTTTCGGATCATAAGGATTATCTGGCTCAACAACTAGTTGAACAGGCTGCCCTAATTTTAATTCCTCAATAACCTCTAAACCGTCATGATAAGCAAAACCACTGATGTGAAAATCAAGAAAATGACGGCTTGGTATAAATGTATGTTTCATAATAAAGTCCTCCTCCCCTCATTATACCAAAAAAGAGTTTCCTAGTGAAACTCTTCTTGTTTTTTTATTCGGCCTCTTCAACAAACTGGCTATTGTAAAGGTCGGCATAGAAGCCATCTCTCGCCATCAGCTCTTCATGATTGCCCTGCTCGATAATATTTCCATCACGCATAACCAGAATCAAGTCGGCATTCTTAATGGTTGAAAGTCTATGGGCAATGACAAAGGAGGTCCGACCTTGCATCAGGCGATCCATGGCCTTTTGAATGAGCTCCTCTGTCCGTGTATCTACCGAAGAGGTAGCCTCATCTAAGATAAGAAGAGGGGCATCCTTGAGCAGGGCTCGGGCAATGGTCAAGAGTTGCTTTTGTCCGACTGATAGGCTGACCCGATCATCTAAGACGGTATCATAAGCTTGAGGCAGGGTCATGATGAAATGGTGGACCCCGACAGCCTTGGCAGCAGCGACTACTTCTTCATCGCTGATATTTTTTTGGTTGTAGATGAGGTTGTCACGAATGCTTCCCTCAAAGAGCCAGGTATCTTGCAGGACCATGGAGAAGGCATCATGCACTTCTGAGCGCTTCATATCCTTGATATTGACACCATCAATCTTGATAGCTCCCCTATCAATTTCATAGAACTTCATCAAAAGGTTGACAATGGTTGTCTTACCTGCTCCGGTCGGTCCAACAATGGCAATCTTTTGACCCGCTTGGGCCTGGGCTGAAAAGTCATGGATAATGGTCCGATCCTTTGAGTAGCCAAAGAAGACATCTTGGAAGTCGACCTGACCCTTGATGGTGCTAAAGGCCTGCTCCTTATGACTGTCATCTTCCATTTCTGGCTCTGCTAAAAACTCAAAGACCCGCCCCATAGCAGCTTGGGCTGATTGGAGAGTTGTCAAACCTTGGGCCATCTGTGACAGGGGCTGGGAGAAGGTACGAACAAATATCATAAAGGCAACGATGGTCCCGATAGTCGCATGGCCATTGATAGCCAGCATGGCCCCGGCAATGATAACCACCACATAGCCAAAGTTCCCAGTAAAAATCATCAGGGGCATCATAATCCCAGAGATAAATTGGGATTTCCAGATAGAACCATGAAGCTCCTTATTGAGACGGGTGAACTCTTCCTTGGCCTGGGTCGTCGCATTGTAGCTAGTAACCACATTGTGACCAGAGTAAGATTCCTCAATATAACCATTGATTGCGGCTAGGTTCTTTTGTTGTTCTCCAAAGAAGGTTTGGGCCTTGCCCATAATGAGGGGTAGGAAAATGAAACCAACTAGGACCGATAAAATAGACACAATTGACAGGGTCACATTCATCATAAACATAGAAAAGAGGGTCAAAAGCAAGAGAATGGCAGATGAAATCACCGTTTGCAGGCTCTGGCTAAGGGCTTGCGCCCCGGTATCTACGTCATTGGTTACCCTTGAGAGGGTGTCTCCCTGCGAATGACTGTCAAAGTAGCGCAAGGGGAGACGGTTTATCTTTTCAGCGATGGCTGTCCGCAGACGCTCTGAAAAACGCTGAATGATGGTGGTCATGGTATAGGCTTGCAAGTAGTTAATCAAGGATCCTGCTCCGTAGAGAAGGGCCAGAAAGAGGGCAATTTGATTGACCGCATCCAAATCAACCTGGCTTAAAATTCCTTCTGTAATAATATCGGTGATTCGCTTGAGCTGTCTTGGTCCCCAAACGGTAATATAGCCTGCAAGAACTGAGCCCGCAACTGCCAAGAGGAAGGGAAGTCGAAAGCCTTTAATATACGGGCGCGCTTGCTTTAATAAAGATTGTTTTTCTTTAGGCATTAGCTAGTTCCTCCTTTGAAAGTTGTGAGTAGGCAATTTCCTGATAAACGGCATTGCTGGCCAAAAGTTCCTGGTGAGTCCCTTGACCAACGACCTTCCCCTTGTCAAGAACCAAGATTAGATCCGCGTCCATGATGGTTGAAATCCTTTGGGCCACAATGAGCTTGGTCATGTGCTCAGTCCTTTTCTTAAGCTCATCACGCAGGATGCGATCCGTCTTATAGTCCAGGGCTGAGAAGGAGTCGTCAAAAATCAGGATTTCTGGTTTACGAGCTAGGGCACGGGCGATAGCCAAACGTTGGCGTTGCCCTCCAGAGAAGTTGGTTCCTCCCTGAGCTACAGGCTCCTTGAGCCCTCCTTCCTTGGCCTCAACAAAGTCACGCGCCTGGGCCAAGTCCAAAGCCTGCCACATATCCTCTTCAGATAAGGGTGATTGACCGGACTCACCCAGATTTAAGTTAGAAGCGATATCTCCTGAAAAGAGAACAGCCTTTTGCGGAATATAGCCCACCTTCTTATGCAAGTCCTCCTGGGCCAGTTCACGAATGTCAATACCATCTAGCTTGATACTTCCTTGGGTCACATCGTAGAAACGCGGAAGCAGATTGACCAGGGTAGACTTTCCAGACCCGGTTGAGCCGATAAAGGCAACCGTTTGGCCAGGCTCTGCCTTAAAGGAGACATCTTCAACAACCGCTTCAGAGGTTGGAGCATAACGAAAGGTGACATGATCGTACTCAACCGCCCCTTTAAGTGCTTGACTAGAACGGGGCGAACTAGGGTCTGAAATAGTAGAAGTCAAGTCCAAAACCTGGTTAATCCGACCAGCAGAAACTAGGGTCCTAGGCAAAACGATAAAGAGGGCCCCCATGAGCAAGAAGCCCATAACAACCTGCATGGCATAGGACATAAAGACCACCATATCAGAAAAGATAGGTTGGCGAGCAGTCACAGCTGCATCATTAATCAAATAGGCCCCAATCCAGTAAATGGCCAGACTAAGACCGCTGGAAATAGCTGTCATAATCGGGTTCATCATGGCCATCAGCCGGGTGACATAGAGATTGAGACGGGTCAGCTCATCGTTGGCTACATTAAACTTCTCATCCTGATAGTCCTCGGCATTATAAGCTCTTACAACCCGAATCCCAATCAGACTCTCGCGGGTTACGCTATTTAGCTTGTCGGTTAATTTTTGAACCAAAGACTGCTTAGGAAAGGCCAGGGTCATCAGGACCAGAGTCATCAAGACATTAACGATAACCGCCACTACCACAGCCATAAGCCATTGGTCTGATTTTCCGATGATTTTGGAAATGGCCCAAAAAGCCATAATCGGTCCACGAGTCACCACCTGTAAGCCCATGGTAATCAGCATCTGAACCTGGGTAATATCATTGGTGGTCCGGGTCAAAAGCGAAGGGATAGAAAAACTCTTGATTTCTGCCTCCGAAAAGTCCAGAACCCGGTTGTAGATGTCTGCCCGCAGGCTACTAGTAAAGCTAGCTGCTATCCGAGCTGCCACAAAGCCGACACCTACGGAAGCCAGAAGACTGGCAAAGGACAGGCCCAACATCTTGAGACCTGGCCCCATAAGGGCCGATGTCTCCACCCCCTTGGTCTGCAAGAGGTTAGTGATTTCGGAAATATAGTTGGGCACCTGTAATTCCAACCCGACCGTCAGACAGGTCAAGAGGACACTTAGCAAGATTAAACCCAGCTCCTTAGCGGTCAGTCTTTTGATCAATTTCTTCATTTGATCCTTCTCCTTCTTTCATTTCTTCAATGTTTTTCTCAAACTGCTTGAGGACCTTACCAAAGACAGCAAGCTCCTGGCTAGAAATCCCAGCCACTAGCCGGTCATCCAATTCCCTAAAAAAGTCGTGAATAATGGTCATCTTATCCAGCGAATGTTCGCTCAAGCGGACCAGCTTACTTCTTTTATCCTTCTTGGAGGGCTCAACCTCCACAAAGCCATTTTTCTCCATCCGCCGGACTAGGTTGCTGGCTACCGATTTAGAAATATCTAATTCCTGCTCAATATCCTTGATGGTACACTCCTCACCCGCATGCTCATCCAGGTAATGGACCACCTGGCCCTGGGGGCCCCCCATAAATTCGATACCTCTCCTTTGACAGAGGTCCTCGACAGCCAGACGCACCCGGTTTCCCAGGCGTTTGAGCTCATACAAGGGCCTAGCGGTTATCTCTTGCCTTGTCATTGGGCTCCTCCTTCTTTAGTCTCTTGGCTAATAGTTCTCTAGAGAACTATTAAAGCATGAAATCTATTCTAGCAGGAAGAAAAGAGAAAAGCAAGAAAAAGGTTCTCTAGAGAACTATTTTAAATTCTAGCTCTTCGGAGAGTAAAAATGATCGGTGTCAAAAATCGAGCCGATAAAAACAAGAAAAGACTGGAAATCAAATTCCAATCTTTTCTTACCTAATGCTTCTTTTTAATAATTCACTTGATTTGGATTAAACTTGCTAAGACTATTAAGAAACATAATCCCAGCAACAATTAGGATAATACCCCCAAACCAACCTAGAAAATCAATAAGGGCAATGCCCCCACCAACAATCAAGAGGACTCCCCCAGCAAAACTAATCCGCGCATCAGACTTGTAATAGGTTAGGCTGACAATCCCCAGAACAATGCTTGCAATCTTGATTGCAAAAGCGATAAAGACAGACAAGACAGCGCCTATTCCCAGAGTGAGAACAGTAACTATTACTGTCAAAGGGACAAAGAGTAGAAGAAAAAGTCCACCAATGAGACCAACCCAACCACTTGCAAGTACCAATTTTCTTGCTTGAACGTTCACTTTCATTCCTCCTTAGAAATTTTACTAACATTATTATTTTAGACACTTTTTGCTGTTTTGTCAACTTTTTCTGAAAAATTGCTTGCTCAAGGCCTGAAAATTTACTTATCATTCTATTTTTAGACAGTTTTTTTATTTCTGTTCAATTTTCTTAAATCAGTATCCCTTCCAAATGGTCCAATTCGTGTTGGCAAATCTGGGCTGGAAAATCCTTGAGAGTCAGCGTCCGCTTTTGCCAACTAGCATCGAGATAGTCTACTTCGATTTCCGTGTAGCGAGTGGTCTTACGACTTCCTGTCAGCGATAGGCAACTCTCCTCAGCCTGATAAGGCTGGGCTTTCTTTTTCAGGCGCGGATTGTACATGACCAGAGGTAAACCGCCTAAGCTGATAATGATAATCCGCTTTTTGACCCCAATCATATTAGCAGCTAAGCCCACACAGTCATCCTGATGAGCCCGCAAGGTATCCAGCAAATCCTGGCCCACAGACAAGTCCGCCGGGCTCGCTTCCTGAGATTTTTGCTGCAAAAATAAGACATCTTTCACAATCGGTTTAATCATATTTACTCCTTATTTGATAAACTGCCTTATTTTACCACGAAAAAACATCTCAAACAAGAGCGTCTGAGATCTTATTTGCTAGTCTCAGAGTTGACTAACTTCATTTTAGAATTTTCAATTTATCCTTTTTCTTTTCCTCCTAGCTATTTTAGTTTCAACAATCGATATAACAGATTGCTTTTCCTAGTCAACTCTGAAACTCGGAAATTTTTCTAGCAAAAAGAGACTGGGTTACCCCAGTCTCTTTTACTTTATCAGAACTTGATTATTATAGCTCTGCTGCTCAAAGCAAACCAGCAAAATTCGCTCTTTTTTATCTTGTAGCAGGTTGGCTAACATTTTTTGCCAAAACAAAATTTCCCAAAGTCGCAGAACCATTGCCTGCAACGGCTGGGGTGACAATGTAGTCCTCCAAATCAGGCACAGGTAGATAGCCCTTGAGCAGGGAGGCAAACTTTTCTCGGACCCGCTTGAGCATGTGTTCCTGGGCCATAACCCCTCCACCAAAGACAATCACATCTGGTCGGAAGGTAACAGTCGCCTGAACGGCTGCCTGGGCGATATAGTAGGCCTGGATGTCCCAGACATTGCTATGGTGCTCAATCAGCTCTCCTCTTGTCCCTGTACGAGCCTCAAGACTTGGACCGGCTGCTAGACCCTCTAAACAGCCATTGTGGAAGGGGCAGACCCCATTAAATTCTTTTTCAACATCCATAGGGTGCTTGGCCACATAGTAATGACCCATTTCAGGGTGCCCCACTCCACCAATAAATTGGTCTCTCTGGATGACCCCGGCTCCAATCCCAGTCCCGATTGTATAGTAGACTAGATTTTCCAAGCGGTCTCCTCTTTGCTTGCGAGCCACGACCTCACCATAGGCGGAACTATTGACATCCGTTGTAAAGTAGATAGGTAGATTGAGGGCCTTGCGTAAAATCCCCACCACATCTACATTGGACCAATGTTCCTTGGGAGTATTAGTAATATAGCCATAGGTTGGTGAATTTTTGTCAATATCGATCGGTCCGAAAGAACCTACTGCCAGACCAGCCAGCTGGTCAAAACGAGAGAAAAATTCAATCACCTTGTCCAAGGTTTCATAGGGGGTGGTGGTAGGAAATTGTGTCTTTTCTACTAGAGTTAAATTTTCATCTCCTACTGCACAGACAAACTTTGTCCCACCAGCCTCTAAGCTACCATATAATTTTGTCATATCTGAACCTCTTTTTATTTTGTTCTTCTATTTATTATAGCATATCTCTGGACGACTTCCTATTCTTATAAAAAGGATTGGGAAGGGAATCTTAGATTTATCCTAAAAAGAAGACGAACAAATCCTCATTTGTCCGTCTTATCAGCCTTAACTTAGGCTTTTACTGCAAGGACAGCATCGCTTTGAGCTACAGCTCCTTGAGCTAGAACTTCAACTTCTGCATAGTCAGCAGTATTGGTCACAATGACCATAGTAGTGTCGTCTAAACCTGCTTGGGCAATTTTTTCTGAATCAAAGCTTCCTAGCTTGTCACCAGCCTTGACCTTATCGCCTTGGGCAACTGCCAGTTCAAAACCATCACCCTGCATGGACACTGTATCAATACCCACGTGGATTAGAAGTTCTGCACCGTTAGCTGTTTTCAGACCGTAAGCATGACCGGTTTCAAAGGCAATAGTGACCTCAGCATCTGCCGGAGCATAGACCACTCCTTGGCTTGGTTTAATAGCCAAACCTTGACCCATAGCACCACTAGAGAAAACAGGATCATGAACTTCTGAAAGAGCTACAACCTCACCAGCAACAGGAGTCTTAATCACCTCATCTTGACGAACAAGAGGAGCTTCTTCAGACTTTTGTTCGTTTTTCTCGATAACATGTTTTGCAGTTGCTCCTACAACAGTTGTTTTTAATAATGTATCTGTCATCTCTTCTTGCCACTCGTCTGGTTCATCTTCGTAACCAAAGGCATAGGTCAAACCGAAACCAAGAGCAAAGGAAACAGCAACCATTAAGAAGTATTGTAAGAGTTGGCCATTGAGGTAGAGGAGACTACCTGGGATAATGGTGATACCGAAACCTGTACCAGCTAGGCCAAGGATAGATGCCAAACCACCACCAATTGCTCCAGCAATCAGAGAAAGGAAGAAAGGCTTACGGAAACGAAGGTTGACCCCGAAGATAGCAGGCTCAGTAATCCCCAAGAAGGCAGAGAGGGCTGCTGGAAAGGCTAGGGCTTTTAATTTAGGGTTCTTTGTTTTAACCGCAACCGCAACAGTCGCTGCACCTTGGGCAGTCATCGCTGCTGTGATGATGGCATTAAATGGGTTTGCATGAGTTTGAGAAATCAACTGAGATTCTAGTAGGTTAAAGATATGATGAACACCTGAAACCACGATGATTTGATGAACTCCACCAATCAAGAAACCTGGCAGACCAAACGGAAGAGCTAGGAGCGCTTTAGTCGCTGCCAAAATGTAGTTTTCAACTACGTGGAAGACTGGACCGATAACAAAGAGGCCCAAAATAGACATGACAAAAAGGGTTACGAAAGGAGTGAGCAAAAGATCCAAAACATCAGGCACGACCTTGCGAAGGGCCTTTTCAAACTTAGCTCCTAAAATACCGATAATAAAGGCAGGAAGGACTGAACCTTGCAAACCAACAACTGGAATAAAGCCAAAGAAAATCTTAGGAGTGACATCTCCACCTGAAGCCACTTCCCAAGCATTTGGCAAAGAGCCTGAAATCAACATCAGACCTAGCACAATCCCGATTACTGGATTTCCACCAAAGACACGGAAGGTGGACCAAACAACCAAGGCTGGCAGGGCGATAAAGGCTGTATCTGTCAAAATTTGTGAGTAGACATTCAAGTCTTCTGGCAGGGTAATTCCTAGGGCTCCTAGTAGACCACGCAGACCCATAAAGAGACCGGTCGCTACAATGGCAGGGATAATTGGGACAAAGACGTCACCGAAGGTCCGGATAGACCGTTGGAACCAGTTCCCTTGTTGGGCAGCGGCAGCCTTCATATCCTCTTTTGAAGAAGTTGGAAGACCTAGGCTGACTACTTCGTCATAAATCTTGTTGACCGTTCCGGTACCAAAGATGATTTGGTATTGGCCAGAGTTGAAGAAGGCACCCTGTACCTTTTCAAGGTTTTCAACCTTGTCCTTATCAATCTTGCCCTCGTCCTTAACCATCACTCGCAGGCGGGTCGCACAGTGGGCAACGCTATTGACATTCTCACGACCACCGATGGCTTCGATGACCGCTTTTGCGATGTCCTTATTTTCCATGGAAAATCTCCTTATAAATAAAATTGAAATTTTTATGAAAGCGATTTAAGCGCTTCTACGAATATTATTTTAACACGATTTCAAAATATGTCAAGCGTTTTGCAGAAATTTTATTTTTTTGTCAGTTTTATGTTGATTTTTATCTCGAAAACGTTTACTATAGAAGAAGACTATTCTATATTGGAGGAAAGAAATTTGACTTGGACTACTGAAAAACGTTACCGTCGCTATGAGGACTGGACTCAAGAAGAACTAAAGCAAATCAAGGAAAATATCGCCCAATCCCCATGGCGGGCTAGCTATCATGTGGAGCCAAAAACTGGCTTACTCAATGACCCCAATGGTTTTTCCTACTTTAATGGGAAATGGGTTGTCTTTTACCAGAACTTTCCCTTCGGTGCAGCCCATGGTCTCAAGTCCTGGGTCCAACTAGAAAGTGATGACCTGGTCCATTTTGAAGAAACAGGCCTCCGCCTCCTACCAGATACCCAGCTGGACAGTCATGGAGCCTATTCAGGCTCGGCCATGCAATTCGGAGATGAGCTTTTCCTCTTTTATACTGGAAACCATCGCGATGAAAATTGGCAGCGCCACCCTTATCAAATCGGAGCCCTAATCAATCAAGCAGGGGAAGTCAAAAAGCTAGACAAGGTCTTGATTGACCAGCCCCAGGAAGCAACTGACCACTTCCGGGATCCCCAAATTTTCAACTATCAAGGACAATTTTACGCCATTGTTGGCGGACAAAACCTGGATAAAAAGGGCTATGTCAAGCTCTATCGAGCCCTTGATAACGACTATACCAACTGGCAGGCTGTCGGTGATTTGGACTTCGCCAACGATCAAACAGCCTATATGATGGAATGTCCCAACCTGGTCTTTATCAATGAACAGCCTGTCCTTCTCTATTGCCCACAGGGCTTGGACAAGGAAGTTTTGGCCTATGACAATATCTATCCAAACACCTATAAAATAGGTCAATCGTTTGACACAAAGACTGGGCGCATGGTCAACCCTAGTCCGATCCAAAATCTGGACTATGGGTTTGAATGCTACGCCACCCAGGCCTTTAATGCCCCTGACGGCAGAGCGCTAGCTGTGAGCTGGCTGGGCCTGCCTGATGTCGCCTATCCTTCTGATGCCTTTGATCACCAAGGGGTCTTCTCCCTAGTCAAGGAACTCAGCATCAAGGATGGCAAGCTCTACCAGTACCCTGTACCAGCTATTAAAAATCTAAGGAGCCAGGAATTTGACTTGACTGACCGCCCGCAGACCAACAATAGTTATGAGCTGGAGCTTGACCTAGCAGCCGACTCCCAGCTAGAGCTAGTTTTATTTGCTGATCAAGCAGGGGCCGGTCTCAAACTGACTGTGGACCTCAAGGCAGGAAACATCCAGCTAGACCGCAGTCAAGCAGGCCAGGCCTTCGACCTCGAGCATGGCACTATTCGGACGGCCCAGCTGGCCAATGAGGCTACTAACCTTTCCATCTTTATCGACAAGTCCGTCTTTGAAATTTTCATCAATAAAGGAGAAAAAGTATTTTCTGGTCGCGTCTTTCCTAGAGAAGACCAAACTGGTATCTTGATTAAACAAGGAGCTGTCCAAGGAAAATACTATGAACTAGACTATGGTCGCAAAGCTAACTGATGTCGCAAAACTAGCCGGAGTCAGCCCGACAACGGTCTCGCGGGTTATCAATAAAAAGGGCTACCTATCCAAAAAAACAATCAAAAAAGTAAGCGAGGCCATGAGGGAATTAGGCTACAAGCCCAATAATCTGGCCAGAAGTCTCCAGGGCAAGTCTGCCCACTTGGTCGGCCTAATCTTTCCCAATATCAGTAATGTTTTTTATGCCGAATTGATTGACAAACTAGAGCATGAGCTCTTTAAACAAGGCTATAAGACCATCATCTGTAATAGCGAGCACGACTCAACCAAGGAGCGGGAATACTTGGAGATGCTAGATGCCAACCAGGTGGACGGCATCATCTCGGGCAGCCACAATCTGGGAATTTCTGATTATGACCGGGTGACCGCCCCGATTATTTCCTTTGACCGCAACCTCTCGCCCAGCATTCCAGTCGTTTCCTCCGATAACTATGCTGGCGGTGTCTTGGCAGCCGAGAGCCTGCTCAAGACTGGGGCTAAAAAGATTATTATGTTGACTGGAAATGACAACTCCAACTCGCCAACGGGCCTCCGCCATGCAGGCTTTGCCTCGGTCCTGCCCCAGGCCCCCATCATCAATGTCTCTAGCGATTTTTCACCTCTGCGCAAGGAAATGGAAATCAAGCAAATTTTACAAAAAAATAAGCCTGACGGTATCTTTGCCTCAGACGATTTGACTGCTATTTTAGCCATGAAGGTGGCCGAAGATTTGGGCTTCAACATTCCGGCAGACCTGAAAATTGTCGGCTATGACGGGACCTACTTTGTCGAGAATTACTATCCGCAACTCGCTACTATTAAGCAGCCGATTAAGGAAATCGCTAGCCTCTTGGTTGATTTACTTTTAAAGAAAATTGACGGTCAAGAGGTGACTAGCGGAGGTTACTTCCTCCCCGTCAGTCTCCTTCCAGGAAAAAGCCTGTAAAATCCTTTCAAGACTCCATAAGACTTCACTTGAGTTTAAAAAGACGGGAATTTTAACTAAAATAAACTAGAAAAAACACTGCCCATAAGTATAAGGGTAGTGTTTTTGTGGGCTTGCAAGATAGACTTTCGTCTAATGAGCAAAGACAAGTTAATCTCTCTGGGAATCTTGGTCAGGCTGAGTGTGGCCTATAAACTCGATAATCTGGCCGCCAGCCTTTTGAATCAGCTCATAGTCGTGAGTAACTAGGATAATAGTCTTACCCTGGTCCACAAATTGGTGCAGGTTGTCAATCAACTGCTCCATCTGGCCCCGACAAAGGCCACTGGTTGGCTCATCAAAGACCAAAAGGGGCTTGTCAGCTACCCGGGCCATGGCCAAAAGCAGGCGCTGTTTTTCCCCGCCCGATAGGCTCTGGGGATGCCGGTCCACCTTATCCAGAAGATTGAGCTGGGCTAGGGCGGCCTTTTTAGCCTCATCATCCTGGCTCACAATGGAAATCTCCGACCAGACCGACTCGGTAAAGAGTTGATAGTTGACATCCTGCATGACGGCAGTTAGCCACTGGTAACTTGGCTTTAAAGGCTGGCCCTGATAGAAGGTTTGGCCTTTAAATTTCTTATTGAGGCCCAAGAGACAACGAAGAAAGGTACTTTTACCCACTCCATTGGAGCCGATAATAAAGTAAAGTCCCTGGTCAAAGGAAAAATGGCTAGCCAAAACCGGCTTAGCTCCATAACTATAAGAGTAGTTTTGACAAAGGAGCCTGCCCGACTCTTGAGGACCTTGGTCAAAGAGACTCTTGCGACTAAAGTTTTCCACTATCAAATCAGTCTTCTTAATCTCTGTCAGACTGCGGAGACCATGCTGGTCTGCTAGACTCTGATTGACCTTAGCTGCTGGATAGACCTTAGCCTCCCCCTCTTCAAAAAGAACCAACTTATCCAGCAAATCCCTGAAATAGTAGAGGCGGTGTTCGGCAATAATAATGGTCTTGCCCATAGCCTTGAGCTTGACCAGAACCTCCTTAAAACGGGCAATCGCTTGCCTATCTAGTGAAGAGGAAGGTTCATCAAACATATAGATATCATTGTCCATACAGGCCACGCTGGTGATGGCCAGGAGCTGCTTTTCTCCACCAGACAGGGTAAAAATAGGACGGTCCAGCAGGTCCTCCATGCCCAAAAGCTGGGTATAGCTGCGAATCCGCTCTAAGATTTCCTCCCTGGGCAGGTTACGATTTTCTAGAGCAAAGGCCATTTCATCGGTAGAATTGACAGCATAAAACTGGGTCTTGGGATTTTGAAAAACCGTCGAAATAAAACGACTGCGCTGGGCCATATCCAGCTCCAAGAGATTCTGACCCTGATAGGTCAAGTCCCCTGCTAGCCTAGCCGCTTGAAAGTGCGGGATGATGCCATTGATTACCTTGAGAAAACTGCTCTTGCCCGTACCCGAAGCTCCGGTTACAACCGTTATTTGCCCAGGCTCAAAACTAAGGTTGAGATTTGTTAAAATCTCTTGCTCATAGGCAATCGTGAAATTCTTAAACTCTAACATAGCGACTCCAAACATCTAAAAGGAGGACCAAAATCATCAGACTAATTAGAAGATAGTCCCAAAAACCCAGCCTAGTGGTAGAAATGGTCGTCCTTGGTCCACCCACAATCAGGCCCCTAGTCATGGCCGAAATGGCCACATCGTCGGCCGTCCTTGAGAGGCACATCAAGAGGGGGACATAGCGGTACTCGAGCATTCGCAGGGGCTGGCGAAAGAACTGGCGGCCGGTCAGCCCCCGTAAATACATGGCCTCCTTAATCTGCTGGTAGTCCTCCTTGACCGTATAGAAAAAGCGAAACATAACCGAAATCGGGACAATCAGCAAATCCGGCAACTTCATTTTCTGCAGGGAGGCCACCAAGTCGCTCATGCTAGTGGTGAGAATGCTGTAACGCCCCATCACCAGACCTGGCGCCATTTTGAGGCTGGTCATGGTGATAAGAACCAAAACCGACTCAAAAATCGAGGCCTTAGAATGGGTCAAGAGCCAGTCCTGCAAGAGACTGGCTAGACCGATAAATAAGAGCCCCTTGAAAACAGCCAGATATTTCCTATCCAGCAAGAGCAAGAGATAGGGCAGACTGGAGAGGAGAAGGATTAGGAAAAAATAGTGCTTGTGGAGATTGCCCAGCAAGAGGATAAAGGAGATGACAATGGTCATCAAAAGTTTGGTCCTAAAATCTAATTTCATAGCCTTCTTTCAAGAACCTTTCTTCTAAATAAAGATGGCGACTAGAACCTTCCTAGTTCCTAGTCATCTAAAGGGAGGAGTAAACTAGAGACTGACCTTGTTGAAATGCTTGTGGAGCATCTTAATCCCGATGGTCGCACCTAGATAGCCACCAACTGCTCCCAATAATACAATGGGAAGCAAGGACCAATTGGGCAGGACACTCATCATCTTGTCCGCAAATTCTTGCCCATAACCCTGCTCAACAACCTTGGCGATATAGGCATCCCGGTTCAAGAAGATGGGGATAAAGTTAAAGATAGAGGCTAGAGAATAGACCGTAAAGGCCCAACGAGCATGCTTGATACTCTGGTAGTTTCCTTGATGGAGGACCCATTCAGCCAGCAAGGATAAAAACATGGTTTCTGGTAGGATATAAACTCCATGACCAGTCGCCATGAAAAAGAGACCAATCAAGGTTCCCATAATCAGGACCAGACCGAAATGGTGAATTTTAGTGCTATAAAGCATAAAGATTGGCCCACCGACTAGACCCCCGATAAAGGGGACCAGGGGCATGGTATAGGGGATAAAGCCAATCATTCCCCCGACAAAGGTAGCTACAAAAATCAAGAGGGTGTAAAGACCGGCATTGATTAGATCTTTGACTGTAAATTTTGTTTTCATTTTTTCTCCTTTTCTAGGCCTTGGGCTTGGGCCCTTGGTCCTGACTATTAGTTGAGCGACTAGGCTAGACGAGTGGGCTAGTCCTTCTTCTCAGCCAGCCAACTCAAGTAGCTTTTAGGAATGGTATTTGAAATCTTCAATCAGCTGGGCTGTTTCAACTAATTCTTGATAGACCGGCGAGCTTGCTAAGAGCTCTTGGTGTTTGCCGGCGCCATCTAATTGGCCGTCAGCCAAGACGACAATCTGGTCAGCGTTTTCGATAGACTTGAGACGGTGGGAAATAATCAAAACCGTCCTATCCCGCAAGAGGTGACTGAGGCTGTCTTGAATGGCCTTTTCATTTTCAATATCGAGGGAAGAGGTAATCTCATCCAAAATGACAATCGGGGCCTGTTTAAGGATTGCCCGCGCTATGGAAATTCGCTGGCGCTCCCCACCCGATAACTTGGCACCATTCTCACCAATCAAGGTATGATAGCCCTGGGGCAGACGCTCGATAAAGTCCTGACAATTGGCCTTTTTTGCCGCCTCCATAACCTCTTGGTCAGAGGCGGTCGGCCGACCCAGACGGATATTTTCCAGAACCGAGCTATTGAAGAGACTGACCTCTTGAAAGACAATCGAGATATAATCAAAGAGTCTCCCAGGATTCAAATCCCCTAGCTCCTGCCCTCCGATCAAAATCTGACCCTTTTGATAATCATAGAGACGAGAGATGAGACGGAGCAGGGTGGTCTTACCACAGCCAGATGGGCCGACCAGGGCTGTTACCTCATTTTGCCTAGCCACAAAGCTAAGACCCTTGATAACTTCCTGGTCCTTCTTATAGGAAAAATGCAGGTCGCGGACCTCAATATCAAAGCTGGTCAAGTCAAAGTCCCGCCCCTTGGGTGCAACCTGGGCACGCAAGTCCCGAATCCGCTTAATGGCAGAGTCTGTGTAGAGGATTTCAGCAATATTGAGATAAATCCCCTCAACCCCATCAATGATTTTGATATTAGCCAGCAGGTAGCCGATAAAATAGAGCAGACTGACCTGCCCCCTAGCCAAAAGGAGGGAGCCCACCATTACCAAGAGAGCCAGGGAGAAGCGCAGGATAATACCCGATAACATGACCGGCAGTCCCTGCATGATTTCCGAGCGCAGATGAATCTTCTCACTTTTATCCATCTGCTGATAGAGAGACTGGGCTAGATGCTGGCTGAGATTGTAGGCCTTAATCTCCTCCTGCAGGTCAATGGCCTCTTGAAAACTCTCGGAATTTTCCCTCAGTTGACGCCAATAACGGGCTGTCTCCCGCTTTTGTAAGCCCTTGGACAGCAAGAGCAGACCAGCACTTAGCAGGATAGGAAGCAGAATCGCTAGACCCAAAAGGGGTTGGCCCAGGAGCAGAAAAATTGCCATCAAGACAAAGAAGAGGAGAAAACCCAAAGTTTTTGCCAGGGCATGGCTCATGGCATGCTCCAAACGCTCCACATCGCTCATCAGAGTCTGGGAGAGATCCGATAAGTCATGATTTGAAAAATAAGACAGGGGGAGGTCCTGCAAGGTCTGGGCAATATCCCTTCTGATGTTACCGCTCTCCTGGTAGGTCAGGGTATAGGTCGAGTTGTAGTCCCAGTAGATGACCCCATAAAGGAGAAGAACAGCCCCCAAGACCAAGAGAAGAAAGAGCCAAAAAGCAGGTAACTTGGCACTTAAGAGCCCCTGTAAGTAAAACATAAACACAAACATGGGCAAAAGCTGACCACAAAAAGCCAAAAAGGAAACCAAGCAAGAGCGACAAAGGTTTTTAGCTCCGACCCTGGTCAGGCCAAATATAACTTGAATACGATTTATCATAAGACCCTCCATTCACTAGCTTGGGCATAGAGCTCTTGCAAGATACAGTAGCGACCAGCCTTTTCCATCAAGAAGTCATGGCTACCCCGCTCGACAATCTGCCCCTGTTCCATCAGCAAGATTTCATCAACCCCCTTGATAGAAGGTAGGCGGTGGGCAATAATCAAGACCGTCTTATCCTTGATAAGGCGGGCAAAGGCCTGCTGAATCTTGTATTCATTATTTAGGTCCGTCGAAGCTGAGGCCTCATCTAAGATAAGCAGTTTGGGATCCTTCAAGATAGCCCGAGCCAGGGCAATCCGCTGCTTTTCCCCACCCGATAGATGAACTCCCTTAGAGCCAATAAGGGTCTCCTCCCTTTGGGGAAACTTAGCCAGAATATCCTGGCAACCAGCCTCTTCCAAGGCCTTCAAAACCTGGTCTCGACTGGCACTGGGCTTGCCAATTTGGACATTATCAAAAATTGACATTTTAAAAAGTCTGGCCTCCTGAAAGACAAAGGAAACCTGCTCCATCAAGGCCTCTTGCCGGTAAGACTCAAGAGGCTTGCCTCCCAGCAGGATTTGCCCTGAACTAGGCTGATAAAAGCCTGCTAGCAAACGAGCCAGGGTGGATTTCCCACTACCGCTAGAGCCTACTAGGGCGTAGACCTTCTTAGCCGCCAGGGAAAAGGACAGGTCTTTGATGACCGCCGGACTATCTGGATAGGCAAAAGAGACCTTCCGAAATTCGATACTAGCTTCCGCCAAATCCTCTTCCTCTCCCTGATAGACCCGGTCCTTGGTCATATCTGCATAGAGGTTCTCAATCTTATCCAGAACCTGGGCACTCTTATACTGGTACATGCTGACATACATAACCTTCATAAAACAGGTAAAGAGCAGACCCAATACCGAGAAAAGAAAGAGGATTTGAGGCAGAAGGACTAGCTGGCCTGCCAGTGGGACAAATAGAAGAAGCCCCGTCAAGACAAAAAGAATATAGACTACAAAAAGCACCTGAAAGAGAACATAGGCCCTGCGACAACTAAAACTATAGTTAAGGGCATCTCTGGAGTAAGAGTCGATAGCCTTGGACAGGGCCCGAAAAGAGTCCACCGAGGTCTTGAAAATCTTGATAACCTGGATACCCCTGACATACTCAACCGTTGCACTATTCAAATTTTCCAGGGCCTGGCTATAGCGCTCCATCAGCTCCACCTGACCGGTCATATCCTTGACCAGCCAAGAACCGATAAAAACTAGTAAAAAGAGCAAGAGAGTCAGGTAGGGGTTGATGAATAGACTTAGCAGCAAAATCAAGAGCGGAGTGGTGATAACCCCAGCAATATCTGGAATCAGATGGGCCACCAGACCATGGGTTTCAGCTGCATTGTCATCAATAATCTTTCTAATCTTCCCTGAGGAAGACTGACTAAAAAAGGAAAAATTAGACTGTAAGAGCCCGTCAATCCCCTTCTTGCGCAAGTTGGTTTCAAGCCGAAAGGCCACCAGATGAGAAATGAGGCCCGAACCGACATAAAGAAAGGAGGCCATAATCATCAAAAAGACAATAAGTAGGGCCTGGGAAAAAGCCTGCCCCTGCTGGCCTAAACTGATTAAGTCCGTCAAGAAAACATAGATAAAGTAAAGGCTCATGACCATCAAGGCCGAGGAGAGGCTTGAGAGTAAAATAGCAAGATAAGCCAGATATTGGTAGTTGGGAATATAGGAAAATAGTCTCTTATAAAGCGTAAACATTGAGAAACTCCTTGTCAGCTTGGGGGTTAACTTGTAAAATAAGCCTAAATTGGTATAATAGTTCTAAGATTATTTTAACACTCCATCCCAACCCCTACAAGAAAGATTAGATTTTCTGACGAATTGTAGTATTTGGCTAATCATAGTATTTAAAGGAGTTTTTATGAAAGCCAGCCTCAACCTTTTGACCCTAGCCGACCAAAGTAGCCTCCTCCAAGACTGCCTCCATTTTTCTAGCCATGGTCAAACCTACTTTATCGACCAGGACAAGCTAGCTGGTTTTCACTGGATTTATGAAACCCTCTACTTCTCCATTCATATCCACGACTTGCAGGTTAAGGAAGATTTCTTGGCCAGTCTCAACTTTGAAGAAGATTCAAACTGCCTAGCCCTATCCAGCTACCTCAAGGCGGTCAGTGGCGAAAACCTCCTGCCCTACCAAAGCCTCAACAGCCAGAGTAGCCTGAGCAGTTTCAAGGACCAGCAGGACCTGCGTTTGCTCCTGCACGCCCACTCCAACTTTCAAGCCATCAGCCTGGCCTTTAAAGAAAGTATGATTGACGAATATCTGACCGACAACCTCCACTTGAGCCAGCAGGAAATCCAGAAAATCTTTCAAAACTCCCAGCAGCTGACCATTAGTAAACTGGAGAAAATCGCCGAAGAAATCAGCCACTATAAGTTGACCTCCCTGGGGAGCGAGCTCTTCTACGAGATTAAGGCTAGGGAATGGCTAAGCCTCCTTATCAATGACTACTACCAGCAAAAGAGCCAGCCTCCCCTGACCGAGGCGGACGACTTGGCCTTAAGTAGTGTTAGCACCTACATCAAGGAGCATTTTGCCAAGGACATCTCCCAGGACCTGCTGGCCCAGATTGCCATGATGAGTAAGACCAAGCTCAAAACCGCCTTCAAAAGCAAGTACCACATGACCCTGACCGAGTTTATCCAAAGGCGGCGAATCAGCATGGCCAAGCAGCTCCTAATCACCACCCCCCTCAATATCAAGGAAGTAGCCTTGTCTGTCGGCTACCAGTCCCATAGCCGCTTTTCCAGCCTCTTTAAAAAATACACCGGCCTCTACCCTCGACAGGTCCGCAAGCAAGCCGAGGAGACCCGAAGCAAGAGTCAGAGAAAGGCCAAGTAAGTCCTCTTAACCGCCAAAGTTCCACCCCGCCTCGGCTCTATCACCTCCTGGACCCGGACTAAATATCTGTTCTGAACAAGCAAAAAATCACCCTGGATTGAGGGTGATTTTATGGTTTTTAACTAGTTTAAGTCATGCTCTTCTTTTTGCCTAGAGCTAGCGAGGCCTCTGGATTCAATCTTTGCGGTTTTGCGCTGAATCATCCCTATAATTTCATCGGTAAGCTCTTCCGCGCCGTCAAGCGGTACATAATGCCCCGACCGAGGAGCGACAACATGCCGTCCATACGGCGATTGGATGGCGCGTTGTCTATGCAGCACATTTAAGCGGGTGCGAGCATTGCGGCTGATACCGTTACCGGGTAGGGCCCCAGAAATAATGCTGATGGGAATATTCCCGGTATCAGGCGGGGTATTGCGCCAGGTATAGAGTTGGTCCAAAAAAGTGCGCGACTGCTCAATGCAGGTACTAAATACCGCTGCGCTCATACCGTCGTGGCGTAAGTCAGCAGCGGCATCAGAGGGCAAAGCCGCAAGTAGGTTGCGGTAGAACAAGGGGAGAAGGTGCAGTTGCGCCAGGATACGATGGACGGCTAGGACAATACGTTCGGCGTGACGGTAGGCGGGAGAAAATAGCGTGTCATCGGCTTCGTCAGCAGGGTCTGCCAAAACCAGCCCAACGATGCGCTCGGGACATTGTGCGGCAGCAAGGCGCACTATCGCACCGCCCGCGCTGTGACCTACGAGGATGTAGCGGGGCGCAGCAAAATAGTCAAGTAGGCAGTTGAGGTCGGCAGCCATACGGGTGAGACTGCGCCCCTGCGGGTCGGGGTCAGATAGGCCCAGCCCGGCACGATCATACACGATGGCAGGAGCAAAAGTAGCAATTTTCGGCTGTACCCTTGCCCAAATGGAACGGGTGCTTGCGCTACCGCTTTCAAATACGACGGTTACATCGCTCTTTGTCACAGGCTGCAAGACTTGCGTATATAGGCGACGATTATCAGGTAGGAGGATATATTCGGGAGTACCTTGGCTATGCATGTTTTTTCCTTTTTAACGCTTTCAAATTTTCAGGCTACTTGTGGCTCTTTAGGTCTCAGCATGAGGTCCTGTCGCTATTCTTGGCTGCTATCTCACGAAAAAGTAAAAACAGCGGGAGAGAAAAAGAGACACCAATTACCAAGCCTAAAATAGACCACATCATCCATTTTTTATCCTTTCTTAAGGATTCTGACACCACAAAGGCAATAAAAACCAGGGCGGATATTATCACATCAAGGGCAAAAAAGGAGCTGATGTAGCTAGCAAATAATTCATGGAAAAACAAGCCCAGATTAAGCCCATTTTCCAAAAGAAAAAGGCTAAAGGGGGCTAAAGGAAGCACAGCACCAATAAAACTCAACAGAAGGTATACCTTAATCATTTCTCCTCCACTTCAAAGACTTGTCAACAGTTCTAACACTAAAAACTTCTGATTACAGTATAACATAAAGAGTGTTTTTTGTATTTTTTTACTAACTCTTTTCAAGGAAAATCAGTTGGATAAAATATAAAAGCCGGAAAGAAGGCAAAAAATCACCCTCAATCTGGGGTGATTTTATTTTTTAACTAGTTTAAGTCTTGCTCTTCTTTTTTCCGTTTGCCAAGGAGAAAACCGAGGCCAAGGAAGAGGGCTAAAAGACCAGTTGCTGAAGTTGCTTGGGCCTCTTGGCTACCTGTTTGAGGTAGGCGGCCTTGCTCGAGAGCCTTCTTCTGACGAGCTGCTGGATCTTGATTAGCAGTGAAGGTCGGACGACCCCCTTGCCGGGCTTGAGCCGCCCGATCAAAGACTTGTTGAGCTTCTTCAAGGCTATTTTGAGCCTGGTATTGGGCCGCCAAGCGATCATAGTCTGCCTGACGAGCTGCTTGGACTGCTTGAGAAGCTTCTAATTTCAAGAGACTAGCGTTCAAGACTGCTTGCTTGGCGTCGTAGTCCGCTTGAGCTTGAGCCAGGGCTGCTTGGGCACTAGCTAGGTTGGCATCAGCGTTTTCTAGCTTAGATAGACGGTCTTGAGCTTGAGCCAGGGCTTGGCCTAACTTAGTCAATTCAGCCTGTAATTGAGCCAGGGCTTGCTTTTGACTACTCAAATCTTGGTTGAGGTTTTGGAGCCTGGTTTCCGCCTCATTCAAGCTTGTTTGGGCTGCCTTTTGACTAGCCTCTGCTGCTTCAAGAGCCTTTTGAGCCGCAGTCAGACTAGCCTGCTTGCTAGCTTCATCAGCCTTGCTTTGCTCATAGGCTGCCTGAGCTTGGGCTAGAGCTACCAAGTCTGCATTCAAGCGGTCATTGGCTTCCTTGAGTTGAGCTTGAGCTGCCACATCATTGGTCAAGGCTGCTTGAGCTTGATTATAAGCATTGGTTGCTTGATTGAGCTTGGTTTGGGCCTGGTCGTATTGAGCTTGGGCCGCTTGCTTGGTTGCTTGAGCCTGATCATTTTCTGCCTTAGCCTGATTATAAGTTGCTTGAGCCTGAGCTACCAGTTGCGGATCATAGCTAGCCAGGGTTGCTGGACTGGTGCTAAAGTTGCTAGCATTCTTAGCCAAGTTTTCCCCAATCAAGGCAAAGTGGGCCATAGTAATGTCTGATTCAGAAGAGAAGTCCAAACCAAAGTAGTCCTTGCCACCACCGTCATTGACACCAGAGATAGAAACCGCATGGTCCCACTCCTCGCCATTGAACATAAAGGCAATGATAGACTCGTAAACCTTGGCCTTGAGACTGGCCATGCTGAGATTTTGCTCTTTAGGTGTCCAAATCATGGCATTTTCATAGTACTGTTGACCACGCGCTTCTGCTGCGGCATCTGTTGTTGGCAGATTGTAAGTGCGGGCTGCTGCATTGACTGCTCGCGCATCGTGGCCTTGAGTTTTAATCTGATTCCAGGTCCAGTTATCGGCATTATAGCCTTGGGCCATCTTGTCCGCAAAGTCAAGACCAGACTTGACTACTTCCACGCCAGATGTTCCCACTTGCTGTCTGATTTGGTTAATCAAACCTGCCGCAAAGAGCGAAAGTTCTGTCCGGACTTCTTCAGACAGGCTGTTGGTATCCATCAGGGTTGTGCCGTCTTGAGGATTGGCCTTATAAACATTGAGGGCCTTGTCATGGTTGTTGATTTGTTTAAGAGTAGCTTCAGCCGCTGCCTTATTGGTCGCAATTTGTTTGAGGGCTGCGATATACTCACCTGATAGGGTAATGCTGTTGCCGGCCAAAATATCCGCCGCATTGTTGCTGCCTTTTTGAGCTGCTGTCAGGGCTGCTTGGGCTTGATTGAGCAAGGCTTGCTTGTCATTAGCCGCTTGGCTAGCCTGGTCTAGTTCAGTCTTTTTGGCATTTGCTTCAGTTTCAGCCTCAGTCTTGGCCTTTTGAGTTTCTTGGGCCTTGGCTTGACGTTCTGCAGCTGATTTTTGGGCATCAGCCAGATTGCTCTCAGCTTCTTTGACTGCCGCACGATCTGCTGTTACCTTGTCTTGGGCCTTGCTTACTTCTTGAGCTGCCTTAGCTTGACCATTGGCAGTCAGATTGTCTTGGGCAGTCTGAACTACTGCCTTAGCATCTGCTACTTTCTTATCTTCGCTTGCTACTTTTTCTTTTTCTTGCTTAACAAGCTCTTCCTGGGCGGTAACCTTTTCTTGGACCTGAGCCACTTCCTTGTCTTTTTGCTCTACTTGGGCCTTCTTGTCATTTTGAGCCGCTTCTTGGGCCTTGACTTCATCCTTGGCTGCTTGAATGCTAGCTGGATTGGCCTCTTGAACTGCCGCTTGGGCTTCTGCTTGCTTGGCCTGGGCTTGATCTAATTGTCCCTTAGCTGTTTCAGCTTGGGATTGGGCTGCTTGAACAGCTGCCTGGTCTTGAGCGACTGTTGCATTGGCCTGATCCAGCTGGCTCTTAGCCTGGGCTACTTGCTCTTGACTCACTGGACTCGCTTGAGTCGTCGCCTCTTGTTGGCTGGCCTGGTCTCCAGCCACTTCCTCTACAAGCTCATCGGCCTGGCTGACTTTCCCAGCAAAGAGCGACAAAGTAAGCGCCCCAAAAGTCAGAGCACTAATCAATTTTTTCTTATACATAATTTCTTTCTCCTTTTTAAGAAACAAAAATTGTTCTTAAATCCTGTTTTTTTATGTTGCCACCGCAAAAAAGCTGACTATTATACCTTACCATTTTTTTACTAATTAGAAAATATCTGAATTGACAGAATGGCTCCTCCTGTCTAAAAAAATCTGCATTTGTTATCCATTTGTTACATTGGAGGGGCCAGAAAGAGCGGTAGAGCTGGATTAAACATATTTTCAAAAGGATAGTTTGCAACTGTTGCAGTTAGCTAACATTTATGAAACATGGAGAAGTAAGCAAAAGTCACTTGGACAGAGTCCAAGTGACTTTTGCAAGATAAGAGCAGAACAGTAAACTTTAACTTACCCTATAAAGAGGGTGCTGAACCGCACTATTGGTATCCTCCCCGATATAGATACGGTCTTGTCCCCTATCCTCATCTGATAGGAATTTAACATTAGCTGGAACAGAGGGCGGTCAAAGAAAGAAGCTTGTATAATTTCATCGTGATTACCTCGGCTGTTTTAATAACGAACTGTTAGTCTACCTTATAATAAGGGTGGGCAACATTATCTGCCAAACTCGAACCTACATAAATTCTATCTTTTTCTGTACTCTGCTCAGAATAATAAATAGTTCCTGCAGGAATCATATATATCGGCGCCCCTCCAATAGTGGCTTCTGTCGGAACCAGACCTGCAGACAACTTATCTCCCTCATATAATGCAATATCGCGAAGCTCGTAATTAGAAGTCGTCCCATTTGATACAAAACCACTAGAATCAAAAACAAGTGTTTCACCTCGGTCATTCCGCCAAGTCCCAGCTACACTAGAGAAGTCCCCATTGATGATGGCTGTAAGATTCATCTTTCCTTGAGCGCTACCGGCCTGTTGGCTAGTCTCTGTCCCCTTGCTTTCAGTTGGCGCTGTTGAGGCTGATGAGCTGGCCTCAGGCTGACTTGACCCAGCCTGACTGCTGGCACTAGCATTATTCTTCTGACTGCTAGCTTGGCTAGTGGACTGACTGGTCTGACTAGTCTTGGAAGAACTAGAGCTTGTTTCAGTCTTTTCCTTTTTACCGCATGCTCCTAAAAACAAGCAGGAACAGAGGACGGTCAAAGAAAGAAGTTTGTATAATTTCATCATGATTACCTCATTTTTATTTATTTTATGGTTATTATAGCCTATCGTTGAAACTTTGTCAACACATTTCTGTAACATTTGTAATATTTTTGTAACTTTTTTATTTTTACAATCAAAAGGTCTAATAGCTTTATAATTCAAACTTTATCAATTTTTTTATATTTGCTTTACCTAATATTCCATTTTTTACTTAATATTTATTTCAAAAAAACAAGAAAAGGTTACAAAACGATAACAAGAAATTCTGATTTAGAATATGCAAAAATATCGGATAAAAAACAAAAAAGTCGGCAACAAGAACCGACTTTTTTTTCTTTTATTCTTCTGTTACGAACTGGCTTAAAATCCCGTTGACAAATCTGGCAGACTTGTCATCAGAGAACTTTTTAGTCAGCTCAATCGCTTCATTGACTGCGACAATCTGAGGGGTTCCCTCGTAGTCCAGGAGTTCATAGAGGCCCAGACGAAGGATGTTTTTTTCCACCAGGGTCAAACGCTCCAAGGTCCAGCCAGTCTTGAGGTGCTGGCCTATCTTTTGGTCCAGTTCAGCCTTGGATTGGCGGACCCCCTGAACGAGCTCCAGGAGAAAGAGAGGGAGTTCCTCTAGTTCCTGCTCTTCTCGGTCGTGGAGATAGGCAAAACGACAAGCTTCTACTAAATCCCCGTCATATTCCAGGCTCATCAAGGCCTGAAAGGCCCGCTCGCGCAGGTCACGTCTGGAATCTACAAATACCTTACTCATTGAGGAAATCCTCGTCAAATAGGTCCTTCAAATCTGGTTTTGGTGTTTTTTCAGGGACAATGCCGACAACATGGACATTGACTGCTGATAGGAGGACGTCTGCCATATCATTAACAGCGCTCTTGACCGCCTTTTGAATGGCTACCGCTACGCTTGGCACGGCCACGCCATACTCCAAGTAGAGATAGATGTCCACTAAAAGGTCGCTATCATTATCACTATGAAGGTAGACACCTCGGCTTAGCGAACGCTTGGCCAGACTATCTGATACACTTTTATTAGCTAAAGAATGGACACCGTCAACCTTTGCAGTCGCAATCGCAATAATTTTTTCTAAAACGCGCGGTGCAATGACGATTTCACCTAATTGTTCAGTTGCCATAGATTTTCCTTTCTGACTAAGCGCGAGAAACGTAAGTTCCCTCTTGTGTATTGATAACTAATTTTTGGCCGATTTCGATAAAGTCTGGAACGTTCACTACCAGGCCAGTTTCCAAGGTAGCTGGCTTACCAGAGCCGGTAACAGTCGCTCCCTTGATAGATGGTTGGGTATCTGTAACAGTCAGTTCAACCGTAGTTGGAACAGTTACCCCAATCACTTCGTCTCCGTAGAATTGGATTTTTACTTCCGAATTTTCCAGGATAAACTTCAACTCTTCTGCTACATTTGCAGTTGGAATCTCATACTGGTCAAAGGATTCTGTATCCATAAAGTAGGCTGTGTCATCCATTTGGTAAAGATAAGTAGCCACCCGACTCTCGATAATAGCTTGGTCAAACTTTTCTTCTGGACGATAGGTTGTATCAAAGGTTGAACCAGTCCGTACGTCACGCAATTTCATCCGCATGACTGTATTTCCCTTTCCTGGCTTGTGGTGGTTGGCCTCCAATACGCGGAGCAGTTTTCCATCTGGTGTTTCAAAAGTCATACCAGCTTTTAATTTACTTGCATCTACCATGCTTTTCTTACCTCTTTTAAAAATAGTTTTCGTTTAATTGTATCACAAATCAAGGATTTTCTCAAATTTTTCAGGGGAAAAAGCAGGAGGAAAAGCCTGAAATCAGTCTACCAAAACAATGATATCTTCAAACACTATAATGAAAAAGTAGATAAAATAAAATAGAGGCTCGAAAACCGTCAGCTTTAGCTCCTTTCTCTCGTCTGCGAGCATAAGAAAAGGCTTGAAATCAAGGTTGATTTCAAGCTTTTTTTCGTCTGGGAGTGATTGTCCCCCCCTATTTTATTTAACAACAATCAATTCTTTGGGGGCCAGGGTCAGGACTTGGCAGCCGGTCTCTGTGATGAGGAGGTCGTCCTCAATGCGGACGCCTGAATTTTGTCCCTCAATATAGATACCTGGCTCATCCGTCAGGACCATACCAGCCTGGATAACTTCCTTAGAAGTCTGGCTAAAGTAAGGCTCCTCATGAATGTCAAGACCGATTCCATGACCAATTCCATGACTAAAGTAGGGACCATAGCCTGCTGCCTCGATGATGTCGCGCGGAATTTTGTCAAAGTCACGGAAGGAAAGACCTGCACGCGCCGCCTCAATCAAGGCCTGATTGGCCTTAAGGACTGTCTGGTAAATTTCCTCTTGCTGGTCATTGACACTACCGATATAGACCGTCCGAGTCATATCGCTGACATAGTGCTGGTAAAGACAGCCAAAATCGAGGGTCAGGGTATCTCCAAGCTCAAGCTGCTTTTGACTAGGGACAGCATGGGGCATGGAGGTCCTATCTCCACTGGCTGCAATGATGTCAAAGGAGACTCCAGAAGCTCCTAGCTCCCGCATCCGAAAGTCCAGGAAAGTCGCAATCTCAAGCTCTGTCTTACCTGGCTTGATAAAGTCTAGAACATCCAGGAAGGCCTGGTCGGAAATCTGGCAAGCCTGCTTAATGGTCGCTACTTCTTCTTCATCCTTAATCCAGCGAAGTTCCTCGACAAAGTTGGTCAAAGGAGTCAACTCTGCCCCAGCAAAGGCCTGGCTGAGGCGTTTATAGTAGGCAAAGGAAATCTCACTTTCAAAACCAATTTTTTGGAGCTGTTCTTCCTTGATGATTTTGGCTGCTTCGCCTAGCTCATCTCGGGTGATAATAATTTCAAAGTCCTTGACCGTCTCATGGGCGTGGACCTGATAGCGGGCATCGGTAAAGAGGATGAGGCGCTTGTGGCTGATAAAGACGGTAGCATTTGAACCCCAAAAACCGGTCAAATAATAGACATTTTTTAGATTGTTAATCAAAACTCCGTCTAACTGGGCTGCGGTTAGCTTACTTAAAAATTTTTCTAGGCGTTTATTCATCTAATTTTCCTTTCAAATAGTGGCCAGTATAGCTGGCTGGATTGGCGGCTACTTCTTCTGGGCTCCCAGTGGCGATAATGGTTCCTCCGCCAACTCCCCCTTCTGGCCCCAAGTCAATGATATGGTCGGCAGTCTTGATAACATCGAGATTGTGCTCGATGACTAGGACAGTATTACCATCATCAACAAAACGTTCCAAAACCTTGAGGAGCTTGGCAATATCCTCGCTATGAAGGCCCGTCGTTGGTTCATCTAAAATATAGAAACTTTTACCAGTCGAGCGCTTATGGAGCTCACTAGCTAGCTTCATCCGCTGGGCCTCTCCTCCTGAGAGGGTCGTGGCTGGCTGGCCTAGGGTCACATAGCCCAGACCAACATCCTTGATGGTTTGGAGTTTGCGCTGGATTTTGGGAATATGCTGGAAGAAGTCCACTGCATCATTGACCGTCATATCCAGGACCTGAGAAATATTTTTTTCCTTATAGTGGACCTCTAGGGTTTCGCTATTATAGCGGGTGCCATGACAGACCTCGCAGGCCACATAAACATCGGGTAGGAAGTGCATCTCAATCTTGATAATTCCGTCACCCGAGCAGGCCTCACAACGGCCTCCCTTGACATTAAAGCTAAAGCGCCCTTTTTTGTAACCGCGAATCTTGGCCTCATTGGTCTTGGCAAAGAGGTCTCTTATATCATCAAAGACCCCGGTATAGGTGGCAGGATTGGAGCGAGGGGTCCGACCAATCGGACTCTGGTCAATATCAATCAGACGGTCCACATGCTCAATCCCTGAAATGCTCTTGTACTTACCTGGCTTGTCACTGTTGCGATTGAGTTTTTGGGCCAGGGCTTTTTTCAAAATGGAGTTGACCAAAGTAGACTTGCCCGAGCCGGAAACCCCGGTCACAGCAAGGAACTTGCCTAGGGGAAAGCGGACGGTCAGATCTTTTAGATTGTGCTCACTGGCCCCCTTAATCTCGATAAAACGCCCATTACCCAAGCGGCGTTCTAGGGGAACTTCAATCTTGCGCTTACCAGCTAGATACTGGCCGGTGATGGACTTTCTATTTTTAGCAACCTGCTTGGGGGTGCCACTAGCGACAATTTCGCCGCCAAAGACCCCAGCGCCGGGCCCGACATCAATCAGCCAGTCAGCCTCGCGCATGGTGTCCTCATCGTGCTCCACCACTATCAAGGTATTACCCAAATCTCGCATCTTCTTAAGGCTGGCAATCAGGCGGTCATTGTCCCGCTGGTGGAGCCCAATCGAGGGCTCATCCAGAATATAGAGGACCCCGGAAAGGTTGGATCCAATCTGGGTCGCTAGGCGAATCCGCTGGCTCTCCCCGCCTGACAAGGTCCCGGCTGAACGTGACAGGGTCAGGTAGTTGAGGCCGACATTATTGAGAAAGGTCAAGCGGTCTCTGATTTCCTTGATGATGGGACGGGCAATTTGACTTTCATTGGCAGACAGACTGAGCTGGTCAATCTGACTCAAGTGATCAGCAATAGACAGATCAGATAGCTGGCCGATATGTAGGCCGCCTTCTCCCCCTACTCGAACAGACAAGGCTTGGGGATTGAGACGGTAGCCATGACAGGAAGCACAGGTCAGCTCATTCATATAAGAGCGCATTTGCGTCCGCGTAAAGTCACTATTGGTCTCATGGAAGCGACGGTTGATGTTGCTTGCGACCCCCTCAAAGGGAATATCAATATCTCTGACCCCGCCAAATTCATTTTCATAGTGAAAATGGAACTCTCGCCCTTGCGAGCCAAAGAAAATCAAATCTTTTTCTTCTGGGCTCAAATCCTCAAAAGGCTGGTCCATATCCAGGCCAAACTCCTGCATGGCCTGCTCTAGCATCTGCGGATAGTAGTTGGAAGAGATAGGATTCCAGGGAGCTAGGGCTCCTTCTCTTAAGGTCTTGCTGGCATCTGGCACCACTAGGTCCAGGTCCACCTCCAGCTTGATTCCCAGGCCGTCACAGTCTGGACAAGAACCAAAGGGAGCATTGAAGGAGAAGAGGCGGGGCTCTAGTTCAGGCACTGTGAAACCACAGACCGGGCAGGCATAGTGTTCTGAAAAGAGCAGTTCCTTGTCGTCCATGGTATCAATGACCACATAACCTTCAGCCAGCCTTAGGGCAGCCTCAATAGAGTCAAAGAGCCGGCTCCTGACCCCCTCCTTGATAATGATTCGGTCCACAACCACCTCAATATCATGCTTCTTGCTCTTGGAGAGCTCCGGCACCTCGCTGACATCATGGATGTCCCCATCCACTCGGACTCGGACATAACCGTCCTTTTGAATCTTCTCAAAAATGGTCTTGTGCTGGCCTTTTTTCTTGCGCACAATGGGGGCGAGTATCTGCAAACGTTGGCGCTCTGGCAACTCTAAGACCTTGTCCACGATTTGCTCGACAGAAGAGGCCGTAATCGCCCCGTGGCCATTGATACAGTAGGGCGTCCCGACTCGAGCATAGAGGAGCCTCAGGTAGTCATTGATTTCTGTGGCCGTCCCCACTGTTGAGCGGGGATTTTTACTGGTCGTCTTTTGGTCAATGGAAATGGCTGGACTGAGCCCGTCAATAGAGTCCACATCCGGCTTTTCCATATTTCCTAAAAATTGCCGAGCATAGGCGGATAGGCTCTCCACATAGCGCCGTTGCCCTTCGGCATAGAGGGTGTCAAAGGCTAGGCTGGACTTGCCCGAGCCAGATAGGCCCGTCACTACTACCAGCTTGTCGCGGGGAATAGTGACATCAATATTTTTTAAATTATGGGCTCTAGCCCCATGAATAACGATTTTATCTTGCATACTACCACACTTTATCTATATACTTCTTTCCATTATAACAAAAATTTCTGCATTCTTTTGCCCAAAAACTTAGAATTTTATAGTATAATGGGTAAGTGCCTAAAAAGCTAGAAGCCGAGTCTTGGCAGTAGCCAGACCCGCCCTAGTTTAAGCAAAATTACTACTCAGAAGGAGGAAAGCATGAAGCAGGTATTTCTATCTACTACGACAGAATTTAAAGAAATTGAGAATCTCGAGTCGGGTACCTGGATCAATCTCGTCAACCCCTCCCAGAGTGAATCCTTAGAAATCGCCAATGCCTACAATATCGACATCAGCGATTTGCGGGCCCCGCTCGATGCCGAGGAGATGTCGCGGGTGACCATTGAGGACGAATACACCCTCATCATCGTGGACGTGCCCATCACCGAGGAGAGAAATAACAAGATTTACTATGTCACCATTCCCTTGGGGATTATCCTGACTGAGGACGCCATTATTACCACCTGTCTGGAAAAGCTGCCTCTGCTAGATACCTTCATCAACCGGCGGCTACGTAATTTCTATACCTTTATGAAATCACGCTTTATCTTTCAAATCCTCTATCGCAATGCCGAGCTCTATCTGACCGCGCTTCGCTCGATTGACCGCAAGAGTGAGCAGATTGAAATCCGCCTGCACCAAGCGACCCGTAACGAAGAATTGATTGAACTCATGGAGTTGGAAAAGACCATTGTCTACTTCAAGGCTTCGCTCAAGACTAATGAGCGTGTGATTAAAAAACTAACCAGCTCAACCAGTAATATCAAGAAATACTTGGAAGATGAGGACCTGCTAGAAGATACCCTAATTGAAACCCAGCAGGCTATCGAGATGGCCGACATTTACGGCAACGTCCTGCGGGGCATGACCGATACCTTCGCCTCAATCATTTCCAACAACCAGAACAACATCATGAAAACCCTGGCCCTGGTAACTATTGTCATGTCCATTCCGACCATGATTTTCTCGGCCTATGGTATGAACTTTAAAAATAATGACTTGCCCCTCAATGGCGAGCCTCATGCCTTCTGGTTGATTATCTTTATCGCCTTTGCCATGAGCCTATCGCTCATCATCTATCTCATTCACAAAAAATGGTTTTAAACCCAAGGAGCAGCTATGTCACACCTTTCTTTAGATCAATTAAGTAAGAAAAATCAAGAATTTATCCGCATCGCCACCCACCAACTCATCAAGGACGGTAAGACCGACGAGGAGGTCAAGGCCCTTTTGGAAGACATCATTCCCGAAATCTTGGAAAACCAACCCAAGGGAATCACCGCCCGTAGCCTTTATGGAGCACCTAGCAGCTGGGCCAGCAATCTGACCAAGAGCCAGGAAGAAGCAGCCAAACACCCCAAGGAAAATGACAAGCCCCTGGTTATGTGGGCAGATGCCTCTCTCTTCGTCCTAGGATTTTTTGCGGCTATCAACGGGGCGACTGGCTTTTCCTCCAATGCTCCTGCGGTCTATGGTTTGACTACTCTCATTGTTGCCAGCCTGACCGGGGGCCTGGCCTTCTATGCCATGTACCACTATGTCTATCGCTTCTATGGAGCAGACCAAAAAAGCAGCAAGCGTCCGCCCCTGCTTAAGTCCTTCCTGGTTATCGGAGCAGCAACCCTCCTTTGGGCGGCCTCCTTTAGCCTGACCATGTTCCTACCACCAGTCCTCAACCTCCGCCTACCAAACCTAGTCGTACTTATCATCGGTCTAATCGCGCTGGCCCTGCATTTCTATCTCAAGAAAAAGTACAATATCAAGAGCACCATGCAGTCCGCACCAAGACGGTAAGAATAAGCAAAAAAGAAGCCTCGGAGCTTCTTTTTATTATTCTAAAAAGCGAATTTTTGAAAATTGTCGATAGATAAAGACCAAAACCACAAGCAGACAGAAGCCTACTAGCCAGAGACTAGCTGTTAAAGAGAGGTCGGGCAATTCCTCTTTCTCTCCTAATAAGGCTTGCTCTATTTAACAAACTGTTGATCGAGTGGTTCTACTAGTTCATCATAAGAAGCGGAATAGTAGTCTGTTGAGAAGTGACTGATTAAATCAATAATTTTATCTCTTTCGTCTGCTAGCACTCTTTTTAATAGACTTCGACGAGCCTGCAATTCTTCAGCTTGGTTTAAAAAATCCTTCTCTTGCCAACGACAATCCTCTTCAAATTCAAATAAGCCTCTCTCCTTGGCTTTGATGGCTTCTTTCGTTACAAGTCTTTTTTCCATTCTTTAAATTCTCCTGCTAATTTCTTATCGGTTGACATTAGCTCTTCAATTCCTGCCTGAACCTGACCATCTAGGGTCTCAAAAGAGCTTGCTAAATCTTCCATCTTAGTGGTAGCAGTCTTGCTATAAGTCTGAAAATCTGAAACAATCTTATCGTAAGTCACTCCTTGGGCTGCAAATAGCGCCTCAACCTCCTCAGCTGAGAACTCCTGATAGGAGCTAAAATCAATCTTCGACCAAATCGCCTCAACTTCCTGATTATACTTATCAGCTAGACTGGCCATCTCAGTTGCTCCAAGCCGTGCTGTACTGACCATATTTGAACTTAAAATACCACCTTGCGCCGCATCTAGAAAGATTTGTTCCGATTGACTGATACCTTTTGACGCCCACTTCTTTTTTAAGTCCTTATAGGCTTCCATTTCCTTGAGTGTATAAGCATAAGGCTTAAAGACGCCTGTCGCTAAGACCTGACCGCCTTTTTTATCAAGGACCTGACCGGTTTTTTTATCAAATTTCCAATCTTCTACCTTGTGACTCTTGCCTTCAACCCAATAAATCGTCCCATAACCAAGACTAGGAATACCTGTCACTCCCATTGTTAGCTCTGGGCGATTCAAATCATTATAGAGCACCACATCATCATTTGTCTTACGGTAATCAATAAAGAGTTCTGGGTGCTTTTTAACAAAGGCTCTCTCCTCCGCATTTAAACTATTATAAGCAAACCAAGAGTTAAAGGTAGTTGTTGGAATATGGTACTTTGCTCCCACTTTCAGCATGAAAGCTCCTTGGGAATAGCCACTCAGCTGGACAACCCTATACTTTTTATTCTCCATAAGCTCCTGGACAAAGGCATCGGCTGGTGCGTATTGAACAGAGCCATTGGTCATCCCTGATGTCATAGCCGTCCAAAAGTCTCGCGATACTGTCCCCCAAGGAGTTGAGAGAGCAGCATTTTCTTTGCTATCGGGGTCTGTCCCCGCAGCAATGACTGCCACACTCTTATAGTCAGGCTTACCATTAACAATGGGCGCGACTGCTAGTCCATCAAAACCTGTTGCCTTGTCTGTTTTGGTAGCGACGACACGAAAATCTTGGCCGTCAATCGTTAAGGTGTTGGTTTCGCCTTTCTTTAATTTACTGTCAGGCTTCGCTACAACAATACTTGTTCTATTTTCTTTTCTTGTTGCAAAATTAGGGTTCACACTATATACATTTTCTTTTTGATTTAGCTCGTTTAGTTGCTTGTCTGTGTAAACATAAGTCATTATTGTTCTCCTTTTTTACCGCTTGAATAAATAACTACCACATATTTTGTAGTAACTCCTTTTCTGGCATTCAGGAAAGCTTCAACTTTTTCATCTTGTTCATTATAAACACCTATTCTAATTTCCTTGCTTTTTAAATCATAAGCCATTTCATGTTGTACACTTTCATTATTAGAAAATATAATTTTTACGTCTGCTCCCCAACTATCTGATGGTTTTGAAGAATATACTGGGTAACTTATTCTTATCTCCTCAATCCCCGAATAGGAATTTTTCAGCGCTTTGACAAGGCTGACTTCGTATTTACGATTACGCTTTAAAGCTTGTTTTTCATCTTCTTTGACTTTATTCTGCCACATAACAAACCCTCCTATGATAAGGGCTATTAAAACAAGGGGAACGATAATCAACCAAATTTTCTTAGATTTCATCTGACTAACTCCTTTTTTGCTATTATACTATGATTTTGAACCAAAATCACACTAGAAGAGCAACAAGGGCGCGACTGCTAAGCCTTGAAAACCTGTGTTTTTGTCATTTTTCGTTGCTATAACCTCAAATTTTTGATTTCCAGAAGTAACAATATTTGTTTCTTTCATGTCTTGAGATGAGTGGTTTCTATTTGGATTTTCTGTTACTATTTCATAACCGTTTCGTTTCGCATAATCTGGATCAACACTGTAAACATTCTTGTAGCGATTAAGATGATTTAATTGTTTATCTGTATAGATATAAGTCATCACTGTGCTCCTTTTTTCTTATCTGAATAATGAATAGCTATACTATTAGTAGTCTTACCCTTTCGACTACTTAAAAAATCATCTTGTTCATATGTTTTTGAACCATTATAGTTTTGTTTTTCATCTAGACTATGTCCTATTCTATATTTTATTTTTTTGTTGTCTGTAAATAACATCTCCACATCACAAGACCATGAACCCGGCGGATAAGTATAGTTCGGTTTTGTTATTCTTATTTCCTCAATCCCTGCATAGGAATTTTTCAGCGCTTTGACAAGGCTGACCTCATACTTACGATTGCGCTTTAAAGCTTGCTCTTTATCTTCTTTGACTTTATTCTGCCACATAAGCAATCCTCCTATGATAAGGGCTATTAAAACAAGGGGAACTATAATCAACCAAATTTTTTTAGATTTCATCTGACCAACTCCTTTTCTATCATTATATCATTTTTGCGGGGATAAACGACATAAAAGTCTGATTTTTCTGACAATTTATAACACCAAAAAGAGACCTCGCGGTCTCTTTTTTAGTCTTCGTTTACGAAAGGCAGCAAAGCCATTACGCGAGCGCGTTTGATAGCTGTTGTTACTTTACGTTGGTTCTTAGCTGAAGTTCCAGTTACACGACGAGGAAGGATTTTCCCACGTTCTGAAATAAAACGGCTAAGCAATTCTGTATCTTTGTAATCAACGTATTCAATCTTATTTGCTGCGATATAATCAACTTTTTTACGGCGTTTAAATCCGCCACGACGTTGTTGAGCCATGTTTATTCTCCTTATATTTTTATTGGTCCATTAGAATGGTAGGTCGTCATCTGAGATGTCCATGGGATTGGTATTACCAAAAGGACTCTCATCACGAGAAAAGTTTGGTACTTGATTAGACGATTCTGACTGACCAAAGCCTGAGTTGCCGTTGCCTGAAAATCCACCTGGATTGTAAGCGCCAGACTGACCCTCACGGCTGGAGCGACTTTCCAACATTTGGAAATTGTCCGCCACCACTTCGGTCACATAGACTCGCTGACCTTGCTGATTCTCGTAGTTACGGGTTTGAATCCGGCCTGTAATCCCAATCAAGGCACCTTTTTTAGCCCAGTTGGCTAGGTTTTCTGCCTGCTGGCGCCACATAACCACGTTGATAAAATCAGCCTCGCGTTCGCCATTCTGATTTTTGAAATTGCGGTTAACAGCCAGAGTAAAGGTTGCTACCGCTTGATTTTGCGGGGTATAGCGCAATTCGGCATCCCGGGTCATCCGACCTACAAGTACAACATTATTAATCATAGTATACCTTCTTATGCGTCAATTTTGACGATCATGTGACGAAGAATGTCAGCATTGATTTTAGAAAGACGGTCAAACTCTTTAAGAGCTGCATCGTCAGCTGCTTCAAGGGTAACGATACGGTAAAGTCCTTCACGGAAATCTTGGATTTCGTAGGCAAGACGGCGTTTTTCCCAGTCTTTTGATTCAACGATAGTTGCACCGTTGTCAGTCAAGATAGAGTCAAAACGTGTTACCAAAGCAGTTTTTGTTTCTTCCTCAATGTTTGGACGAATAATATAAAGAATTTCGTATTTAGCCATTGATTTTTCCTCCTTTTGGTCTAATGACTCGTGGTCTCTTGCCACGAGTAAGTGAGGTTTGCTCACAAACATATATTATACAAGATTCCAAGAAAAATAGCAAGAAAAAGCAGAAAAACTTTCTCTTGCAAAGTTGGAATCATGGAAGGCAAGCCTGGGGACTAGACCTACTAAAAACCAGCTCCATCTTTCAGGGGCTGGTTATTCGCTGAGACTAAGCCAGGATTCTTCCTTGGTCTACGACCAATTTTCCTGCCTTATAGACCTGGTGGGTCAGGTTGGTTGCAAAGAAGTAGAGGGGATAGTCGATATTTTTAGCGTCTAAAATGGTGATGTCAGCGACCTTGCCTGGGTCAAAGCTACCGATTTTATCGGCACGATCGACTGAATAGGCTGCATTGATGGTGACTGCATTGAGGACCTCTACCGGGGTCAGACCCATCATAAAGCAGCCCAACTGCATGACAAATTGGAGATTGGCTGTCGGACAGCTCCCTGGATTGCTGTCGGTGGCCAGGGTAATGGCCATACCAGACTCAATCATCTTGCGGGCTGGAGCATAGGTATCCTCCATCAGGCTAAAGGTAGTAGCAGGTAGGAGATTTCCAATCACCTGGGCTTGAGCCATCTTGGCAATCCCTGAATCGGTCGCCATCATCAGGTGCTCGGCACTGGTTGCTCCCAGCTCAGCCGCTACATCTACCCCACCTAGGGAGACAATCTCATCAGCATGAATCCGCAGTTTAAAGCCTAGTTCCTTGGCCTTGCTGAGTAGGTAGCGAGATTCCTCTGGGCTAAAGACTCCCTGTTCGCAGAAGATGTCACAGAATTCTGCTAGCTTTTCTTCCTTAACCTTAGGCAACATTTCCTCGACAATCAAATCTAGATAGTCCTGATTGCGACCCTTGTACTCTGGTGGGGTGGCATGGGCAGCCATAAAGGTGGAAACTAGGTCTAGCTGGTGATCTTTATCGAGAGCAGCCACAACATCTAATTGCCGTTTTTCTGTCTCCCAGTCCAGACCGTAACCACTCTTGGCCTCGACGGTCGTCACCCCATGTAGGAGCATATAGTCCAGGAGTTTTTTAGACTTGCTATAGAGGTTTTCAAAGGAGGCCTCCCTGGTTGCCCTAACGGTACTGAGTATTCCTCCTCCTTGGGCCAGAATATCCAGATAAGAAACACCAGCCAGCTTTTTAGCAAACTCATGCTCCCGGCTACCACCATAAACCAGGTGGGTGTGACAGTCGACAAAGCCAGGGCTAGCAATCTTGCCCTCATAGGAGCGGACTTGGGTCTCTGGTCCAATCAGGCTTGGATCAGGCTCGCCACTTCCGACCGTCAAAATCTTGCCGTCTTTGACAGCGATGTAGCCGTCCTCCAGGACTTGAGCTTCCTTCATTTCTTGACCAAACAAGGGATGGCCTGGGTCCTTGGGACAAAAGACTTGATTAAAATGAACCAATAATAAATCAGCGACCATAGAAGCATATCCTCACAATCATTTTATTTTCTTCCCTTATCTTAGTCAAAAACCGTCAAATTATGGTCAAAAGTCCCTTCTAAAAAATGCCTCCTTCTTTTTTTAGCATTTTTCCCTTTTCTTGACTCTTTATGGACGGCCATTTCATAAAATGAGAACGGAAACAATTTTGAAGCTTTATTTCATTTCAGATAGGAGGAACCTTATATGTCATATTATAGCGAAAATGAAATTGCAGCTGCAATGACCGTTAAGTTAGACGATGTGCTACCAGAAAAAACGGTCTTTCAAGAAGGTATTCGCCGAGCTCCTGACCGGGGTTTTCGTCTGAGTCAAGCCCAGACTGAAATTGCCCTAAAAAATGCTCTGCGCTATGTTCCTAAGCAATTCCACCAAGAAGTGATTCCTGAATTTTTGGAAGAATTAAAAACTCGTGGTCGGATTTATGGCTATCGTTGGCGGCCAAAAGAAAGAATCTACGGAAAACCAATTGATGAGTATAAAGGAAAATGTACAGCGGCCAAGGCTATGCAGGTCATGATTGACAATAACCTATCCTTTGAAATCGCCCTTTACCCTTATGAATTGGTCACCTATGGGGAAACTGGTCAAGTCTGCTCCAACTGGATGCAGTACCAACTCATCAAGAAATACTTGGAAGTGATGACCGAAGACCAAACCTTGGTCGTTGAGTCTGGCCACCCTCTAGGTCTCTTCAAATCTAAACCAGAAGCTCCTCGGGTTATCATCACCAATGGTCTCTTAATCGGTGAATACGACAATATGGAAGACTGGGAAATCGCTGAGGAAATGGGGGTTACCAACTATGGTCAAATGACTGCTGGTGGCTGGATGTATATCGGTCCTCAAGGGATTGTCCATGGTACCTTCAATACCCTCTTAAATGCTGGCCGGCTCAAACTAGGTGTGGCCGATGACGGCGATTTGCGGGGTAAATTCTTCATTTCTTCTGGTCTGGGAGGAATGAGTGGAGCTCAAGGTAAGGCGGCAGACATTGCCAAGGCGGTCTCTATCATCGCCGAAGTGGATGAGTCCCGTATCGAAACCCGCCATTCTCAAGGCTGGATTAAGCAAGTGGCTCAAAGTCCTGAAGAAGCCCTGCAACTGGCCCAAGATGCCCTTAGCAAAAATGAGTCAACCTCTATTGCCTTCCATGGTAATATCGTTGATTTGCTGGAATATGTAGATGCTCACAATATCCATGTGGACCTCTTGTCTGACCAAACTTCCTGCCACAATGTCTACGATGGAGGCTACTGCCCAGTCGGTATCAGCTTTGCTGAGCGGACCCGCCTCTTGGCTGAAGACAAGGCAACCTTTGTCAAGCTGGTTGATGAAACCTTGCAAAGACACTTCCGCGTAGTCAAGGCCCTCACTGAAAAAGGCACCTACTTCTTCGACTATGGTAATGCCTTTATGAAGGCCATCTATGATACTGGGGTCAAGGAAATTTCTAAGAATGGGGTCGATGACAAGGACGGCTTTATCTGGCCTTCTTATGTCGAGGACATCATGGGACCTATGCTCTTTGACTACGGTTATGGACCATTCCGCTGGTGCTGCTTGAGCGGTAAGCATGAGGACTTGGTTGCAACCGACAAGGCAGCCATGGACGTGATTGACCCTAATCGTCGTTACCAAGACCGGGACAACTACAACTGGATTCGCGACGCTGAAAAGAACAAGCTGGTCGTGGGAACCGAATGTCGGATTCTCTACCAAGACTGCATGGGTCGGGTAAACATCGCCCTCAAGTTCAACGAGATGATTCGTCAAGGTAAGATTGGACCAGTCATGCTGGGACGTGACCACCATGATGTATCTGGTACCGACTCTCCATTCCGGGAAACTTCCAATATCAAGGACGGCTCAAATGTAACCTGCGATATGGCGGTCCAATGTTATGCTGGTAATGCCGCAAGGGGGATGAGCTTAGTAGCCCTCCATAATGGTGGTGGTACTGGTATCGGTAAGTCTATCAATGGTGGCTTTGGTCTGGTCCTTGACGGTAGCAAGCGGGTGGATGAAATTATCAAGTCTGCTATCGCTTGGGACACCATGGGCGGTGTAGCTCGGAGAAACTGGGCCCGCAACGAACATGCTATCGAAACAGCTATCGAGTACAACCGCATGAACCAAGGCAGCGACCACATCACCATTCCTTACCTGACCGATGAAGATCAAATCAAGGAAGCTGTCGCTAAACTCTTTGACTAAATTGATAAAAAACTTGCCGGCTCTTCTGTCAAATGAGCTTAAAAGCTGATGCTAGGAATCGACAAGTAAAAAAACTACTTAGCCTGTCAGTGGGTGGGGCTAAGTGTGATTGGCCCCGCCTTTTAATAAGAACAAATCAGGCTAGACTCCTGATTTGGCAACTATTCTTAAATCTAAAAATTATTTTCCAGGAGGAAATTTACAATGGCAAAAATTGTTGAGTGTATCCCTAACTTTTCAGAGGGGCAAAATCAAGAAGTCATCAATGGCTTGGTTGAAACTGCCCGCAGTGTCCCTGGCGTTACCCTACTAGACCATTCGTCAGACGCCAGCCACAACCGCAGTGTCTTTACCTTGGTCGGTGATGAAGTGAATATTCAAGAAGCAGCCTTTCGCTTGGTTAAATACGCTTCTGAACATATCGATTTGACCAAACACCAGGGTGAGCACCCTCGTATGGGAGCAACCGACGTTCTTCCTTTCGTTCCAATCAAGGATATTACAGCAGAGGAATGTGTGGAAATCGCTAAAACCGTTGCTGAACGTATCAATCGTGAACTCAATATTCCAATCTTCCTCTATGAAGATGCGGCTAGCCGTCCTGAGCGCAAGAACCTAGCGCGGGTCCGCAAGGGACAATTTGAAGGCATGCCTGAAAAGCTCTTGGAAGAAGACTGGGCACCTGATTATGGTGAAAGAAAAATTCACCCAACTGCTGGGGTCACTGCTGTCGGAGCTCGGATGCCTCTGGTGGCTTACAATATCAACTTGGACACCGATAATCTGGATATTGCCAATGCTATTGCCAAGGTGATTCGTGGATCATCAGGTGGTTACACCTATTGTAAGGCAATCGGGGTCATGCTTGAAGACCGCAATATCGCTCAAGTTTCTATCAATATGGTCAACCTGGAAAAATTCCCTCTCTATCGTGTCTTTGAAACCGTTAGATTTGAAGCTCAACGCTGGGGAGTGCGGATTACTGGCTCTGAATTGATCGGGCTAGCACCAGCCAAGGCCTTGATTGATACCGCTGAATACTACCTCCAAATCGAAGACTTTGACTACGGTAAGCAAGTCTTGGAAAACCACTTATTAGGCTAGGGGGGCGAGATGAAATTAGTTGATTTAAACTTAAAAGAATTTGCGCGGGTCCTAGGGTCTGATGCTCCAGCACCTGGCGGAGGCTCTGCAGCAGCCCTATCGGCAGCTAACGGGATTTCCCTAACCAAGATGGTTTGTGAATTAACCTTGGGCAAGAAAAAATATGCCGATGTAGAAGAAGAAATAAAGGGTGTTCACGCTGATAGTAGTCGCTTGCAAGCCAGTCTCCTTGAGGCTATTGACAAGGATACCGAGGCCTTCAATCTGGTTTCAGCAGTCTTTGATATGCCTAAGGAGACCGATGAGGACAAGGCTGCGCGGCGTGAAGCCATGCAGGAAGCCCTTAAGGCGGCAACCAAGTCTCCATTCGCTATGATGGAAGACATCTATGAAGCCCTAGAGGTAACCAAACGTGCAGTCGGCCGGTCCAATACCAATGCGGCCAGCGACTTGGGAGTGGCTGCCCTCAATCTCAAGGCTGGCCTCCAAGGAGCCTGGCTCAATGTCCTGATTAACCTAGCTGGTATCAAGGATGAGGCCTTTGTAGCGGACTATCACAAAAATGGGCAAGTCCTACTAGCCCAAGGTAGCAAGCTAGCTGACGAAATTTACCAAGATATTGAAAAAAGTTTGTGAGGTGAAACATGGTCTTATCTGATATTGAAATTGCCAATTCCGTTGAGATGGAGCCGATTAGCAAGGTTGCTGACAGGCTTGAAATCGATCCTGAAGCCCTCTCTCTCTACGGAAAATACAAGGCAAAAATTGACGCCCGTCAACTAGAAGTCTTAAAAGACAAGCAAGACGGGAAACTAATTCTGGTAACTGCCATTTCTCCAACTCCTGCCGGCGAAGGGAAAACAACCACCTCTGTTGGTCTGGTAGATGCCTTAGCCACTCTGGGTAAGAAGGCAGTCATCGCCCTGCGGGAGCCTTCTCTAGGTCCAGTCTTTGGAATCAAGGGAGGGGCTGCTGGTGGAGGCCACGCGCAGGTGGTTCCCATGGAGGATATCAACCTCCACTTTACTGGAGACTTCCACGCTATTGGAGTTGCCAACAACCTCCTAGCTGCCCTGATTGACAATCATATTCACCATGGAAACGCCCTAGGTATCGACTCTCGTCGCATCACCTGGAAACGGGCGGTGGATATGAACGACCGGCAGCTGCGCCACATCGTAAATGGCCTGCAAGGCAAGACCAATGGGGTGCCGAGAGAAGACGGCTTTGACATCACTGTGGCCTCTGAAATCATGGCCATTCTCTGCTTGTCCGAAAATATAACAGACCTGAAGGAAAGACTGAACAAGATTATCATCGGTTACAACTTCCAAGGTCAACCTGTAACAGCGCGTGACCTCAAGGCTGGTGGAGCCATGGCTGCTGTCTTGAAGGACGCTATCCATCCCAACCTGGTCCAAACTCTGGAACATACACCTGCCCTGATTCATGGAGGACCTTTTGCCAACATCGCTCACGGCTGTAACAGTGTACTAGCAACCAAACTGGCCCTGAAATACGGAGACTATGTGGTGACCGAGGCTGGATTTGGAGCAGACCTGGGGGCTGAAAAATTCATCGACATCAAATGCCGGATGTCTGGCCTACGGCCTAGCGCTGTTGTCCTAGTAGCGACCATTCGGGCCCTTAAAATGCATGGTGGAGTAGCCAAGGCTGACCTAGCGACTGAAAATGTCCAGGCAGTGGTTGATGGGCTTCCTAACCTTGATAAGCACCTGGAAAATATCCAAGAGGTCTATGGCCTACCAGCAGTCGTTGCTATCAATAAATTCCCTCTAGATACTGAGGCTGAATTAGCAGCTGTCTACGAGGCTTGTAAGAAACGCAATGTCGATGTGGTTATCTCTGATGTTTGGGCCAATGGTGGTCAAGGTGGCGTTGAGTTAGCTGAAAAGGTCATTCAACTGGCCGAAGAAGACAACCACTTCTCCTTTGTCTATGATGACCAAGACAGCATTGAAGAAAAGCTGAATAAGATTGTCACCAAGGTCTATGGTGGTTCTGGCATTAGCCTGACTCCTGCTGCCAAACGTCAAATCAAGGAATTAGAAGAATTGGGCTTCTCCAACTATCCTATCTGTATGGCCAAGACCCAATACTCCTTCTCTGACGATCCTAAAAAACTGGGAGCACCTAAAGACTTTACCGTTAAAATCAGTAATCTCAAGGTTTCAGCCGGAGCTGGCTTTATCGTCGCTCTGACAGGAGCAATTATGACCATGCCTGGTCTACCTAAGACGCCTGCTAGTGAGCATATCGATGTAGATGCAGAAGGAAATATTAGCGGCCTATTTTAAGAAAGGGGAGCCAGATGCTTAAGATGAGACATCTCAGCCCCAAAGATTATCAAGAATCAAGCTGGTCGGGCGGAAAGACTAGGCAAGTCTATCTTTTCCCCCAAACCAGTCACTATGGAGACCGAGACTTTGACTATCGCATTTCAACTGCGACAGTTGAGCTGGAGAGGTCAAACTTCACCCCTCTAGAAAATTATGAGCGGATTCTCATGACCCTAGACGGAAACATTGACCTCATCCATAGCGATAGCCAAGAGGTCATCTCCCTCACTCCTTATACTCCCTATGCTTTTTCTGGGGCCAGTCCCATTGAAAGTCGGGGAACCTGTACAGATTTCAACCTTATCCATTCTCCCCGCTATGAGGGTCACATGCAAGCTATTTCTAGCGAGCAAGCAAGCTTGACCTCATCGTGCTCCGTTCAGTTGCTCTACTTTTTGGTAGACTGCCGCTTGGAGCTTGACGGTCAAATCCTTGAAATCAAAAAAGAAGAAAGCCTTCTAGTGGATATTGGCGCTCAGCAATCTGAGCTTGTCATTCACTTTATCCAAACCAAGAGCCCGTCAGCCTTTAAGGCTATCTGGATCGGTTTGGATAAAAGGAATTGCTAGGGCTGCACTTGCAGCTATAAAGGAGACGTGTTTATGGAAGCACATAAAATGACTGCGCAAGAACAAGAAAAAGCCAAATTCAGCTTGTCGGGCGCAACCCTCTATGGTATCAATGCCGTTATCGGTTCAGGAATCTTCCTGCTACCACAAAACATCTACAAGGGCCTGGGACCTGCCTCTCTGGCTGTCATGCTAGGAACAGCTATTCTGGTTATCCTCTTAGCTGTCTGTCTGGCTGAAACAGCTGGTTATTTCGACAAAAATGGAGGAGCCCTCCAATACTCTAAAGCAGCCTTTGGTGACTTCGTCGGCTTTAATGTCGGCTTCCTGGGTTGGGCCGTAACTATCATTGCCTGGTCTGCCATGGCAGCTGGTTTTGCTAAAATCTTTATCATCACCTTCCCAAGCTTTGAAGGCTACAATTTACCAATCAGTATCACGCTGGTAGTCCTCTTGAGCTTGATGAATATCGCTGGTCTTAAGACCTCAAAATTCTTCACTCTGACAGCCACCGTAGCTAAATTGGTCCCTATTATCGCCTTTTCTGCCTGTGCCCTCTTCTTTATCAAGGGCGGGATTGACAAGGGCAACTTTACACCCTTCCTCCAACTAGAACCTGGAGGAAACCTGTTCAAATCCATTGCTAATACAGCTGTTTATATCTTCTACGGCTTTATCGGCTTTGAAACCATGTCAATCGTCGCTGGGGAAATGCGCAACCCTAAGAAAAACGTTCCTCGGGCCCTCCTTGGCTCTATCTCTATCGTTTCTATCTTTTATATGCTAATTATCGGTGGAACCATTGCCATGCTAGGTAGCCGAATCATGCAAACAGATCGCTCTGTGCAAGACGCCTTTGTGGAAATGGTCGGACCTGCAGGGAGCTGGGTCATCTCAATCGGTATGTTGATTTCTATCTTGGGTCTCAATATCGGTGAATCAATCATGGTCCCTCGTTTTGGAGCCGCTATCGCTGATGAAGGACTCCTACCTAAGAAAATTGCCGAAACTAATGATAAAAATGCGCCTGTCCTAGCTATCATCATCTCTGGTGTCTTGGCTATTGCCCTACTTCTAAGTGGATCTTTTGAAACTCTGGCAACCTTTAGTGTGGTCTTCCGTTTCTTCCAATATATCCCAACCGCTCTAGCCGTTATTGCCCTGCGCAAGAAATACCCAGACAGAAAAGTGGTCTTCCGCGTTCCATTTGGACCAGTTATTCCAGTTATTGCCATTATTATCAGTGCCTTGATGATTTGGATGGATAATGCAATGAACGTGGTCTATGGACTGGCTGGAATCCTGATTGCAAGTAGTGTTTACTTCATCTTGCATGGTCGCAAAAATAATCATAAACAAGAAAGCTCAAGTATTTAAGGGGGTAAAAAACCTATGTCTAAGGTCATTTATCTAGACGGTAACGGTTTGACACTTGAAGATGTCGTTGCCGTTGCACGCCATGGCTATCAATGCCAAATCAAAGAAGAAGCTAAAGAGGCTGTCGAAGCCTCCCGTAAGATTGTCGATGACATCGTCCGCGAAAAACGGGTGGTCTATGGGGTAACAACTGGTTTTGGTTCCCTCTGTAATGTAAGTATCTCACCCGAAGATACGGTCCAATTACAGGAAAACCTGATTCGGACCCACTCATCTGGCTACGGTGACCCACTAGCTTCCGACGCTGTTCGGGCCATCATGCTCATCCGGATCAACTCCCTGCTCAAGGGCTATTCTGGTATCCGCCTTTCTACTGTTGAAAAACTCTTGGAGCTCCTTAATAAGGATGTGGTTCCTTATATCCCAGAAAAAGGCTCTCTAGGAGCTTCTGGAGACCTAGCACCTTTGGCCCACATGGTTCTACCAATGCTGGGACTAGGTAAGGCCTACTATCAAGGCCAACTCCTAGCTGGTAAGGAAGCCCTAGCCCAAGCAGGCATTGAGCCGATTGCTCTGGCAGCCAAGGAAGGACTAGCCCTAATCAACGGAACAACTGTCTTAACTGGTATCTGTGCTCTTGCTACCTACGATGCCATTAACCTTTTGAAACTATCCGACATCGCTGGGGCTCTATCTCTCGAAGTTCACAATGGTATCACCAGTCCATTCGATGAAGACCTTCACACCATTCGCCCACAAAGTGGCCAGTTAGCAACTGCCCGCAATATCCGCAACCTCCTAGAAGGCAGCAAAAATACCACTGTGGCTACCCAACAAAGGGTGCAAGATCCTTATACCCTACGTTGTATCCCACAAATCCATGGAGCTAGCAAGGACTCCATCGCCTACGTCAAGGAAAAAGTGGAAATTGAAATCAACTCAGTAACTGATAATCCAATCATTACCAAGGACGGCAAGGTTATCTCTGGTGGAAACTTCCATGGTGAACCTATGGCTCAACCATTCGATTTCCTGGGAATCGCCATCTCTGAAATCGGAAATGTCTCAGAACGCCGGGTAGAACGCTTGGTTAATAGCCAACTAAGCAAGCTCCCATCCTTCCTGGTTAAGTATCCAGGTCTCAACTCTGGCTTTATGATTACCCAATACGCCTGTGCTTCTCTAGCATCAGAAAATAAAATCTTGGCTCACCCAGCCAGCGTAGACTCTATCCCATCTTGTGAAAACCAAGAGGACTTTGTCAGCATGGGAACAACTGCTGCCCGCAAGGCCGGAGAAATCCTCAAGAACTCTCGCCGAATCGTTGCAACAGAAATCATGGCAGCCTGCCAGGCCCTCGATTTGAAACCAGAAAATCATGAGCTTGGAAAGGGAACCAAGCCAGCCTATGAGCTCTTCCGCAAGCATGTCAACTTTATCGACTTTGATAAGGATATCGAAATCTACGATGAACTAAACAAGGCTTCTCAAGTGGTTGAAAGCCCAGAGTTTCTCGCTGCTGTAGAGCAAGCTGTGGACTTGACTATCCAATTTTAAGGCTTGAACAAAGAAGTCCAAGGATCTTATCTTGGACTTCTTTTTTTCCAGCAGAGATTGACAGGCCAAGGTCAATCTCTTATAATGAGAAACGAAGAATTGAAATGCCCCAAGCCCAGTAAATTAGGGATAGGGGCAGATTTTCTAATTACATATCTAGATGATAAAAGGGAGTTAGCATGTTAGAAGATTATTATCAACTGGATCGCAGTTACTACCATCGGGGAATAGATGACAACCTCTATACCGCCAAGTGGGGAATGCTGATCCAATTTCTGGATTTAAACGATCCCAGTCTCCAGCCCTTTGAAGGAACTAATTTTGCCTTGGTTGGCTTTAAGAGTGACAAGGGGGTCTATATCAATAATGGCCGGGTAGGAGCCGTGGAAGGACCCGGCGCCATTCGAGCCCAGCTAGCCAAGCTTCCCTGGCACCTGGGAGAGCAGGTCAAGGTCTATGATGTAGGAGACATTGACGGCCCCAACCGCTCACTCGAGCAGCTCCAGGCCAGTCTAGCCAAGGTGGTCAAACGCTTGCGGGACCTCAACTTGCAGCCCATTGTCCTAGGCGGTGGCCATGGAACGGCCTACGGCCACTATCAGGGGCTCCAGGCCTCTTTGGAGCCCAATCAACAACTAGCAGTTATCAACTTTGATGCCCACTTCGACCTGCGCCCCTACGACCAAACTGGCCCCAATTCAGGGACTGGCTTTCGGCAGATGTTTGATGAAAGTCTCCAGCGCCAGCAGGTCTTTCCCTATCTGATTTTAGGTATCCAAGAGCACAACAACAATCTCTTTCTTTTTGACTTTGTTGCTAGGTCCAAGGCCATTCAGTTCTTGACTGGGACAGACATGTATAAAATGGGCTACCAGGAGATTTGTCAAGTCATTGACCAGTTCCTAGAGGGACAAGAGCATGTCTATCTAACCATTGATATGGACTGCTTCTCAGCAGCCAATGCTCCTGGGGTCAGTGCTATTCAGTCTCTGGGAGTAGACCCCAACCTAGCCTTGTTGGTCCTACAACACATCGCAGCCAGCGGCAAGCTCCGAGGCTTTGATGTCGTAGAAGTATCACCGCCCCACGATATTGACAACCACACAGCCAATCTGGCTGCCACCCTCATCTTTTACCTAACCCAGGTCCTGGCCCAGGTTGGATAAAGAAACAAGACAGACTAGCTCCTGCTGGTCTGTCTTGTTTTTGGGGGCTGGGAGTGGCCTTTCCAACCTCTGAATAAAGTAGGCTTGTCTTGGAACTGACCTAGTGCCTACTGTCTCTTTATTGATTAGAAATCATTTGACTACTCTTTCTCCCCTACTTTTGAGGTAATATATCGTCTAATTCAGAAGCAATGATTGAGCCGCCTACCTCTATTTTACCCTCATGATTTTTTATTAAACTTGTATTTATGTATAAACGTTTATCGTTATTTACAATCATCCGAAAGCCAATCCCACCCATTGGATTATGAGAAATTGATTTTTCATCAATTTCATAAGTCTTGATAACTCCCTTATCTGTCAAAGCATTAGGGTCTAAATTATGTAGCGCTTCTTCAATCGCGTCCTTTGCTTCCTTGCTTCGGACTATTTTGACCATTTCATTGTGTTCATTCATTTCTTTCAATTTTAATCCTCCAAATACTAGTAAGAAGAGAGCAAGTAGCACTCCAAGTGTAATGACTAGGGGTTTATTCATCTTTCTAACCTCCTCATTTATGTTACATTATCAATCAATAAACATCTTATTCACTTATAGTATAGCATAAATTTCCTGGGCTAAAGAGCCCTTTAAAACTAAACCCCCAACCTAGTCACTAGCCAGGCTGGGGGTTTCTATCATCTTAAGTTTGCTCTCCAAACTAATCTAGCTTGGCTAGGTTGAGCTCGACCCGTAACTGTTCTAGCTCGGTCAAGGCTTGGCTATCCCGGTAGGGATTGAGGTGGCCCTTGGCAATCTCATAGTAGCGCTCAAAGGGCTGATCCAGAAGCTCCTCAAAACCTTGATAGGAGATACTGCCCCTTAACAAGCGATACTTGAGCACAGCCATGAGGTAGTAAATCATACCCTTGTCCCGCGGATTGGAGTAGCGCTCTATTAGGCTCTCTCTCTTTAACAGAAAGTCTAGAACGGTCTGGTAATTTCCCTTGCTAGAATCAATCAAGGCCAGATAAACCTCTAGTTGGGCTTCCTTCCAAGGAAAGCGCAGGGTCTGTAAGTCTTCCTTGGCCTTGCGGAAAATCTGCTCGGCTTTCTCCATTTGATTTGTAAAATAGTAGGATAGCCCCAGGCCAATGTAGAAAACCAAAAGCGAGGGCTCGGCCGTCTTATTTTCTGTTAATTCGATGGCCTCTTTCTGGTAGGCAATGGCCTGGTCAAAACGACCAGTGATTTGCTCGATTTCAGCCAAATAGTCCAGGGCGGCCGCTATCTGAATAGAGTACTTGGACTTGAGGGACTGGGTCAGGCTAAAGCAGGCAATGGACTCCCGAATCAAGCGGGCGGCCTCCTTGATGTCCCCAATCATCAGATGATAGAGACCCTTGAGCCTGAGATTGATCCCGATAGCCTCATGATTATTATCCTGGACAGCAGCATCCAGGGCCAAATCGGTATAGTAGCGCATTTCCGGGATATTCTCGGACTGGATGCAATAATGAATCAGTTGTCGATAGCCCTCTAGGACATAGTCCATGCTGTGCAACTCCCTAGCCAGGGCAATGACCCGCCTAATCTGGCCTAGTCCTTCCTGGTATTGACCAGAACGAATGGCAAAACGTCCCTTTAAATAGAGGAAACGTAGGTTTAAAATCTGGAAGTCCTTGTGGCTCTCATACTGGCCCTCCAAGTCACCAATGGTCTTTTCAATCCGATTGAGCTGGGCCTTGACTAAGGAATGATTATCAGCATCGGTCTTTTCAATAAAACCAAATTTTTTAGAGTAAATCGGAAAGAGCTCATGGTGAAATTGCAAGGTCGAATTGAGATAGTCCAGGCTATAATCCAGGGCCTTGAGTAACTGCTTGGATTCCCGATAATGGTAGGCAATCTCATTAAGGAGATTGGCATTATAGGGGAGCTCCTCCAGCATGACCTCCATCTCCTGGGCAATCTGATTATGCAAAATTCGCCTCTTAGCTAGAGACAGGCTTTCATAGCAATAGATTTGTAGGACTCGCTGGGCAAAGCTAGTCACCAACTCCTCCTTTTGATAGTCCTCCTGCAAGAGCTGCTTGTGGCAGAGGCCTTCGACCAAGTCGACCATTTCATCAAAGGGCAGGACCATGATTTGGGCCAAAATCGCCAAGGGAGCTGCCCCTCGAAAGCAGGCCAGGTAGTTTAACAGCTCCTCTTCGCGACTATTGAGGGCCTCAAACCTTAAGGCCAGGCGGGCCTCAATGGCTGGAGTTAGGGGACTAAACTTGCCCTGCTCCTTGAGCACACGCGCATACTCCGATAAAAAGAAGGGATTGCCCTGACTGACCCGATAAATCTCTGCCAACTCCCGCTGGCTCAGGGTCTCATCTCCTAGCTCCTGCTGGATATAGAGGCGGCTCTCCTCCTCGCTTAAGGGCTGCAAGTGGATAAATTCCAGTAAATCCCGGGCCTGTAAGTGGTTGAGCAGGTGCTCCAAGCCAGCAGTCGTATTTAAGTGCTTGGTCAAGACCAGGGCAATCGGATAGTCAGCCAAGTGGTTGAGCACCTTTTTCAGCAGCAGCAAACTCTCCTGATCCATCCAATGACAGTCCTCAATCAAGAGGACCAGGGCCTTCTTTTTAGAGATTTTTTGCAGAATATCCACGATAAACTGAGCCAAATTACCCGTCTCTAGTATCTCTCCCTGACGCTGATTCAGCTCTTGGGGTAGGACCGGAAAATAATACTGGAGAATTGTCTGCCACTGACTGATGGACAAGATCTGGTGCTGGATAACCAAGTCTCCCAGCCCATCTAGAATACCGCGCCAGGCCTGCAAGGGAGAGTCAGCCTCATCTCGGAAACACTCCGACATGACAATCTGGAAATACTTGGTCTGATTGGCCAGGACTTGCCTGGTAACCGTCCGCTTGCCCAGACCAGTCCCTCCGACCAGAGTCAAGACTCTCGCCTCCTGCTCCTCTAAAATCTTAGAAAAATATCGCTCTAGGCGCCGAATTTCCTCCACCCGGCCAAAAAAGTGGTCGGTATTGCGCAGAAACTGCTTGGTTTTTCGCTCATTACGGTCCTTGGCTACCACCTCATGGTAGAGCTGCTGGATGGCCTCATTAGGACTAATCCCCAGCTCCCTATCCAGGATATTAACCAATTTATAATAGGTCTCGATAACCTTACCCGGTCGATTGTTCTCCCGATAGAGCTTCATGAGGAGTTGATAGTTCTTCTCCTCAAATTCGTCTAAACTAATCAAGCGGTGAAGACTGGCCTCAATCTCTGCAAAGTCCTCCCGGCCCATCTGCTGCTCAATCTTTTGGTAGCAGGCCTTGATGTAGACTTGCTCATAGTGGGCCCGAAGCTTGGCTACCCACAAATCAAAGGCTTCCCCATCTCTCAGGTAAAAACCTTGTAGAAAATCCCCCTGATAGAGCGACAAATGCTCCAGTGGCTGGCCACTAAAAGTATCAAGGTCGCTTTCAATCTCTAACTCCGGATTTAGCGAGAGGACCGTCCGATTAGGAGCAATAATGTAGTCAGCTCCCAGTACCTTATTGGCCTGATAGATAGTGTTTCTCAGATTTTTCTTGGCCGTCTGGGTATCCTTATTTTCCCAGAGAATGCCCGCAATCTCTTCCCGACTCACCGTCTTATTGATAGAGAGGTAATAAAGGAGAGCATTGATTTTGGCAAAGGAGAAAAAGACTTCCTTTTGATTTAAGTAAATGGCTGGATTACCCAGTAATTTCAGTGTCAGCACAGTCCTCATGAAATCGCCTCCCAAAGTATTCTAATATTAATATAAAGGAAAAAAACAATTATAGCAAGTCTCATCTACCTTTTAAGACCTTTAGGGACTAGACAAATCCTTGATTTACCGCTATACTACTAGTATCATCACAATTAGAAAGTTGCTTATGAAAAAACATATTCTTTTATTTATCTTTCTCTTCCTAGCGGCTATCGGTATCGAGTACGAACTCAGCCCCTATACCCAGGGTGCTATCACCGGAAGCCAGTATGGACATGTGGGGCTTTGCCTGGCCTTGATGCTCATCTACATCATTCCAGCCGGCCTTATCCTGACTCGTCTGGCCAAGAAATGGCAGACCCCCTTAGCCACTATGGGGCTGGCCCTTATCGGGGGTATGTTTATCTCTGGTTGGTTGGCTAGCCATGGGAATCAATTTGCCCAAGAATTTTTCCAACATCTGGGGCTAGGAAAGACCTTTATGGACCATTGGGAACCAGCTATCTCGCCTCCTCTAGTAGAGGAACCAGCCAAGCTCCTAGCAGCAGGCCTGGCCCTTTGCCTCCTACCAGTCAAAAACCTTAAGAGCATCCTCTTAGTCGGTATCAGCTCTGGACTGGGCTTTCAAATCAGTGAGGACCTATCCTACATCCATAGCGATCTAAAGGAGGGCTTTGTCTTCACCATTTCCGATACCCTCTATCGCATTACCGGCTCTATCTCCTCCCATTGGCTCTATACAGGGCTGGCCCTAACTGGCCTTGCCGTCTACTGGCTCTACCAGAAAAAGGAACCCAAGAAAGCCAAGTTGGGTCTCTTCTACTTCCTAGCTGCCTTTCTGCTCCACTTCCTCTGGAATTCCCCCTTTACAGCCATTCATACCCCTTTCCCTCTGACAACACCATTTGCAGCAGCCCTACACCTCTTTGTCTTTTACCTCTTTTACCAACAAGTGGTCAAAAAAGAAGGGGTTTAATCGTAGGAAAAACAAAAAGCAAGCAGGATTCATTTCCCACAGGCTGGAGACTTTTGTCTCGGCCTCTTTTTTATCAGTAATAAAAGGCCTGTTGAAGAAAATTATTTTTTATCTTCTATTTTTTGAATAGGAAGTTTATGGTAGAATAATGATAGTTATTTTTAAGGAGATTATTATGAAAACATCTGTAAACAGAGAAAGAAATATCGGTATTGATATTCTTAAGGTTCTAGCCTTATTTTTTGTTATTTCTGTTCATTTCTTTTTACATACCGGATATTATCGTGTCCAGTTTCAACCACTAGCTATCCCTTTTATTATTATTAGAAACATCAGTTTTACCTGTGTTCCCCTGTTTTTAATTATTACAGGCTATCTCTCTGGCAATAAGACCTGGAACAAGAAGTATTTTCTTAATTTATTAAATGTCTTCTTGATTTATAGCTTGGCAACCTTATTTTGCACACTTGTTGCGGAAAAGTTTTCCCTATCCATAGCAACAGCTGTCCTTGTTCTAAAAAATATCTTTCGTTTTGGCTATTATGGCTGGTATGTTCAAATGTACCTAGGACTAATGCTAGTAGCGCCTGTATTTAATACAATTTATAAAAAGCTAAAGTCTCACAAAGCCAAGCTCATCTTCATCCTTCTATTATTAGCTATTGTATCCTTTCCTGTTAGCTTTTTGGATATATTTTACCAGCATAACGATGCCCTCCTACTGCACTCCTTGCCTAGCTGGTGGAAATTTACTCTCCCCATTCTTTATTACAGTTTAGGGCTGTATTTACGAGAACATTCCAGAAAATATGCTAGGAATATAGGATTGCCACTAGTTCTAGTAATTACTCTCAGCACTATCTGTTATTATATTTTTGATATACACACAGAGCATTTAACCAATATCTTTACAATACTCACTGGAATTTTCATTTTTTACTATTTCTTCATTCAAAACCCACTATTTCAGATAGATATAAAAGACTGATTGTCTTCATCTCCAACAATACACTTTCAGCCTACTTACTTTCATTTATTGTTGATTTCACTATTTACCCTCTTTTCATCAATAAAAATCATACATTCTATCAGAATTTTTACTTCTATCCTATTGTAGTCATAAACTTTATTATTGTAGTAGCACTTGCGACTTTATTCAGCTTCTTTTATCGTAAAACTTTTGCTAAAATCCTAACTCCATTTCAAAATAAGTAAAAACAAAGGGCCGTCAAACTTGACGGTCCTTTTGCATAAGCTCTTAATTTTTGCTTTCTAAATCTTTTTTGATTTGGCTTGTGCTGATTTCAGGGGTACGGGGTAGATAAATAACTTCTACTCCTTCTTCCTTGAGAAAATCAAACTTGCCTCGCCAATCATCTCCCATAACAAAGCTATCAATGTTGTAGATATGAACATCTTTTCTTTTTTGTTCCCAGGAAGTCTCAGGTACCACTAAATCAACATATCTGATAGCTTCCAGTAAATGCTTCCTCTGCTCATAAGAAAAATAACATTTTTTTTGCTTTTGCTCCCAATTAAACTCATCTGTTGAAAGGACAACAACGAGGTAATCTCCTTGTTCTTTGGCTCTCCTCAACAAATTGATATGGCCGTAATGCAATAAATCAAAGGTTCCGTATGTGATGACTCTTTTCATTTTTAATCCCCTATTTTATAAATTTTAAAATACTGTCATAGTTAGGTTCTTCTACGAATTGATGGACTTTTTTACAAACTTCCTCATACTGGCTTTGGTAGCTAGTCCTGTAAGAATCTGGATCTTGACTAATTTCCAGCAAAGATTTTAGTAGATCTTGGTAGGTATAAACTTTCTTTCCTGGGGTGTTTTCATTGTAGGGCATGGTAAAGCCTCTCTCATCATTTTTATAATTTTCATAATCATAAGGAAAGAATAAGATAGGCCTGCCTGTCAATAAAAAGTCAAAAAAGACAGAAGAATAGTCAGTAATTAAAATATCAGTGGTCTGTAATCCCTCGTAAACATCTTCCTTGGCTTCTAGAACATGGATATTGGATAAATCATCAGCAAGCTTCCAATCAGCAAGCGAGGCAAAATGCGGTTTGATACTCAATTCAATCCGATTTTCAGTCAAGAGTTCATTCAGGCTAGATAAATCCTCATTTAATATCGGATTTCTTTGGCCATCATTTCTGAAAGTTGGTAAGTAATAGACCCGCCTATTCTGGCCCAGTTGCTTGCCTTTTTCTTTGAGCAAGACTGCATTTCTCGGATAAGAAGCGAGTAGGGCTTTCTCTGCTGGCAAATCCATAGCATGAGTCAATAGTTCCGCAGCTAAAGGAGAGGTGGCAACAAGATACTGGTCCACCCAGAAACCGGCCGAAGTCCATTTTTTCCACCAGCGAGGTTGGGGCTTATAATTTTCAACAATATCTATCCCTATCTTTTTCAGGGGAACTCCATGCCATAGGTTGATTCTATGAGCCCTAACTGATAGATAACCTAAGATGTCTCTAGGATTCTGATCAATGAAATGGACCTTACTTCTAAGATGCCAAAAAGCGCTCTTAAGATTCAAGCCCATCAGCACATGGTAGCCCTTGGAGGACAAAGACTGATAGATTTCGAGGGAATTGGTATACCAAAATACTCTCTTAAGGCCCAGGGTCTCTTGGTGCTCTGTCAGATACTCAAAAATAGCTCTTGAATTATCTGAATAGCGCTTGCCTTCCCAGCCACCAACAATAATATACTTATTTGACTTGGGAATCAAGAAGGATAGGGTTGACAAGCAAATATTAAATACTAGTTTTAAGGTAGCTACTATCATTTTTCTTCTTTCTCTAAAAATCTCTGCAGCCAAGCAGTCGCATTGTAATAGGACAATTTTTCGGCTGAAATCGGACTGAAATCACTCCTGATAAAAGCTGCCAAATCTTCTGGTTTATCTTGCCCTAAAATAAAGATATTTTCTTTGGAATAATACTTTTCATCAGCAATACGAGGATTGTTGGTGATGACTTTTTTCTGATTAGATAAGGCAAACAAGGGGCGCAGGGTGACCCAAGGGATATTTGGCTCTATTAACTCAAGCACTGCCCGTCCTTGTGCGCTTATCCGATAATACTCTTCCTCTGTAAGTAAAAAATCCTTTTGTATCTCTTTAGGGAGGCTAGGGTTTTTGCTCAGGTAGTGAAAATAAGAACTTATCTTATATTTGCCCAGCAAGTCATAAGTTTCTAAGACAAGGGCAGTCCTTTTCTTTAACTTTCCTTGTCGATCAGCTCCTACATAAGTCACATCATATTTGATTTCTTCTTGAGATAGGAGATTCTTTTCGATATAAAACTGTGGATTATAGCGCATCTTGTACTTAAGGCTGTCTTCTTTAAAGAAGGTCCAGTTTTGAAACTTGTCTGAATTTACAAAAGGATAGGCCGATACTTCCATGCTGTCCCAGTAATAGTTAATCAGTCCTACTTTTTTATTTAACTTTTTAGAAATCCAGTCTAGAATGCGGGGAGAATAGGGGCTAGCTATACTTACAATATAGTCGTAAGCTGCCAAGTCTTTTTTCCATGGCAAAAACCAAATCTCAATTCCTGGCCAACCGCTCAGTAAATGGATTTTACGAATGATTCGTAAAATCACATTGACTGGTTTTAAAACGCAGACTGCCTGAACATTCTCCTCTTGATTCAAGTGGTCTAGAAAAATATTCTTATTTCTGGGGTCATTAAAAAATAATAAAAGAAACTTTTTATCTTTAGTCATCCTTTGACTTTCTATGTATTTTTTCCATAATAGGAACTTTAAACTTTCTCCAGAGATAGAAGCAGGAGATAAGGGTGAGAACAGCTAATAATAGGATTCTGACAAGTAGATTTTCCAAGAAGATTTGAGCCAAAAGACCTATCAAGACTAGAAAAGCAATAATTAACAGAAGTTGCTTGGTGTCATACAGGGATTGGCGCTGACTAATTCTATAAGATATATAGTAATGAAGAATAAAGTATAAAGCATAGGTCACTAGGGTTGTATAAGCAGCTGCCTGATAACCAAAACTGATAATACAAAAGTAATTCAAAGCAATATTCACAAGGGCTGCTAGCAAGGTACTACCTGCAATGTACTTGGTTTTTTCAAAATAGTACTCTATAATGGCTGGAAGAGTGTATAAGAAGGAAAAATAACCTCCTATTACAATAGGAATCACAATATAACTGGACTCCCGATAGGTCTCCGAGCCCACTATCAGAATGATTTCAGGAGAAACTAAAATAATAAGGGCTGTAAAAATTCCCATAGCCCAGGCATACTGGCTGGCTCTTAAGCGGATAAGGGTCTTATCTCCCTTCTTATACTGTCTATAAAACCAAGGGGCCCAGACCTGGTCCAGAGAGGAAAAAGTAACTGCTACTAAAGAGTAGATGGTATAGGCAAAACTGTAAATCCCGGCCTCGGCATTTCCGACCATATTGGCAATCATAATCCGATCTACCGAACTCAAGATAACCTGGGAAATACCATGGGGAATAAGGGGAATACTGTAATTTAAGGCAAATCTAGTATGCTCACGCTTTAGAGTCGGTCTTCTTGATTTAAAGAAATGGAAGATTAAGATAAGGGCTATAATCAAAGTCGGAAGGACTGTTCCTACAATTCTTCCCATTGAACGGTCCCCTTTAAAAACAGTCAAAATCAAAATAAGGGAAAGGAGAATATTACCAATGGCATTGGCACTACTCATTTTGACATAGCTTCCCGATTTAAAATAGAGGCTAACATAAGAATTATAGTCCGTAATAATAGCTGTTGCAAAGGCATGAATGACTAAAAGGACCATATAAATAAGAGTTAACTTGGGGTAAATCCAGGAAACAAGCAGGCCCAATACTAGAAAAAAGAGGGTGTTAATGATGCTTAATAAGATTGTATTGGATACATATTCGTTAAAAGAGTTCTCAAATTTAACAAAAGCATTTTTATAACTGGTATGTAAGGCCAGACCGACAAAGACAAAGAGAATAGTTTCGTAAGATAGATAGGTATTATAGATTCCAAAGTCTTCGGTAGACATCAATCTCGAAAAGATAGGAAGCGTTAAAAAGCCAATCCCTCTTATAAAGTAATTTCCAATGACATAGCCTAGACCTGCCCTTTTGACACTTGCTTTTTCTGACATTTTTCTTCCTTTTCTTTTACTCTAACCAGAAAAACACACCATTATCTAGGACTGGAGAATAAATATCAATATTTTGTCCGAGCAAAATGGGATACATATAAATTAAAAAAATCACTACTAATAGGAAAAGAGCATTTTTTATCCTAGTCAGCGTATGGATAGGGGAGGCTAAAACAATATTTGTAGCCACCAGAAAGACGATAAGATACACATTCCTAAATAGACGATAGGGAGCATTAGCAAAATAAAGAGCTGGTAGTAAGATACCCAATAAACGCCAGATGTAGATGGTAGAAACTAGCAGGCTCTGCTTATCCTCAGTCAGAAAATGATTGCTTCTCCGATAATATTCCAAGAGCAATAAAAGCAAACAATAGATCCCCACCGGCACGATACTTCTGATTCCAGCCGTTTGACTAGCATAGATAGATAGTTTGGCCAGAAAGGGGACTTGGGCAAATAGGACGATAAGGGCCTTAAAACCGTCAATCCCAAGCATTAAGGAAAGGTAGAGAAGGGAGCCGATAATCGGAAAAAGATTGCTGACCTTCTGGAGTCGTTTCCATAAAATCAAAGGTAAGAAAGCATAGATTGCAAAAGAAAAATGAAAGAGAACTGCTAACAGGAGCCAAGCATAATAGGCTAATAGCTTTGACTTCCCGCCCTTAAATAATTGATAACAAGCATAAAGTAAGATAGAAACAGAAATAAAGTTTTTAAACTGCATACCATCCGAAGCATAGACCCCACTCAAAATATAGAGAGACAGAACACTAGCCAAGCTAACAGCATAGGTTTTCAATAAGGGTCTAATGAAAATAAGGCCTGTTAAGACCAGAACTAGGGCATGAAATACTGGATAGGTCATCAGCGGGAAAAATTTAGTAACCGCTATGATAATATTGGATAATATTTCATAGGTGTAGTCAAATAAATTGGCATGATGGTCTCTACTGAAGTAAAAGAAGCGAGTAAAGCTGACTGCATCATAGCCTATTCTATTAGCAGTCATCAAGATAACTGCACTTGCTGATAGAAATAGGGTGTTTAAAATCCCCAAATTGATGGGATAAACAAGTAGTCTATCATTGTGAATCCTAGCAAATAAAAAATAATATAAGCAAATTAGACTACTAAAAATTATAAGTGGTATCATTATTAACTTTCCTTGTGCTAGCTCTTTCTATTTATATAAGGAGCGTAGGACTTTTTAAAAAATAGGAAACCCAAGGGGTATAATATTCCAGTTAAGCCGGGATACTTGGCTTCCTTAAATAAACTATTATCTCGCACTACCAATTTAATGGCAATGTAGCGAATCGTATCTGCAATAAGGTCTCTTATCCTAGTATCTAAATCCAGTCTTTGTTGGATATAGGCCTCGTAGCCTCTGGGATTTTCTGCAATAATTTTTTTCATAGAGGCGGTATAGCCGTCTGCTTGGTATTCTCCGATATAGAGTATTTCCTTAAGGAAATAAAGTTGTCCCACCTGGTCTAGTTGGTCATATAGGTACGTCTCAGGAACGAACTTTTCATTTTTAAAACTAGGAAATTGATAGTTAGCTATAATCGATGTTTGATAAACTAGCATTGTATCGCCTTGTATCAAATTACTTTGGTAGGCCTCTCTTAAAGTTGAATAAGCCTGTTCCATTCTCCATTGTGTTAGAGGAGAAGTTGAAGTTTTTCCTCGCAGACAAACGATACCAATCGCATTTGGCAAAGACCGCCAGACTTCCAAAATTCTTTGAACAGCCTGGTCTACTAAGTAGTCGTCCGAATCTACACATGAAAATAATTCAAAACCTGCATTTTCTACTCCTAGATTATGAGCTTGGGATTTTCCTGCATTGGCCTGGTAGAGATAGCGAATAGTTAGCCGACCTTCTTGCTGCCATTTTTGGACCAGGACGGCTGTTTCATCATCAGAACCATCATCCACAATTAACCATTCAAACTCTTTTGAGGTCTGCCGACAAAGGGAGTCGTACAACCTTTCCAAGGTATGAGCCCGATTATAAGTAGGGGTAAAGATAGTAATTCCTTTTTTCATAGATTCTCTCTAAATTATAATAGTTGGGAGTAGAGAGCCAACATGCTATCGGTATAGGCCTCTAGATTATCAAAGTCATTAGCTCTCTTGTGAGCCTGCAAGGATTTTCGCGCGAGCTTCTCTCCAGAAGAGAGTAGATTAGAAATTTCAGCGACAAATTCTCCTTTATCCTCACACAAGGCTCCACAATCAGGCCTCACAATATCCTTAAGTCCTCCCACAGGACTGGCAATAACCGGCACTCCTAAAGTCAAGGCCTCTACCGCCGCCAAGCCAAAGCCCTCCCAGGCAGAGGGCATACACATCATTTTTGAAGCTGATAAGTAAATATAAGGGTTTACTTGAAAGCCTACTAATCTAACATTTTCTGCTAGCTGTAAGTCCTTAATCTTCTCTTCAACTTCTTTTCTTAATTCACCATCACCCACCATAACTGCCTTTATGTCAGGATATTGCATTTTTAATTCTCGAACAATTTCCAAAAACAAAATTGGTTTTTTTTGGGGGGTTAATCTCCCTAGAAATACCAGGTCAAACTGCTCATCTAGAACTTTTTCCCTAGTTAACTTTCTTATTTTTTCTAAGTTCATTGGATTGCCCACAACTAAACTCTTACTAGAAAAAAAATTCCCAAAAATAAACTCTTGCAGGACTGCTGGAGATACGGTTAAAATCTTTTTATACCTTAAGCAAGATAAAGCATAAAGGAGGGAGCGAGGACCCAAGGACTTAATCCAAGGGGCATTATTGTGCAGATGATTGATAATAGGAATAGTAAAAGTAGAAAGCGAAGCGATAACTCCGGCGGTAAAATCATGAGCATGAATAATATCCGGTTGAAGATTGCTAATCGCTTTTTTTAGTTTTTTAACATTCAGTGTTTCCAGTCCATAGTAAGGCAGATTGTTCTTACGCAATATCTCTTCAATTTCACCATCGAGGGAAACATAGGTGGCATCTACTTGTTGGCGCATTTCTTCCATCAAGGTGAGCACCACATTTTCTGCACCTGAAAATTTTCCTGTATTGAGAATGTGTACAACCTTTATTTTCGACATTTTAACAATCTTTCTACTAATCTTTTTTCTAAATCTCCGAATAAATTTTTAACATTTCCTTATTAACAGCTTCCTGGCTATACAAGTCAGCCCTTTTTCTGTTATAGGCCCCCATTTTCTTTCTTAATTCAGGATTTTTTGTCAATTTATCGATTGAAGCGGCAAAAGCCTCTACATCATCATAAGCATGTAGGTAACCGCCCTCACCGTCAATAATCAATTCATTATTCCCTCTGATTGCAGAGACTAGGCAGGGTAGACCCAGGGCCATAGCTTCTATTAAAGAGACTGGCATTCCTTCTCTTTTTGAGGGAAAACAAAAAAGGTCTGCTAGAGGGTAGATGTCCTCAATATTTGGACAGTAACCTAATAGCTTCACTTGGTCAGCTATCGGTCTTTCTTTGATATAACTCTCAAGCGGAGTCTGCCCTTCTCCCTTACCGACAATAAAATACTTAAGTCTTGGGTTATTAAGTTTTTCAAGAGCCTTGATGATAGTCAGCTGGTTTTTATTATCATTAAGCTCACCCACAGACAAAAGCAGGATGTCTTGGGCTGATAGGTTCCATCTGGCCCTCAAGTCTGATCGACTGGCTAGCCGACTCCTTATTCGTTCTTTATCAATCCCTACACCATTCAAGCGAAGGATTTTTTTAGCTTTCATTTTTTTAGAGGCTAACTGGTAATCCTCCTCATTTATGGTAAGAAGGATGTCAGTCAAGCGAGAAAAAAGTTTCTCTATCGGATAATAAATCAACCAATTTAATTTACTGGCTCCTTTGAAAAAATGAAAACCATGAGCTGTATAGATAACTGTCGGAATCTTATTTTCCCTAGCAGCCAGTCGACCAATAATCCCTCCGATGGGAGAGTGGCAATGAAGCAAGGAATAACCTTCTTTTTTCATCAGGTCCTTGACCTTTCTATAAGCTGTCAAATTCTCCAACTGAAAGGGACTCCTCTTAAAAGGGATGTTAAAGTAGGTGACACCCATGGCTTTTAAGTCTGACTTTAATAAATTGCTTTTTTCACTTGTTATTGTTCCACTATCTGTAAAATTAGTCATTACGTGAACATCATAGCCCAATGACTGTAAAATTTTGATATTCTCCCTATTAAACTGGTCAATCATTGAAGCTACTGAAGCTAGTATCAAGGCTTTTTTCATTCTTGCTCTGTTCTCTCTATCGAAGTCTCAAACCCCACCAAACTATAGTCCGTCGAATAGCTAGACAAGTCTTGGTCATAGACTAAATCACCAAATAGTTTATTAAGGGTAAATTGGTGTTTGGAAAGATAGGCCAGTAGGCCAGCAAAGCCACCGACTAGCCAGATTTTCTTCTGGTGGGCCTTAGCGATTGCCTCGACGAGCTGGGAGGTATTGACATAGTCCTTATTTTGAGGGTGGAAGGTTCCACTCTCCTGGTTGACAATCATCAGCCTAATGAACTCGCATAAATTATCAATAAAGAGCATGCTTCTTTGATTGTTGACCTTGGGAAAGACGGGTATTTCCTGGGCCAATTTTGCTAGTCTCGGATAGTTGCCCTTGGAAGCTGGTCCATAAATCATGGGTGGTCTAAGATTGACCACTTTGAAGTCTGAAGCGGCTAAAGCATTTAGCTTTTCTTCAGCCAGCAGTTTACTTTTTCCATAGTGATTGCTGGGCTGAGGCTGGGTATTCTTGGTAATCCGGCCTTGCTTGAGTTGGTGCATGCTATCTCCATAGACGATGGCACTACTCATAAAGATAAATTGCTGAACGCCAGCTTCCTTGGCCTTCTTGGCTACTTTTTCGGTGAGCTGGGTATTGACCTGATAGTAGAGGTCCTGGTCTGCCTTACGACTGTCCACATGGGCAATTCCGGCCACATGAAAGACCGTATCTGCCTGGGAAAAATCAAAGTCTTGCCAGGCAGTTCCCCTAACATCCAGTTCCTCCATTTCAAAGGCGGGGTCATTTTCAAGGTAGGTCTTAAAAGAACGACCGATATAGCTATTTTCCCCTGTTATTAAAACTTTCCATTTTCTAGTCACGCGCTTTAGTTCCTATTTTTCTTTTAGCTTGCCTGTCCCACCTTCGACCACTCCGTCACTTTTAACTACACTGATTAGGGTTCCAAAAAAACACTTGATATCCAAAGCCAGTGAGATGTGGCTGACATAGTAGCCGTCTAGGGCTGCCTTTTTGGGAATGGGCAGTTCGTCACGTCCGTTAATCTGGGCCCAGCCGGTGAGGCCAGGCAGGAGGTCATTGGCCCCATACTTATCCCGCTCCTCTATCAGATCATATTGATTCCAAAGGGCTGGTCTGGGACCGATGATACTCATATCACCGACAAAGATATTCCAAATTTGCGGTAGTTCGTCCAAGGAAGTCTTTCTGAGAAACTTACCAACCCTGGTAATCCACTGATCGGGATTTTCCAGGAGATGGGTCGGTGTATCCTTGGGAGTGTCTATCCGCATGGTCCTAAATTTCAAGATATAAAAATGCTTCTTGTGGAGGCCAACCCGCTTTTGCTTAAAGAGAATGGGCCCTTGCGAGTCTAGCTTGATAGCTAGGATTAGGATGATTAGTAGCGGTGATAAAAAAATCATTCCCAGAAAAGAGAAAATGATGTCCAGCACTCGCTTTACAATTTTATACACAGGATTCTCCCCTTTATCTTTTCTATTGTTGGGCAAATTGCAGCAATTTTTGCTTTAACTTCTCATCATCGCAGGCTGAAAGGCTAGCGATGAATTGATCTACCCTGGCCTTGGATAGCTGATTGACCCGGCCTACAAAGATTTTTTCATAAACCTGCTCATCGATTTTCTCGGTAGCTGAGAGCAAGTCCTCATGTAATTTCTCCCCTGGTCTAATCCCACTTTCTACCACCTCAATATCCTCTTCTGTATAGCCGCTCAGGGTAATCATTTTCTTGGCTAAATCAAGGATTTTGACTGGTTGCCCCATATCCAGGACAAAGACTTCTCCCCCCTGCATCAGGGCCCCTGCCTGAATCACTAGGCGACTGGCCTCTGGTATGGTCATAAAGTAGCGGGTCATCCGAAAGTCGGTCACTGTTAGGGGGCCGCCTTTAGCTATCTGTTCCTTAAAGAGGGGAACGACACTGCCCCGACTACCCAGGACATTGCCGAAGCGTACCGCAGCAAAGAGGGTGTGGCCCTCCTCATTGAGGCTGGTGACAATCATCTCTGCCACCCGCTTGGTTGCTCCCATGACATTAGGAGGATTGACCGCCTTATCTGTCGAAATCATGACAAACTTTTTGACCGCAGCTGCCTTGGCCGCCTCGGCTACATTCAGCGTTCCATAGATGTTATTTTTTACCGCTTCAAAAGGATTGTACTCCATCAGGGGAACATGCTTATGGGCGGCTGCATGATAGACCCGGTCTGGTCGATAGCTTTCCATGATTGAGAAGATGCGCTCCCGATCCTGAATATCTGCAATAATCGGAATCAGCTCAATTTCTCCCCTGTACTGGCTTGAGAGTTCCTTATGAATCAGATAAATGGAGTTTTCTCCATGTCCCAGTAAAATCAAACGTGCTGGGCCAAACTTGGCCACCTGGCGACAAAGTTCAGAGCCGATAGATCCACCTGCCCCAGTCACTAGGATTGTCTTGTCCTTGATATTATTAAGGAGGCTGGACTGGTCTAGGTCTACTTCCTGGCGCCCCAAAAGGTCCACAATATCAATCTCTCTTAGCTTACTCACACTGAGCTGGCCCTTGAGGACCTCCTCATACTTGGGCATGGCCTGGACCTTGACCCCAGTCTCTTGACAGAGGTTCAAGATTTTTTCATACTCCTTGGGCTTCAAAGAGGGAATGGCTATGACAATCTGCTGGATTTCATAGTTGGTGACAATTTCCGGAATTTTCTCCTCTGTCCCGACTACCTTAATCCCATGTAGGAAGGTGCCTTGTTTTTCCTTATTCTTGTCCACAATTGCAACAATCTTCAAGTCCTTGGAACCCTTAAGGGCCGTCTTAATGAAGAGGTCTGCCCCGTCTCCTGCCCCGACAATCAAGGTTCTAAGGCTGGAAGAAGCAGCTAATTCTCCCTTGCGGCGGCCGCTCTCCAACTCATAAAACATGCGCCAGGATAGACGAACGGCTACTGCAAACAAGATAGAAAAGACACAGCTCAAGAGCAAGAAACGATCGCTCAGATTTAAAGCAAAAAGATATTCGGATGCAAATAAGGTTAGATAGATAGCGATAAAGATTAAGGAAATCTTGCTTAAGCTCTTATAGTCTGTATAGCGATTGATAATCGAAAATATTTTTGTACACGAGCCAACTGCCAAATAAAGGAGACCTACATAGGTCAATATTTGAAAGAGAGCTAGGTTGGAGATTTGGATATAGTTGGCCAGGAAAAAATAAGCCACATAACCACTCAGATAGATGAGGACAGTGTCCACTATCATCAGTATTATCCTTTTTTGTCCCCTTGTCAATTCCATAATAATCCTACTTCTTTTCTTTCTTACATCTTCTTCCCATAATTACCGTAGTTGCCATAGTTCCCATAGGAGCCATAGCGGTCTAGTTCGATATTATACTTATTTAAAATCACTCCCAAAAACGGTGTCCCGGTCTGTTCCAACTGGCTCTTGGCCTTCTGAACGGACTTGCGTTTGACCCCTCCTGCTTCTGCTACTAGGATACTAGCATCACATTGCTGGGCCACAATGGCCGCATCGATAACCAGACCCAGAGGTGGTGTGTCTACAATGATGTAGTCATAGTACTTGCGCAGGATATCCAACATACTATTAAAGTTCTTGCTCTGAAGGAGGGCTGTTGGATTAGGCGAAACCTGGCCAGACTCGATGACCGAGAGATTGTCCACATCGGTCTCGCATAGGCCTTGAGATAGGTCAGCATTGCCTGATAGGTAGTCGGTCAAGCCGGTAATTTTCCCCTTAGCCTTAAAGACTCCTGACATGACGGAATTACGGATATCGGCATCGACCAGTAGGGTCTTATATCCTCCACGCGCAAAGGCAATGGCTAGATTGGTCGAGGTCGTCGACTTTCCTTCATTGGGCTGGACCGAGGTTAGGGCCACTACCTTGATGTTGTCGCCACTAAGCTGGATGTTGGTCCTTAGAGCATTATAGTATTCTTCCGTTTGAATGATTGATGCTCGCTTATTTCTTGATAATTCTAATATTGGCATGTTTTCCCCTATTTTAACTTACTGGTATCTGGTACAATTCCTAGTAGGGTAATCCCCATCACTTCTTCCACATCTTCTGGTTTCTTGATTCGATCATCTAGGACTTCAATCACAAAAATCACGACCACCATCAGGACTGCTCCTGCTAAAAAGCCGACTAGGACATTTCTGCGGATATTGGGTGAAGAAGGATTTTTAGGGACTGGAGCCTCTTCGAGAGTGGTGACATCTGAAACCTTGGTCACCTCGATAATCTTGGCTGCTGCGGCCTGGCGCAGGGAATTAGCCACCCGGCTAGCCTCTTCCCCATCTGAACCCTTAACGGTAATGGAAACAATCCGCGTATCCGTAGGGACGGACACCAAAACCTTAGAGGCCAATTCTGTGTTTGTGAGGGAAAGCTTGAGGTCAGCAATCACATGGGCTAAGACATCTTGAGATAGGATAATCTCCTTATAGTCCTTTACCAGATAGGTCCCGGCCTGCAAGTCCTGGTTGGTCAAGGCATTAGTATCTGCCTGCTGGCGGTTAACTACATAGATTCGAGTGGTACTTTCATAGACAGGCTTGGCCAAAAAGAGGCTATAACCTAGCGATAAGATAGCAAAGACCAGGGCCGATAAAAGAAGGAGAAACTTTCTTCTCCACAAGGTCTTCAAGAGGGATAGTAGATCGACCTCTACCACCTGATTTTCTTGGTTTTTCATTTCTTCTCCTATATTAGTTCATCTTTTAAAAGGATTTCTTGATTTTTTCTAAAGAGGCTGTCTGCTGCTGACTGGCCGTATTTGTGGCTAATCAACTGGTAGGCCTCCTGCATATAAGGGGGCCGAACTTTGAGGTTGTGCATATCGCTAGCGACAAAGTGGACCAGATCTTCTTCCAAAAAGAACTGGGCCCGTTTTTTCATAAACTTATACTTGTCACCCCAGAGCTTGGCCTTGAGGACACTGGAGCTATTGATTTGGGTATAGCAGCCCATGTTAATCAACTCTCGGACCCGCTTGGCATTTTTTTCTAAGGCATGGTAGCGCTCGATATGGGCAACAACCGGAGTCAGACCCAGGCGCAAAATATTGCTTAGGCCCTGGTGGATTTCCCGATAGGGGGTGTTCATACTAAACTCGATGAGGACATAGCTAGTCCCTGCTAGATGGGGGATTTCTCCTCTTTCTAGCTGGCTTAAGGCCTGGCTACTATAATAGATTTCAGCCCCGTATAAAATTTCCAAGTCCTCAGCCACTTCCCGGGCCAGGTCTTGGACCAGTTTAAAGTTGCTGGCAATCTTGTCCTCAGCTGTTTCAAAGAGGCCCTTGCGACGGTGGGAGGTGGCAACAATGGTCCTGACTCCCTGACTGTAACTTTCACGCAGCAAGGCCCGGGTTTCCTTTGCCTCTCGGGGGCCATCATCCACATCAAAAATGATGTGGGAATGAATATCAATCATCTTATTTTCCTTCCATTACAGCCTGGATAGCCTCTTTCAGGCTAGCTAGACTGGCTTGATCTGGCTGCAACATATAAAGGTTAGAGCCCGGCATAGCGTAAGAGGGCAGGTCATTGCTTCCTGTACCAATCAAGGCTTGAGATTCAACCTTGTAACTACCACCTGACTCTAGCTGGCCGTTAATCAGATTCATCATGGTTTCCAAGGCCATATTGGTCTGGACAGAGTCCTGGAGGCCTGAGATAATGGCCCGGTAATTTTTCAGGGCATCTGTCGAGGTTAATTTTTTAATAACCGCAGCGATTACTTTTTCCTGATTTTTACCCCGGTCATTGTCTCCACCACTGAGCGAGTAACGCTCTCGGACAAAGATAAGGGCCTGTTCTGAGTTCAAATGGATCTGTCCCAATGGGAAGTTTTGACCACCAGCTGTAAATTCCTGGTCATTTTGTAGGTCAATCCCTCCCAGGAGGTCAATCAGTTTCAAGAAGGAGCTAAAGTTGAGGCGGACATAGTAGTTGATATCAATACCATAAAAATTCTCCAGGGTATGGACAGAAGCATCTACCCCATAGATGCCTGCATGGGTTAGCTTGTCCCCCTGGTTGGCTCCACCGTCCGCAATCGGAAGGTAAGTATCCCGCGGAGTTGTTGTCAGCAGGACCTTCTTGGTCTTACGGTTGACGGTCATAATGATATTGACATCTGAACGGGAAACTGAAGTGATAGCCCCATAGGTATCAATACCGCTAATGTAGATATTAAAGACATCCGCATTGGCTGCCTGCTTTTCCTTGGCCGTCTCGACCTGCTTGGTAAGCTTAAAGCTGTAAATCTTCTTAACCTTGCCGGCATAGTCAGGGTGCTCGGTCTGGAGAACATTTTCAAAAACTGAATTTAAAATCATGGCCGGAGCCTCCCCATTGATGAGGGACTGGTAGGCCGCTAGATAAGAGGGAGAGCTATCAACAGCTAGATTGAGCTTTTTTGTCTGGCTCAAATGGTCGGTCAAGGCCTTGATGTTTTCAGCGTCATTGCCCAGAGGAGCCAGGACCTGACTCAGCTGGCTGACATCCTTAATCTCGCTATCGGCCGGAACTAGAATGCTCATTTCATACTCGGAATAGCTGGCTGTGGAATTTAGACCGCTTGAAAGGTCCACGACTTCCTTCAGAGCATACATGGCTCCTGAACCAAGCAACAAGGAAAAAAACAGCAACAAACTAGTAAATCGACTAGCCCTTCCAGCAACAATCAAATATGTTGCTAGAGCAGCAATCCCTATCAATAAACCAGTAACCACAATATTTAGAGCACGAAAGGCCAAAATATTATAGCGGAAAATTGTAAAGATTAGCAAGGCTGCCAGCAAGACAAACAAGCTGAGCAGGGCAGAATTCACCAATTTGAGCCGTTTTTTAGTTAAAAAACGAGATTTTTTTTTCTTAGACATCCCTAAATCCTTTTTCATAATTACTCCATACCATTATAGCACAAAAGGTAACATTTTTTAAGAATTTTTTAAGAAATGTCCAAATTTTTTACAAAAAAGGGAGAAGAAAAGGAAGAAGGCGGCCAACTAGTCCACCTTCTCCTGTCTTTTTTTAGCTGTCTGACGGTTAAAATTTAAAAATAGCAGGGTCAAGGACCAGGTCATCAAGCAGACCAACAGAGCCAAGAATAGGCTATTTGAGGCCAAGAAAGAGGCCAGTAAAAAGCTAACGAAAGCTACCAGTCCCATGGAGCCCAAGAGCCTCTTGGTCAAGCGCCGATCGGGCTGATTATGAATGGCTAGAAACAAGCTCCCCAGGTAAAAGAGGGCTAGACCGATAAAGAGAAAGGCCAGTAAAAAGAGGGGATGAACTTCTTTTTCCTTGAGAAAGCCAAGGGAAACAGTAACCATGCCGAGGCCGATAAAGATGAGATAATGGGTGTAGATAAGGGCATTTCCCGTCGCTCCCTGACCGCTTTCATCAATCAGGTGGTCAATCTCGATGATGTAGAAGAGAAAAAGACCAGCTACAATCAAAAAGACTAGGACAGACAGGACAGAAAAGGCCGCCGGCTAAAAGTAAGGAGCAATCCCAATCAACATCTCCCCAAAGGTAATAATCACCAAGAGCGAGAGCCGTTCCAGTAGATGGGGAAAGTTGGTGGGAACCAGGCCCATCAGGCCCGTATAAAGCATGGGCATGAGGGTGGTTAAGACAATGACCACAAAGGAGAGAAAGGCCGAAAAAGGATAGGGCAAAAGCAGGCAAAGAGCCAGCAAGCCAGTCCTAGCTACTAGGAGATAGGAGAAAAATCCAATCACTCGACGGTTATTTTGGTCCTTGGCCTGGAAATATTCCCAGATGTACTGCAAGGCCAGCAGGGCATTGAGGGCAATGACTAAAAAGCTAAAGTGGAAAAAATTAGTAATATTAGTCCAGTCACTGGAAAAACTATTGGACAGGGCCAGGACCAGGGCCATGCTCAAGAGCATAAAGGCCATATTTCTAAAGGAATTTTTCCCATAACGATTGGTAAAAACGGTCTGAATCATCCAGGTATTGATGAGGACAATGAGGGCGACCAAGTAGGAAACAAAGGCCGCCAGGGGAACGAGCCCATGATGTAAATGATGAATCAGGGCCGTCATCTGTGAAATCGCATAAACAAAAACCAAATCATAGAACAATTCGGTCAACTCGACTTTTTTGTGAATCATATCTTCTCCTTTAAATAGTAACTATATCCAGCTCCAAAGGCTAACTTAAAGACTTTTCCAAGATCAAGCACTAGGTTAGTAGCCAAGATTTTTCTAAAAAGTCCCAAGCTCGGGCCTAAGTCTAGTATGAGTGACACTGCAAGTAGCAATCAACTACTTCCACCCCTACTTGAAGGGGCAACAACCTCAAATAAATAGGTTCAAAGTGCTCGATTTGCTAGAAATCAAGCAAGAAATGGTCAAGAAAGGTCTCCTCTTAGAAGACTTAGCATGTCATCTATTATAGCAGTTTCTCCTCCAAAGCAGGACAATTTTGTCCAGGGAAGAAAATTCCCTCCCTTGGAGAGGCCCTATCCACAGACCCTAAGCCGGGGAAACTTGCAGATAAAACAAGCCAGACTTGTCTCAAAAAGCAGTCCGGTAAACTGATGAAGGTTGCGGATAAGGCTAGCCAAGACGGGACAAGAAACGCCCCCTAGACGGTGTAACCTTGCGGATAAAGCCGAGCACAAAAAAACAGCCCCGTGGGCTGTGAAAGGTTAAAGATGTTTATCTCAACCTCAACTATGTAAATGGCTTAAATCAAAATCCTGAAAGCTGGGCGTCGCCTGCTTGCGCGCCTGGGCTATCCTGGCCCTGCGGGCCTCTTGCTCCTGCTCTTGGACCCAGGCCAGATAGGCTAAAACTAGGTCATCTTCCCTTCTTTGTCGGGCCTTGCGCCTAGCCCGCCGATGCAGCAAGAGGGCTTTCAGAAAGCCATAGAGGAGGACCAGTAGAAAGAGGCCTCCAAAAAAGATAAGGGTCCCGATTGGATCTTCTATATTTTCAACCATTTCAACCTCCTAGATTACTTCATTTCGTTTCACCTGCTCATAGGCTGCTGTTCCATCATTGAGTTTCTTCCAGATGACCACCCGCTCCTCCTTGAGCGACTCCTGAACATCGATAATTCGCTGGTTGGAAGAACCACGAAACTGCAACATCAGGTTTTTCTTACTAAGATCAAAGCGGCCGTCTACCAGAATGTCAATCAGACCGAGCATTTCCAGTTTGTCCTCTGTCTCTAACATCATCTCTTCCCAAGTATAGCCCGTCCAGGACCAAATATCCTTGTCTGGTAGTTCCCGACGAATCCGCTTGATGAGGGGAATTAAAATCCCCGTATTTAAAAAGGGCTCTCCACCCAGCAGGGTCAGGCCCTGCACATAGGGCTGGGCCAAATCCTCCATGATTTGTTCTTCTAATTCTTCTGTATAGGGGATGCCGGCATTAAAGGACCAGGTGGCTGCATTATAGCAACCCTCGCAATGAAACATACAGCCACTGACGTAGAGGGAATTTCTGACCCCTTCTCCGTCCACAAAATTAAAGGCTTTATAGTCAATAATACGGCCCTTGCTCAGCTCCTCACTCTTCCATTCCTGGGGTTTGGGATTGTTCATAGCTCCTCCAAATCTAGCCAGTAACGCTCTACTCCTTCAATCTTATTGTCATATTGACCGCCATTGGCCAAAATCACCTGCTTACTGGCCAGATTGTCCTCATCACAGGTGATTAAAAGGTGCTCAAGGCCCAGCTTTTTGGCTTCTAGCAGGCCCAAACGGAGCTGTTCTTTGCCCAGCCCCTGGCCGCGCTCGCTCGGACGAATGGAATAACCGACATGACCACCCTCGACAAAGGTCCGCTCATTGAGGGCCAGACGTATAGAGAGAAAGCCCAATGCCCGCCCTTGATCATCGAAGGTAACAAATTGTGCTGCGGGTAGCCAGTCCTCGGGTAAATTCTCTCCCTGCTCATGCTGGGCAATGAGTTCCAGCCAGTCCTCATAAGTCTCGACTAATTGCCAGGTCGAGCCTAGACCTCCATGCATATAGCTGCGCGCGGCAATAAACTCATCAATCATATCAATAATAGCCGCCTTATCGGCTAGGCTTGGTCGTCTTAATTCCATAGTTACTCCTAGTCTAAATCAATCCAGTAACGTTCTCCCCCAGCTCTGGTATCCTCATAAATGCCACCATTGGCTAAAATCGTCCGCCGGCTGGCTTCATTGTCTGGCGAACAAGTCACCAGGACCGACTTGATATTTTTTTGGCTAGCTTGTCGCAAACCTTGGCGCAAGGCTTCCTTGGCATAGCCCTTGCCCCGCTCACTCGGCCGAATTGAGTAGCCAATATGGCCACCCCGCTCCAAGAGAGCCTTATTTAAGCGCAAGCGCAGATTGAGAAAGCCCAATGCTTTCCCTTTTTGATCAAAGGCGACAAACTGGATGTAGGGGACAAAACCGTCTCTCAGGCCCAGTCCCACTTCTGCTGCTTGAATTTCAGCTAGCCAATCCTCATAGACAAAGTCTTGAGCTCCGAAAAAGCCGTCATCTGGACTCTTGGCCGCCCGAAACTCTGCCACCATATCCATAATGGTTATCTTGTCTGCTTCAGTCGGTCTTCTTAGCTCCACCTAGTTCTCCTTTTTTCTCCAAGAACTGCTGGCGCAGGCTGGCTAAACGCTCTTTTTTGCCACCGCCACCCTTGGAATACCTTTCATGAAAACGTTGAACCAGGGCCTTGCCCTTGTCATCTAATTGATATTTTCCCATTTCAATTAGGCCTCCTTTTTGCCAGAATACTTAATCGTTGAGCCGTTCATGTGCTTAACTCGAGCAGAAATTTCCTTATGGCGGCCATTAACCATAGGCCGCGCCTGAGGATTACCTAAATAACCACAGGTCCGCTTGACCACATCGACCGTTTTAGGATCGCTATTGCCACAGTTAGGACAGGTAAAACCACGCTCAGTCGGAGTAAAGTCTCCCTCAAAATCACACTTGTAACAGCGGTCAATCGGAGTATTAGTGCCTAGATAGCCCACACGGTCATAGGCATAGTCCCACACAGCCTCTAGGGCCTTGGGGTTTTGTTGCAAAACAGGATATTCACAGTAGTGGATAAATCCTCCTGTTGCCCCCGCTTCTGGATAGACCTTTTCAAAGTCCAACTTTTCAAAGGGGGTAGGATTTTTCCGAACATCATAGTGGAAGGAATTGGTATAGTATTCCTTATCGGTAATATCAGGCACCAGGCCAAATTTTTCCCTATCTAAGCGGCAGAAACGGTCCGTCAAACTCTCTGAAGGAGTCGAATAGACTGAAAAATGATAGTCATACTGGTCAGACCATTCCCCCACCAACTTTTTCATCTCTTTGACAATCTGGACTGTAAAGTCCTTGGCCTCAGGGTTGGTCTCCCAGTCCCTACCATAAAAGACAGCAGCCACCTCATAGAGACCGATATAGCCTAGGGAAACCGTTGCCCGCCGGCGATTAAAGAGCTGGTCCACCTGGTCTTGCTTGCCTAGTCTCTTACCAAAGGCCCCATATTGATAGAGGATAGGGGCATTGCTAGGGCTGGCTTCCTTGGTCCGCTCAACCCGATAAACCAGAGCGTCCTCTGCGATATTCATCCGCTCATTAAAGAGGGCCCAGAACTTAGTCAAGTCCCCTTCTGACTCTAGGGCAATCCGCGGTAAATTGACCGTTACGACCCCTAGATTCATCCGGCCAGAGTTAACCTCCTGCCCTTGCTCATCCTTCCAACCTTGGAGGAAGGAGCGGCAGCCCATGGGCACCTTGAAAGAACCCGTCAAATCAATAATCTTATCATAGGAGAGGACATCAGGGTACATACGCTTGGTTGCACACTCCAGGGCCAGCTCTTTGATGTCATAGTTGGGACTAGTTGCTTCTAGATTAAGTCCCCTTTTAAGGGTGAAGATAAGCTTGGGAAAAATAGCTGTCCGATGTTCAGCCCCAAGACCTGCAATCCGAATCTGCAAAATAGCTTTTTGAATCTCCCGTTCAAAACGATTGGTTCCTAGACCAAAACCTAGCGAGGTGAAGGGAGTCTGACCATTGGAGGTAAAGAGGGTGTTAATCTCATATTCCAAGGACTGCATGGCATCATAGATGTCCTTTTGGGTCTTGGACCAGGCATAGTCCTCTTGCTTGTCAGCCAGGACCCAATTTTGGGCATCGGCTAAGTGCTTTTGATAATTCTTTTCCGCATAGGGAGCCAGGACCTCATCGATCCGATCGGCTGAGCAACCCCCGTATTGGCTAGAAGCGACATTGGCGATAATTTGTGAGATTTGGGCAGTAGCCGTCTGGATAGACTTGGGGCTCTCCACCTCAGCATTTCCAATCTTAAAGCCCTTGGCCAACATTCCTTCAAAGTCAATCAAGCAGCAGTTGGTCATGGGAGTATAGGGACTATAGTCCAAATCATGGTAGTGGATGTCCCCCTTTTGATGGGCATTGGCTACATGGCTAGGCAATAACTTCAAGCCGATAGACTTGCCGACAATCCCCGCCGTCAAATCCCGCTGGGTGTTAAAGACATTGCTGTCCTTGTTGGCATTTTCGTTGACCACTGTCTGGTCCTTATTTAAGAGCTTGTCAATAGTAAAGTTGATGTCCGTTGCCTGGGAGCGCTCAAAGTCCTTCTGGGTCCGATAGGCAATGTAGGCTTGGGCGATGGCATATTCATTAGCTCTTAAAAGTTCATGCTCCACAATATTTTGGATTTCATAGATTTTAATATCCTCGGCAAAGCGGCTGGCAATCTCGGTCAAAATAGCCTCTAAAACCATTTCCAACTTGGCCTCAACTAGAGGGGACATCTGACTGATGGAAGAGGCAGCCTTGACCAGGGCCTTATATATCTTGTCCAAATCAAAATTAACCTTCCGGCCATCACGCTTAATCACATAAATCTGGGGGTTGGTTAGTTGTTTTTCTTCTCTTAAAGTAATCATGGCAGTTCCTCCGTTCATAAGACATATTATATCACTTCCCAATAAAAAATCAATATATTGTGGAAAATTTCTTAAAATTTTATTTTAACCACAATATATTGATTTGTTTTATTTAAGTTGGTAGAGTTGGAACTGGCTTAATTGGAGGTCTACCTCCTCATAATTGCTCCCTAATTGCTTCTTGACATCGTCCAGAAGCTCCACATCCTTATTGACTAGGATATACTTGGCTCCATTGTCTCCTAGCTGGTTGCTTAGGGCAATCTTGTTTTCGGACGTTCCCAGGTAAAGGCTGGGACTTAGGATAGAGGCTGCCGATAGGTGACCGCTGGCCTGATAGAGACTGGCTGTCTTGTCCCAGGCATAAATTTTATCGCTCTTCTTGGCCTTATCCTTAATGTAGAGAGCTACCTTGGAGCGCTCGTTCGTCTCCTGCCCTTCCAAGATATAGGTCTGCACCAAGGGAGCAACCACTAGATAAATCATGGCAAGGAGGGGAAGGAAGAAGCTAGCGGCAAAGTAGGAGCGAAAGACAGAGGGTCTCCTGCGGGAGCGACTATGCCGGCCTGCAGCCTCTTGAAAGCCCCGATTAAGCCAGAAAATCAGCAAAATCATAGCAAAGGGCAGGCTGACTAGAAGCTGGTAGGCCCCTTGATCTGGCCGCAAAATATTGATAATTAGACTGGCCAAGAGCCCCAAAATAGCTAGGAGGCGAACAGGCCAATCATTCTTATTATCCGAAGGACCCAGGGCCATGAAGATAGCGCTGAAAAAGCCCAGAGCTAGAGCCAAGCCCAGATAAAGTAGGAGGTTCCCCAAAAGCCCCCCATGACTAAAACTGAGACTATCCCAGGGATAGGTGACCTGGCTGATAGCAAAACCAAAACTACCATTCCAGACAGTCAGATAACCCAAGGGATAAAAGACCAGGGAAAAACCAAAAAGGTCGGCCAAGAGCTGGTAAAGACCCCGAGCCTTTCTCTTGCGGGCAATATTAAAGATAGTTAAAACGATGAAACTTAAGACATAAAAAAGAACACTGGTGACCGGCTCAATCATAAAGGCCAGGGCTCCCACAGCCCCAAACAAGATAAAGGTCTTGTCCCGAGTCTGGTTATGACTATAACGGGCGACAAAGTAGGCCCCCCAGAGGATAAAGGGCAGGACAAAGATACTTGCGTAAAGTCCGCCAAAGCCCAGGGTCAAGACCAGGAGGTAAAGCAGGGGCAGGATTTTTTGAGCCAGCTTTTCCTTGCCAGTCAATAGGTAGGTCAAGCGAAAGAGATAGACCCCAGCAAAGAGCAGGGCAAAAAACTCTAAGGCAGCAAATAAAATTTGCCCCATAAAGAGGCTCCCCAGCCAGTCGATTAGGTAATATAAAAGACCACTATTCCCATAGAAATGACCGTAGGCGACCTGGCCCTGGCTCATGGCCCAGCCAGCATATAAATTTTGGCTTTGAAGATTGTTGGCCAGAGAAGTCAAAAAAGGATTGGCCACACTTAGAATACTAAGCAAACCACTCCATAAAACCATCATAAATAAGGGTAGCCCTAGGTCCTCTGCCCTCTTGGGAGCTTCCTGGGGGCTGAGTGTTTTTTCCTGTTCTGGCTTTTGTTGCAAATCAGACATAATGATTCTCCTTGATATAAGTCCTTACTAGTATATCAAAAAGTCACTTTTCTGTCAGCTTGCTTCCTTAGCCTGTTTTTTTATGAGGGCCACATAGCGCTCCAAGTCTCGAAAACGGTGGTAGGTCTGGGCCTGGTAGCGGTCCAAAAAAACCTGCTCCTCACTAGTTAATTTAGCCATAGCCACCTCCTCTACCTTAATTATTCGTAAAACCAGCCAAAACTAGCCTCAAGAACCAGCAACTAGTAGAGCCTGGGTGGAGCAAAAGGTGGGATAGTTCTATGAGAAAATTTTCTCCACCATTGAAACTTCCAGCAGAAAGGTCTTGCCCTCCCCAAACATTATCAGAAAAACCTATAAACTATCTAAGAGCTAAAATCACTGTCAAAAAAACGATTTTCTGACTAAAAAAAGAGCCCGAGGGCTCTTGGTCCAGCCAGCGGACCTTTATATCTTGGTCTCCCTATAACATGGGTGCAAACAACTGGACTATCTCTTTTAGGAGGCGTTGGTACCAGGTGTTTTTTATGGCCCCCTCATGAATTTCCTGAGAGACCCTAAACATGGCTTCAAAATCCTCTTTAATTTCCTTTAATGATGGCGTCTGATACATTAAAACAGCATTTTCATAGTGATGGACCAGGCTGCGGTAGTCAAAATTTATGGTCCCAACCACAGCCAATTCATCATCAGCGATTAGATTTTTACTATGGACAAAGCCCGGCTGGTACTCATAAATCTTGACTCCAGCCTCCATCAAATCCCGATAGGCCCCCCGAGTAACTAGCTGGATGAGGCGCTTATCTGGGATAAAGGGGGTCAAGATTCGCACATCTACTCCCCGCATGGCCGCATTTTTGATATCTTCGGTCAAATCATAACCGATAATTAGATAGGGAGTGGTGATATAGACATAGTCAGTAGCCTGACTGATGATATTTTGATAGACATTTTTGCCGACCTGGGCCTTATACATGGGCTTGGGCCCACTCCCATAGGGAACATAGAGGCCACCAGCCCCCTCAACCGCCATATTGTCCAGATGGTACTGGTCAAAATCACTAATTTCTCCCTGATTGATGTACCAGTTCATCAGAAACAAACGAGTAAAGGCCTTGACCGCCCGTCCATTCAGCCGGACTCCCCCGTCTTTCCAGTGGCCGAAACGTTGGATGTGGTTGATGTATTCATCAGCCAGATTGATTCCCCCCGTATAGGCAATCTGCCCGTCGATAACCAAGATTTTCCGGTGGTCTCGATTATTATAGGCCACCGTCATTCGAGGAATCACCTTGTTAAACTTATGGGCATCAATGCCCAGAGCCTGGAGCTTACGAGTATAGTTGCCTGGCAGGGTAGCCATACAGCCGATATCATCATAGAGGAGCTTGACCTCGACCCCCTGGGCCACCTTTTCTTTCAGAATAGCTAAAATACTATTCCACATCTTGCCCTCTTCAATGATATAGTATTCTAGAAAGATAAATTTTTGGGCCGTCTTTAAGTCCGCGAGCAGGGCCTCATACATGTCCTCTCCCAGGGCAAAGTAGCGCGAGGACGTCCCATCATAAATATCTGCATTATGGTCCATGCTCAAGAGCGACTTGATAATTCCATAGACCGACTTATCTTGCTCCTTGAGCCTTAGTCTCAGTTCATAACTATTGTCCTCCCGAAACTTCATGGAGTCCATCTTTTCCAGCTGCTTCATCTCCTTCTTGGACAGGCGCCGCTCCCCAAACATCAGATAAATCAGAGAGCCGACCACCGGTACAAAGGCAATCAAAAGCCAGGTTACCTTGCTTTCAGGAGTCATGGAGCGATTGACAATGGAGAAAATCGTAGCCACCGTCAGGATAAAGACAAAGACAATCCACAAGTCCTGGTTAACCTGCCCCAGATAAAAGAAAAGCCCAAAAACAAAGCCCAATTCTAAAATCATGATAATGAGACTGAAACCATATTTTGACATCAAGAGCTGGAATTTTCTCACAGGACTCCTCCTTATTTTTATTACTTCTAGTATAGCGACCCTTCCCTAATAAATCAAGCCCCTAGAGAAAAGCGGGACCTAAGGAACTAGCCAGCCTCCCCTTTAGCCCCCTAGGATTGGCTGAAAGGACTGGACCTCTTTTAAGAGGCAGGCTCCCTAACTAAAGTTTTTTACTATTAAAAAAGGGAGGCTATCCCCCCTTCCTTTTTATTGCTTGGTATAAACCACTGTATCGTCGTCGTCCAATTCCTGATCGCGGTCCTCAATGGTCAGTTGGTTGCCATTAACATAATAGCGCTTGACGTCATCTCCAATAATCATGGTCTGGTTATTAGGATCAACTTCCACCTGCTCAATTTCCTGCTCCCCGTCCCTTTCAATCTTGGTCAAACTTCCCTTGTTGCCAGAAAGCGTCAGGGTTAAGTCATCCCCTTCATGGCTAGCCTTATAGGTCCCGTCCAAATCTGAGGGAGCTGCCACCGAAGAAGAACTGCTCGTATTAGCAGAGCTAGTTTGGGAGCTGCTGGAGCTGGCGCTACTAGAACTAGCAGAGCTAGCTTGACTGCTGCTCGCTTGGGAGGAACTGGAAGAGTCTTGCTTGGAATTTCCACAGGCTATCAAGAGTAGGCAGACCCCCAGCGAGGCTACTATTAGAGATAGTTTTTCTATTTTTTTCATGGTTTTAGCTCCTTTCCTTTTCTAAGTATATTATACCAGAGAAACTTGAAACCGTAAACAAATTAGCTATGGCCATCCGCCAGCAGGGCTTGGCGAACCTCGGAAATAAAGTAGAGCGAGCCGGTCACAAAGAGCAGTGAGGTTTGCTCTTTTTTTTCTTGAAAATCTTGAATATAGGCTAGATAATCAGGCCTATAGGCAAGCCCCGCCACATCTGCCTCCTCTAAGGCCTCCCCATAGGCAAAACTAGTCACTGTCAGCCTGGCTGCTGGCAATTCCTGCTTGAGATAGGTCAGCATAGCCTGATAGTCCTTTCTTTTCAAGGCTCCAAACAAGATTTCCACCTGATCGACCTTTTGCTCCTGGATAAAGTCCACCAAGCGCTTTAGGGCAGCCAGATTATGGGCCCCGTCCAAGTAAATCCGAGGTTTGACCTCCTCCAAGCGACCAGCCCAGCGAGTTTGCTCCAAGGCTGTCCTAAGTGCCGAAGCCGAAATCGGCCACTCCCGCTCCTCCATAAAGAGGCAAAAGGCGGCCAGAGCCAGGGCGGCATTCTCCTCTTGATGAGCACCCACAAGGCCCAGACTCAAATGGTCAAACATATAATCTCGACTGACAAAAGCCCCCTCTATCAGGCTAAAATCTTCCCCATACTGATAGAGAGGAATACCCAAGTCTTCTGCCCTTTTCTGGCAAACCAGTTCTGCCTCTTCAGCCAGGGGCCCTATCAGGGCCTTTTTACCAGGCTTGAAAATTCCAGCCTTCTGCTCGGCTATGGCAGCCAGACTAGAGCCCAAGGTCTCCTGATGGTCCAGACCAACAGAGCTGATTAGGGCGAGCTCGCCTGTCACCACATTGGTTGTGTCTAAAAGCCCACCAATTCCGACCTCAATCAGGGCTAGTTCCACCCCTTCTTGGGCAAAATATAAAAAGGCAAGCAAGCACAAAATCTCAAAGTAGGAAAATTTATCTTCTCCCAAGATACTTTCTTCTAGGTCGGCCAAGCGACTAGCCAGGCGCTCAAAGTCCTGGTCGGAAATCGGTTGGCCGTTAATCGCAATCCGATCCTGAATCTTGACAATATGGGGCGAGGTGAAGGTTCCTACCTTTTTTCCATGAGCCTGAAAGAGACTGCTTAAAAAAGCAATGGTCGAGCCCTTGCCATTGGTCCCTGTAACATGGATAATGGGATACTGCTCCTGGGGCTGCTTGAAAAAGGCCACTGCCCGTTCCATCCGCTCCAAACCTGGCCGAAAATTTAAACCGATTCGTGAATCCAACCACTCTACTGTCCTTGTCATCTACTTTCCTTTATATCCTTACTTCTTAACTACAATCAAAAGGGCCCCAGCAAAAGAAGCCACTTTGCCTTGGACCAAGAATGAAACCTAAAAGGAGGCCAGGACTCTAAGTCCTAGCCTCCTTAAAGACCTTTTATTCAGCTTCTTCCATAAAGCTATTAAAGACTTCTTCAATCATATCCCATTCTGCATTGGCATCTTCTGGAATTGGTTGAAGGTCTCCCTCGGTTCCGTCCTCATTTTCAGTAAAGGAGTAGGCCTGAATTTCGACCTCACCGTTTTCATCTTCCTCTACATTAGCCGGAATGAGAAGGACATAGTTCTTCCCAAATTCTTCCTTGGCATCAATCGTCAAAAGAATCTCAAATAGGGTTTCATTGCCTTGGTCATCTACCAAGGTAATCAATTCCCTCTCTTCCTGATGATCATGCTTATGTTGCTCTGCCATTTTTTCTCCTTTATCTTTAAAAGTTACGATCCAAATAGTTTTGTAAAATCAGCTGGGCTGCTAACTTGTCAATCACTTTTTTACGCTTGCTCCGGCTAACATCAGCCTGCTCAATCAGCATGCGCTCAGCAGCTACTGTCGTCAAGCGCTCATCCTGATAGTCCACCGGCAACTGAAAGATTTCCTGGAGCCGCTGACCATAGGCCTGACTAGCCTCTACCCGAGGTCCGCTGGTATTATTCATATTCTTAGGCAAGCCCACCACAAAGCGGTCTACCTGATAGTCCTTAACCAGCTCCTTCAAGCGCTCAAATCCAAATTCCCCTTTTTCCTCATCAATCGGAATAATTTCTAGCCCCTGGGCTGTGAAGCCCAAAGGATCACTAAGGGCCACACCCACTGTCTTGGAGCCGACATCTAGTCCCATAATTCTCATTAGAGATCGATGCCTTGCCCTTTCAGATAATAACGAACCAATTCTTCGACAATCTCATCACGTTCATATTTACGAATTTGATTGCGAGCATTATTATAACGAGGCACATACGCAGGATCTCCACTGAGTACGTATCCTACGATTTGATTGATTGGATTATAGCCTTTTTCATTGAGTGACTTATAAACATCTGTCAAGGTCTCGCTAATTTCTTTCTTATTTGAATCATCAAGATTAAAGCGTACGGTTTCATCTGTAAATCCCACAACTACACCCTCTTTCATTTAGAATACTTATTATTATAGCATATTTCAGCCCTTTTCTCAATTAAATAAGGCTGAAAAGCAGCTAATTTTTAGCTTTCTTCTCCCTCTTGTCCAAGAAGCTTTCTAGCAGTAACTATTAGTCTAGTCAGCCACCTCAATAGCCCCATTTTGCTTTTGCCGCTCGATATAGTCGGTCGGTTTTAGCTTGACCAACTCCTTCAAACCAGCCGATTTGAGGACTGGAATGGCCTCTGCCTGCTCCAAATTGAGCTTTTTAAAATCATAGTGGCTACTTCTCTTGAGCTGATTGTCCACAATTTCATAGGTCAGACTAAAACCAGCCAAATCCCGCAGGGCCTTATTAGCCTCGTCTTGAGCAAAGGATTCATTGAGCATCTTCTGCGTTTCTTCTGCCCCAAATTGCTGGACTGCCTCCTGCAATTCGGCAGTCAGAGGACTGAGATCTTCCATGGTTAGGGCTAAAAACTGGTCCCCTTGATAGTCGATAATCTGGCTCTGCTGGCTAGTTCCCTCTCCCTTGGGAAAGGCCAGTTTTACCCTCTTGCTCTCCTTAGACGAGTCAGACTGAGACAGGATGGGTAAAGAGCTAGGCAGGGTTTCCTTATTATCGTCTGTCTTGGTCTCTTTTTTTGGACCACAAGCTCCCAGTAAGACCAGAGCCAAGGCTAGTGGTAATATTTTTTTCATGCTGGCCTCCTTAAGCTCGGAAAAATCAGAGCTAGCCAGAAGTTGTCAGCTACTGGCTTTGGGCCTGATGTCTCCAAGGTATCTATACCGCTATTGTACCACACTCACCCAACTTGTCAATCCTCAACTTCCGCAAACAATGCCCCTAAGCCCCTAGTCAGAGCCTAGAGACCTAGATCTGCGAGTGGGAGTAGAAGGACTAGGGGCAACAGAAATTCCCTAGGAAGAAAGACCAAAAGAAGCTCCAAACTACCTGACTTTTCGGGCCTAGGTCCAGACCTTAAACACTCACCTTCAGGCTTGAAAAGGACAGAATTTAATACAAAAACAAAAAAAGAGAGAGTCAAGCTCTCTCTTATAGGGCTGCACGTAGGCGAGCCTCTGCATTTTCAACATTGCGGACAGAACGAGGTAAGAAGGCCCGAATATCGTCCTCCTTGTAGCCGACCTGGAGACGCTTATCATCTACCAAAATCGGACTCTTCAAAATCCGAGGTGTTTCCATAATAATATCGATGACCTCATTGACACTGAGATCCTCAATATCCACACCAAGTCCTTTGGCATAGCGATTTTTTGAGGAAACAATGCTGGCAACACCGTTTTCTGTCTTTGTTAAAATATCTAAAATTTCTTCCTTTGTGATTCCTTCTTTACCAAGGTTTTGTTCTCTATAGGTTAATTGATGGGCGTTAAGCCAAGTTTTTGCTTTTTTACAGCTAGTGCAACTTGAGACTGTATAAATTGTAATCATGTAAGTACTCCTTTCGCCACACGATACGATACTAATATCGTAGTATATTATACCACAAAAACCATCGGTCTTGCGACCTATTTTACAAAATTTCTGTTCCAATGGTCCCAAGATGCCCAATTTTTCTGGATAAAATGACATTTTTAGATACTTATCTGTCATCTGTCTAAAATCTAAAAAGAGGTCGAGACAAAAGTCTTTGGCTTCTGAAACACATTCGGTTTATGCACTAGACGCGCTAGCCGCGTCAAAGATCCTTTCGCTTTACGCTTGCTTTCCTGCAAGCTAACAGCTTCCGGTCTTTTCCTTCTTTCCAGTCATTCATCGAATGCCTTGAGACTTCGTTCGCCTTTACCGGCTTCGGATTTTGAAACAAGCTTTGCTTGTTTCATCCGCAACCTTACACAGTCCAGTGAACTGTTTAAACGTCAGCCTAGAGACAAGAAAGCTGACGAACTATTCCTTTTAAGTTTTTTTGTGATAAGCTTTGCTTACTTTATTCACAAGCTCCAAAAAAGGCCTGGGTCAGCTGACCCAGGCCTAGCCACTAGCTAGCGAGCCACCTAGTAATACGGAGGCAGATCCAGCCTATCTTGACTAATCTTCGATTTCAATGGCATCCAAGTCCAGTGTCACTGCTTCGATTTCTTCCTTGGCTTCCTCAGCCGGTAGCTCGGCTTGGTCGGCTTCAATCAAGCCGTACTTAATCCGCACTTGCTGGTCGATTTCTTCAAAGACCTCTGGATGGTCTGCCAGGTATTTCTTAGCATTCTCTGACCCTTGACCAATCTTTTCATTCTGATAAGAATACCAGGCACCGGCCTTTTGAATGATGTCTAGGTCAGTCGCAATCTTAATCAATTCCCCAGTCTTAGAAATTCCTTCACCGTACATAATCTCAACAAAGGCTTCCTTAAAGGGTGGCGCCACCTTATTTTTGACGACCTTAATCTTGGTTTCCTTACCAACATTGGTATCCTTGGCCTCACCTGTTCCCTTGATTTGGGTATTGCCCCGAACATCTAAGCGGACAGAGGCATAGAACTTGAGCGCCCGTCCACCTGGTGTGGTTTCTGGGTTTCCAAACATAACACCAACCTTTTCCCGTAGTTGGTTGATAAAGATAGCGATGGTCTTGGTTTTATTGATAGAGGCTGACAATTTACGCATGGCCTGGCTCATCATACGGGCTTGCAGACCAACATGACTATCTCCGATATCACCATCAATTTCAGCACGCGGAACAAGTGCTGCCACTGAGTCCACAACTACCAGGTCCACTGCCCCTGAGTCAATCAATTTTCCAGCGATTTCAAGACCCTGCTCACCAGAGTCTGGCTGAGACAGGAGTAATTCATCAATATTAACTCCCAGAGCTGCCGCATAGGCAGGATCCAGGGCATGCTCTGCATCGATAAAGGCTGCAATACCCCCTTCTTTTTGGGCCTGGGCTACCGCATGCAGGGCTACTGTCGTCTTACCTGAACTTTCTGGTCCGTAGATTTCAATAATCCGTCCCTTAGGATAGCCTCCAGCTCCCAAGGCGATATCAAGGGCCAAACTACCTGAACTCATGACCTGAACCTTCTGTTCAGCTCGCTCGCCAAGGCGCATGATGGCTCCCTTACCAAAGTCTTTTTCGATTGTTTTTAGGGCATTATCCAGAGCTTTTTGGCGCTCATCCCCAAATTTTTTGCTAATTTCGTCTAATTTCTTTTGTTTTTTAGCCATTTCTTTCTCCTATTGTTATAAAAAGATTGCCGATTGACACTTTCACTATTATAGCAAAATTCCTGCCTTTAATAAAGTTTTTCGCACCAGATTAAAGGCATGTAAAACAGCAATTTCACGCACATCTGAACGGCTTCTTCCAGCGATATTGACCTTGATTGAACTAACCCCCTGATGGCTGGCTAGGCCAATAAAGACCGTCCCTGGTGGCTGACCTTCTAGGCTGTCTGGACCAGCCACTCCGGTCAAGCTCACCGCCAAGTCACTCTCGGTCAACCTGCGAGCCTGCTCTGCCATTCTTTCAGCCGTAAAAGCAGAAACCACCCCATGTTTTTCTAAATCAGCCAAAGGGATCGCTAACATTCTGCTTTTTTCTTCCATGCTGTAAGTGACAAAACCACCCTTAAAGACACTAGAAGCTCCTGAAAAGTCCGCCAAGGTCGCTTGAAAGAGGCCTGCCGTCAGGCTTTCTGCCGCTGTGAGGGTCAAGCCTTGGCTTTTCAATAAGTCAAAGCTGGCCTGGGCCAGGGAATAGTTATCGCCGTAGCCATAGAAAAGCTCTGCCAGGTTGGCCTTGGCTAGGATAGCCTCCTCTAGCTGGTCCAGTTTTTTCTGGGCCTCAGCCAAACTGCTAGCCTTGGTCGATAGGCGCAGGGTCACTTCGCCTGTCTTGGCATAAGGGGCTAGGGTTGGATCGGTCTGGTCTTCAATCAAATCAGCCAAGACGGTCACAAGCTGGCTCTCACCGATACCAAAGAAGCGCAAGACCCTAGAGTAGAGCTGCTCACCAGTTACGAGGAGCGGAAGCAATTCTTGATTGACCATGGGCTTGAGCTCGCTCGGAGGCCCAGGCAAGAGGACATAGGTCACCTGGTCAACTTGGATAAGTCCGCCCACTGCAAGTCCGGTTGCATTTTGCAGGGCAAGGGCGCCTTTTAGTATTTGGGCCTGCCGCTCATTATTTGGTGTGCGACTCCTGTCGGGCCGGCTGGCAAAGAAGCCATCTAACTTGGCCAGGGCCTTAGGGTCTATGACTAGCTCCCGCCCCAAAAATTGAGCCAGGGTCTGCTTGGTCAAGTCGTCCTCGGTCGGCCCCAGACCTCCTGTTAAAATCACCAAGTCGCTACGATCTTTGGCAATTTGTAAGACCGACAAGAGCCGCTCTTGGTTGTCCCCAACTGCCGTTTGAAAATAAACATCAATACCCAGCCCAGCTAACTTTTCTGATAAAAACTGGGCATTGGTATTGACAATCTGCCCAGTCAAAATTTCTGTTCCTACTGCAATGATTTCTGCTTTCATGAGAACTCCTATTTTTAAATTCGTAATTTGGCTTTATTTTATCATAAAAAAGGGAAAAAACTTAGTTTCAAAAGAAAATAAGGCCTTTTCCTCTCAAAAACCTTATGATGAGCGACTTTGCTTCATCAAAGGAGGAGAATTTGGCTGGCAAAGACAGACTAAAAGAGGCTGAGACAGGGTCTCCAACCTCTTATCTGGGGGCTAGCAGAGCAACTAGTCTTTAGACTCTAGATGGACTCTTTCAAGCTCCAAATATACACACAAGTCCTGCTAGTCCCAGTTCGACAAACTAAGGCTCTTATTTAAAGTCACAATCCACTTCATGGTCGTTGACAAGTCCTGCTGCCTGTAAAAAGGAGTAAATGCAGACGGGACCGACAAACTTGAAGCCACGTTTTTTCATATCCTTGGAAATCTGCTCAGATAGAGCTGTCTTGGCTGGTGCCAAGGTGTAATCTGTCACCTGATTGTCAATGGGGCTAAAATTCACAAAAGCCCAGAGATAGTCGTTGAAGCTACCAAATTCCGCCTGCACTTTTTGAAAGGCTTGGGCATTGGCGCGCGTAGCATAAATCTTGCTTTTGTTGCGGATAATGGCTGGATTGTCTAAGAGCGTATCCAAATCTTGGTCGCTCATGGTCGCCACCTTGTCCAAATCATAGTTATGAAAGGCCTGACGAAAGGCTTGACGCTTATTGAGGACCGTCTCCCAGGAGAGGCCCGACTGGTAGCTTTCTAGACAAAGGAGCTCAAAGAGGGCCTGCTCATCGTAGAGGGGCTTGCCCCACTCCTCATCATGATAGGCGATGTAGAGTGGGTTATTCATTTTGACCCAGCCGCAGCGTTTCACTTCTTTTTGTACCATTCTTGTTCCTCCTATTTCATCAGCATTTTGAGGGCTGATTTGATATAATTTTCAGCCGTATCACTGGTTCCTTCAAAGAATTTCTTAATCTTCTTGAGCTCTGCCGCCTTATAGCCCAAGGCCAGCATGGCTTCCATGGCTTCTTCCAAGGCCTGGTTTTCATTTGTCGATTGGGCCTCTTGACGAGGGCTAGCATTCTCAATAGTTCCCACCTTGCCTTCTAAGTCCAGTAGCATTTGCTGGGCTGTTTTTTTACCAATCTTGGGAAATTTGGTCAGGTAGCTGATGTTTTTCTGCTCAATGGCCTGAACCAAGCCGGCATTATCATCGGCAGCGATAATAGCCAGGGCCGATACTGGACCGATACCGGAAACCGAGATAAGGTTTAAAAAGAGCCTCTTCTCCTCCTCGGTCGCAAAAGCATAGAGCAACTCCGCATCCTCACGCACCACCTGATGGACATAAATCTGTAATTCTTGACTGAGCTGGTCAGAGTAGGCATAAGGGTTAGCTACATGTAAAATATAACCCAAACCTCCGACCTCTACTACAATATACTTGGCCGTAATTTTGGTTAAAATTCCTTTAAAATATTCGTACATTTTCTTTCCTCAACTTTTTTCCTCTCTAGTATATCATAATGAGCCCTTTTTTCCACTGCTAAGGCAAGTGCAACCGCTGGTTGCCAAAATGGAAAGGGAACTATCTTCTCAATTCATGGGGAAAATGATAAAATACAGATAGAAATGGAGGGAGCTATATGAATCTCGCTGAAAAAATTTTTACCCTACGAAAAGAAAAACAGTTTTCTCAAGAGCAGTTAGCCGAAAAAGTTAACGTCTCTCGCCAGAGTATTTCCAAATGGGAATCTGGCCAAGCGCTTCCTGAAGTCGAGAAAATTGTCGAGCTAAGTAAGATTTTCCAAGTGACGACGGATTATCTCCTTTTGGAAGATAAAAACGAGCCCGAGCGGACAGCTATCACAATCTCCGACCATGAAAAGGAGCGCTACTATAAAGAAGTCAAGTCTTTCAGCTTTTGGCAAGTGGTTTACATTTTTGTCATCGCCTTGATTTACTTTGTTTGGATGGGAAGTTTTTATTTCTCTAAGCAATACACGCTTATCGCTTGGTTGAGCTTTTTTCTTCTGATTGCTAGCGCAATAGCGATTAAGAAAAGCATGAATATCAAAGAAAAGTACCTGGACCAAGTCATCGGCTTTGAAGAAAAGAAAGAAGATGACGAGGTTGAAGATCCAGAAAATCAATAAGCTAGCTATCAAAAAGAGAAGCAAGGAAGTTTTGATTGATTTGGGCTTTATCTGGCTCTATCTTTTGCTACTTTTTCTTTTGACAATGGGTTTTTACACGATTATTTTAGGCAAAATTCCGCGTTTGACAGAAAGCCAATCGCAACTAACAGCCTCTTTGACTTCTGTCCTCCCCATTATCCTGCTATTTACCTATCTGGACTACGGAAAAGGCAGTTTTGGTAAAAGGTGGGCGGGGTTAGAGCTGGTCTACCGCAAGAAAACGGTGCTGCGCAGTTTAGTCAGGTCTACTGTCAAATTCCTTCCTTGGCAGCTGGGGCATATGGGAACCATTCGCGCCATTTATAAAGGAGATAGCTGGGCCATTGTTCTGACGACTCTATCGCTTCTTTTCATGCTCCTTCTGATTTCCATGACCATTTTTACCAAGGACAAACGGCACCTAGGCGACCTTCTAGCAGGAAGCCAAGTGCAGGAAAAGCAGATCTAAAATGAAAGAACTTGATATAAAATTCTATTTTTTGTATAATTATAATCATTAAAAGCGACTATACGATGAAGTTTAAAATGAAAATGAATTTTTAAACAATTCCCATTTGAGCTAGAAGAGGGCTTGCCATGAATATATTTTTTACAAATAAGGATTTCAGACAACTGACAATCAATCAATGGATTTCAACGGTCGGAGATACGATTTTTTATCTGGCTTTTATCAATCATGTCTCTTCCGCTCCTTTCGCCCCTCTTGCTATCTTTTTGATTTCTCTATCAGAAACAGCGCCGCAAATCTTGCAGATTTTTACTGGAGTCATTGCCGATTTTCAGAGCCGACGCATCTTTAAATACAGTTTACTTACCCTGGTCAAGTTTCTCTTGTATTTCTTGGTTGCTCTTTTATTAGCCGGTACTGATTTTTCTATCAGCTCGGTGCTTATTATCTGCCTTATCAATCTGGTATCAGATACCCTTGGCTTTTTTTCAGGTGCCATGCTGACACCTATTTACATCAAAATTATCCGAGCAGATATGGCCTCAGCCATGGGCTTTCGACAGGCAACACTGAACCTAGTCCGAACACTCAGCAACCTAGCTGGTGGCCTGGCCTTGGGTTTTATTAGCATTGAGCTTCTTGCCCTTATCAATGCCCTGACCTTTCTGCTATCCTTTCTAGGAATTTTACTGATTAGGAAAAATCTGGTCTCTTACGAGGACAGGATAACAATCCAGGCCAAACCTGCCACCATTAAAAATTTCTGGAAACATTTGATAGATTCTTCCAAAAAACTCTTGCAATTCCACAGGGTCATGAAACTCTTTGTTATCTTGTCTATCAGCCAAGCTGTTCTGAGTGTGACCACTCCAATCGTCACCCTTCTATTGATTAAACAGCCCTTTCTCGGCTTAAAAACAGGTCAGGCCCTAGCCCTTATGACCACGCTTGAACTACTGGGCCTTATTGCAGGAAATCTCTTCAGCGGAAATCTTTTCAAAAATATCTCTAGCAAAGCTAGTCTCTATGCCGGCCAACTGATGGAAGGTTTGCTATTGATTGGCTTTTTCTCCAACAACTTTCCCCTCATCACCTTTGCTGTCTTTGGCGATGCACTGGTGACGGGCATTACCTCACCTAGACTCCAAGCAGCTGTCTTTGGCCTGATTCCCGAAGAGGATATGGGAGTTGTCCAATCCGCTGTCGGCACGATTACCATTGTTCTTCCCAGCCTCCTTGCCATTTTTCTAGTCTCTGTCGCAACTAGCCTTGGAGTTCTTGCTGTTTCACTAGCTCTAGGGGCTCTGCTCCTACTCGGTCTCTACCTTTTGAAAAATTTTGACGGCCTCCCATCATAAATAGCTAAAATCAGCAATTAAACCGGACTAGGTGAAGTATCAAATTTGTAGAACATATCAGTACAAAGTTCAAGCTACGGGAGCCTTTTGGATTCTACGTTCGCCTTTCCAGGCTCCGCATAACCCTAATAGGCATCGCGGGAGTGGGACAGAACTTATTCTTTTCTAGGAATAAGTTCTGTCCCACTCCCGTTTTTATCAGGTATCAATCCGCGTCATTTGAGTTATGGTCTTATTCCGATAAACTAGGTCTTCGCGCACCGTAAAGCCTAGCTTTTCCCAGAAGTCATTTCCTTTTTGGTTTTTTTCAAAAACGACCAGGGCAACCTTGTGAATGCCCATTTCTTTCAGAGCAGCCACAGACTTCTCCACCAATTTCCCAGCAATCCCTTGCCTGCGGTGGTCTGGATGAACTGCCGTATGGTAGATATAGGCCCTGCGCCCATCAGAACCTACCAAAATAACGCCAACAATTTTTCCCGATTTTTTAGCTACAAAGCAGGTCTGAGGATTTCTGGCTAAGAAGCAGCTAATCCCTTGCGGAGAGTCATCTAGGTCGTTCAAGCCCATACCCGCACAAGCCAGCCACAAATCATAGACTTCTTGATAGTCCCCTTCTTTCATGCTAACTATTTCCATGGCAAACTCCTCTAATATTTACCCAGCTCTCTAAGGCTGGTATGATTTTCCTGAATACGGCGGAACATCTTTTCCATATCCGACTTGGAGAAGTTGACCAAGACCGGACGCCCATGGGGGCAATTATAGGGGTTGTCACACTGGGATAGTTGATAGATTAAATCACGCGCCGAATAATCATCCAGGCTATGATTGGCCTTAATTGAGCGCTTGCAGCTCATCATAATGGCCAGTTCAGCCCGATATTTTTTTATAGAAACTTCCTTGGTCAAGAGCAGCATATCACAGATTTCATAGATACCTGTCTCGATTTCCTCTTCCTTAAACCAAATCGGATGTTCGCGCAGGATGAACTGGTTGGCTCCATATTCCTCCAAGAAAATGCCGACTTCCTCCAGCAAATTCATGCGTTGTTTGATGCGCAGCATGTCATCAGCCGGGAACTCAAAAATATAAGGCACCAAGAGCTGTTGCTGGCTATTGTCCACATCCCCAATTTTTTCCCGGTAGTATTCGTACTTGACCCGCTCCTGAGCAGCGTGCTGGTCAATAATATAAAGACCGCCCTGCCCTTGGGCGAAAAGGTAGGTCCCATGCATCTGGCCGAAAAATTCTAACTCTGGGAAAGACGATTTTTCTTCCCTTTCCAGCTTGTACAGGGCTCTATCCAGACTAGCTGGATCAAGCTCTGGATGGTCTAGCTGATTATAGGAATGATCATTGCGCTCAGCAAAACGCACCTTGCTGACTGGAGGGCTGTCAACTTCCTTTACAGACTTGTCAACCTGCTCCAACTGGACTTGGCTATCAGAAACCTCTGCCCTAGGCTCAATCCGGCTATTTTCCCGTTCATAATAAAGCCGACTTTCCTGTAAAGGTAGACTGGTTTGCTCTGGTTTTTGAGCACGCTTAATGGTCGATTTGGCCAAGTTTTCCAGAGCATCTGGAATTAGGTCTTGCTCCTTGAGACTTGCAGCGATAGCCTGTGAAATCAAAGCCATCAGCTCTTTCTCCTTAGAAATCCGTACCTCCTGCTTGGTCGGGTGAACATTGACATCAGCTAGGTAGGGGTCAATCTGAACATTGATAACGGCTAGCGGAAAGCGCCCAACCATGAGCTTGCTACCGTAACCATCTAAAATGGCCCGATTGAGCAGGAAATTCTTGATGTAGCGACCATTGATGAGAATGGTAATATAGTTGCGATTGGCCCGGGTCAACTCGGGTAAGCTGATGTAGCCTGAAACCGAAAAATCCAAGTCCTCGGCCTGAATCTCAATCATCTTTTTGGCACTGGCCAGACCGTAAATGCCCGCAAGGGCTTGGCGGAGGTCCCCTCGACCGGCTGTCCGAATCAGCTCCCGCCCATCATTGGTCAAGCTAAAGGAAATTTCTGGATGGGCCAGGCTCAAGCGGTTGACAACATCAATAATATGGGATAGTTCGGCCTGCTGGCTCTTCATATACTTGAGTCGGGCTGGGGTATTGAAGAACAAATCCTCTACCCGAATCTTGGTCCCGACAGGGCGACTAATCGGCTCCAAACGCTCAATCTGACCGCCCCTAGCCTCTAGGAGACTACCATGCTTTTCCTGCTCACTTGCCGTCTCTAAGCGAAAATTGGAGACAGAAGCAATCGAAGGCAGGGCCTCCCCCCGAAAACCTAGGGTGCGAATGCGAAAGAGGTCTGCCTGCTTCTTAATCTTGCTAGTAGCATGGCGCAGGAGGGCCAAGGGGACATCCTCGCTCACAATTCCTTCCCCATTGTCTGTAATCTGAATACTTTTCAGACCAGCCTCTTCAATCTCTATACTAATCTGGCTACTAGCTGCGTCAATGGCATTTTCTAGTAGCTCCTTGACCACGCTAGCAGGGCGTTCAATCACTTCACCTGCCGCAATCTGATTGGCCAAAATTTCTGGTAATTCGATAATTTTACTCATGCTTATCTCCGTAATTCTTCTTTCCCTATTATAACACAAAGCCTTCCGGTCTTGTTTTTTCCAGCAGATAGACAAAGGAGGTAAACTCCCAACCAAATAGGCTCTTATTTCGACCGAATAGGCAAAAGGCCTTGTTTTCTCCCTGCAAATGCGGTTTAATAATAGTGAAAGGAGGCGATGAGCCATGAAGCTGGTCCTAACCATTTCCAAAGAGCTAAAAGAAGAAAAAATCAGCATCGAGGCCCATGAATTGACGCCCGCCCTCAGGGACATCATTAACCGGGCTAAGGGCCTAGGCAAGCCTGATAGGCTGACTGTTAAAAAAGGGGAAGAACTATATCGCTTACCTTTGGACGATGTTTTACGTTTCAACATTGAAAATCGCAAGCTACTAGCTTGGACAGCCAAGGACAGCTATAGCGTTCCCTTGCGGCTCTACCAAGTAAAAGAGCTGCTCGACCAAAGGTTTTTACAAATTTCTCAATCAGAAATTGTACAAGTTAGCATGATTGACCACCTAGCTTTACTGCCCAATGGTCTGATTGAGATGACGCTTAAAAATGGAGACAGAACATTTTCGTCCCGCCGTTACTTGAAATCTATCAAAAAAAGATTAGAACTTTATAAAAATAAATGAAAGGAGTACAATCATGAAACTCAAAAAATTCTTAGAAGCTGGTGCTATCGGCATCATTACCGGCCTGCTTATCTCTATCGTCTTTTCAGCCCTCTCTAGCTCCCAATCTTATACCCCCCTCAATGCTCATTCTCCAGTTGGGCAATGGCTTAGTGATCAAGGGGTCCCTGGCGCCTTCATCATGCTTTATGCCCTACTTATCTGGTTTCTTCTTGGCCTACTTTTTGGGATCAGTTCCCAATTCTTTGAAAGGAATTGGAGCCCCCTCAAAGCCACCTTGGCTCATTATTTGACCAGTCTCTTTGGCTTTCTACCGCTGGCCTTTCTTGCCGGCTGGATTGACCCCGTATCTCCCCTTTCTTTTATCCTATCTATAACTCTCCAATTTAGTGCGATTTACCTCATTCTTTGGATTATTTTCTATATGGTTACTAGAAAAAAAATTAAAGAAATTAACCATATTTTAGGACAATAAAGAAGGGTACTAGAAAAAGGTAAATTTAGACCCTTTTCCTAGTTCGCAATCATAAGAAAAGGCGTGAAATCAACGGTTCTACGTAAGATTCCATGCCTTTTGCTTTAGCTGGAGCTTATTTCCTAGCCCCTTGTTTATAGTTTCTTTTTCAAATCCGCTAGGGCAGTCATGGCTTCTAGCGGGGTCATATTGTTCAGGTCTAGAGCAGCCAAGTCCTCAAGAACAGGATTGGACTTTTCCTCAAATAGTGACAGTTGCTGGCCTTCGACCGTTTTTTCTTTGGACAAGGTCTGCTCTCGATTTTCCAACTCGGTCAAAATCTTATCCGCCCTTACCAGCAAATCTTCTGGCAGGCCTGCAATTTTGGCTACATGAATTCCGTAAGACTTATCGGCCGGTCCCGATTCAATCTTATGGAGGAAGGTGACCTGACCGTCCTTTTCCAGCGTGGCCACATGCACATTTTCCAGCTGGGGCAGGGTCTCTTCCAAATCAGTCAGTTCATGATAGTGGGTGGCAAAGAGGGTCTTGGCTCCGATATGATGGTGGATGTACTCGATAATAGCCTGGGCTAGGGCCATGCCGTCATAGGTGGCTGTTCCCCGGCCCAATTCATCAAAGAGAATAAGGGAGTTTGAGCTAGCCTCGGCCAAGGCTCGATTGGCCTCCATCATCTCTACCATAAAGGTCGATTGACCCGACACCAAATCATCAGCCGCCCCAATCCTGGTAAAAATAGCATCAAAAATTGGAATTTGAACAGCCTCTGCTGGAACATAGGAGCCCATTTGAGCCAGAATAACAATCATGGCCAGTTGGCGCATATAGGTTGATTTCCCACTCATATTAGGTCCTGTAATCAGCTGAATATGAGAATCCTCAGCTAGACTGATGCTATTGGGAATATAGCTTTGGGCTCCCAGCACCTTTTCGACAACTGGATGCCGCCCCTTTTCAATAAGGATAAGCGACTTTTTAGTAAAGGTCGGCCGAACCAGGTGCTCTTTTTCAGCAACCAGGGCAAAGGCCTGCAAGACATCTACCCTGGCCAGGGCCTGGGCCAGATTTTGGAGACGCTGGATGTAGTTGGCTACCTCTGAACGAATATCCATGAAAATCTCATATTCTAGATTGGCGGAGCGCTCTCTAGCCTCCAAGATTTCCCCCTCAATCTTAGCCAGCTCCTCTGTCCCAAAACGCTCCGAATTTTTCAAAGTCGCCTTGCGGAAGAAATGACTGGGCACATGGGCTAGCTGGGAATTGGTAACATGGAAGTAATAACCATCCTTCTTATTATAATCAATCTTCAAGTTACTAATGGCCGAGTTCTCTCGTTCCTTGGCTTCAAGCTCGGCAATCCAGCTCGTCCCCTCACGCAGGATGAGCCGATATTTATCTAGGGTCTGATTAAAACCAGTCTTGATAATATTGCCCTCGGTAATAAGGAGGGGGGCATCGGGCGAGATGGCCCCATCAATCAAGTCAGCCAGCTCGGAAATCGGATCCAACTCAGAAATCAGACTGGCCAAGGCCGGCTGGTCTAGGGATTCCAAAATTCCCCTAATCTGGGGTACATTTCCCAGGGTCCGGGCTAGTTGGAGCAAGTCCTTGGGATTGGTCTTACCAAAGGAGACTCGACTGGCTAGCCTTTCTAAGTCATAGACCCCTTTTAGGCTCTCGGCTAGGTCATTGCGTTCAAAAAAGTTGGCCAAGAAAAGCTCTACAATATCCTGGCGTTGCTTGATTTGCTCAAGGTCAATCAAGGGCTGCTGAATCCAGGAACGCAAGAGCCTGGTCCCCATGGCTGTCTTGGTCTCATCCATCAGCCAGTAAAGACTGCCATGCTTTTTCCCTGTCCGAGCATTTTCGGTCAAATCTAGACTACTCTTGGTCGCATAGTCCATCTTGAGGAAATCCCTGATCTGGTAAGACTGGACCTTTTTCAAGTGCTGGAGCTGCCTCAGCTGGGTCCTATGGACATAGGCTAGGAGCTTGCCTGCCACCTGGTGCTCTAAGTGCGATAGGTCCGAGTCCAACAAATGAACGTCGTCCAAGATTTCTGCTTGAGGGGACAGGAGGAGGTTCATCTGCTTACTCAAAACCTGCTCTTCTTCCTCCTCTAAGTCATAACCCAGGACCAACTCCCTGGCCCGTAAATTCTTGATTTCTCCACAGGCCTGGGCAAAACTAGTCAGACTGGTGACCCGAAACTCTCCGGTCACCAAGTCCATATAGGCCAAGCCATAAGTCCTCTCTAGGACATCTAGGGCCACCAAGAAATTATTCTCACTGGCTGGTTTGCTAGAGTCTACCACCGTTCCTGGGGTGATGACCTGGACCACCTCGCGCTTGACCACCCCGACTGCCTGCTTGGGATCCTCCATCTGCTCCGCAACAGCCACCTTATAGCCCGCCTCTATCAGACTATCGATATACTGCTGGGCCGAATGATAGGGAACTCCTGCCATGGGAATGGGATTTTCCGCATTTTTATTGCGGCTGGTAAGAGAAATCTCTAAAATCTGGGCCGCCTTAACCGCGTCCTCGTAGAACAATTCATAAAAATCTCCCATCCGAAAGAGTAAAAAAGCATCCGGATAGTTGGCCTTAATATCTAAATATTGCTGCATGCCGGGAGATAATTTTTCTTTTGCCATTGTTATCCTTTCTTATTTTGTCCCTAACAAAAGAGAGGGAGACCTGAAACAGCAAGCTGGCCTCTTCAGCCAAATCCTGTTTTGAGATCTCCTAGAACTTATCTAATCATCCTTGAAGTTTATACTAGCTCTTTGGGCCAAGGCTTTAGTCCATGGCTGAGAGCAACTCTCCTTCAATCTCGCTTGCCGCCTCTTGGTCGCGACAAATCACTAAGAGGGTGTCTGCCCCAGCTACCGTTCCTAAAATCCGCCCCTCTGGGTGACCATCTACTACATTGGCCAAGATAGAAGCCTCGCCCAGGTCTGTATGGAGGACCAGGCTAAACTCTGCCCTAGCAACACTTTGAATATGCTTGGATAGAAATTCAATCAGATTGACTTCTTCCGTTTCAAAGGCCAAGACATAGTAGCTCTTCTCATCCTTCTTCACCTTGGTGAGACCAATCTCCCGCAAATCCCGCGAGAGGGTTGTCTGGGTTACAAAAATCCCGATTTTTTCTAAACGATCCTGAATTTCTTTTTGCGTTCCTAACTTTTCTGCCTTGATCATATCCTTGATTATCTGATGACGTTTGCTTTTTTTCATTTCACCCTCAACACTGTATATTTATACCCTAAATTATACCAAAAAAATTGAAGATTCGCTGAAAATTGTGATAAAATAATAATAAAAGATTAAAGGAGACCTTATGGACAATAAACAACTAATCGCAAGCGAATTAGCCAAGGTCCTAACCAGTTTAGACCAAGAAGCTATTTTAAACTTGCTTGAACAACCCAAAAGCTCTGACTTGGGTGACATCGCCTTTCCTGCCTTCTCTTTAGCCAAGATTGAGCGCAAGGCCCCACAAGCAATTGCTAGCGACCTCGCCCAAAAAATTGACAGTAGCGCCTTTGAAAAAGTTGTTGCAACCGGACCCTATCTCAACTTCTTCCTGGATAAAAGTAAGATTTCAAACCAGGTCATCCAGGAAGTTATCAAAGAAGGCAGCAACTATGGGCAGCAAGACCAAGGACAGGGTGAAAATATCACCATCGACCTTTCCAGTCCCAATATCGCCAAGCCCTTCTCAGTCGGCCACCTGCGCTCGACCGTTATCGGAGATGCCCTTTCAAATATCTTCCGCAAGATGGGCTACAATACCATCAAAATCAATCACTTGGGCGACTGGGGCAAACAATTTGGTCTCCTCATGGTCGCCTATAAAAAATGGGGTGACCAAAAGGCAGTTGAAGCCAATCCTATCGATGAGCTCCTCAAACTCTATGTCCGAATCAATGAAGAAATCAAGAACGACCCTGAATTAGACGAAGAAGGCCGTCAATGGTTCAAAAAACTGGAAGATGGTGATCCTGAAGCAACCGAACTCTGGCAATGGTTCCGCGATGAAAGCCTGGTCGAATTTAATCGGATTTATGACCAATTAGGTGTCCAATTTGACAGTCTAAACGGAGAAGCCTTCTACAACGACAAGATGGACGAAGGCGTGCAAATCCTTGAAGACAAGGGCTTGCTCAAAGAATCTAAAGGTGCACAACTGGTTGAGTTGGACGACTACAACTTGCCACCAGCCTTGATTAAGAAATCAGATGGGGCCACTCTTTATATCACGCGCGACATTGCAACCGCCATGTATCGGGCTCGGACCTATAACTTTGTTAAAAATGTCTATGTCGTTGGTCAAGAGCAGAGCAACCACTTCCGCCAACTAAAAGCGGTCCTAAAGGAGATGGGCTTTGACTGGAGCGATGACATGATCCATGTGGACTTTGGTCTGGTTACCAAGAACAAGCAAAAGCTCTCTACCCGTAAGGGAAATATTATCCTGCTTGAGCCAACTATCCAGGAGGCGATTACTAGGGCCAAGAACCAAATCGAAGAGAAAAATCCCGACCTAGAAAATAAGGAAGAAGTGGCCCATGCAGTCGGGGTCGGTGCTATCAAGTTCTACGACCTTAAAACCGACCGCCGTAACGGTTATGACTTCGACCTAGAAGCTATGGTTTCCTTTGAGGGAGAAACTGGTCCTTATATCCAATACGCCTACGCTCGGATTCAGTCTATCCTGCGCAAGGCCAACTTCCAGCCAGACCCAGCAGTAGACTACAGCCTACAGGACCCTGAAAGTTGGGAAATTATCAAACTACTCCAAGACTTCCCACGCGTCATCAAGCGGGCCTCAGATAACTTTGAGCCTTCAGTTGTAGCCAAGTATGCAATCAGCCTGGCCCAAGCCTTCAACCGCTTCTATGCCCACACAAGGATTTTGGATGAAAGTCCTGAGCGGGACAGCCGTCTGGCCCTCAGCTACTCAACTGCCCTGGTACTCAAAGAAGCTCTGCGTTTGCTGGGAGTAGATGCACCTGAAAAAATGTAAAGATAAAAAGAGATTGGTTTTCCAATCTCTTTTTTATAATTGATAAAGAGTTGCGATTTTTTGACCGATACGTTGGATGTCATTTTGTAGGCCCCGCAACTCAAAGGTATCCAGGACTGGAAAGCCAAAACGCTCAGCATATTGCTTGGCAGTCAGGCAGTATTGATTGTTAAAATTCCGGTTACCACTTCCCACGATTCCCAGACAGTTCTGGACATTGTCAGCAAAGGCGATAAATTTCCCCAAATCATTGGTCAAAATTTCCACATCACCTGTGTCCACACCATTGCCACCTTCCAGATAGGTTGGGAGAAAGGCCACAAAGGGATTGTTGACCGCGAAAAAGGCCTGGCCCTCCTTGACCAAATCCTTGATATTGACCTGCTCTACTTCCAATCCCTCATGATTTTCCTGCAAAAAGGCCGTCAAACGCTTGATAAAACTCTCAGTATTACCACTCAAACTAATATAAACAAGGGAAATTTTTTTCATATCCTTACTCCTAAAATAAAAAATAACAGCTAGTCGCTCTCTTAAATTTTAAGCTCCTAACTGCTATTTGTCAAATTTAAACTGAAACTTCTTCTTGCTCCAAGATTCTTTGCTGGCGCCACAGCTTAAAAAGAACAATGGCCAAAAAGAGAGATTGAAAGACCAAAGAGAAGATATATGCGACATTTTCCACCTGTATCTGTAGCTCCTTAAGTTGAGGAATAGTCAGATAAGCCAGCACTTGCCCAGATAAGATACGATTATAGATAAGCTCAAGCAAACCAAATATCAGATAAGCACTATAAGCCAGGTGGGCCCAGAGAAGATCCTTTTTAAAGAAAAGGAAATAGATGCTTGCCCCTAAAATCACCAGCGAACAAATAATAAGCAGGAGAGCCAGAGGATTATGAAATTGAGTAAAACTTTTGTCCAAGAAGGTCTGATATTGACTAGCCTGTTGCTTATCCAGCCCCATCATCTTAAGCTGGTCGGCCTCTGGCTTTTTCGGACTAGCCGTAAAATAGCTAAAGACACCTAGCAGGGAGAGAACCGAGGAAATAATGACCAGGACATATAAATAAATCGGTTTTTTCTTCATTGTTTACCTCCGGATGAATACTAGGAAAATTGCTAACTGGCCCAACTTTGACCAAGTAAGAAATTTGCCTATAAAAAAATCAGAGTTTTGGGAATAACTCTGATGAACTTACAAATATCAATAGAAAGCAGGGAAAGATAAGCTAAGAAGGACATTGCCGGGAAAGCAATTTGGGAGAAAACTTATCTTCCTCTTTTCTATACTCTTATTATAGATCAAGAAAACCTTTTTGTAAGCCAAATCCCTAAAAAGTCGTTTTTTGTTCCTAAACGGTTGTTTTTTCTTAACAAGCTAGAAAAGGACATAAAAAAATCAGAGTGCTTAGGACTTTACTCTGACTAATCTTTTTCATTCAATAGAAACTAAGAAAAATAAGCTAAGAAGGACATTGCTGGGAGGCAATTTGGGAGAAAACTCACCTTCCTCTTTTCTATACTCTTATTATAGACCAAGGAAACTTTTTTGTAAGCTTAATCCCTAAAAAGTCGTTTTTTGTTCCTAAACGGTTGCTTTTTCTTAAAAAGCTAGAAAAGACATAAAAAAATCAGAGTGCTTAGGACTTTACTCTGACTAATCTTTTTCATTCAATAGAAACCAAGGAAAGATAAGTAAGAAGGACATTGCCGGGAAGCAACTTGGGAGAAAGCTTATCTTTCCTCTTTTCTATACTCTTATTATAGACCAGGAAAACTTTTTTGTAAGCCAAATCCCTAAAAAGTCGTTTTTTGTTCCTAAACGGTTGTTTTTGGATGTTTTTCCTCTTTAATCCTGGTAGAAATCAAACATCCTTGCGAAAAATAGGGCAAAACAAAAAGGAGAGGACAGGGGCATTCCTGCAAAGGAATCTTCCTTGTCCCACTTCCTTTATTTTATTTTTCTAAATGCCATACTTCTTCATTATACTGAGCGATGGTGCGGTCAGATGAGAAGAAGCCAGCCTTGGCGATATTGACAATGACCTTGTTCAGCCAACTGTCTCGATCTTCGTAGTCTGCCAGCATTTTTTCCTTGGTTGCGATATAGTCTTCCAAGTCCAGCAGGGTCATAAACCAGTCCTTGTTAATCAATTCATGGTAGAGGCGCTCTAGGCGTTCAGGATTTCCAACCTTGAGCACAGGCTCGCTGACAATAAAGTCAACTAGGGGTTGGATACTTGGGCGCTCATAGTAGGCACGCGCCAGATAGCCACTTTGGGCATAGAGATCGATAACTGTTTCACTCTTTTCACCAAAGATGTAGATATTATCATCGCCAACTAGCTCATGAATTTCCACATTAGCTCCGTCTGAAGTTCCCAGGGTCAGGGCTCCATTTAGCATAAACTTCATGTTTCCTGTTCCAGAAGCTTCCTTGGAAGCTAGGGAAATTTGCTCAGAAATGTCGGCGGCCGGAATCAAGAAGCTAGCCGCTGTGACATTGTAGTTTTCTACCATAACCACTTGCAGGTGAGGAGCTACTTGAGGGTCATTTGCAATCACTTCTGATAAACACATAATCAGGTGGATGATGTCTTGAGCGATGGTATAGGCAGGAGCAGCCTTTCCTCCAAAAAATACGGTCAGAGGACGTGCAGGGATGTGGCCTGCCTTGATGTCCAAATACTTATGAATGACATAGAGGGCATTCATCTGTTGGCGTTTGTATTCGTGGAGACGCTTGATTTGAATATCAAAGATAGCATTTGGATTCACTTCAAATCCTTGGCGTTCCTTCATGTGGCGAACGAGCTTGCGCTTGTTGTGGGCCTTGATTTTTTCCAGGCTTTCTTTGAGGGCCTTACTATCCTCCAGCTGTAAGAGCTCTTCAAGTTGGCTAGCATCGTGGTGCCAGCCATGACCTAGGTAGTCATCCAAGAGGCTGGTCAAGCGTGGATTAGCATGCATGAGCCAGCGGCGGAAGGTGATTCCGTTGGTCTTGTTGTTGAACTTTTCAGGATAGATGTCATAGAAAGGCTTGAGCTCTGAATGTTTAAGGATTTCGGTATGCAGAGCTGCTACCCCATTGACACTGTAACCATAGTGGATATCCATGTGGGCCATGTGCACCCGACCATGCTCATCAATAATCTGCACAGCTGGGTCTTGATAGCTTTCCTTGACGCGACGATCCAACTCTTGAATAATCGGTACCAAGTGAGGGACCACTTCTTCCAAGAAGTCCAGCGGCCATTTTTCCAGGGCTTCAGCCAGAATAGTATGGTTGGTATAGGCTGTCATTGAACGAACAATATTGATCGCTGTATCCATCTCAATTCCTGCTAGCATCAGGAGACGAATCATTTCAGGAATAACCAAGGATGGGTGGGTATCGTTAATCTGAATCACTGCATAGTCTGCCAAGTCATAAAGGTTGGAACCTCTTGAAACTGCCTCGTCCAGAATTAACTGGGCTCCATTGGAGACCATAAAGTACTGTTGGAAAATCCGCAGGAGCTCCCCTTGGCGGTCAGAGTCGTCCGGATAAAGGAAGAGGGTCAGGTTCTTGGCAATATCTGTCTTGTCAAATTGAATACCGTCATGGATAATTGAGCCATCCACAGAGGCCAAATCAAAGAGACGGAGGCGGTTTTTCTTGGCAGTCTTATAACCTGGTACATCAATATCATAAAGCATTGATTTCAGGGTAAAGTGGGCAAAAGGCACCTCGTAAGAATGGTGGGAGGTGGTCAACCAGCTTTGGCGTTTGAGCCAACGGTTGGGAATGGTTTCCTGCTGGTTATTTTTCAGGACCTGCTGGAAGAGACCATAGTGGTAGTTAAGACCAATTCCGTCCCCATTTAGACCCAGGGTTGCAATAGAGTCCAAGAAGCAGGCTGCCAGACGGCCCAAGCCCCCATTCCCCAGAGAAGGCTCTAATTCCACCTCTTCAATCGCAATCAAGTCCTTGCCATTTTCAGCCAGTTCCTCCTTGACTGAGTCATAGAGGCCTAGGTTGATCAGGTTATTTGATAGTAGTTTTCCGATTAGAAATTCAGCTGAAATATAGTAAAGTTTTTTCTTGCTGTTGTTGATTGGCTTGATGCTAGACACAGCCTTGGTGAAGTTGAGGAGGGCTACATAGAGTTCCTCATTGCTACACTCTGAAATAGGCTTGTTATAAGCTGCCTGTACGGTTGTTTGTAAATTTAACATGTCGTTTTAAAATTCCCCTCCATCAGTTGGTCTTAATATAGTATACTCTCTTCTGTCTCTAAGTCAAAGAAATGCGCTCGATTCATATCAAAGGCCAGAGTCATCTCTTGTCCCATCTTGACATCTTGACGGCTGTGGACAATGGCCTTAATCGCCTCATCCCCCACCTCTGTGTGGATGATGTACTCAGCACCCAAAAGCTCGGCCACCTTGACTGGAGCCTGGATTTGAGCTTTGGGATAGGTTTCTAGAACCAGCGGATCGTTTGAGATGTTTTCTGGTCGGATTCCCAAAATGACCCGCTTGCCAGCATAGCCCTTTTCTTTTAGGCGGGCATATTGGCCTTCTGACAAGGCAAAGTGGGAGCCATTGTCGGCAATGAAGTCGCCCATACCAATCGTTCCCTTGAGGAAGTTCATGGTTGGAGCACCGATAAAGCCGGCCACGAAGAGATTTTTGGGATTTTCGTAAATCTCCTTAGGAGCAGCTATTTGCTGGACAATCCCTGCATTCATAACCACAATCCGATCAGCCATGGTCATGGCTTCTGTCTGGTCATGGGTGACATAGATAGTCGTTGCCCCGAGCTGCTTATGAATACGGATAATCTCCGCCCGCATATTGCCCCGCAATTTAGCGTCCAGATTAGACAGGGGCTCATCCATGAGAAAGACCTTAGGAGAGCGGACGATAGCCCGACCCAGGGCCACCCGCTGTCTTTGTCCTCCGGATAAGGCCTTGGGTTTTCTGTCCAAGAGGTTGGACAGGCCTAAGACTTCCGCGGCCTCCTTGACCTTCTTGTCAATCTCTTCCTTAGAGACCTTATTGAGCTTGAGGGAGAAGGCCATATTGTCATAGACAGACATGTGAGGATAGAGGGCATAAGACTGAAAGACCATAGCGATGTCTCGGTCCTTGGGTTCAACATCGTTAACCAAGGTCTGACCGATATAAAATTCGCCTTCAGTAATATCCTCTAGACCCGCAATCATGCGCAGGGTGGTTGACTTTCCACAACCAGACGGGCCGACCAGGGCAATAAACTCCTTGTCTGCCACTTCCAAATTAAAATCTTGTACGGCCTCAAAACCGTTATCATATCTCTTATAAATTTCCTTTAACGATAGGGTTGCCATAGTTATCCTTTCTTTTTCAAGCGACTATTTTCGCGTCGATAAATCCTTGTCAAATCTAATAAACTCGCCTCTACTTTTGGACTTAGTTGGTCAGCAGTCATCCGCCACTGCCAGTTGCCTCCAATAGTTGAAGGGAGGTTCATTCGAGCCCAGCCATCTAGTTCTAGCAAATCCTGCATGGTCGCAATGGCCATAAAGCTGACCGAGGCAAAGATGGTCCGCAACATAGCATGGGGAACTGTTTCATATTCCTTGCGGTTGGTGTAGCGGGCCATGTAGGTCCTGTCCTCGTCCTTGATTTCCTGATTGTACCAGCCTAGGACGGTATTATTGTCATGGGTCCCGGTGTACATGACCGAGTTGTTGCTAGCCAGGTGGGGACTATCAATGCTTTCATCATCTGGATTAAAGGCAAATTGGCAGACCTTCATACCTGGGAAGCCCGTCTTTTCACGTAGCTCAATCACTTCATCGGTCATAAAGCCCAGGTCTTCGGCAATGATATTTAAATCGCCCAACTGGTCCTTGACGGCCTTAAAGAGGGCATAGTCTGGTCCCTTGACCCATTTACCTGTCGCTGCTGTCTCGGCGTCTGCTGGAATTTCCCAGTAGGACTCAAAACCACGGAAGTGGTCAATCCGCACGACATCATAGATTTTAAAACTTTCTCTAAGACGGTCGACCCACCATTGGTAACCATCCTCGTCCATGGCCTGCCAGTCATAGATTGGGTTGCCCCAGAGTTGGCCATCCACTGAAAATTCATCTGGTGGAACACCGGCCACTGATGAGGGACGCCCCTCTTGGTCGGTCTTGAAGAAATGAGGTTGGGCCCAAACATCACAGCTATCGGCTGCAACATAGATTGGCATGTCGCCAACAATTTCAATCTGCTCTTGATTAGCATAGGCCTTGAGGCTTAACCACTGCTTAAAGAAGAAATACTGGCTTACTCGGTGAAAATCCATCTGATTGGCCAATTTTTGGCGGTAGTGCTCCAGGGCTTCTGGTTGCCGTAAACGAACAGCCTGATCGGGCCATTCAGTCCAGGCCTTGAGGTCGAAATGTTCCTTGATGGCCATATAGTCGACAAAGAGCTCTAGCCAGGCTGCATTTTCTGCTAGGAAGAGCTCATAGTCTGCCAAATCTCCCCGCTCCAAAAAGCGCCCAACGGCGGCTTCCAAAACTGGTCTGCGGGCCTTGAAAATCTTGGCATAGTCTACTCTGGTCTCATCTTGGCCAAAGTCTAGCCCCTCTAAGTCCTCTTCCTTTAATAAACCTTCTTCTAGCAGGAGGTCAAAGTCAATAAAGTTTGTATTCCCTGCAAAGGCTGAGAAAGATTGGTAGGGGGAATCCCCGTAACTAGTCGTTCCTAGGGGTAGGATTTGCCAGTAGCGTTGCTTGGTCCTAACTAAAAAATCCACAAATTCATAGGCACTTTTCCCAAAAGAGCCAATCCCATACTTATTTGGTAGGGAAGAAATGTGCATCAATACACCACTTTGACGTTCTTTCACTCACATCACCTCAATTATTTTACTCCAGTTTAAGTCCACTCGCAGTGAAAACGTTTGCTTTGATTTGATTATAGCTGTTTTTTCTTTCAAATGCAACCATTTTTTGATTTTTTTTGCTTTTCCAACAGAAAAGGCTCCTCCCTTGTCCTTTTCTACTATAAAATAAGCAAAGTGGACTTTATCGGTCAAAGTGACTAAAAAAATTTTTACAAAACTCTTGCAAGCGTTTTCTATTTGTGATATACTTTGAGTAGTTTAAGAAAACGTTTGCGTAAACTACTTAATTTATCTTTACTTTTTTTTATTCTTAGGAGGAATAATCTTATGAAAAACAAAGCCTTGAAAAGTGCTGCGGTATTAGGAACTGTTGCCCTAGCTGGTTTGCTTTTAGCTGCTTGTAATAACAAGTCATCAAAAGACGCTGCTTCAGACAAGAATGTCACTGTTTATGTCGAAGAGCAATACAAGGCCTACATGACCAAAGCTGCTGAAAAGTTTGAAAAAGAAAGCGGCTCTAAGGTAACGATTAAGACTGGTGACCAGTTGACTGGTTTGGACAACCTTTCTCTTGATAACCAATCCGGTAAGGCGCCAGATGTCATGATGGCACCGTACGACCGCGTAGGTAGCCTGGGAACAGATGGACAATTATCAGAAGTAACCTTGAATAAAGATAGTAAGACAGACGACACAACCAAGGCCTTGGTAACTACAAGCGACAAGGTTTACGGTGCCCCTGCTGTTATTGAAACCCTGGTTATGTACTATAACAAGGACCTAATCTCCAAGGCTCCAACTACTTTTGCAGAAGTAGAAGAATTGGCCAAAGATAGCAAGTACAACTTTGACGGCGAAGCTGGAAAAACAACTGCCTTTTTGGCTGACTGGACCAACTTCTACTATGCTTATGGACTGCTAGCTGGTAACGGTGGCTATGTCTTTGGTAAAGACGGTAAAGATCCAAAAGACATCGGACTGGCTAACGAAGGCTCCATCAAGGGAATCGAATACGCTAAATCTTGGTATGAAAAATGGCCAAAAGGTTTACAAGATACAGAAGGCGCTTCTAACCTGATTCAAACCCAATTTACCTCAGGTAAGACTGCTGCTATGATTGATGGTCCTTGGAAGGCGTCTGCCCTCAAAGATGCCAAGGTTAACTACGGAGTTGCAACCATTCCAACTCTGGCAGATGGCAAAGAATATCAAGCCTTTGGTGGTGGTAAGGCTTGGGTCATCCCAGCTGGTTCTAAAAACCCAGATGCTGCCCAAAAATTCATCGACTTCCTCACCACAACCGACCAACAAAAAGAATTCTACGATGCAACCAATGAAGTTCCTGCTAACACAGAAGCTCGTGCTTATGCCGAAGGCAAGAACGATGAGTTAACGTCAGCTGTTATCAAACAATTCAAGTCAGCTCAACCAATGCCAAACATCTCTGAAATGAGTGCTGTTTGGGACCCAGCTAAGAACATGCTCTTTGATGCTGTAAGTAGCAAGAAAGACGCTAAAACTGCTGCTGATGAAGCTGTTAAATTGATCAAGGAGACCATTGACCAAAAATTTGGTAACAAATAAAAGAAATTGAGGCGATAGAACTCGATTGGCAGCTCCAGTCGAGTTCTATTTTCTGATACTAGTCAAGGAAAAGTAAAATGAAGGAGACCCACAGGCTAGGCTAAGAGGCCACCTTTCAATCCTGCCCCAAGGCTAATCTTGATTGAAGGGGTATCAGAGAGACGCTTGCTATCAAGAATTTCAAAGGAGACTCTAATGACGAAAGAACAAAATCCAAGTAAAGCATTGCTGCTCTCCCTGGTCCCGGGACTTGGTCAAATCTATAATAAACAAAAAGCCAAGGGATTTATTTTTCTGGCTGTCACCATTGCCTTTCTGGCCTATTTTTTCCTAGTCGCCCTCGGTGAGTTGAGCAATTTGATTAGTCTAGGGGAGGTACGCGGTCGAGATAATTCGCTCTTTATGCTGATTCAGGGCGCCTTTCATCTCATTATCGTCTTTGTTTATCTCATCTTCTATGCCCTCAACCTCAAGGACGCCTACAGTACAGCCAAGCGCTGGAACAATCATTTACCTGTCGCGACTTCTTTCAAGGATATGACCAAGGAGGTCTATGCCAATGGTTTCCCTTACTTGCTCATTATTCCTTCTTACATTGCTATGACCTTTGCCATCATCTTCCCGGTTTTGGTCACCCTCTTAATCGCCTTTACCAACTATGACTTCCAGCACCTACCTCCAAGCAAGTTGCTGGACTGGGTCGGTCTGACTAACTTTAGTAACATTTGGAAATTGAGCACCTTCCGCTCAGCCTTTGGTTCGGTTCTGTCTTGGACCATCATCTGGGCCCTGGCGGCTTCTACCCTCCAAATCGTAATTGGAATCTTTACAGCCATCATTTCCAACCAACCCTTTATCAAGGGAAAAAGAATCTTTGGTGTTATCTTCCTGCTCCCTTGGGCAGTGCCTGCCTTCATTACTATCCTTACCTTTAGTAATATGTTCAATGACTCTGTCGGAGCCATCAACACCCAGGTCCTCCCTCTCTTGGGCAAGGTCTTGCCCTTCCTCAATGGGCATCTCATCCCTTGGAAGACAGACCCAACCTGGACCAAGATTGCTCTGATTATGATTCAGGGCTGGCTGGGCTTCCCTTATATCTATGTCTTGACCCTGGGGATTCTCCAGTCTATTCCTAATGATCTCTATGAGGCAGCCTATATCGACGGAGCCAATAGTTGGCAAAAGTTCCGCAATATTACCCTGCCGATGATTTTGGCAGTGGCGGCCCCAACCCTAATCAGCCAATACACCTTTAACTTCAACAACTTCTCCATCATCTACCTCTTTAATGGCGGTGGTCCGGGGACTGTTGGGGGTGGAGCTGGCTCGACCGATATCCTGATTTCCTGGATTTATCGTCTAACCACAGGAACGGCTCCTCAATATTCAATGGCAGCGGCTGTCACCCTGATTATTTCCATTATTGTTATCGGTATTTCGATGATTGCCTTTAAGAAACTACACGCATTTGATATGGAGGACGTCTAAGATGAATCATTCTATAAAAACCAAACGTCGACTCAATCATTTTTTGACCTACCTCTATCTAGTTGTCCTATCTATCATCATCCTCTATCCCTTGATGATTACCATCCTATCCGCCTTCAAATCGGGAAATGTGGTCGCCTTCAAGCTGGATATGAATGTCAACTTTAGTCTGGACAACTTTGTCAAACTTTTTACCGAAACCCTCTACGGGACTTGGTATGTCAACACCTTGATTGTGGCCTTCTTGACCATGATTATCCAAACCAGCATCGTTGTTCTGGCTGGTTATGCCTACAGTCGCTATAACTTCCTGGCTCGTAAGCAAAGTCTGGTCTTCTTCCTTATTATTCAAATGGTACCGACTATCGCTGCCCTTACTGCCTTCTTCGTTATGGCCCTCATGCTCAACGCTCTCAACCAAAATTGGTTCCTCATCCTCCTATATGTCGGTGGAGGAATCCCAATGAATGCTTGGCTCATGAAGGGTTACTTTGATACCGTACCCATGTCACTTGATGAGTCGGCCAAGCTTGACGGGGCGGGACACTTCAGACGTTTCTGGCAGATTGTCCTTCCTTTAGTAAGACCCATGGTGGCCGTTCAAGCCCTCTGGGCCTTTATGGGACCTTTCGGAGACTATATCCTCTCTAGTTTCCTGCTCAGGGAAAAAGAGGTTTATACCGTTGCTGTCGGTCTTAGAACCTTTGTAAGTGACTTGAAAAACCTACAAATTGCCTACTTTGCAGCAGGGGCGGTCCTAACTGCCCTCCCCATCTGTATCCTTTTCTTCTTCCTGCAAAAGAACTTTGTATCTGGTCTAACCAGTGGTGGAGACAAGGGATAAAATCTGAAAGAGCGGAGCTAGCAGGTCTTTCTCACAAGACTAGCTGGTCCCGCTTTTTGCTACCCTCTAACTAGGCTAAAAGAGGAAAGCAAGCCAGATTTCGGGTACCTTTAAGCTAGCAAGGCTAGACCAGAGCAAAAAAACAACAAACTGATAGCCAGCCCCATAAAGTGTGCAAAAAAGCGGGCAAGGCAGGTTGAAATGGGAGGTTATAAAAGACTAATTTTCTAGTCCATTTAGGCATGCAAACGTATGCACAATTTTCAAAAATAAGGTATAATAGAAGCAAACGTTTACAAAATAGAAAAGAGAGACCTATGTTACCCTATCCTTTTTCTTATTTCTCCAGCATTTTCCCTTTCAAGGCCAGCTTTAAAAACCGGAAAGTCCTGACCTGGTTTCAAATCATCTTTACCAGTCTGTTCTTGATTTCCCTCTCCTTGATTCCAGTAGCCCTGCAAAACGCAAGCAGGACCAGCTATCCCTTGGAAACCTTTATCGATAAGGTTTATGAGCCCTTAGATGGGCAGGTCATGCAGGATATAAGGGAGAATATTCAAATAAAAGAAGGGCAGCTCAGTTATAACGGCCAAAATCCTATCCACAAAAATCAGGCAGGACAAGTCCTTCTGGGCCAGGATTCTCAAAGTCTAGGTCAGGACTTGACCCTGACTTTTGGACCAAACCAACTCCTGATCAGCAAGCAAAAAAAAGAGCTGGCCAGGATTTACTACCGTCAGATTAAGCAGGCTGATTTAAAGGATAAGGCCAGTCTTAGCAAAGCCATTTCCCAGGCTTGGTTTCAGGAAAACCGGATTATTATCAACCTCTTTATCCTTCTGATTTCTGCCGGTCTCTTTACCCTCAACTTCCTTATCTTAACGGTCGGAGCCAGCTTCTTTCTCTATCTGACCAAGAAATCTCGACTCTTTGCCTTTAGGACAATCAAGGAGTGCTACAACTTCACCCTCAACTGCCTAGGCCTTGCAAGCATCATCAGTCTCATCTGCGGACTCTTTGGTCAGGCCCTGCCCACTATGATTACCATTCAAAATATTCTCTTTGTCCTGTATCTGGTCCTAGTCTTTTATCAGACCCATTTTCAGGATTCAGATAACTAGGAGGTTAGCATGCGTGTTACTATTAAAGATGTTGCCAAATTAGCCAAGGTTTCTCCCTCTACCGTCACTCGGGTTATTCAAAATAAAAAGACTATTAGTGAGGAGACCAAAAAGAGGGTCCGCAAGGCCATGAAGGAGCTCAACTACCATCCCAATCTCAATGCCCGTAGCCTGGTCAGCAGTTATAGCCAAGTTATCGGCCTGGTATTACCCGATGACTCCGATGCCTTCTATCAAAACCCCTTCTTTCCTTCGGTCTTTCGTGGCATTGCCCAGATTGCTGCCGAACACCACTACGCTATTCAAATCGCAACTGGCAAAGACCAAAAAGAACGGCTGGAAGCCATTTCTCAGATGGTCTTGGGTAAGAGAGTAGACGGTCTCATCTTTCTTTATTCCCAAGAAAATGATCCCCTAATCCAGCTAGTCACAGAGGAACAATTCCCCTTTTTAATCCTGGGCAAGTCCCTCTCTCCCTTCACTCCCTTAGTGGATAACGATAATATTCAGGCTGGTTTTGATGCCACCCAATATTTTATCAAACAAGGTTGCCAACACATCGCCTTTATCGGCGGAAGCAAGAAACTTTACGTGACCCAGGATCGCTACAAGGGCTACCAAAAGGCCCTGAGCGACTACCAACTCAGCCACGACCCACAAAATACCGCCTTTGCCAGCGAATTTTTGGAAGAGAAGGGCTACCAATTTATCAAGCGCCTCCTTAAGCACAATCCCCAGATTGATGCAGTCATCACCACAGATAGCCTACTGGCCGAAGGAGTCTGCGACTATCTGGCAGAAAAGCAACTAGCCATCCCGACCCTGTCCTTTGACTCGATTAACCCCAAGCTCAAACTAGCAGCCTATGTCGATATCAATAGTCTGGAGTTGGGGCGCACCTCCTTTACCACCATTTTACAAATCATCAATGACTACAAGGAAAACCGCCAGATTTGCTACCGACAACTTATTCCCCATCGCCTGATTGAGCGATAATAGAAAGGATTGCCATGGCTTTACGCAGATTTCAAGCCTATCTCGATGATGAAAATCTTATTCATCTCTATCTAGACCAGAAAGAGGCCGATTCAGACCTTGATTTTGTCTTAGAAAATCAAGAAGTCAGTCTGCCTCTGACCATCAAAAAAATAGAAAAAAAGGACCAGCAGCTCGTCTATTCCTTGACCTGTCCGCAAAAGTTTGACTGGACCCAGTCTTACCAGGTCTTGGACCAGGACCGCAATAGGTGCCGGCTCTTATTTGGAAAATTGGTGCGTCAGCCCAGTTTTGACGCTTATTTTGACTATGCAGGCGATGATTTAGGCAACCAATACAAGCCTGAGGCCACCCGTTTTAAACTCTGGGCTCCCATTTCCGAGCAGGTCCTCTTGCGCCTCCAAGCCCCCGACCAAAAAGAAATGGTCTACCCTCTGCAAGGACCCCAAAGAGGAGTCTGGTCTCTGGAAGTGGCTGGCGATTTGGAGGGCTACCGTTACACCTACCTCCACAAGGTCAACGGAGATTGGCAGGAGGTCCACGACCCCTACGCCCTCGCCTCAACAGCTAATTCCGGCGCCAGCTTTGTGATTGACCCTAGAAAGCTCCTTAGTCCTGACCAAATCGGGCGGGCCCAAAGTCAGCTCTCACCAAGCAAGGCCTTTATCTATGAACTAAGCATTCGGGACTTTTCCATGCAAAAAGAGGCCGGCTTTCAACACCCAGGCAAGTTTCTGGCCATGACTGAGTCTCCCCAAGTCCAGGGCGAAAAACTGGGCTTTGCCTACCTGAAAAGCCTAGGCATTAGCCACGTCCAAATCATGCCCCTCTATGACTTTGGCAGCGTAGATGAAGTCAAACCCCAAGAGGTCTATAATTGGGGATATGACCCTGTCCAGTACAATATCCCAGACGGAAGCTTTGCCAGCAATCCCCACGACCCCTACTGCCGCATTTTAGAATTGCAGGAAATGGTGGCCCGCTACCACCAGGCCGACCTCAGCCTGATTATGGATGTCGTCTATAACCATGTCTACGAAGCGGACTCTTTTGCCTTTGAAAAGATTCTCCCCGGCTACTTCTATCGCTATCAGGAGAATGGGGAAAAGACCAATGGGACCTTCTGCGGCAACGATGTAGCTAGCGAACGCCGCATGGTCCGCCGCTACATCAAGCATTCCCTCAAGCAGTGGCTGACCCTCTATGGCTTTGATGGTTTTCGCTTTGATTTGATGGGCATTCTCGATAAGGAGACCATGCTGGAAGTGGCTAGCGAGCTAAAGGCCCTCTATCCCAATGTCTACCTCTATGGAGAGGGCTGGGATATGGCGACAGGCCTAGCCAGAGAAGAGCTGGCCCACCAATTCAACGCCAATCAGCTAGCAGCCTATGGCTTCTTTAGCGATCATTTCCGCAATAGTATCAAGGAAACCATTGCAGGCGGTCGGGCTATCCAGGCTGACAATAATTTCCAACTCTTAGAAAATGTCTTGACTGCCAATCTAGGCCTGAAAGGAGCCAGCCATTTCCTGGAGCCCCAGCAGGCCATCAATTATACAGAATGCCATGACAATGCAACCGTCTTTGACTATCTGAAACTGGAAAATCCCCAGATTAGTCCCAGCCAGCGCTTGGCAGGCTCCCGCCTGGCCCTCCATTTGGTCTTGCTGGCCCAGGGAGTTCCCTTTATCCACAGTGGCCAGGAGTTCTTCCGCAGTAAAAATCTGATTGACAATAGTTACAACCTGCCCGATACCATCAATCAACTAGACTGGCAGGCTAGCCTGGAGCATAAAAAAGACATCGACTTCTTCCGCCAACTAATTGCCTTTAGAAAGGCCCATCCGCTCTTGAGCCTTGAAAGTCGCTCGGCTATTCTTGAAAGTTGCCAGTTGACCTGGCTAAATGATCAGGTCCTCGACTATCAAATTAAGCAGGGCACTGAAAAGATTCGGATTCTAATCAATTTTGGCGACCAAGAGCAGGTTTATCAGAATGAGGAGGCCGAAGCCCTCTACATCAGCTACCCAGCCATCAGCCTCAAGCAACCCTTGGAAAGACCTGCTGCAAGCTATAAGGTTCCGCCCCAACAGTTTATCCTCCTCAAGGCTGACTAGACTAGCCCCCAGAAACCTAGTTAGCTAGACATCCGCTTCTCGTCTGCATTTTAGTTGGGCAAAAGCATCTTCCTAAATAAAGATAAAACTCCGCCAGACCCTAAGGTTTGACGGAGTTCTTGTTTGAGATAAGCGAATCACCTGTCCTCTTCGACAAAGCGCCCGATAATATGCACATCCTCAGCCACCGAAACAAAGGCCTGGGGATCTGTTTTTTTCATGATGAATTTAAAATCATTAAACTCCGCTCGAGTGATGACCGTAATCAAAATCGTTTTCCTTTCATGATTATAGGTCCCCTCAACACTGGAAATCATGGTTGCCCCCCGGTGGAGCTTATGGTGAATCTTGTCGATAACCTGATCGGGCTTACTGGTGATAATCATGGCCTGCATCCGCTTTTGCTTGGTAAAGACCGCATCGGTCACCCGACTGGAGACAAAGATAGTAATCATCGAGTAAAGGGCATAGGTCCAACCAAAGGTCAGGCCAGCAATAACCATAATCGTCCCATTGACTAAGAGGGAGATATTACCCACATTGCGGCCTGTTTTTTTCCGAATGGTCAGGCTGACAATGTCGGTCCCACCACTGGAAATATTATTCTTCAGGGCATAGCCAATCCCCATTCCCATCACGACCCCACCAAAGAGAGCATTGATAATCGGGTCCTTGGTCAGGGTCACCTCTGGCAAGAGCTGGATAAAGAGCGAGCTCATCGAGACAGTAATAAAGGTGAAAATGGTGAATTTATGGCCAATCTGATACCAGGCCAAAATCATCAGGGGTACATTGATTAGGTAAAAGGTCACTGAGACCGGAAGGGCCAGACCGATAATACTGCGACTTAGCGCCGTCAAAATCTGGGCCAGACCCGTCGCCCCACTCGAGTAGACATGACCAGGTTGGAAGAAGAAATTGACTGCCACTGCCGATAAGAAACCATAGACAATAGAGGCAGAAATCTTCTCATCATACTTCTCCCTGGAAATGCTCTTAACTACCGCCAGCAATTTAAAATTGCGGGCAAACTTGTGTAAAAAATAACGGAATCGTCGATATAATCTAGTCTTTTTCATATTCTTCCACTTGTAGACTGAGCTCGGCCAACTGTTTATCGGCCACTGGGCTCGGAGCCTGGGTCATGGGATCACTGGCCTTGTTATTCTTAGGAAAGGCAATGACTTCTCGGATATTGTCTTGGCCTGCCAGAAGCATCACTAAACGGTCCAAGCCCAGGGCCAGGCCACCATGGGGTGGAAAACCATAATCCATAGCCTCTAGCAGGAAACCAAACTCTTGCTCGGCCTCTGCTTGACTAAAACCAAGGGCCGCAAACATTCGCTCCTGGAGCTTTCGCTCATTGATCCGTAAACTACCACCACCCAGCTCATAGCCATTGAGAACAATATCATAAGCACAGGCCCTTACCTTGCTCAAATCTCCCTCTAGCTCGTGACTTGAGTTCTTTTGGGGTAGTGTGAAGGGGTGGTGGGCACTCATATAGCGACCTTCCTCATCTGACCATTCAAACATCGGCCAGTCCACCACCCAGAGGAAGTTAAATTGATTCTTATCAATTAGATCCAAGTCCTTGGCCAAACGATTTCTTAGGGCTCCCAAAGTATTGTTTGCCACCTCTAAGCTATCTGCCACAAAGAGGACTAAATCATTATTTTCTAGCTGTAAAGCTTCTGTCAACTTACTTGACAGGTCTGTCAAGAACTTGGCAACAGGTCCAGCCAACTGCCCCTCATTAAACTTAAGCCAGGCCAGACCTTTGGCTCCATGTTGCTTGGCTTGCTCTGTCAACTTATCAATATCCTTGCGGGAGTACTTATCTGCCGCATTTTTGACCACAATCGCTTTTACCGCAGGTGCTTGAGCGAATACTTTGAAGTCACTGCCCTTGACAAGGTCTGTCAAGTCCTGGAGCAGCATCTCAAAGCGGGTATCTGGCTTGTCTGAACCATAGACATTCATGGCCTGGTCATAGGACATCCTAGGCAAGGGCAGGCTCAAATCTAGTCCCTTGACTTCTTTCATAACCTTGGCTAATAGCCCTTCGGTAATCGTCTGAATTTCCTCCTCATCGAGAAAGGAAGTCTCTAGATCCACCTGGGTAAATTCAGGCTGGCGATCCCCCCGCAAGTCCTCATCGCGGAAGCACTTAACGATTTGATAGTAGCGGTCAAAACCAGCATTCATCAAAAGCTGCTTGGTAATCTGGGGACTCTGAGGCAGGGCATAGAAATGACCCTGACTAATCCGACTAGGAACTAAGTAGTCACGCGCCCCTTCAGGCGTTGACTTGCTCAAAAATGGCGTTTCCACATCCAGAAATTCCAAGTCGTCCAAATAGTTACGAATGCTGTGGGTCACCTTGGCTCTCAACCTCAGATTTTCTAGCATCTCTGGCCGCCGCAAATCTAGATAGCGATAGCGCAGACGCGTATCATCATTGATTTCAATCCCATCCTTAATCTCAAAAGGCGTTGTCTTGGCCTTGTTTAAAATGACCAGCTCCCTAACTTGAAGTTCCACCTGACCAGTCGCTAGCTTGGGATTGGCTTGCTCACGCGCCTCAACTCGACCAGTCACCTCTACCACATACTCTGTCCTTAGACTTTCTGCTTCCTGCATCAACTCAGAACTGACTACTTCAGGATTGATGACCAACTGCATAATCCCTTCTCGATCCCGTAAATCTAGGAAAATCAGACCACCCAAGTCCCGCCTACGGGCAATCCAGCCCTTCAAGGTCAGTTCTTGACCGACATGTTCACTCCGAACACGCCCAGCATAGATAGAACGTTTCATCTCTTTTCTCCAAACTTTTAATTCTTCTACTATTTTACCATAAAAGAGCCCAAAAGAATGCCCAGCCGAGGGAAAATTTGACTAAATATTCCAGCCAATAAAAGGATCTGTCAGAAGGGGAAAGCTAGTCCTTGGACTGGCTTGTTAAGAGTAGGCTTAGTGTGGCAAGTAAGAAAAAGATAAGCCAAGTGACCGACATATTCCAGCTAGCAACTAAGCTGAAAAAGGCTGTCCCGACAGGAAGAGACAGGGTGAACAGTAGGGAGAGAAAATTGCTAGTCTGTGCCAACACATGGGAAGGAAGATTAGCCAAGAGCATCGAATTGATTTTGGGATTGACCTTGCCCGTCAAATAGCTAGCAAAAGCAAGGATAAAAATACCTAGTAGAGGAGGAAAAGATAAAAGATTAAAGAGGCCAACTAGGCTAAAAATCAGGGCGTTCATCCTTACCAGACTGCTCAAAGATTTTTTAGAAAAATAATCATGCGGAGTCAAACTGCCCAGTAAAATACCGCCTACCAAAATGACCTCAACTAAAAGCAGAGACTGACTATAAGTCAATCCAAGCAAGGCTTGGTCGATTAAGAAAATATTATAGACCGCTGCAATAGAGCCACCAAGTGCATTCAAAAAGAGAATAGCAAGTAGAAGCTGAATAAAATTGGGCGTCCCTGACTGGTGAAAAATGTTCCTGATATTGTCAAACATGAGACTAAATCGTGCTCGCAAGGTTTGCTTTTCCTCCTTCTCATGAACAACCTTCTCATAAGTCAGGTCTTTTTTAATAAAGAGCAAGACAAGCGAAGAGAGCAGGAAAGATAAGGCATTGATCAGAGCCACCATAGCGAAATTATTGGCCGAAATGGTGAGTAACCAGACTCCGAGGGCTTGGCCAGCTAAGTTACAGATATAGGTTAGAAATTGGCTAAAAGAGTAGGCCTCCATCAAATCTGCCTGGGCAATATTTTTTTGAATAATTGGTAGGCGAAGTCCATTAGCAAAATCCGACAAGACATCGCTAATAATATTTAGTAAACAAACCGTAGAAAATACCAGCAAACTTGCTTGGTTGATAAAGAACGCCATAGCAGCAAACAGCAAGGCTTGGATAAATCCTGTGGCAATCAGCCACTTGCTCTTCTGCTTGCTTTTGTCCGCTCGCATGCCGACCCAGACTGTAAATACGGTCGGAACTACCATGGTGATATTAGCAATGCCAATCAGTAATTTTGACTGGAACATATTGGCAGCGTAAATAACAAAGATAATATTGTAGAGCGATGAGCCCATAGAATTTAGTAAACGCGATAGGGTTAGAAAACCATATAATCTATTTCTAAATGCTAGTTTCATGTTTGCCTCCTTATATTTATTAAAAATATTATAAAGGACATTTCTTCCTAGCAAGATTTTGTTGAATATATTCAAAAAACTCTTATTGATGTCTCAATAAGAGTCCTCCTTTATCAAATGATTCATATTATCTCTATAATAACTTACAGCTTGTTTGCAATCCAAGGCTTCCAAAATGGAAACAGCTTTTTCCATTTGTTTTAAACCTTTTTCTTTTTGGTCCTGCTTATAAGCCAGAAAACCTTTGGCCCACATGTAGATAATCCGATGATAGGTCTCATTTTCTTGATAAAAATTGTCTTGAATTTGCTTATCCAAATAAGCGGCATTGACAAAATCCCTTTCCTCTATACAGAGCAAGAAACCATTGAGGAGCATTGTTTTGACTATTGTTTTATTTTGACTCAAAAGATTGAGAAAATCCGTTTTATGCAACATTTCCCGTGTATATCTAGTGAAAAGTTCGGGTGATAAAGGCGTGGAGCAAACGGAAAAGAGCGTCAGTTCATACCTCCCCCATATTTCCGTGTCAAAGAGATAATTATAAAGAAATTCTTCCTCTTCTACGGTCAACTTCGTCTCTTCTCTGATAGCTTTCAAATGCGCTTTAATCGTTAAGGCATTGACCATCTGAAAACTCTTGTGCTGCTTATGGAATTCTGCTAATTCTAAAGAGTATAATTTCTGCAAGCCTTCATAATCTTGTTTTACTTCTAAATCGTGGATTTTTTCCTGCAACTTTTCGGCCTTACTCTGCTCAGCTCCTCTGACGAGATAGAGATATTCACTGACTTCCGTATGGGTATTTTCCAAAGCAACAAACAGTTTTTGGGCAGAAAGCTCACTTTGCTCATTTTCAAATCTAGAAAGCATGGACGGAGAAAACTCGTCACCAACCGCTTCTGCCAGCGAGATATGTCGTGCTTCTCTTAATTTTTTAAATACTGGTCCTAAATGTTCCATTATACCACCTCTCTCATTACAAAAAAACGGCGCAAGAAAAATCTTGGCCGTTTAAAATTTTTTATTTTTGGGCAGAAAGCTATCTAGCAGGGAAGCCGTAAAGAAACGTAGAGCACCGGCTAGTAGACCAAAAATCAGTGACAGGTATTTATAAAAGAAATGCCCCTTGATAAAGTAGGTTAGACTGCCGATAATGATAAACACAAGCAAGGCCTGGATGACAGCCAAAAGAATATTTTTTTTCATGAATCCCTCTTTCTAAATCAAGTTCATTATAAAAGGAAAGTGGGCCCCTGTCAAGCATAAAAAAAGCCACCCGATTTGGTGACTTTTATAGGGAGATTATTATGAAAAAGAAAAGTTATTTAGGAGTATCAGATATCTCATCTGATACTATTAGTATAATCTCCTTAGCTTAAAAGAAACTTAAGCTTCTAAATTTTTTAATACTTGGGCAAAATCTTTTTCAATCTCCTCTAGACTGACTGTGATTTCTTGGCGATTCTGGTTGTTTTTGACCTGAACTTGTCCGGCCTTTATTTCACTTTCCCCCAGGGTAATAATGGTCCTAGCCTTAAAGCTATCAGCGGCCTTAAATTGGGCCTTAATCTTACGATTAAGATAGTCTCGCTCGGCAGTGAAACCTTGATGACGTAGGGCTTGGATGAGCTCCAAAGCTCGGCCATTGGCCTCTGAACCCAGAACAGCTAGATAAACATCCAGTTCCTCTGTAAGAGGCAGGCTGATTCCTTGTTTTTCAAGGATTAGAAGTAGGCGTTCAAGACCCAGCCCAAAACCAAAGCTAGGAGTATCAGGACCACCAAAATATTCAACTAGGCTATCGTAGCGACCACCCGCACAAATGGTTAAATCATTGCCCGCCACATCTGTGATAAACTCAAAAATCGTATGGTTATAGTAGTCCAGCCCACGGACCATGTTGGTATTGATGATATAAGGAATCCCCAGACTTTCCAGGAGCTCCTTCACCTGGTCAAAGTGGTCCTGGCTCTCCTCATCCAAATAGTCCAAAATAGACGGCGCATTCTCCACCGCAACCTTGTCCTCGGGCTCCTTACTATCTAGGACCCGTAGAGGATTTTCTTCCAGGCGACGTTGGCTGTCCTTAGACAGGCTGTCCCGCAGGGGCGTCAAATAATCAATCAGGGCCTGACGATAGGCTGCCCGACTGGAGCTATTGCCCAAACTATTGAGGTGCAGGGTCACATTTTGAATGCCCAGCTCCTTGAAGAGATGGTGGGCCATGGCCATGACTTCTACATCCACTGCTGGATTACTTGAGCCAAAGCATTCTACGCCCAGCTGGTGAAATTCCCGCAAGCGTCCTGCTTGAGGCCGCTCATAGCGAAACATAGAGCCCATATAGTAGAGCTTGACTGGCTTTTGCACCTCTGGGGCGAAAAACTTATTTTCGACATAGGAGCGCACTACTGGGGCTGTCCCTTCTGGTCTTAGGGTAATGTGCCGATCTCCCTTATCATAGAAATCGTACATTTCCTTGCTGACAATATCTGTCGTATCTCCCACCGAACGGCTAATCACCTCATAATGCTCAAAAATCGGTGTACGAATTTCCTGGTAGCGGTACTTCTTAAACGTATCACGCGCCAGCTGTTCCACATACTGCCATTTAGCAGAGTCTTGAGGTAGGATATCTTGGGTTCCTTTAGGTTTTTGTAACTTCATATTTCTATCCTCGGCTTCTTGGTTTAGTATTATTTTACCATAAGTCGAGGAATTTTAGGAGGGCTAGCCGGTATTTCCCAGCTTTCCCCCTAAAAATGCGTTTTCAGAGCCCAAAAAAACTTGAAAAAAGTTTCACATTGTGAGAAAATAAAGTCAACAAATGGAGGGAAAGGAAAGCTTATGAGAGACGATATCAAAATCAATGACCGCGCCGCTGCCCTGTCTGACCAGTTGGTCGAAAGGTTAGAAAAAATCTGTGATCCTGATGTTGAGCTAGACATTTACAATCTCGGCTTGATTTATGAAATCAATCTAGATGAGCTCGGCCACTGCCAGGTCGTCATGACCTTTACCGATACAGCCTGCGACTGTGCTGAAAGCCTACCAATTGAGGTGGTTCAATCACTCAAGGAAATCGAGGGAATTGAATCCGTCTCCGTCAAGGTAACCTGGTCACCCGCCTGGAAAATCACCCGCATCAGCCGCTTTGGCCGAATCTTCCTAGGCATCAGCCCCCGTTAAATTGATTGAAAAATACTTTACCAAGTTTGGCCAAGGCCAAACTTTTTTGTTTTTAAAAAACAGATATAAATATACTCTAAATCCCAAAGCAGAAAAAAGTGAAGAGACGACAAGCAAGGGAAGCAAGCTTGTTAATTCCCCAAAGCAACAGAAAAAGAGAAGCCCGCAAGCTTCTCTTTTCTATATCAATAACCCAACTTTTTTACTGGTTAGAAAAACTAGGACTTTCTAATTGATAAATTGCAAGAAAAAGTGCAACTTTTATTCAACCTCATCTAAAAGTGCCTCTAAAGCTGTTTTGTAGCCAAGAC
>NZ_PRDG01000004.1:187252-296227 GCF_017883985.1 Streptococcus oricebi | reverse complement strand
CAGGGGATTGAGGACCATACCATTTACTTGATTAACGACATTGGTCAATATGAAATTTTAAATGAAGATTTAAGTGGTTTGGAAGCCGCCGAAACCATTCGGGAGGTGCCGACCGAGCTAGAGGCTATTGTCGATCAGATGGACGCCTTGACTAAGTCGCTGGGCATTGCGGAATTGCCGCAACCATGGCTGCCTCCACTTGCGGAGCGGATGACCTTGGAAGAAATTCGTCCCCTATCCTTTGAGCAGGCTTGGCAGGAGAAGAAGCAAAGCGTTTCTATCCTCCTTGGGGTGGCGGATATTCCTCAGGAACAAAAGCAGGAGCCGGTGTCAATTAACCTGACCAAGGACGGCAATGTCCTGCTTTACGGGGCACCCGGGACAGGAAAGACCACCTTCCTACAAAGCGTGGCCATGGACTTGGCCCGCAACTACTCGCCTGAAGAGGTGGTGCTTTACCTCCTTGACTTTGGGACCAATGGACTGGCCCCACTGGGAAGCCTGCCGCATGTGGCAGACCTCATGCTTCTGGACCAGGGAGAAAAGATTGCCAAGTTTGTGCGGATTTTAGAACAAGAATTAGCTAAACGCAAGAAACTCCTATCGGACTACGGTGTGGGGACCATGGAGCTTTACCGCCAGACCAGTGGCAAGGAAGAGCCGACCTTGGTGATTCTCTTGGATAGCTTTGAGGCCATGCGGGATGAAGCCTTTGAGCCGGCCCTTCAGAGCCTGCTTATGCGGGTCTCTCGTGAGGGACTTTCTATCGGGGTCCATCTAGTCATGACGGCTGGTCGCCAAAGCAACCTAAGAGCGACCCTCTACAGCAACTTCAAGCACCAGCTGACCCTCAAGCAAAATGATAGCAGTGAGGTCCGCTCGATTGTGGGCTCCACCCCACTTGCGACGACCATGGAAGATATCAAGGGTCGGGCACTCATGAAGCGCCATGAAGTGGATGTGGTTCAGTTTGCCTTGCCGGTTGCTGGACACAATGATATCCAGGTGGTCGAAAACCTACGAACCGAAGCCCAGACCATGCGGGAAGCTTGGCAGGTCAGTCGCCCAAGCGCCATTCCAATGGTACCGGAGGAGTTGGAGGCGTCCGCCTTTTACCAAATGCCGGCTGTCAAGGAAGCCTATGCGGCAGGTCAGTTGCCATTGGGTCTGGATATGGAGACTGTCGAGACAGTGACTTGGCAAGTGGCTAAGGGCAATCTCCTTTATCTGACCGATAAGGAAAGCCAGATGACCAGCTTTATGGAACAAATTGCCAAAAGTCAACATAAATTGGTTGTCCTGGCCCCTCGGCTGCATAGCTTAAGTAAGCAAGAGGGAATGGAATTGGTCAGTGGTGAGGAGGCCGTTGCCAATATGATTGAAGCCTTGGCTCAACGAGTGGAAGAACGCTTGACTGAGCGCAAGAGCCAACATGATTTGACCTTGCTGGTCTATGACTGGGGAAGCCTAGCAGACGAATTGGACGCCAATAGTATCAGTAGCTTGACCTTTATCTTGGATAAGGGCCGCCGGGCTGGTTATCATGCCATCATCATGAGTGACCTCTCCTTGGGTCGCCGAATTGATAGTATGTCCAAGCTTCTCAAGACCTACAAGTATGGTCTATCTGCGGTTCGCTTTAGCGACCAGACAGTTCTCTCACCGATTAACAAACCACTCCGCGAACAACCGCTGGAAAGTCAGGTCCACTACTATATTGAAGACAATATCGCATCTAAGATAAAAGTCATTATGGAATAAAGGAAGGAAGAAGATGGTAAAAAAAGCAGAAGTTCAGGGCAAAATTAACGCTGTGAACGCCAAACTAACAGCTGCCAATGCAAAGCTTGAGGCTTTGACAAGTGCTCACAGCACCCTATCGGGAACCAATACATCTATTGAATATGTGTTGAAAAGCCATGAAAATATCAAGGCAACTTATCATTTAGCAGGAACTCCTTATCTAAAAGAAACAGAAGATGAAAAGGAAAATTTAACAACAACTACTGCTCAGTTTGATACCCAAAAAACAACCGTATTGGAGCAGTTGCAGACTAAGATTAACCAAATTAGAATTCAAATTGCTGGCTACAATGACCAGCTTAAATGGTTGAGTTTAGATTTACGTTATGCGGAGGATTAAGCAATGGGAGATACGATTAAAATAAAAAACATACCTGGAATTTCTGATGCAGGTACGGCTATCAAAAACTTCGCCGACTCTGTCGAAGCAGCAGGAAATGAAACACAGCGCTCCTTTGCGGCTAAGACTCACGGAGCAGAAATGGAGGCGCTGAATGCTTTTTTAGAAAAGCTCAATCAACTCCAAAGTCAAGTGTTAGACCAAGCACCTGAGGCACTCCGTTCCTATGCGACCTTAGTTTCCAATCTCTCAGATAGCTTGAAAGGAGCAGGCTTTAATGTAAAAGCCTGGACTAGTGCCAGTGGGGTGGAAACCGTTAAGTCTAAATTGACCGGTGAACAGGCGACCAAAATTAGTGATGTGAAGAAGTCCTTGCAGGATGCCTTGAATACAGCTACAGCACTTTTAGAAATAGATGATGTAAATCTTGATGGCATAGTCACAGCAGCGGAGTCTGCCTTGCAGGATGAGTCAAATACTCGTCAACGTATCCACGATAGTGTTCAAAGCGCCCATGATAGTTTTGAGTCAGGCCTCAATGATGTGATTGCCCAATTACAAACTTTGAAAGCCCAAACCGAAGCTGCCCAAGGGTTGACCTTGGTTTCCGCTAAAGTCATTCTCAACAGTATCCGAAGTGGGGTTTTATCTGCGGATAAACTGTATTATTTGGATGTTATCAGAAATGAAGCCGATGCCAAGATGATTAGTGTGATTATCAGTGAGGGAGAGGATAAGAAGAAGTTCTTTGAGAAAATAGCTCAAACGCCAGTGAATGATGTTAATAAGCCTGTTATGGTCATTTTGGCTCAGAGAGTCTATCAAGAGATTGTCAATGCAGAGAACGGGGATGGTGAACTCCCTAATGTCGAAGCCTTTATGAATATGGTAGGGCAGCATGACAAAGGTTATGTGAATATCTATGCGGCCAAACTATCAGCTGCGACCGACGACATTGTCAAAGGGCTCTCTGCCCAGGCGGAGGGGCTCTATCCTCCAATGCCTGGAGCAGGCTCTAGTCCAGAGGCTTATAAAGCTTGGTACCAGCAGATAACTAGTAAGGAAAATCAACTTGCCCTTAGCACCCTTAATCGCATTATCCAGCGCTATGGGAAGTTAAACACTCTCTATCAATATATGACGACGAGCCAGTTCGGGCCTCAGACAACTACTTTACGAGTACCGAATATGAATGGTGGTTATCACGATGAGACCTATACTACCTCTTATGCACTTCTTAAAAAAGGGAGTTTAAAGTTAGTTGGCAACGAACTTTCTTTTACCCAGCTAAGTCGATATGGAGCAAGTTCTACAGATGTCAGTGCCAAGCATTATAATAATGTTAGTGATATAAAAAATGCGAGTAATTTGAAAGAACTAGAAGACTTTAGGAATAAGAAGGAGAATTTGTGGGCAGAGAAGGCTTATAACATCGGAAAAAGTTTCATCAAAGACCCAGCCCTTAATGCTTTAATTGGCATTGTAGAGACTTCTATTCAGTCAGATGATCAGGGACAGGCTACGCTTGATATAATCAAAGAGGGAGCAGGTCTATCGGATGACAAGTACTCTAAACTCGCAGGTAATACTGTCGGGATTGGAAAAAATATTTTGGATTACTTTGTCGAGTCCAATGAGCTGGATAAGAAGATTGAAGCTAAGGAATTAGAAGTTCAATCCAATGTGACCGATGCCGGTGGTTATACCATTGATAAGGAGGGCAAAGTAGACAGTTCGACCTATACTCCAAACTACGATTTAGGGGCCCACTTAAGAACCAAGGATTTGGAGGACAATGGACTGCGTGGAGATATCTATCGTCAGGCTTATATGGATAGTCAGTCTACGAACGTAGATAAAAGATTTGAAGAGGCTGAGAAAGAATTACGAAAATTTGATAATGAAATGAAAGCATACAAGGATTGGAAGAATGCACCAGAGGGCTACACAAAGAAAATCCATAACTTTTTCGCCGGTAGCAGCAAGGATAGTCTAGCCGATATTGGCTATGACAACTATAGTAAGGTAATTGGCGATATGATAGGGAAAGATAGTAATCCAAACTATCCAGCAGGATTAGATGAACACTATACCAATGATAGTCGTAGCTCCTTTGATAAATTTCTATTTGGTAGAGGGAAGAACTAGGGGGGAAGGTATGAAGATAAATAAGAGTTTCATCATTCGGATTTCAGTTATCCTCCTTCTCCTTCTCCTTACACTTGTTGGTTTCTATTTGTATCAAATCTCAAACAAGGTGACCTACTATATTCGAAAAAAGGATGACATCAAAAAGGTCTATCAGCCCCTAGATAAGGAAGGCAAGTATGTATTGTATGATCCGAAGGTTTCTTCGGAAGGTTATGGGCATGATGGAGATCTAGGTGGACGCTATGTAGCTAGTATTGAGGGAAAATTTGAAAGAGAAGTTGGTGGAAAAGAAGTACAGTCTCATACCCAACGTAAGGGGGAATACTATCATCTTGTTCTTTATGATTTAGATAAAAATTATCAGGAAAGCAAGGTTGACCTCTACCAGCTCTTTCGAGACCAAGCCCCGGACTATGTCCCGTCCGCCTATTATCGAATGGTCTATTATAAGAATCAAGAATATGCTTGGTTAGGAGGCAAGAAAATTAGTGGTCAACAGGTAACAAAGACAAGAAAAAACTTTTTTTATAATTTAAAGACCAAGAAGTTAGAGGCTGCACCAGAAAAGTTTAAAGCCTATAAAGCAAATGTTTCTTTTTCTCCCTTGCGGTATCCTCTAAATTGGACAACCTTTAACAAAGTCGTTAACAAAGCCGTCGGAGAGGGAATCTATACTTTAGGCGGAACTGTTGAAGCATCTGATTACAAAGGGAGTGTCCTCAATACCAATGTTAATCTCTTTGCGGACTACCCTGAGCTTGAAACTAAACTCAAGGAGGACTGGGTTTTATATCCTCGTCCAGACCGGGTATCTGAGGAAGAGTGGGCCAATCAGTTACTTTATTGGTTTGCGCCCAAGGGAGAGGAAGTCTTAGAGGTGTATGGAGTGTTACGAAATTCAGAGAAAGGGGGAGACCCTATTGTTACAGACACTCCGATTCGCAGTTATCAGGACTACCAAGCCTGGCTTAAAGCTCATCCGGAGCTTACAAAATAGAAAGTTCACCAAATAAATTAAAAATACTAAAGAAAGGGAGAACCTTATGTCAAGAAAACGTATTACCCCCGAGAAAATGAAAGGGGTTAAAGCCTCCTTTAAGGCGGTAGGAGAAAATCTGAAGGATAACGCTTCAGACTTGATTGACTCCAGCGCGACAGAGAGCTTTTCAACGGCCACAAAAGAGGCCAAGGAACTTAGTCAAACTTTAGAATCGACAGTGGATTCTTTGGACCAGTTCCTCAATAGTATGGCCGATGAAATTCAGACCATGGACGCGGAACTGGCTCGCAATATCAAATATACCATGCCTCATGTTATCTCGGAGGCAGACAAACGAGCTAATGCCAAGCGCTTCGCTCAAAAACAAGTTGATTTAGATAAACAACGGCTACCCTAGGAAGATTTCCTAGTCAAAGACAGAAAGTTTTTAAAACTTTCTGTCTTTTTCTACTTTAGGTCGGCTTATATCTTTAGGAGTAGAGGCCTAGTCTTAGTCACTTAGCTGTCCGCCTCATCAAGCCAAGTAAAAACCCACACTGCAAATGTCCTAAAAATGGTGGTTTGTCGTGTGGGTTTTAGCTTATTCTTCTAATTCTGGAAAGAGTTTGGCCAGGATTTTTGGAGTCAAGGCTTGGCCAGGTCCTTGGGCGCAGTAGGTGTGCATGTACATGGAGGGGTTGAAGTTAAGCTCGATACAGGTGGAGTGAGGTTCCTCTTTGCTGGCAGCGAGGCTACTATCGGGAATGATAAGGTCAACCCCGCAGGCCCAAACCTTCATGGCCTGAGCCATTTGGGCAGCTAGTTCCTTATAGGAAGGGTGCATATCCTCGGTCACATCGACCGAGTCGCCACCGGTTGAGATATTGGAGTTGCCTCGCAGGTAAACAGTGACTCCCTTTTCTAGGACATCCTCTGCTTGATAGCCCTGCTGTTGGAGCATGAGTTGCTCGATTGGCCCGAGCTGAATTTTTTCCAAGGGAGAGCGGTGGTCGCTCCCCCTAAGGGGATTGGCATTTTTTTGCTCAACCAGTTCTCTGATGGTCTTTTGACCGTCTCCCTGGACATTGGCTGCTAGGCGCAGTAGGACTGCTTCACACTTTCCATCTAGGATAAAGAAACGGTATTCGGTCCCAGGGATAAATTCCTCAACCAGGACAGAGCTATCCTCAGAAAAGGCCAATTCCAAGGCTTTTTGATAGGCTTCATAGCTAGCAGCTTCTTGGAAAATTGAAATTCCCAGGCCAAAGTTGGTAGACTTGGGCTTGACAACGATAGCTTGGTCCTTGATTCTAGAGAAGTAGGCAAGGGCTGGACCTAACTGGCTAAATTCGGCCCCTTGGGGAACGCGAAAGCCTGCTGCAGCTAAGATTTTCTTGGTTACGGTTTTATTGGCCATGGCTAGGGGCATGACGTAATCGTCCTTGGAGGTCATATTGCCGTTTTTGACATACTCGATATGGTCCTTGTGCCAGAGTTTGAGGAACTGGTCCTCCTCGTCCAGAATTTCAAAGGAAAGTCCCTTTTGAATGACATCAAAGAGTAGCATCTGGGTGGAAAGCTCCATTCCCTCATAGCCCTTTAGGGCATAGGGGGCTTGCCAGGCATAGTCATGATAGACCTGGGCTTGCTTTTGGCCAAAGGCTTGGAGGGACTGGTTGTCGATATGGGGGAGGAGTTTGCCAGCCAGGGTCTCTCTAGGGTCTTGCAGGGCCCTTTTGATTTGCTGGACTAGGTCCTGGTAGTAGCTATCTAGCTGGAAATGCTGGATCAGCTGGTCCAGGGCAGTGATAAGTGGTTGGGCCTGGGCTTGCTCTGGTAGGGGAGAGAGGGGGTGACTGAGGGCAACCTGGTTATTGATTTGCTGGGCTTGGGTCAAGTCTTCTGTGACGGTCTCCTCTGAATCATCTAGCCAGAGCAGGGCCAAGAGGAGCAGGTGGACGCTATCCAAAGTCTCTTGGTTTATGCCCAAAGCCTCAAAGGGATTGAGGTCAAAAGAGCGAAATTCGAGGTAGGTCACTCCCTGACTGAGGTAGTCGCGATTTTTCTTTTGTCCCCGAAAGCGGACAGGGGCATAGCATTCCTTCTCGGCAATCAACCTTTCCTGCTGGACATAGTTTTCAATGCTAGTGATATAGGCCTCTAGTGAAGTATAGGGGAAGTGGAGGTCGCTCTCATTGACATAGCCTAGCTGACTATTGCGAAAAGAGCGGACGGGCTGGGAAATATCGCTAGTTAAAAAGCCTGCTTCAGCCAGAGGGGCTGCTCCGTAGAGGTAGGTAAAGAGCCAGCGGTAGCGAAGGAAGTTGCGGGCCAGTTTGAGGTAAAGCTGGTTTTTGAACTGGCTAAAATCGGTCTCCTGGCTCTGCTCAAAGATTTGCTGGAGCAGGTCTGCTCCCAGGCCGAAATTATAGTGGATACCCGAGATGGCTTGAAGTTTCTTGCCGTATTTTTGGGCCAGATAGTGGCGGTAGTTAAGCTCAAATTCATCATCGAGCTGGGCGATTTGGATATCTTTTTCTTCCAGTTTTGGTGGCATGGACAAGGGCCAAATTTGTTCGTCTGGCTCTAGGCTACGCTGGCTAACATCGGTAATGGCTCCCAGGATTCGCAGGGCTTCCTTGCTGGAAGTGGTGGCGGGCGTGATAAATTCTAGTTGTTGCTCGCTAAAGTCGGTCTGAATGTAGGGGTGAAAGTTGCGGGAGCCTAGATTGCGAGGATGCTGGCTTTGGGTCAGCTGACCGTCTCTTTTTACTCGTAGGCCCTCGCGCTCTAGCCCAAAACTAGCTTCTAAAATGGGAGCTGTCTTGGCTAGTTTTTGTAGTAGTTGGTTGGTTGTCATGCTTAATCCCCAGTCTCTTGTAGTCTTTGACTATAAGTCTATTATAAAAAGGGCCGGAAAACAAATTTTCGCTACGTTTATCAAGGATTTCCGAACGTTTTCATCTTTAATAAATTCATTTAAGCGGAAAAACAGATATTTTTAACTCATTTAGCTTTTTTGTAATCATTTTCTTAGCCAGCCCAGGGTAGCACCTTGAAAAAAAGCTAAAATTCTCTTATAATAGAAGGTGAGATATGCCCGCAGGTGAGAGTCCTGCCACCCAATAGTCGTTGGAGTTAGCCCTCCTTCTTGTGGCCTCTTTAGCCTTAGCAGAAGGGGGGACTTGAAAGTCAGCCTAGCTGTGACTGCTATTTACAGAAAGGAAGAGCGGAAGGCTCAGATAAAATCATGACATCAGTAGTTGTTGTAGGAACCCAGTGGGGAGATGAAGGTAAGGGGAAGATTACCGACTTTCTCTCAGCCAATGCAGAAGTAATTGCCCGTTATCAAGGGGGAGATAATGCTGGTCATACCATCGTGATTGATGGCAAGACCTATAAGTTGCACCTGATTCCATCAGGAATTTTCTTTCCAGAGAAGATTTCAATCATCGGAAATGGAATGGTGGTCAATCCTAAGTCCTTGGTCAAGGAGTTGGATTATCTTCATGCAGAAGGAGTTAGCACGCAAAATCTGCGGATTTCTGACCGGGCCCATATTATCCTGCCCTATCACATCAAGCTTGACCAACTGCAAGAAGAGTCCAAGGGGGCCAATAAGATTGGGACCACTATTAAGGGAATCGGCCCAGCCTATATGGACAAGGCTGCCCGAGTGGGGATCCGAATTGCTGATCTTTTGGACAAGGAGATTTTCCGGGAACGCTTGGAGCGTAACTTAGCAGAGAAAAACCGGCTCTTTGAGAAAATGTATGAGTGCGAGGCCATTGACTTTGAAGAAATTTTTGAGGAATACTATACCTATGGGCAAAGGATTAAGGACTATGTGACTGATACTTCTGTTATCCTCAATGATGCCCTAGACCAGGGCAAAAGGGTCCTCTTTGAAGGAGCCCAAGGGGTCATGCTGGATATTGACCAGGGAACCTATCCTTTTGTAACCTCTTCAAACCCTGTGGCTGGAGGGGTCACTATCGGATCAGGTGTCGGTCCAAGTAAGATAAATAAGGTCGTCGGAGTCTGCAAGGCCTACACTAGTCGGGTCGGAGATGGACCTTTCCCGACCGAACTCTTTGATGCAGTCGGAGATCAAATCCGCGATATTGGCCATGAATACGGAACGACTACCGGTCGTCCCCGGAGGGTTGGCTGGTTTGACTCGGTCGTGATGCGTCACAGCCGTCGGGTTTCCGGTATCACCAACCTTTCTCTCAATTCGATTGACGTCCTAACAGGACTGGACACAGTAAAGATTTGCGTGGCCTATGATTTGGACGGGGAGCGGATTGACCACTATCCAGCTAGCCTCGAGCAGCTCAAACGTTGCCGGCCCATCTATGAAGAACTACCGGGCTGGTCAGAGGACATTACTGGCGTTCGGAGCCTAGAAGATCTGCCAGAAAATGCTCGCAACTATATCCGCCGAGTATCAGAACTAGTAGGTGTTCGCATTTCTACCTTCTCGGTCGGACCGGGCCGCGAACAAACCAATATTCTGGAGAGTGTGTGGGGTTAAAAAGAGTCTGACGGCTCTTTTTAAGCTGTGGATAAGAAGTTACGCTGTAGCTTGTTCATGTCTAATAAAAATTTTCAAGTCGTTGATTCTTCAATGGCTTTTTTATTGGAAATTTTTTATAATGGTTATAGTAAATAGAAAAGAGGGGTATGGAGTAAAATGACGGAATTCGATAAAATGTCACGGAGTGAACAAGAACGAATTATGATTGTAGAGATTATTCAGCATTTAAAGGAGTTAGGAGGATATGCTACAAAAAACGAACTAATGAATTCTATAAGATTAGCAAATAATGGGATTTCTGAGGCTTTCTTTGATGAAGTTAAAATCTCAGGAAGAAGCGGAAATGAATACCATCCCAGTCACTACGTATTTAACTTTGCAATAAAAAATCTAATCCTTTTAGGTTATGTCAACAAACCAAGGCTTGCAAATTTTGAATTAACAGATTTAGGACGGAAAGTAAACTTATCTGCAGATTTTGGCAAGCAAGTACAATTTGAGGCAAGACCGCTATGGAAAAGCGTAAAAAATGCAAACAATAAGTCGAATGGAGCAGTACAAGAAGTTATTTCTGAAATGAAGGACGATAAAGAGGCGGACTGGCGCATTCAATTATCGAATGCTTTGAAGGCTATGTCCCCTGAGAAATTTGAGGAGTTTTCTCGGGCGCTTGTTAAGGAAATGGGAGTGAAAATTGATAATAAAATTGGGGTAAGCTACACCAACGATGGTGGTTTGGATGGTTTTGGATATATCACTAGTAAAGATGACTTTCGAACAAATAGAGTGGCAATTCAAGCAAAAAGATGGGAGAGAAATATTCAGGCACCAGAAATTGATAAGTTTAGGGGAGCTATGGACAAACATAATGCGGAATATGGAATTTTTATCACTACTTCTGATTTTAGTAAGGGAGCAGTGGAAGCGTCTCGTCTTGGAACACGTGTAATTACTCTTATCAATGGTGATGATATTTGTGATTTAGTGGCGCGCTACAAGTTACATGTTAGAGAAGTTGTGACTTATGAGCTAGGTGATTTTTATCAATCAGAAAATAAATAAATATGAATTACACACAAGAAGAAAAAGAAGCCTTTATGCGTGAGGCCCTGCGTGAGGCGGAGCTTGCCCTTAGTCACGATGAGATTCCCATTGGTTGCGTCCTTGTCAAGGACGGCCAGATTATCGGGCGGGGCCACAATGCGCGTGAGGAGCTGGAGCGGGCGGTCATGCATGCAGAGATTATGGCTATTGAGGAGGCCAATGCACATGAAAAGAGCTGGCGCTTGCTGGATACGACCCTTTTTGTCACCATTGAGCCCTGTGTCATGTGTAGCGGTGCTATCGGCCTAGCTCGCATTCCTCAGGTTATTTATGGGGCTAAAAATCAAAAGTTCGGGGCGGCAGGTAGTCTCTATGACATTTTGACCGACGAGCGGCTCAATCACCGGGTCCAGGTCGAATCAGGAGTTTTAGAGGAAGACTGTGCCAAAATCATGCAAGATTTTTTCCGTCAGCGGAGGAAGAAAAAATGAAAAACAGGACCAAGCACATCTTACTAGCAGCTTGCTTTTTGCTTTTAAGTTTAGTATTTGCCTTGTTTTTAGTCAAAAATATTCCCTTTCAAACCTGGGCCTTTGAGCGTCATCAAAATCTCTTGAGCTGGTATATCCGGCCTATTTTGATTGTGCCAATCATCTACTTTTCCTATAAGAGGCAGCTAGTCGGAATCACAGCTAGCATTTTTGCCCTCTTTACCAGCATGATTTGGTTTCCAGTGCCCAGCCAAACTCCGACCTTGGTCGAGGAGTTTTTGACCTATGAACGCCAGTTTCTGCAGGCGACTTGGAGTATTAAAGAATATCTTTTTACCTTTCTGGTCGTCAGCTTTTTTATCCTAATCGTGAGGGCAGCTTGGCTCCATAGCTGGAAGTTGGTCGGCTTGATTTTGATTGCGACGGCCTTTCTGAAAATGCTTTGGTCTTACTTGGATAGTGGCTCGGCAGGCTTGACCATTGTCTTGCCAGCAAGCTTGGGCCTCATCTTTTGCTTACTGGCCCTAGCTTTTTTGAAAAGGAAAAAATAAGGCTTGGCTTCCCTTCTATTTTATGTTATAATAAATATTGGAGCAACAGTTCTGCGTGAAGTGGGTCAGGGGAGGAATCCAGCAGCCCTAAGCGAGTGTGGATTGTGTGCTCTTTTTTTGTTTGTCGACCTAAAAATTATAGGAAGTATTTGCCCTCTAAAAAGCTTTTTGGATTCAAATTTAGTCAAAAGTATTTGTAAGCGTTTTTAAATGTAAAATTACTTGCTAAAAAGACTCTAAAGCGTTATCATAAGAGGTAAGAAAAAACGGAGGATAAAAAATGACCCATATTAAATTTGATTATTCAAAAGTCTTGGATAAATTTGTCGCCCCTCAAGAGGTAGACTTTATGCAGGCCCAAGTAACGGTAGCTGATGAGCTCTTACGCCAGGGAACAGGAGCTGGTAGCGATTTTCGTGGTTGGTTGGACTTGCCAGAAAACTACGATAAGGAAGAATTTGCCCGTATCCTAAAGGCGGCAGAAGAAATCAAGGAAACTAGCGATGTCTTGGTGGTTATCGGTATCGGTGGTTCTTACCTAGGAGCCAAGGCAGCGATTGACTTTTTGAACAACCACTTTGTCAACTTGCAAACCAAAGAAGAGCGCAAGGCGCCACAAATTTTGTACGCTGGAAACTCTATCTCCTCTACTTATCTAGCCGATCTAGTGGACTATGTAGCTGACAAGGACTTCTCAGTCAATGTTATTTCCAAATCAGGAACCACTACCGAACCAGCTATTGCCTTTCGTGTCTTTAAGGAACTCCTGATTAAAAAATATGGAGTAGAAGAAGCCAACAAGCGCATCTATGCGACAACTGACCGAGTGAAGGGAGCTGTTAAGGTCGAGGCTGACGCTAATGGTTGGCAAACCTTTGTAGTTCCAGATGATGTCGGTGGACGTTTCTCCGTCTTGACAGCTGTTGGACTCTTGCCAATCGCCGCTTCTGGTGCAGACATCAAGGCTCTGATGGAAGGAGCTAATGCAGCGCGTAAGGACTATACTTCTGATAAGATTTCTGAAAACGAGGCCTACCAATATGCGGCGATCCGCAATGTCCTCTACCGTAAGGGTTATGCGACTGAAATTCTGGTCAACTATGAGCCATCTCTTCAATACTTCTCTGAATGGTGGAAGCAGCTGGCAGGGGAGTCAGAAGGAAAAGACCAAAAAGGAATCTATCCGACTTCTGCTAACTTCTCAACTGACTTGCACTCCTTGGGTCAATTTATCCAAGAAGGGGCTCGGATTATGTTTGAAACAGTTGTCCGGGTTGACAAGCCACGTAAGAATATCCTGATTCCTGAATTTGAGGAGGACCTGGACGGTCTTGGTTACATCCAAGGCAAGGATGTCGACTTTGTCAATAAAAAGGCAACTGACGGTGTACTTCTAGCCCATACTGATGGAGATGTGCCAAATATGTTTGTCACTCTGCCTGAGCAAGACGCCTATACCTTGGGCTACACTATCTACTTCTTTGAACTAGCGATTGCGATTTCTGGCTACCTCAATGCAATCAATCCATTTGACCAGCCAGGTGTAGAGGCCTACAAGAAAAATATGTTTGCCCTGCTTGGCAAACCAGGCTTTGAAGATTTGAGCAAGGAACTCAATGCTCGCCTATAAGCCAGGCTGGCCTGGAAGTTTGATAAGGTAAAGAGATTTGCCATTAGAAATACTTTGTCTTTTATAAAGTGATAAGATAATAAAAGCGAACAAGTTAGAATTCTGGTCGACAGAAGACTAATCTTGTTCGCTTTTTATAGTTGGTTAGCTTGTTGTTTTAGCTTTTTTAAATTTATATAGAAGTTAAAATTTATTCATAAAACGCTGTATTTTTTCGAGGTTTTATAATATAATAATATTATAAAAATTAAAGGAGATTTTTATGAAGAAGAAAATACGTGATGAAAAAGGAAATGTCTATGTGCAGAAAAAACCTTTTTACAAAAAATGGTGGGTTCTTGCCCTCCTAGCTCTATTTGTGGTATCGGGGGTGAAAGCTATCATTAGCCCAAGCTCAGTAGAAAAGTCAACAGTTGCTTCGTCTTCTGAGCAAACGAGTGTTTCAACTACTTCATCTACTAGTACGAGCTCTAGTGAGTCAACTGTAAGTAGCAGTAGCAGATCACAAGAAGAGCAAGTAGATGAGGGGACCGCTTTTACACCTCAAGATGTATCGGATGCTACTATTGAATCAATCAGAACATATGGTGATTATCTGATAATGTATAAGATGATTATAGAGGATTACTATGCTCAATATGAAGCTGCTATAAAAGATACTGTTTTATATGACCAAGCAACATTTGAAAGTACAAAGAAACAATATGATGAAGCCTTTGCGCAACAAGAAAAACAATATGGAGCAATGAAAAATAAACGACTTATCGGGAAGGCTGATTTAGTCCAATTTTTAAAAGAATACCGTGATGAATTAAAAAAATTCGTTGAAGAAATGAAAACAACTATTCAATAAGAATGTAAAAAGCCCCTAGGGGCTTTTTCTATTAGCATAAAATATCAAACTTATAAACATTTTATAATGCAATGTACTGTTAAGGAATAGCTGTATATTCTACTAAATCGAATATACTTAGTTTAACTCAATTTATTGCAAGTGCTAAAAATTAAATAGTATCCTCAGTTACTTCTGACTGGTAAAACGTCCTCTCGCCTAGACTTGCTCAGCTAGTTCTAGTTGATAGAGGCCCCGCACAGCATTGCAGGCATAGACTTGCTCGGCCTGGGCTAGGTCCTCTAGCTGGAGGATTTTTTCTTGGACTTGGCCTTTTTGAAGGAGGCTTTGGCGATAGATACCGTCCAGGAGGCCTAGCTCCACTGGCGGGGTATAGAGCTTGCCGTCCAGTTTTAAGATGAGGTTACCGATAGAGGTTTCTAGAAGCTGGCCTTGGGAATTATAGTAAATCTGCTCCTGCTCGCCCAGGCTTAAGTGGGGCCGGTGGCTGGTCTTGAAGTAGGTGAAGGGGCTAGCTAGCTCCTTTTTTTGCTGGACCAGACGGGCTTGTTGAAAGGTCTTGCTCAAGGCTTTGAGTGGAGCCAGTTCAAACTGGAAGTCGCCTTTTTTGTCCAGGGATATTTTAAGGCGCTGGTTCTCCTTGTCTTGAACGCTTTTTAATAATTCTTTCAGTTCTTCTTCTAATTTTTTCTGGTCAAAGGGAAAGGCGAAGTAGCGAGCGGCTTCTTCTAGGCGCTTGAGGTGCTGTTGGTAAAAGCTTAGTTGGCCCTGACTGACCTTGCCAGTGGTAAAGAGCTGAAATTGGGGATTGGTCCGATAGAGGACGGCAGCTTTTTGCTGGGCTTCTTGGTACTCTGATTGCCAGTTGCTGTCCCAGGTAATGCCCCCACCCGCCCCATAAATGGCTTGATTTTGGTGGATTTGGAGGGTACGGATGGCTACATTGAAGATTCGCTCCCCGCTAGGTAGGCAAAGGCCAATCGTTCCACAGTAGAGGCCCCGGGCCTGGGGCTCGAGCTGTTTGATGATAGCCATGGTTGAGATTTTAGGAGCCCCGGTAATCGAGCCGCAGGGAAAGAGGGCCTGAAAGATTTGTCTTAGCTTACAGTCGGCTTCAATTTCTCCCCTAATGGTGGAGGTCATCTGCCAGACGGTGGAATATTGTTCGACCTGACAGAGTTTTTGGACTTGGACACTTCCCAGGCGACAGATCCGATTCATATCATTGCGGAGCAAATCGACAATCATCATATTCTCTGCCCGATTTTTGCTGTCTTGGGCCAGCCAGTCAGCCAGTTCTAAATCCTCCTTGGTCCTAAGGCCTCGGGCAACAGTCCCCTTCATGGGTCGGGTTATCAATTGCTGGTCTTGGGTCTTGAAAAAGAGTTCTGGACTGATGGACAGGACAGCAAAATCATCGTGCTCAATGTAGGCATTATAGGCTGCATTTTGCTCGACAACCAAGCGGTTATAAAGGGCCCAGTAGTCTCCCTCGACCTGCTCACTTAGTTGCAGGGTATAGTTGACCTGGTAGGTATTGCCCTGGCGGATTTCTTGGTGAATTTTGGCGATGGCTGCTTCATAGGCCTGGGCGCTGATTGTGCTCTGCCAATCCTCTGCTAGGTAGACTGGCTCATAGCTTAAGGGAATCTCGGTTACTTGGGCTTCCAGGTGAACAGTGAAGTAGGCTAGATATTCCGCAGTGAGTGGTCCTTGGTGGACCTGAAATTTTTCTTCAAAGGCAGCTCCAGCTTCATAGCTTAGATAGCCTACTACATAGTAGCCGGCCTTTTGATAACAATCAACTTGGTCCAGGATAGGTTGGATCTGGCTAGGCTTTCGGGTCTTTAATTCCTTGATGGGCTGGGTAAAAATATAGCGTTGCCCTAGCTCTTTAAAATCAATAACTGTTTTCTTGTGCATAAGTCTAGTATAGCATAAAATGCTTGAGGCCAGGACTGGAAGCGCTTAAAAATAGAGACAAAATAGCTCGTTTTTGGTAGAATAAAGAAAAAGATGGGAGGTCTTTATGTTAACAAAAGTAGAAATGCGCAATACTGCTAGAGAATTGCAGGAGAACTACCGCCGTTTGAACTATTCAGAGGAGCGGGTCTTGGCTGATTTGGGCTTGTCGGCAGAGGATTTAGAGCGGGTCCTATCCATGCGCCACCCCAAGCCGAGTCATGTCTGGATGCTTAGGGAGTATCTGGAGGATATGTTGCTTGAGGAAGGGCAGGAGGTCTATCCTTTCAGCAAGCTAGCCGACCCCAGTGTCAATCTCTGGTATGACTATGAACGTCCCTGGCGCAAGAGCAAGGCAGATTAGCTAGATAAGGAATCTTTCAAGTCTCTTGCTACTGGCTTTAGGAAAGCAGTTTTTCTTTCGAGGCTAGTCTGATAAGGCAAGTTTTACTTATATTTATACGCAAACCTCGAGACTGGGAGACAGTCGGATTAAGACTGTTTTCCTAGCTTACGAGTATAAGACAGGCGTGAAATCGATATTTTGAACTGCACTCCAAAAGTTGGACAAGCAAAATCTAACTTTGGGGTGCAGTCCAGTTTTACACTAGGATTTCAGGCCTTTTACTTTAGCTGGGAGTGATTTCTCAGCCCCTTTGTTCAAGTTTTGAGGTCTTAGCTAGACTGCTAGCTGCTGGAGCCAGGAGCGCTTGAGTGGGGCTTTCTAAATTGACCCTAGGGGGCTTTTGTGGTAGAATAAGTCCTTGTTATCCCTAGTTTTTAAGGCTGGGGACCTTAGTTTATAGAATGTAGGAAGTATGATGAGAAACTTATTTAAGAGCCAGTATGGACTGGTATTTTTTGCGGCCTTGTGCTTGGCTGGAGTCCTTTATCTGGGTCAGATTTGGGCTGGAATCAATCACTTGATGACGGTCTTTTCTCCTATTCTTTTAGGAGGGGCCATGGCCTTTGTCTTTAATGTGCCCATGCGCAATATTGAGAATTTTCTCCAAAAGCGAAAACTTTTCAAGGGTTTGGAGCGGACCCTGGCCATTCTGCTCGTCCTAATCTGCTTTAGTCTGATTGTGGCGGGAACTTTAGCCATCGTTATCCCGACCCTATCTACAGCGGTGGCTTCTCTGTCTAAGACTATTAATCAGTTCCTGCCCCAGTTTAACCAGTGGTTGGCAAAGATGGGTATCTTCAAGGCGGCCCAGCTCAATAAACTAACTACCCAGCTCAACCAGAGCGGGATGGTCAATAAGGGAGTTCAACTTTTGGCTAGCTTGACAGGCAATATCGGCTCTGTCTTTGGCAACTTTTTTACAGTGATTATGGCAGTCTTTATCATGTTTTCCATGCTGGGAAGCAAGGAATTTTTGATGGAGACGACAACGCGAATCATGCGGATTTGCCTGCCTGATAAGCTGACAGACTACCTGCGCTATGCTGGCTCTGTTGCTGTTGATACCTATAATAATTTCCTGATGGGCCAAATCATGGAGGCCTTTATTGTCGGTCTGCTGGTCTTTCTATCCTACAGTTTGACTGGCTTGCCCTATGCGGCTATGATTGGGGTCCTGGCTGGGATTCTCTCCTTTATTCCCTATATTGGTCCCTTTACGGCCTGTGGTTTGGGAGCTATCTTTATCTTTACTCAAAGTCCAGTCAAGGCCCTGATTTCTATATTGGTCTTTCAGTTGATTCAGCTGGTGGAGGGCAATCTGATTTATCCAAGAGTAGTCGGCTCTTCTGTCGGTCTACCGGTCCTCTTTACCCTATCAGCCGCCCTTATAGGGGGCAACCTCTTCGGTCTGGTCGGGATGATTTTCTTTACCCCTCTCTTTGCGGTCATCTATCGCTTGACCAAGGAGTTTGTTAAATCTAGAGAAGCAAAAGAGGGGACTGGGGCAGAAGTCATTTCTAAAAAGGAATAGTTCCCAATCTCAATCTCGCAAGGAGTTTTAAAGAGAGTTGACAAGTTTTTATAAGTATTTAAGGGTTGGAGCCTGGCTCTGGCCCTTAGTTTTTATATATAGGGGGTTATAGGTTGGACTTATAAGAGTCTAACCTATTTATTTTGCTCTTTTCGGCTAGACTAGGCGAGGCCTGCTTTCGCGGGGTATAGTCTGGGGCTATAACTTAATCATCAAAATTCCAATTATACAGGGCGGCATTTTTCTGTTAAGATATAGGCAAGTAAAAATTGGAGGAAGAATATGACAACGACAATTATTGGTTTCCCACGTTTGGGTGAGTTTCGTGAATTGAAATTTACAACGGAAAAATACTTTAGAAATGAGCTTTCTGAGGCAGAACTTTTAGAAGAAGCCAAGGCTTTGCGAAGCAAGCACTGGCAAATCCTCAAGGATAAGGGTCTGACCGAGATTCCTAGCAATGACTTTTCCCATTACGATAATGTGCTCGATGCAGCCTTTCTCTTTAATGTAGTTCCTCAAGAGGTTCAAGATTTGGAACTCAGTGATTTGGGCCGGTATTTTGCCCTGGCGCGTGGTTACCAAGGGGACAAGGGTGACGTGAGAGCTTGGCCGATGAAGAAATGGTTTAATACCAACTACCACTATATTGTCCCTAAGTTTGAAAAGGGGACCCAGGTCAAGGTCGCAAGCCAGAAGATTTTTGATGAGTTTAGTCAGGCCAAAGAGCTAGGTATCTTGACTCGGCCGGTCTTAGTAGGTCCCTTTACCCTCTTGCAGCTATCAGACTTTGAAGAGGGTCTTGAGCCAGCTGACTTTCTGGAAGACTTGGTCTCAGCCTATCAAGCAGTCTTTGCTCGGTTGGCAGAGCTGGGTGCCAAGAAGATTCAGCTAGATGAGCCGAGCCTGGTCAAGGACCTATCAGCCCAAGAAAAGGAACTCTTTTTGGGTCTTTACCAAAGACTTTTGGCGGACAAAAAGGGTCTTCAAGTCCTGCTAGCAACCTATTTCGGTGATGTACGGGACATCTATCAAGATTTGATTGCCCTGCCTGTGGATGCCCTGGGCTTGGACTTTGTCGAGGGAAAGAAGACCCTGGACTTGGTTAAGTCTGGTTTTCCAGAGGATAAGACCCTCTATGCTGGAATTGTCAATGGTAAAAATATCTGGCGCAATAACTATGCCAAAAGCCTGGCTATTTTAGAGCAAATTCCGACAGACAAGCTTGTCCTTTCAAGCTCTTGCTCCCTCCTCCATGTTCCTTTTACAACTGCTAATGAGGACTTTGGTCAAGACATTTTAGAGCACTTTGCCTTTGCGGTTGAGAAATTAGATGAGCTGCGCGACCTGGAGGCTATTCGTCAGGGAGAAGAGGAGCTCTTGGAGGCCAATCAAGCCCTCTTTGCCAAGGAAAGGGTCGGTCAAAATAAAGAGCTGGCTCAACGCCTGGCAGGTTTGACAGAAAAAGATTACACTCGCCTGCCAGCATTTGCTGAGCGGGAGCAGATTCAGGCTCAAGCCCTCAAACTACCTCTTCTGCCTACTACAACTATCGGTTCTTTCCCGCAAACTAAGGAAGTCCGGAGCCAACGCTTGGCCTTTCGTAAGGGGGAGCTATCCCAAGAAGCCTATGATCAATTTTTGGCCCAGCAGATTGATGATTGGATCAAATGGCAGGAAGCAGTTGGTTTTGATGTGCTGGTTCATGGAGAATTTGAACGCAATGACATGGTAGAGTACTTCGGTCAAAATCTATCAGGCTACCTCTTCTCCAAGAATGGTTGGGTCCAATCCTACGGTTTACGGGGAGTTAAGCCACCGATTATCTGGGGGGATGTAACCCGACTAAATCCGATTACGGTCAAGTGGTCCAGCTATGCCCAAAGTCAAACGAAAAAGCCAGTCAAGGGTATGCTGACAGGGCCGGTTACTATTTTAAACTGGTCCTTCCCAAGAGAGGATATTTCCATTAAGGATTCAACCCTGCAAATCGCCCTAGCTATTAAGGACGAAGTCTTGGACCTAGAAGCAGCTGGAATTAAGATTATCCAGATTGATGAGGCGGCCCTACGGGAGAAACTGCCCCTACGGCGCAGTGACTGGTATGAGGATTATCTGGACTGGGCTATTCCGGCCTTCCGCTTGGTTCACTCTAGTGTAGCAGCGGATACCCAGATTCATACCCACATGTGTTACAGCGAATTTACTGATATTATCCCGGCTATTGATAATATGGATGCGGATGTCATCTCCTTTGAGGCTAGTCGCTCTAATCTAGTAATCCTAGATGAACTCAAGGCCAAAAACTTCCAAACCCAGGTTGGTCCTGGTGTCTACGATATCCACTCTCCACGAGTACCCGCAGCAGGCGAGATTGACCAGACTATTGCAGCCATTTTAGCCAAGGTTCCAAGTCAAAAGGTTTGGATCAACCCTGACTGCGGTCTCAAAACTCGGGGAATTAAAGAAACAAGAGAAAGTTTAGTCCGTTTGGTAGAAGCGGCTCAAGCAGCAAGAAAGGAACTATAAGTCATGGTCTATAACCCTAGTCTCTCCTTTGAAGTTTTTCCTCCTAATCCGGCAGTAGGCAATGAAAAGATTTTCCAGACTTTGAGGGAAATGCAGGACCTTGCACCCCACTTCATCAGTGTGACTGCGAGTAACAGTAAGTTCAATATTGAAGAGACGACGGTGCGACTGACGGACTTTATTCGCAATGATTTGGCGGTGCCCACCATTGCCCACCTTCCTGCCATTTATCTGACCAAGAAGATGGTTTCCTCTATCCTGCAGGCCCTGGATAGGGCAGATGTGCATAAGATTTTGGCCCTGCGGGGGGATAGAATCCCAGACTTAGCGCCCAAGGGAGACTTCCGCTATGCCACAGACTTGATTGAATTTATCAGAGAGGAGGCCCCTCATTTTGAGCTGATTGGGGCCTGCTACCCTGAAGGTCATCCAGACTCGGCTAGCCAAATCGAGGATATTCAATATCTTAAGAAAAAGGTAGATGCAGGCTGTTCCAGCTTGATTACCCAGCTCTTCTTTGACAATGAACGTTTCTACGATTTTCAGGAAAAGTGTATCCTAGCAGGGATTGATGTTCCCATCTATGCGGGGATTATGCCCATCATCAACCGTAATCAGGCTCTCCGGCTCTTGCGGACCTGCGAAAATACCCATCTCCCTAGAAAGTTTCGGACTATTTTGGATAAGTATGAGCATGATTCAGAGTCCCTACGAGCAGCAGGCTTGGCCTATGCGGTAGATCAGATTGTCGACCTAGTGGCCCAGGATGTGGCCGGTGTTCACCTTTATACTATGAACGATGCAGCCACTGCCTATCATATCTACAAGGCTACCTATCCTCTCTTTCACGACCAGGGAGCTGTTCTCGGCCACTAGGAGCCCGGACGGTCAGCCTTTATAAGCAAAGAAAAAGTTCTCCTCGGAGGACTTTTTTGTGTAGGATAGTATCAGGATTGGCCAGTATTCTATTGGAAAGGCGGGGAGGTCCATTATATAATAGGGTTAAAAGAAGAGGGGGACAGAAATCACTTCTGAAAGGGTTGAGGTAGAAGCTAAAAGGCTAACGCATTTTGCTCTTTTAGCCAAAGACTTTTAGAGGCTCGAGCTTTTTTCAGCCCCTGCTTGAAAGGAGAAAGAGATGCGCAAGAAACTGATTTTTCTAGATGTAGATGGGACCCTGGTTGACTATGAAAATCGCCTGCCGACATCAGCCATCAAGGCCATTCAGCAGGCCCGACAAAGAGGGCATTATGTTTATGTTTGTACGGGTCGCAGTCGGGCAGAAATGCCCCAGAAGATATGGGATATTGGCCTGGACGGCATGATTGGTGGTAATGGTTCTTATCTGGAACATCATGGGAAGGTAATCCATCATCAGGTCATTCCCTTGGATCTGGAGAAGAAGGTAGTAGACTGGCTTCAGGAGCGAGGCTTGGAGTTTTACCTGGAGAGTAATGAGGGCCTTTTTGCTAGTCCAAATTTTCGGGAAGCAGCCCGTCCAGTCTTGAGGGCTTATGTCAGAGGTAAGGGGCTCAGTCAAAAGGAAGCAGAGAATTTGGAGGCTGAGGATGCCCTCCATGGTCTGGTCTACGGGGCAGAGCTTTATCGTTCTGACCTCAATAAAATCAGCTTTATTCTTCATAGCTACCAAGACCATTTGGATTCAAAGTCGGCCTTTCCCGAGCTTAAGGCGGGCACTTGGGGCGGTCGTGGCGAACAGGCCCTTTTTGGCGACTTGGGGATTAAAGGCATGGACAAAGCCCAGGCTATTGAACTTTTGCTTGACTATCTAGGTGAGGAGCGGACGGACACCATTGCCTTTGGTGATGCCAAGATTGATATTCCCATGCTGGATTATTGTGAGGTCGGGGTGGCCATGGGCAATGGCGGAGCGGAAATTCTAGCTATGGCCGATATGATTACCGACGATGTCGAAGCGGACGGGTTATATAAGGCCTTTGAAAAATTAGGGCTGATTTAAAAAAAGGAGAAAACAGATGACAAAAAGACTCTATCTCATGCGGCACGGGGAAACCCGCTTTAATGTTCAAAAACGAATTCAAGGCGCTTCAGATTCTCCTTTGACAGAGTTAGGAATTGAACAAGCCAAAATGGCAAGGAAGTTTTTTGAAAATCAAGGAATAAAATTTGATAGAATTTATTCTTCTACTCAAGAACGAGCTTGCGACACAGCCGAAATTGTTTCAGGGCGAAGGGATTATATTCGATTAAAAGGTTTAAAAGAATGGGATTTTGGTGCTTTTGAAGCCCAGAGTGAATATTTAAATCCTCCCCTTGATTTGGAGCACATCGGGACAGCATACGGGGATTATTTTGTAACCTATGGTGGAGAAGGAGCCAGACAAGTTCGTCATCGTATGATAATGACAGTGGAAGAAATTATCAGTCAGGCAACTGAAGGTGAAACTATTCTTGCAGTAACTCACGGTGCTGCTATTTCTCAGTATTTTCGGGAAGTTTTAGCCGTTTATCCGGATAATTTGACTACTCCAAATTGTTCAATTTTCAACTTTATCTTTGACGGAGGAAAGGTTAGTATGCCTTTGGTTTATGACCCAATCAATGATAAGATACTTTACAAGGAGGAAGACTAGTGGTAAAAAAACTCTATCTCATGCGGCACGGGCAAACACTTTTTAATCTGCGCCACAAGATTCAGGGCTGGTGCGATGCGCCCTTGACTGATTTCGGGATGTATCAGGCCCAGGTGGCGGGGGCTTATTTTAAAAAAGCAGGGATTGTCTTGGATGATGCCTATAGTTCAACTTCTGAGCGGGCCTGCGATACCTTGGAAATCGTGACCGAGGGGAAAGTCCCCTACCAGCGGGTCAAGGGGTTGAAAGAATGGAATTTTGGCACCTTTGAGGGCGAGAGCGAGGATTTAAACCCGCCTCTTCCTTACGGGGATTTCTTTGTAGCTTATGGTGGCGAAAGCCAAGAAGAGCTGATTGAGCGGATTAGGACGACTATTTTTGATTTGATGGTGAATAGCCCAGGCAAGCAGGTCTTGATGGTCTCTCATGGTGGTTCTCTGGGCAATTTTGCTCGTGCCTGGAAAAAGAACTGGGAGCTGACTAGTTTTGGTCGGATGTCCAATTGTTGTATTCTGGTTTTCCGTTTTGAAAACGAGGAATTTTACTTGGAAGAAGTTGTTGAGCATGATTTTTCTGATTGGAGGGGCAAGCAATGATTCATTTATACCTTATGCGGCATGGCCAGACCTATCTCAATCAAGACCGGAGGGTCCAGGGCTCCTATGACTCTCCCTTGACGGATTTGGGCCAAAAACAGGCTAGAAAGGCTAGAGCCTATTTTCTCAAAGCGGGAGTTAGCTTTGATTTGGTTCTTTCTTCTAGTCAAGAGCGGGCTTGTGACACAGCTGAAATCGTATCTGAAAAGAGGGACTACCTTCGATTAAAGGGGCTTAAGGAGATGAACTTTGGCTCTTTTGAGGGAAAGGAAGAGAAGCTCCTTCCAAAATTTCGGCCGGGAGCTATTTCTTTTGAGGATCTCTTGGTGCCCTATGGTGGAGAGTCCATTGAGCAGGTGGGGGCGCGTGTGAGCCAGACCTTGGAGGAGCTGCTGCTAGCTGGTCCGTCTGACCAGACCGTTCTAGCAGTCTCTCATGGGGCAGCCATGTGGGCCTTTATCTTAAATCAGGGCCTGAGTATCCCAGCTTCTAGCCGCTTTGGCAATCTTGCCATCTGCCACTTGACCTATGAGCAGGGGAAGTTTGACTTGTTGGAGGTCATTGACCCCCTCAGCTAATTAGGGAAATAAATAGAAAGGGGGTTCCCAAACAAAAAGTCCATGGTCAAAGTGTTTTTTAGCTATTTTTCACCTATAATCCTTTGACTTTAGAGTTCTTTCTGTGGTAAAATATCTATTGATGGTTTAAGCTTTCTTTAAGCCTAACTATACAAATATAAAATAATAAAAGGAGTCAAAAGAATGAAAAAATGGCTAGGCCTATTTTTTACCTTTCTTTTTCTAGCAACGGCTAGTCTTTTTCTCTTTCATAAGCCTGTCCAGGCCCAGGAGCTGAAAAAGGCGATTACAGATGTCAAAGTCTGGGACGTTAACAATGGAAGAGAAGCGACCAAGAAGGACGATTCTTATCAACTCACCCAGGGAGTCAACTATAAGTTTGATCTTTCCTTTGATTTAAAGGAATATGATAACAAGATGAAGGACGGGGATACCTTTAAGTTTACCATTCCTGCTCCCTTCACCGTCGCAGCTGACCAATTTGAGTTGGTCGATAAGGCCACCAATATCCCTATCGGTGATGTTGTCACTGTTACAAATGGCGCCGAAAAGGGAGCTGTGGTCACAGTTACTCTGAAAAATCTAAAGAAATATGCTGATGCCAAAAATGCTAGCAGCGTAGAAGACGTCAAGGGAAGTTTTTATATCGGCTTTGTGGCCAACAAAATCGGTAATAATCAAGAGATAACCTTTAAGGACGACGAAACTAGCACACCAATGAAGCAGAAAATAACAGTGGCTGAGCGCAAGGCAAGCGACTATTCTGGTAGCATTGGCATTGAAAACTTGGCTAAAATTGGTGGAGTTTTATCAAAAACTTCTTATAATTCAGATGCCTTAGGCAAGTCTGGCACCTACCTCCACCCTTGGCATGTGCGGCTGAACGCTCGCCAGGAAACCTATAATAGCCCTCTGGTACTGAAGGATACTATCTCCAATGAAGGTGGTCCGATGCAGTATATCCCAGAGACCGTCAAGGTGGTAGCCGGTTACTATAATCCAGCTTCCTTTGGGATGACCAAGCCTAAGACCTTAGAGGCAGGTAAGGATTATACGATTACCTATAACTCATCTTATACCACCTTTGAGCTAACAATCACTAATCCAGCCTCTATCATGGCTGATAATGGCAAGCCAGCAGCCTTCTCTGTTTACTATAGCACCACCTCGCCAACAGATGGAACGACTGTCGGCAATAGTGTTTCTGTCTCAAATGATGGCAATAAGATTCCAAGTCGGGTAGGCCATCCAGGTACGGATATTTTGGTCAACCGCTCAAGTAAGGTCACAGATGGAGGAACTATCTCGATTGATACCACCCAGCGTCTGGTCCTCTATAAGCGTGATGAACTAACTGGGAAAGTGCTGGCTGGGGCAATCTTTAAGGTAACTACACCTAGCGGTCAGGAAGTTACCCTGCCAGCTACAGACAGCGACGGCCGGACCATGTCCGAGCAATTTTCAGCTGAAGAAATCGCCAAGGGTGACTTTACAGTAACTGAAGTCACAGCTCCTAAGGGCTACAAGAAGTTAGATGCCCCAATTACTGTGACTGTTAAAAAAGAAGGAACTATCCGAATTATCAATAATGACAAGGCCCAAGAGACAGATATTTCTGTCAAAAAGGTCTGGGAGGATGCAGATAATAAGGAAGGCCTAAGACCTGAGAGTGTGACTGTTAAGTTGCTGGCTAATGGTGCAGCAACCGATAAGACCCTAACTCTGAACCAAGATAATAACTGGCAGGCTGACTTTACCCAACTAGCTATCAATGATGACAATGGTCAGGCTATCCAGTACACTGTGGCTGAGGATACAGTAGCCAATTATGAGCCAGCAGTTATCAGTGGTGACCAAGAGAATGGCTACACCATCACCAACAAGCGGACTCCAGAAACCTTAACCGTAGCTGGGACCAAGACTTGGGACGATGCTAATAACCAAGATGGCAAGCGACCAGAGAAAATCACTGTCAACCTCTTGGAAAACGGTCAAAAACTGGACAGCAAAGAAGTAACAGCGGCCGACAACTGGGCCTACAGCTTTGACAATCTGCCTAAGTATAAGGCTGGTAAGGAAGTTAGCTATACTATTGATGAAGATGAGGTGGCAGGCTATACCAAGGAAGTCAAGGGCAATGACCTGACCAACCACTACCAACCAGAGACCCTAACCATAAGTGGAACCAAGACCTGGGATGATGCTAACAACCAAGACGGTAAACGTCCGGAAAAAATCACCGTCAACCTCTTGGAAAACGGTCAAAAACTGGGTAGCAAAGAAGTCACAGCAGCTGACAACTGGACCTACAGTTTTGACAATCTGCCTAAGTATAAGGCCGGTCAAGAAGTGACCTATAGCCTAACAGAAGAGCCTATCCCAGGCTATGAAGTCAAGGTCGATGGTTACAATATCACCAACACCCATACACCAGAAACCGTGGATATTGAGGTGAGCAAGAACTGGGATGACGCCAATAACCAGGACGGTATTCGCCCAAGTGAAATTGAAGTATCCCTGATTGCGGATGGTGATAAAGATAAGGCTGTTGATACAAAGAAAATCACAGCTGACGCTAATGGTAAGTGGACTGCTAAATTTGAGAAGGTGCCTAAGTACAAGGACGGAAAAGAAATCAAGTATAGTCTGATTGAAAAGGGTGTTGCCAACTACACCAGCAAGATTGAGGACTTCACCCTTACCAATAGCTACAAGCCAGCGACAGTTGATTATAAGGTTACCAAGAAGTGGGACGATGCCAACAACCAAGACGGCAAACGCCCAGACAAGATTAAGGTTCACCTCTATAAGACTGTCGGAAACGTAGAAAGTCTAGTTGAAAGTCGAGAGCTAAGCGCAGCAAACAAGACAGATGATAATACTTGGGAAACCAACTTTACCAACCTGCCGAAGAATGAAGCAGGAAAAGAAATCAGCTACTCTGTCAAGGAAGATGCGGTTGATGGCTACACTAGCAATATCCAAGGTAGTGAAATCACCAATAGCTACACTCCAGAGATGATTACTATTTCTGGTAAGAAGGTTTGGGACGACGCCAATAACCAAGATGGCAAGCGCCCAAGCAAGATTACTGTCGTCATCAAAAATGCTAGCAATGAGGTTGAACGCATCGAGGTTGCACCAGATGCAGCAGGAGCTTGGTCCTTCACTTCCAAACCATTACCTAAGTACGCTAATGGAAAAGAAATTGATTATCAAGTAACAGAAGAAGCAGTACTTGAATATGATAAGACAGACATTAGCTTGACAGATACAGATAGTCAAGGTAATAAGCAATACACCATTACCAACAAGCGGACTCCTGCAAAGAAGACTGTTTCAGGTAGCAAGACCTGGGTCGATGACGACAACAAGGACGGCAAGCGGCCAAGTCAAGTCACTATCCACCTCTTGAAGGATGGCAAGGACACTGGCAAGACAGCGACCCTGTCTGCTGCTAATGGTTGGAAGTATGAATTTACCGACCTAGACAGCTATGAAAATGGGAAAGAAATTGTCTACAGCATTTCAGAAGATCCGATTGAAGGTTATGAAAACAAGATTGAAGGTTTCAACACTCGCAGTGTTCGTCTTTCTGCAAGCAAGTCAGATAAAAAAGCTGACCAGTCTTCAGCAAACGATGGAAACGATCCAGAGGTCGATGCCTCTACAGGTAGAGGAAGTGGCAGTCAAAAACGGATTCTACCGAGAACCGGTCAAGCTTGGTCCGGCCTCTTAGAAATGGTGGGACTTGTCCTAGCCCTAGGAAGTGCGACCTACTACTTTAAGAAGAAACAAGCCTAAGCGAATAAGATAGAGACCTTGGTCTCTATCTTTTCTTATTTTGTGGTAAAATAAGAAAAGAATAAAAGGAGCTTATCACTATAGAAGAATTAAAATTAGTTCAGCCGAGCTTGGCCTTTGAGCAGCAATTATTGACTTATAAGGCTGCCTTTTCTGAGGAGCATTTGTATGGTGGCTGTGATTTGGCAAAATATGATGATATGCTTGATTGGTTGCGTCATACTGAGCGCCTTTCAAACAAGGAGACTTGCGATAAGGGCTCTTCTCCATCCTCTACTTTTCTCTGTATCCGTCAAAGTGACCAGAAAATAGTTGGTATTTGTAATATCCGTCACGACCTTAATCAAGATTTTTTTCTTAATATTGCAGGGCATATCGGCTACTCTATTTGTCCCAGCGAGCGGGGGAAGGGCTATGGGCAACAGCAACTAGCTTTGGCCTTGCAAGAAGCCAAAAAACTTGGTCTTAATAAGGTACTTGTGACTTGCGCTGATTGGAATAAAGGCTCGGAAAGAACGATTCTTGCTAATGGTGGAATCTATGAAGATAGTAGACTTAATAAGAAGGACGGTTTCTACATGAAGCGCTATTGGATAGAAAACAACTAAAGACCAAAGAGGCCTAGCTTGTATAGCTAGGCCTTTAATTTATATTTCATCCTCCTCCCAAACACTGCGGGTGAAGAGAATAGATAGGAGGGTCAGACCTGCAAAGGCGAGGCCTGCATAGAGATAGACTTGGTCCAGTGTGGTGGAACGGCCCGAGAGATTGACAATGCCTCTGAAAAGGACACCTGCGCTGAAAATAGCGACAGCAGAGTTCCAGAGATTGAGGCTGAGCCGTGAGAGATTGGGAATTATTTTCATGATGAGAAGGAGCCCCAGCCCCCCGATAAGGGTCACGCTAAAGAGCCAGTGCATGTAAACGGAGGTTTCTCCAAAGCTGAAATGCTCGTAGATACGGCTAAAGGCAAAGAAGAAGATGGTGACTAGGCTATAAGTGATGGCTGTTTTTTTCAAGCGTTTTTTTCTTGGATTAGTAACCGATGTAGACAATGTCGCTCACCGCCCTTTCTGATATATTTCCGTTGGTTGTTGGTTTATTGATAACTTTACCATTGAAGTAGAGGGTGGACGAGCCGCCGCCATCGAGATTATAGGCGGTTTTGACCCCATAAGATTGCATGACCTCAGCTAGCTGATAGAGAGAGAGGCCCTTGCTTTCAGAGGTTCGTCCATCTGAAACAACGATGATATAGTGGTTTTCATCAATGATACCAATGGCCGTCCGAGGGTTGGAGGCCATGGACTGGCCGACCTCAGAATTTTCTGAGACACTAATTTTGCCATTTTCTACCAGAGAGGGGCCAAAAGCTAGCAGATTGACTACCCCTTGCTTGACTAAATCCTCGGCGCTGGTTTGGTTTTCATAGACGATGCCAAAGCTCCCGTCCTTGTAGATGGCCAAATCTCCATTGTCGGCGTCTTCGCGAATGCTATTCCGATAAATTTGGCCATTGCGGATGACATAGCCTGTCCTATTGGCGCCATAGTAGTCGCCGTTGATGGCTAAAATGGCGCTATTGTTGGCTGCGGTGACCGAGGTTTTGGCGGTGACATTGTTGCCGTAGGTGTTTTGGGCCAGGGCTGTTTTGAGGTATTCAGGCGAAGAGACCGTGACATCTGCCACATAGACCTGGGTATTTGCCACCGTTTTTTCGGTCAAGTTAATAGAAATGTTGTCGTCCTTGTAGCTGTTGTCGCTCCTGCTAGCATTCTGGGCCGCCTGACTAGCCTTGCTTGAAGTCTGGCTGGCTGTTTGGCTACTAGTGACCTTGGAAATAGTTTCTGAAATGACAAAGGTCTTAAGGAGGGAGTAGCTAAAGGAAGCCAGAAGCAAGCAGCCAAAGACAGAGGCGTAGGCATAGGGTTTTCTAAAAAATTTCATGTAAATAAATCAATCCTTTCTAAGGGGAAATCTTAGCAAAATCCACTTGTCTCTTAAACGACTAGGATTTTGTTGCTAGTCCCTCCTTGTCTATGCTTTTACTTCCTGCTTGCTGCTTTTAAAGATGATTTTCTTTTGAACCAGCCAGGAAAGCGAGAAAAGGAGGAGGCTGACTAGAACCTTGGTCACTAGTAAATCAAGACCAAAGAGACTGTAAAAAATGCGGATAAGAAGGGTGTCGAGGATAAAGAGACCCAGGGCTAGACCCAGGTAGCCTGTTCCCGTCTTTATCAGGCTGTCCTCATTTTTAAAGACCATTTTTTTATTGGTCCAGTAATTAAAACTGGAGCTGACTAGTCTGGCTGTACTATTGGCCAGTAAAATTTTGAGACTGCTAGGAGCGGTTCCCATGAGAAAAAGGACCAGGGCATAGACCAGATAGTCAACCACAAAGCTGCTAAGAGAAGCTAGGGCAAAACGAAAGATATCCTTGTAAATCAGGAGACCGTCTCTTAGGGGGCGGAAGTGAGAGGCTTGATTATCATTGATATAAATGGTTTCAATGGGGACCTCGCGAATCGGATAGACCTTGGCGGCCCTCAGTAGCATATTCATTTCATACTCATAACGTTGCCCCTCGATTTCTAGTAGAAAGGGGAGTAGATTGCTGGTGAAGGCTCTTAGGCCCGTCTGGGTATCAGAGAGGGCTAGACCCGTCTGTTGCTTAAAGACCAGACGGGTGAGCTGGTTGCCAAAGCGGCTCCGCAAGGGGACCTTGCCAGAAAAGGCACGGACTCCTAGGACTAATTCCTGGGGATGCTTGCGAGCACTCTCGGCCACGCGCAAGATGTCGGTTAGCTGGTGCTGACCGTCTGCATCAGCAGTTACAATAACCCCATATTGACCGATTAAGTGGAGATAGTCAAAGGCCGTTTTGAGGGCTTGACCCTTGCCCTGATTTTCTCGGTGTTCAAGGAGGGTAGCGAAAAATTGAGCTTCTTCAAAGATGGGCCGGGAGGCTGGCGAACTTCCGTCGTTGACCAGGATAATCTGAAAGTCAGTCTCTTGCCTAATTTTTTTTAATAGATGGATGAGATTTAAGTCGGGCTCATAGGCCGGGATTACGATATAGTCCATATCCATACCTCTTTCTTAGATAGTTTGTAGAAAAGTTATAGATAGTATAAAGACAGGAGCTTAAAGCTAACTGATATCAGCTTTGTTTAAGAAAAAGTTTGGCTTTCTTTAAGAAAAGCTGGAGCAATGAAGTCCTATTTTTAAGTCCTAGAAGGGGGATTTTAGCCCTCTTGAAAACCCATAGTTCAAAGCTACTTCAAGTAAATTTAGAAAACTGGTTAAGGAAGGATCTTAACAAAGGGTGCCTCCTTTTTATTGCTGCTAGACTAGGGCACCCTTTTTAAGTTCAGGTTTTGAGCATGACAAAAACCCTGACTGGTCTGCAAGCAAGTCAGGGTTAGGGCAGTTTGATATAAGTTAGCCCTTATTTTTTAAGAGCTGAATCTGGGCCTCAAAGCTAGCTGAGGGAGCTTCGAGGCAGATTTCTTTTTGACTAAAAGGATGGATGAAGCGAAGTCGGTGGGCATGAAGCATAAGGCGGGGCCCCTTATGGGGATTGTAGAGGGGGTCTCCGACTAGGGGGTGGTCATGGTGGGCCAGGTGGACTCGGATTTGGTGGGTCCGGCCGGTTTCCAACTGACACTTAAGCAGGGCTTGGTGGGGAAAGTTTTTCAAGCGACTAACCCGGGTCAGGGCCCTTTTTCCTTGTTTGGGGTCAACCCGTCTTTTCCTGCGGTCGTGGCGGTCGCGGCCAATCGGTTCTCTAAAAATTGCTTCCCTTTGCTGGAAGGCTTGCTCGACTAGGGCCCAGTATTCCCGCTTGATTTGTCGTTTTTCCAAGAGGCGGTTGAGAACAGGCAGGACAAAGGGATTTTTGGCAAAGAGAACAGCCCCGCTGGTCTCCTTATCCAAACGGTGGACCACATAGCAGGTCTGGCCGACATAGGCCGAAACATGATTGAGCAGGGCCAGCTCGGTCGGTTGGTTGGCATGGGTTTTCATCCCCTCGGGCTTATTGACGACAATCAGGTGCTGGTCTTGATAGAGCTCCTCTACCAGATTAGCTTCTCCTAAGAGTAGGTCCTTGTCTGGATAGTCCTGGTCGTCGAAAAAGAGGGTCAGTTCATCGCCCGGCTGGACTAGACTTTGCCAGTTGACCTCTTTTTGATTGACCCAGAGGTGTTTTTTAGTGCGCAGAAAGTGACGAATCTTTCTAGGGATCAGAAAATAGTCCTCCAGCAGCCTCTTAACGGTCATGCTTGGCAGGGACTCAGGTAGGATAAAGCTAAATTTCATACTGCTATTGTAGCAAAAAAGTTGCCAAGTGAAAATACAAACTCGGACTTAAGACGGATTTTTCGAGTTTTGCCCAAAATAAGAGGGGAAAAACAGGTCCTTTCTTGTCTGGATAAATAGAAGGTGATAAAATAGGGTTATGAAGAAAGTAAATGAAATTTTTGAAAAACTCATCAATCATTTTAAGAAGGACGAGTCCAAGCGAGGCAATCGCGATCAGGAAGACAATGAACAGGCGTCTGGTTTGAGTCGGACTGGTAAGAAGCACAAGCCAGTCTCCCAGCACCCATTTCGTCGCTTCTGGCGCAAGTATCATCTGACTAAGATTTTCCTGATTATCGGGTTGACCTTTAGTCTGATTACTGGTGCCTATCTCTTTTATGTGGCCAAGACCACCAATGTCAATGATTTGAAAAACGCCCTCAAGGCCAAGACCCTAATCTATGATAAGGACAACAATGAGGCAGGCAGTCTGTCCGGCCAGAAAGGGACCTATGTCGAGCTGGATGCCATTAGTAAGGATTTACAAAATGCCGTCATTGCGACAGAGGATCGGACCTTCTATAAGAATAGCGGAATCAACTATGGTCGCTTTATCATGGCCATCTTGACCGCCGGCCGTTCAGGAGGGGGGTCGACCATCACCCAGCAGCTGGCCAAGAATGCCTACCTATCTCAGGATCAGACTATTGAGCGTAAGGCCAAGGAGTTCTTTCTAGCCTTAGAGCTGACCAAGAAGTACAGCAAGGACGAGATTCTCACCATGTACCTCAATAATTCCTATTTTGGAAATGGGGTCTGGGGGGTCGAGGATGCCAGCAAGAAGTACTTCGGAGTTTCGGCCAACCAGCTGTCGCTGGACCAGGCCGCTACTCTAGCCGGTATGCTAAAGGGACCCGAACTCTATAATCCCCTGGCCTCGGTTGAAAATGCCACCAATCGCCGCAATACCGTCCTCCAAAATATGGTGGCGGCTGGCTATATTGAGCAAGGGGCAGCCGACCAGGCTGCTACCGTGGGCTTGGGTGGCCAACTCATAGATGCCTATGCCGGTAAGTCTGAAGACTATCGCTATCCTTCCTACTTTGATGCCCTTATCAATGAAGCCATCAACGATTATGGCTTGAGCGAGGAAGAAATCGTCAATAATGGCTACAAAATCTATACCGAGCTGGACCAAAATTACCAGGCCAGCCTACAAGTTATCTACGATAATGATAGCCTCTTTCCAGTATCAGAAGCGGACGGAACCTCGGCAGAGTCTGCTAGTGTAGCCCTGGATCCTAAGACAGGTGGCGTCAGGGCCCTGGTCGGGCGCATCAATAGTGATGAGGACTCCAGCTTTAGAACCTTCAACTATGCGACCCAGTCAGCCCGCAGTCCAGGTTCTACAATCAAACCTCTGATTGCCTATAGCCCGGCCGTTGCCGCAGGCTGGTCTACGGATAAGGAGCTGGATAATACGACGACGACCTATGGGGGGTATACTGTCAACAACTATGGCAATATCCAGAGCGCTCCTCAGGTCCCTATGTATCAGGCCCTGGCTGACTCGCTCAATATCCCAGCAGTTGCCACTGTAAATGAAATTGGCCTCAATAAAGCCTTTGAATATGGCCAAAAATTCGGCCTTAATATGGACAAGGTTGATAAGAGTCTGGGTGTCTCTCTAGGTGGAGGGGTCACAACCAATCCCCTGGAGATGGCTCAGGCCTACTCCACCTTTGCTAATGGTGGTGTCATGAACGATGCCCACCTGATTACTAAGATTGAAAATGCTTCAGGCCAGGTCGTCAAGACCCATAAGGCTACTTCTAGTCGGGTCCTCAGCCAGTCGGTGACCAACAAGATGAACAGCATGATGTTGGGAACCTTTACCAACGGGACCGGGATTTATGCGGCTCCTTACGGCTATACCATGGCCGGTAAGACCGGGACTACTGAGACCGACTTTAACCCAGATGTATCAGGAGACCAATGGGTCATCGGTTACACCCCAGATGTGGTGATTAGCCAGTGGTTAGGTTTTCCCAAGACCGATGAAAATCACTATCTGACAGGAACTAGTGCCAATGAAGCTTCGGCTATTTTCCGAACGGTGGCCAATAGTATCCTGCCTTATACGGAAGGTTCGACCTTCTCTGACAAAAACTCCTATGCCCAAAACGGCATTGCTCCGGTCGATGTCTATGGGACAGAAGAGACCAAAGAAGAGTCTCAGGAAAATTCAGATGTCCTCAAGGACATTCAGGACAAGGCGAAAAATTTGGTTGATCAAGCCAAGGACGCCATAGATCAGGCTGATATTCCAGGCAAGGCCAAAAACCTTTGGGATACAGTCAAGAGCTGGTTTGGTGGTTAGGACTGGCTGATTGATAGCTAAAAGGGGAAAGAAGGAGGTTCTGATGTTAAAAAACAGAAAACTACTACTTTCAATGCTCGGGGCTATCTTGCTCTATGCGATTATCCAGCTAGCTAGCCTGCCCCAGTTAAGCCAAGCAGCAGCGGGCATCAAACTACCCGAAAGCGCCTGGTTGGGCTATGATAAGGACTATATCTTGGCCTTTCTGACCCAGTTGGGAGCTGCCGGGCGCAGCTACTATCTCTACATCCAGCTGCCTCTGGACACCCTTTTCCCTCTGACTTTAGCCTATATGAGTTTAGAGGTCTTTAGGACCTACTTGCCCGGCAAGACCTATCTTTCGCTTTTACCAATCCTGGCTTTTTCAGCAGACTATTTGGAAAATGGAGGCCTTCTCCACTGCCTCCTCTCCTTTCCCAACCTTTCTCAAACAGTGGTCGGCCTGGCTAGTGTAGCCAGCGTCATCAAACATCTGACCCTGACTTTACTCTTGCTTTTGGTTTTGTTTGTCCTAGGAAAGACTTTCTTTCGCTTCCTTTTTCTCAGGTCGGATACTTAGGGAAGGAATTTCTAGCAAGTAAGTCTTGTAATATCCCACGTTTCTTGTTATAATATGAAAGATGGAGGCGTTATGGCATTAAAAAAAGCAAGTCTGGCGTGTGCGGTTTGTGGTTCGAGAAACTATTCAATAAAACTAAGTAGCACTCCAAAACCTAAACGCCTGGAAGTTAATAAGTATTGTAAGCATTGTGGCAAGTACACAGTGCATAAAGAAACCAGATAGGAGATTCTTGTGAAGTTTATTAGAGACACCTTTAAGGTCTTGAAAGATACAACTTGGCCAACAAAAAAACAAAGTTGGGTCGATTTTATTTCTGTTTTGGAATATACTGCCTTCTTTGTTGTCATTATCTATGTCTTTGACCTACTTGTATCAAGTGGCCTTGTTCGCTTACTAAATATTTTTTAAAGAGAGCCCAAGGGCTAGTGAGAAGAGCAGTTTTCCTGCTCTTTTTCTGTGAAAAAGACTTGAAATATCTTGGCTTTCTCCATTTTTATGGTATAATGGAGCTAGGAAAACTAAAAGCCCCAAGGCTTTTTTATTATGAAAGGACCAACTCATGGACAGTTTTGACAAAGGCTGGTTTGTGCTACAAACCTACTCAGGTTATGAAAATAAAGTAAAAGAAAATCTCTTGCAGCGGGCCCAAACCTATAATATGCTGGAAAATATCCTGCGCGTGGAAATTCCGACCCAGACCGTACAGGTAGAGAAAAATGGTAAGAAAAAAGAGGTTGAGGAAAATCGCTTCCCCGGTTATGTCCTGGTAGAGATGGTCATGACCGACGAGGCTTGGTTTGTTGTCCGGAACACTCCTAACGTTACAGGTTTTGTCGGCTCTCACGGAAACCGCTCCAAACCAACCCCCCTCTTGGAGGAGGAAATTCGAGCTATTCTTATCTCTATGGGTCAAACTGTTCAAGAGTTTGACATCAATGTCAAGGTCGGTGATACCGTGCGGATTATCGACGGGGCCTTTAAAGACTATACAGGTAAGATTACCGAAATCGATAATGGCAAGGTCAAGATGATGATTTCCATGTTTGGAAACGACACTATTGCCGAGGTAAATCTCAGCCAGATTGCGGAGTTATAAAAAATATCGCTTAGCCCCAAGGTTAAGCGATATTTTTATGGAAAATTTCTGATTAAATATTAGCAGCTGGCTTTTATTCTTGGGCAGTTGCCAACTCTGCTGGTGTCAGAAGCTTAGCGACTGTGTCTTTGCGGAAGAGGACATGATATTCTTCGCCAGCTTCATTGACCCAAGACATTGAAGTAGAGGCACTGGTTAGGCTGACAGTGTGCGGGCGCCCAAGCTTGTTGAGCACATTTTGGGCCTTGTCTCCTGCTTTGACATTAGCCACCTCGTTGGTGTTTGTTGTAAAATCATCGAAACGAAGGGCGGCTTGTTTGGCCGAATTTGTATCGGTAAATTGAACGATGATGGTGGCAGTTGGTGATTGCCAAGTATAGACGCGGTTTTGCTCGTCTGCATGAAGCGGGCTACCAAATTTATTGACGATTTCATCATAGCTGGTGGCCGAATCTGTCTTTAGGGAACCTTGCTCATCTTTGAGTAGTTGGGGGCTAACAACTTTAATGGTCTTAAAGGACTCCCATTCAGGGACGCCGGCTGTATCTGGAACTAGATTTAGGGAGGAGGCGTCATCGCCCATATTCTTAAATGTTTCTAGAATTTTTTTGCGATTTTCAGCCTTTGTCTTTTCATCTACCTCCGAAGAAGAACTAGACGATGAAGATTGGCTAGCTTTTGAGGAACTAGAGCTCTTGCTGGTTGAAGAAGATGGCTTAGTGGCTGTCTTGTTTTTGGCCTGTGAGCAGGCCGCTAGACTAAGACTGGCTAAAAGAACTAGGCAGATACTAGTAAATTTTTTCATAATGAGAACTCCTTTTATTGGCTTATTTTTAGCTAAAAAAGCCCCAAAGGGCTTTTGCTCTATTATTCAAGGCGGTAGACGGATTTGAACCGACGATCAAGCTTTTGCAGAGCCGTGCCTTACCACTTGGCTATACCGCCGCAACGTTTACTATTGTACCCTAAAAAAAGCTTTTCGTCAAGAGGAGAGGCAAAGAGGCTCCTTTATTTTTTGGTCAAAATTTTTTATAAGAAGAAGGAGACTTGCTTGAAAAATCAAGAAAACTCCGTCTAGGTTCTTGTCAAAGCGGCTAAAATTTGATACAATAAAGATTGTCGTGTGAACGGCAAATACTCATTTTAGATGAATTGTGGAATGGTTGCCTACGGGTTGTTCTGCAAGCTGAAATCTAGAAGAGGAAAAAAACAAAAAGGAGACATTACTCATGGCAGTAATTTCAATGAAACAACTTCTTGAGGCTGGTGTTCACTTCGGTCACCAAACTCGTCGCTGGAACCCTAAGATGGCTAAGTACATCTTTACAGAACGTAACGGTATCCACGTTATCGACCTTCAACAAACTGTAAAATACGCAGACCAAGCTTACGACTTTATTCGTGATGCTGCTGCAAACGATGCAGTTATTCTCTTTGTTGGTACTAAAAAGCAAGCTGCTGAAGCTGTTAAGGACGAAGCAGAACGTGCAGGTCAATACTACATCAACCACCGTTGGTTGGGTGGAACTCTTACTAACTGGGAAACTATCCAAAAACGTGTTCGTCGTTTGAAAGAAATCAAACGCATGGAAGAAGAAGGAATTTTTGATGTTCTTCCTAAGAAAGAAGTAGCGCTTCTTAACAAGCAACGCGCTCGTCTTGAAAAATTCTTGGGTGGTATTGAAGAAATGCCTCGCATACCAGATGTGATGTATGTTGTTGACCCACATAAAGAGCAAATCGCTGTTAAGGAAGCTAAGAAACTTGGTATTCCAGTGGTTGCTATGGTTGATACAAATACTGACCCAGACGATATCGATGTAATCATCCCAGCTAACGATGACGCTATCCGCGCAGTTAAGTTGATCACTGCGAAAATGGCTGACGCGATTATCGAAGGCCGTCAAGGTGAAGACTCTGTTGAAGCAGTAGAAGCAGAACTTGCTGCAAACGAAGGCCAAGCAGAATCAATCGAAGAAATCGTTGAAGTTGTAGAAGGTTCAAACGAAGACTAAGTAATGAGGACGTGAAAAAAACGCCTGAAAATTAGGAAGCTCGACGAAGAATCCATGATTCTAGGAGAGATTATCTATTTTCCAAGTTTTTAGTCCGAATACAATTCTAAGTAATGAGACGTCAAAAACGTCTAAAAAGTAACATTAAATAAGTAAAAAATCCTAAAGGGCAGGGCTCAGCCCGTCCTTTTTTAAAAACTTTGGAGGAAATCTAAGATGGCAGAAATTACAGCTAAGCTTGTAAAAGAATTGCGCGAAAAATCAGGTGCTGGTGTCATGGACGCTAAGAAGGCCTTGGTTGAAGTAGACGGAGATATCGAAAAAGCGATTGAATTGCTTCGTGAAAAAGGGATGGCTAAGGCAGCTAAAAAGGCAGACCGTGTCGCTGCTGAAGGTTTGACTGGTGTTTATGTAGACGGTAATGTTGCTGCTGTGGTAGAAGTAAACGCTGAAACAGACTTCGTGGCTAAAAACGCTCAATTCGTTGAATTAGTAAATACAACTGCTAAAGTAGTAGCAGAAGGTAAGCCAGCTAATAACGAAGAAGCGCTAGCTTTGACTATGCCTTCAGGTGAAACCTTGGAAGCGGCTTATGTTTCTGCAACTGCAACTATCGGTGAAAAAATCTCTTTCCGCCGTTTTGCAGTGATTGAAAAGGCAGATAACCAACATTTTGGTGCCTACCAACATAATGGAGGCCGTATCGGTGTTGTTTCTGTGATTGATGGTGGAGATGATGCCCTTGCTAAGCAAATTTCTATGCACGTTGCCGCTATGAAACCAACTGTCTTGTCTTACAAAGAGTTGGACGAGCAATTTGTCAAGGATGAGTTGGCTCAACTCAACCACGTTATCGATCAAGACAATGAAAGCCGGGCTATGGTTGGTAAACCAGCTCTTCCCCACTTGAAATTTGGTTCAAAAGCTCAATTGTCAGACGAGGTAATCGCTCAAGCAGAAGCGGACATCAAGGCAGATCTTGCTGCCGAAGGTAAGCCAGAAAAAATCTGGGACAAGATTATCCCAGGAAAAATGGACCGCTTTATGCTTGACAACACTAAAGTTGACCAAGCTTACACACTTCTTGCTCAAGTCTACATCATGGACGATAGCAAGACTGTTGAAGCTTATCTCGAATCAGTTAATGCTTCAGTAGTTGAGTTTGTTCGCTTTGAAGTAGGTGAAGGTATTGAAAAAGCAGCCAACGACTTTGAATCAGAAGTAGCCGCAACAATGGCTGCAGCACTTAATAACTAAGATAAGAATAACACAAGAAATCGATAATCAGTCGATTTCTTTTTTTGATAATAGCTAGGCTCTTGTTGGAAGAGGATTCTTGCGAGTTTTGCTTGCCAGGAAAAATAAGGCAGACTTATTGGAGGAGGGGAAAGGAATTGCTCTGGAATTTCCCTGACTAAATGGTCTTTTTTCCTTTTAAAAAAGCTGATTTTTCGGTATAATATTAGTCAAAGATAGTCAATGTCAGAAAGGATTGCCATGGGTATTAAAAACACATCGGATAGTATAGAAGAATACATCAAGGCGATTTTGGCCCAGTCAGGTATTGCAGAGTTAAAGAGAAGTGAGCTTGCGGATGTTTTTCAGGTGGTGCCAAGTCAGATTAACTATGTGATTAAGACTCGTTTTACTGAAAGTCGAGGCTATATTGTCGAGAGTAAGCGGGGAGGCGGAGGCTATATCCGGATTGGCAAGGTGACCTTCTCCAACAAGCACCAGATGCTCTGTGATTTGCTAGACAATCTAGGAGAGCGAATCAGCCAGCAGGTCTTTGCGGATCTTATTCAGCTTTTATTTGACGAGAATTTGATGACAGAGCGTGAGGGCAACCTTTTTTTGGCTACAACTAGCGACCAGGTCTTGGGGCAGGATGCTCCTTATTTACGGGCCAATATTTTGAGAAAATTACTACAACAACTGGATAGAAAAGGATAAAGAAGATGAAACATTCAAAAGCACTAATAGAGAGTCTAGAAGCAGCCCAACTTTTGGCTGGTCATTTTGAGACCTCCTATTTAGAATCTTGGCACTTGCTGATTGCTATGGCCAATAATCCCTATAGCGTGGCAGGTTCTGTCTTAAATGACTATCCTTTGGAAGTAGATGATTTTGAAGTGGCAGCCTTTCATATCACAGGTAAGGCCTATCAAAAAGAAGGACACTTTGATATTTTACCCTTTTCCCACCGTTTGGAAGAGCTCTTTGCCAGGGCTGGGGCGATGGCTGAAGCAACTCATGCCAAGAAACTAGGAACCGAGCACCTGCTTTTGGCCATGATTCTTGATAGAGGGACTCTAGCTGCTCGCATCTTAGAATTTACTGGCTTTAGCTATGAGGACAAGGAAGGGGTTACCCGAATTGCCGATTTACGGAAAAACCTAGAACATAGGGCGGGTTGGGGCAAGGAAGAGCTAAAGGCCCTGCGCAATCTCAATAAGAATACGGCGGCAGCCAAGCAAACTATGGCTAATATGATGGGCATGCCGGCTTCGACCAGTGGAGGTCTAGAGGACTATACCCGGGACTTGACTGAATTGGCTCGTAGTGGCCAGCTTGAGCCGGTCATTGGTCGGGAACAAGAAATTTCTCGGATGCTCCAAATCTTAAGTCGTAAGACCAAGAATAATCCAGTCCTAGTCGGCGATGCTGGGGTCGGAAAGACCGCCCTAGCTTTAGGCTTGGCCCAAAGAGTGGCTAGCGGTGATGTGCCGGGCGAACTAGCCAGGATGCGGGTATTGGAGTTGGATTTGATGAATGTGGTAGCTGGGACTCGTTTCAGGGGAGACTTTGAGGAGCGGATGAACAATATCATCAATGATATTGAAGAGGACGGGCATGTCATTCTCTTCATCGATGAATTGCATACCATTATGGGCTCTGGTTCGGGTATCGATTCTACGCTGGATGCTGCTAATATCCTCAAACCGGCCCTAGCTCGTGGAACTCTAAGGACGGTTGGGGCTACCACCCAGGAAGAGTACCAAAAGCATATCGAAAGAGATGCAGCCCTTTCTCGTCGCTTTGCTAAGATTAGCATTGAAGAACCCAGTGTTAGTGATAGTATCTTGATTTTACAGGGGCTCAAGGAGAGCTATGAACAGCACCATAAGGTTAAAATTAGTGACCATGCTATCGAAACAGCTGTTAAGTATGCCCACCGCTATTTAACCAGCAAGCAGTTACCAGACTCGGCTATCGATCTTTTGGATGAGGCCAGTGCTACTGTGCAAAATAAAAATCCAGAAACCTATATTGAAAAAGATCTGAGCCCGGCAGATGAGGCCTTGATGGCGGGGCAATTTGGTCGAGTAGCTAGTCTCTTGGCCAAGGAAGAAAAGACTCCTAGCTTCAAACTAAAGGTAGAAGCAGGGGATATTCTGACCACTCTCAGTCGCCTATCTGGCATTCCTGTCCAAAAGCTTAGCCAGACAGATGCCAAGAAGTATCTGAACTTGGAGAAGGAGCTCCACAAGCGGGTGATTGGGCAAGACCAGGCCATTTCAGCTATTAGCCGGGCAATTCGGCGCAACCAATCTGGTATTCGGACCAGCAAGCGGCCGATTGGTTCCTTTATGTTTTTGGGGCCTACCGGAGTCGGTAAGACCGAGCTGGCCAAGGCCTTGGCCCAGGTCCTTTTCGATGATGAGTCTGCCTTGATTCGCTTTGATATGAGCGAGTATATGGAGAAATTTGCTGCCTCCCGTCTAAATGGAGCCCCTCCGGGCTATGTGGGCTATGAAGAAGGGGGAGAGTTGACCGAGAAGGTGCGCAACAAACCTTATTCCGTCCTGCTTTTTGATGAGGTGGAAAAGGCTCACCCAGATATTTTCAATGTTCTCTTGCAGGTCTTGGATGACGGTGTCTTGACGGATAGCAAGGGGCGTAAGGTTGACTTCTCTAATACCATCATCATTATGACCAGCAATCTAGGTGCAACTAGCCTGCGTGATGACAAGACGGTTGGTTTTGGGGCCAAGGATTTGCGCTTTGACCATGAAAATATGGAAAAACGCATCCTGGAAGAATTGAAGAAAGCCTACCGACCAGAATTTATCAATCGGATTGATGAAAAGGTGGTCTTCCATAGCTTAACTAGCGAAAATATGCAAGAGGTTGTGAAAATCATGGTACAGCCACTGGTTGCTAGCTTGGCTGAGCAAGGAATTGAACTTAAGTTCCAAACTAGTGCCCTCAAATGGCTGGCCCAGGCTGGCTACGATCCAGAAATGGGGGCAAGACCCTTGCGCAGATTGATTCAGACAGAGGTGGAAGACAGGCTGGCTGAACTCCTTCTTTCAGGTGAACTCAAGCCAGAAAGTCAATTAAAAATCGGCCTAAAAGCTGGTCAATTAAGCTTTAAACAAGCAGACCTAGTCCAGGCCTAGGACCCTTAAAATATAACAGTAAAACCAATCCTTGAAGGGATTGGTTTTTAGTCTGTCTCGCTTGCAAGGTCCTGAGACAGTCACTTTCTTTAGACGGATAATTATGATTAGAAAATATTTTTATATTTTTTTATAAAAACCCTTGACAAAATAAATTTATAGTTTATAATAAAAACATAGAGCATTTATAAAAAACAATAAAAAGGTGGAAATAAAATGAAGAAAGAAATTGCGGTTGTCTTTGGAACCTTTGCTCCCCTACATCAGGGGCATATTGACTTGATTCAAAAGGCCAAGCGGCAATATGATAAGGTCAGGGTAATCGTTTCGGGCTATGAGGGAGATCGGGGAGAGACGGTTGGGCTCAATCTACAAAAGCGTTTTCGCTATATTCGGGAGACCTTTGCCGATGATGACTTGACCGAGGTCTATCGTCTAGATGAAACGGACCTGCCTCGCTATCCCCAAGGCTGGGAGGCTTGGTTAAATCGGCTCTTAGAGATGATAGCTTATCAGGCAGACGAGGAGGACTTGGTCTTCTTTGTGGCTGAAGCCGATTACCAGAAGGAATTGGCCAAGCGGGGCTTTCGCTCCGTTCTAGAGGAAAGACAGTTTGGAATTTCAGCTAGCATGATTCGAGAGCAGCCGGTCAAATATTGGAAGTACATGGCCCAGGCCTTTCGGCGGCAGTTTACAAAAAAGGTCCTGATTATCGGAAGTGCTAGCAATGGGAAAACAACTCTGGCCAAGGACTTGGGGCGTTTCTATGATGCGCCAGTCAGTCTAGAATACGCCAGAGAGTATCAACTACAAAACAATGTTCGTGATGATGAACTGACGGCCAAGGACTATTACTATCTCCTCTTGGGTCAGTATGCCCAGACCTCCCAGCTGATCGATAGTCCGGTCAATCGGGGCCTGGTTATCGCAGATACTAATTCCTTGGTTACCAAGGCTTATTATGACTACTATTTGGAAAATGAGCTAGAGCCTAGCGAAGAGAGCCAGACCTTTGATCATCTCTTCGCCAGTATTCTGGCCAAGGAAAAGTGGGACTTGATTCTTTTCATCAAGCCAGTCGGCTCTTATGTCAATGATGGTTTTCGAGATATGACCATGGCTGATGACCAGATTCGTGAGGACTTTTCTAACTATTTGGAAGGATTAAAAAGTGACTATCTAGCTGATATTCCCCTGGTTTATCTGGCTAGTGACTACCTAGGAAATTATCAGGCAGCTAAGACTGCCATTGAGCAAATTTATCAAGCAGATTAAAGTAGAAAGTGGTAAAATAGATGTTAAGCATAAAAGAAAAACTAAGCACCTTAAGCAGGAATTATCAAAATGTTCACCGAGCAGCCAGGGAGATTGGTCTCAGAGGGATTTTAAAGCTCCTCTATCGGGATCTCTTTTGTAATCGTAGCCTACTCCAGTGGTTCTATCTCATCTTGCTCTCTAGTGCTCCCTTATTCTTGGAGTTTAGTCAACAGGGAGCTGAGCATGACTGGCTGGGTCTCTTTGCCTCTTGGACAGGGATTGTCTGTGTGATATTAGTTGCTGAAGGAAGGGCCAGCAATTATCTATTTGGGGCCTTAAATTCAGCTATTTACCTGATTCTCTCTTTTAAGGCCAGCTTTTATGGAGAGGTGCTAACTACCATTTACTTCTTTGTCATGCAGCCTATCGGTCTTTATACCTGGCTCTCTAACCGAATCAATGGTCAGCCTCAAGAAGAAAGTCATTTTGAGGCCAAGCGTCTGGGCTGGTTGGACTGGCTCAAGTACCTGGCCTTGACAGCTCTTATCTGGCTTGGTATGGGCTTTGCCTATCAAAGTATTGGTAGTCACAGGCCTTTTAGGGACAGTGTGACAGATGCAACCAATGGTGTCGGTCAGCTCTTAATGACCCGCCTTTATCGGGAGCAGTGGCTTTTCTGGATTGCGACCAATCTCTTCAGTATCTATCTCTGGTGGGGCAGCAATCTCCATATCCAGGGCATGTACTGGGTTTATACAATCAATAGCCTGGTCGGTTGGTACCAATGGACCAAGGCTTTAAAAAGAAAGGATTAACCATGACTAAGCGTGACCTAAGTTCAGGCATGTCAGAAAAAGAATACTATGAAACCAGAGCCAGCGAGGCTGAATTTTTAAGCTGGTACCAAAAGCAGGATTTGCCCAAGTATGAGAGGCCTAGTGTGACAGCAGACATGGTGGCCTACTGCTTTGTAGAAGGGCAGATGAAGTTGCTAGTTATCAAGCGAAGAGCCCATCCTTATCAAAATCGCTTTGCCCTGGTTGGAGGATTTTTAGAAAAGACAGAAGATGCCTATGAGGCCTGCATTCGTGAGGTCAAGGAGGAGGTCAATCTAATCATTCCAAGAGAGAAGGTTGAGCAGTTGATGACTGTATCCAGTCCCCAGCGGGACCCGCGGGGCTGGGTCATCACGATTGCCCATCTGGTCTATCTGCCCAAGGAGGCCATAGAGGAAGTAGAGGCTGGTGATGATGCCAAGGAAGTCCTATTCTTAGATGTAGACTTTAAAAAAGCGAGCTGTAGCTTAGAGGGACGGGAATTGACGGCAGAGGATTTTGCCTTTGACCACTACCAGATTATCCAGGAGTCTATGAGACGTATCCAGGGCAGGCTAGACTGGAATCCGACCTTCCTTTATCTATTAGAGGAGCCTTTTACTGTTTATGAGGCGACCGATTTGGTCAATACCATCAGCTCTCGCCGCCCCATCGTCAGCAATAACTTCCTCGTCAAGTATAAGGACTTTGTTGAGGAGGCAGGCGTCAAGCGGGTTCCCAAGAAAAAACCCAAGAAGGTCTATCGCTTGAAGAGAGATATATGAAAATAAATAAACTACAAACGGCTCTTTTAATCACTGTCCTAGCTCTTGCTCTAGCTTCTTTTAGTTGGTTTATCTGGAAGTTTCAGGCAGAGAAAAATTTAGCTGTCCTTCCTGACTTTAAGTGGCAAGTTCCAAGGACCAGTCCTGAGCAGAATTATGAGCAGAAATGGACGGAGACCAATTCTGGTTCCAGCTTTACGACAGAGGATACGGCTGCCAAGGAAGCCTATCAAGCCCTGCAAGAGAAAAAGAAAAGCATCACCAACAAGCAGGTTTTGGCTGCCTTAGAATTGGCGGACGCCACCTATATTGACCCCAGCAAGATGACGACGGTCATCAAGGCCAATGGTCGGAAAAATGAGCGATCCCTCTACCAGGGGCTCTGGCACTATATGGCGACCTCTTACCCTCATGCCAAGATTCAAGAGGACTATGTTTTGACCTTTCAGGGCAAGTCTTATCCGCTTAAAAGCTATGCTCCCATGGCCTTAAAAATCAATACAAATGCACTTCAGCGAGCTCATGCTTATAATTTGAAAGGCTACAAGGTGGAGGGAAATAAGATTACTTTTAAGCTTGGTGTTCGCACAGTTGATGAATATCAATATTTCGTACATGCAAGTTATGAGTCAAATTTTTCTTCTTTTTTTGAACCATTAGCAGAGTTTACTAATAGCTCTTCCAAGACAAAGGATGTTAGTCCGCGGATAGCTGCGAAATTTCTTTACTGGCTAGCAGCAGTGGGGTATAAAGAAGATGGTTCTGTCGATCTTTATGGTATGGGCTATGGTTCACTGCGCAATCTCTATTTTCAAGTGACAATCGAGGAAGGGCAAGTCAAGATTGATGATAAAAATTTGGGTCGCCTCTTCCAGTTAGGCATGGGAGAAAAGGAGACTGGTCTCGAAAAATTTTTTGAAGATGAAAGCAAAAAAGCTGATTGATGTCAGCTTTTTATTTTTTCTATTTGCAAGAGTTCTTCGATTTCGGCCAGGGACTGGGCTTGGGAGATTTTGCCCCGCAGTTTGGCAGCTCCCGATGTACCTCTTAAATAGTGGGGAGCTAGGCCTCGAAACTCGCGGATAGCGATGTATTCTCCCTTGAGCTTAACGAGGCGGCTCAGATGGTCATAGGCGATTTGCATCTTGTCCTCAAAGCTTAAGTCTGGTAGGACTTCCCCTGTTTCCAGATAGTGATTGATTTGATTGAAGATATAAGGGTTGCCCATAGCTGCGCGGCCCACCATAACCGCATCTGCTCCGATTTCTTCGATTCTTTGTTTGGCATCTTGAACGGTCCGAATATCCCCGTTAGCGATAAAGGGAATCTTGGTTAGGGCTTGGGAGACCCGATGGAGAGTCTCCAAGTCAGCTTGACCTGTATACATTTGTTCCCGAGTTCGGCCGTGCATGGCTAGGGCAGCAACACCAGCGCTTTCAGCAGCCAGGGCATTTTCTACCGCTAGGGAACTATCGGCCCAACCTGTCCGCATCTTGACCGTTAAAGGAATATCTAAGACGGATTGGACCTTATTGATGATATGGTAGATTTTATCAGGGTCCTTGAGCCACTTGGCCCCAGCTTCATTTTTAACGATTTTATTGACTGGGCAGCCCATATTGATGTCTACAATATCGGTGCGCGTGTTTTCTTGGATAAATTCGGCTGCCCGAGCTAGGCTGTCTGCATCGCTCCCGAAAAGCTGAATGGAGACAGGATTTTCCCCCTCGTCGATGTGGAGCATGTGGAGGGTTTTTTCATTATTGTATTGAATCCCCTTGTCAGAGACCATTTCCATCACAACTAGGCCGGCACCCAGCTCCTTGGCAATGGTCCGAAAGGCTGAATTGGTCACGCCAGCCATGGGGGCTAGGACGGTGCGATTGGGAATTTCAACATTGCCAATCATAAAGGGGCGATTAAGATTTGTCACGAATGAGTTCCTCCAGGTCATTTTCATCAAAGTTATAGGTTGTTTGGCAGAATTGGCAAATGATTTCAGCGCCCTTATCCTGCTCTTTCATTTCTTCTAGGTCTGCTTGCGGTAGACTAGCTAGGGCATTCATAAAACGCTCCTTGCTACAGTCGCACTCAAAGCGGAGCTCCTCTTCGGCCAAGCGTTTATAGGGCTCATCTCCATAGATAGCTGCTAGCAGGGCCTCGATATGGTCTTCGGAGGCTAGGAGGCTGGAAATTGAAGGCATGGATTCAATCCGCTTTTCAAAGCGGGCAATATCCTCTTCCTTGGCTCCCGGTAGCACTTGCAGGAGAAAACCGCCAGCCACCTGGACCTTATCTTCCTGGTCTAGTAAGACATTGAGGCCGACAGCCGAAGGGGTCTGCTGGCTTTCGGTTAGATAAAAGGCCAGGTCCTCTCCGATTTCACCAGAAATCAGGGGAGTCATAGAGTGATAGGGAGTGCCTGTCCCATAGTCAGTAATCACTAGAAATTCACCTTGGCCGACAAAGGGGCCGACCAGAACTTCACCGGTGGCTGTTTTTTTAATGTCAACACCGGGGTTTTGCACATAGCCCTTGACGCGACCTTGGCTATCGGCCACAGTGATGATGGCTCCGATAGAACTTTGACCCAAGACCTTGAGGGTTAGCTTGGTTGGCCCTTTTTCATTGGCCGCTAAGATTTGGCTGGCGATTAGGGTTCGGCCCAGGGCAACGGTGGAGCTGGCCTGGGTCTGATGTTTTTCTTGGGCGACTCGAACGGTTTGGCTACTATCTAAGACGTAGGCCCGAAAAGCCCCGTTTTCAGCTATTGTTTTAATAATCTTGTCCATGCCTTCTATTTTAACACAAAAAAAGAAACAAGCGAAGAGTCGCGCTTATTTCTTGGGGGATTTTCTGGGATAAAAGAGGCAATCAGTCCTTAGGCCTCTTGGTCCATAAAGTCTTGGTAGAGGGAGAAGAGTTGATCTCTTTTACGGATATTCATCTTGATGTAGATATTATGGACATGGGTCTTGACTGTCCCGACAGATAGATAGAGGTCCTGGGCGATTTCCTGATTGCGCTTTTGCTCAAGGAGGAGCTGGCAGACTTCTTCTTCTCTGGCGGTGAGTTGGTAGTCTTTGAAAAAGGCTTTTGATGGAGGTTGCCCCTCCTTTTTCTTAGTGACCAGGAGGGGAGAATGGCGGAAGAAATAGTTGAGGCTCAGGATACAGACACTGATGGAAAAGAGGTCTTCTGATAGGTTTCGATTGATAATTTTACTGTTGAAAGCCTTGTATTGGTCTAGATGAAAGATGATAATGGAATCTTCAACCAGAATGAGGAGGCTAAAGATAAGGGCTAGCTTTCCGATGATTTTTAGATAGTCTCTTCGAAGCGGAGAAAGAGCAGTCTTTTGGCTATTTAGGAGGGCTTTGAGGCCGATGTAAAAGAGTAGGATTTGGTTGGGTAGGTAGTAGAGATAGACCTTGAGCGGGGAGGTCGGAAGCAGAGGTAGGAGCATGAAAATAAAGATAGCAAAGAGACTGAACCTTTCCCAGGAAGCTATCTTTTGCTTGCTGATAAAGTTCAGGAGCCAGAGTTGGCAGAAATTATTGACCAGAAAGATACAGGTCTTGATGAAGGAGGTACCTTGAAAGAGTTGGTTATAATTAGTCGCAAAATGACTGATGAGCTCGGTCATGGAAATGATGGAATTATCCAAGATAAAGAAGGCGAAATAGAGGGCTAGGACCAGATAGAGGGTCTTTTTCTGGCGTTTTCCCTCTTTAAGGCTAGTGGCTAGAGCTAGAGCCAGGCTGACAGAGTAGAGCACGATTAACGAAGTATTATAAAGGTAGAGCGCTTCTGTAAACATAAGACTTCCTCCCGTCCGCTATTTAAAAAGTATAAACCATATAGGTCCATTATATCATCTAACTAAACTTTTTTTATGATAGCCTTGTGACAAAGATATAAACCTTGGGTTTATTTTTGATTAAAAAACACTCTGAGTAAGGGTTTAGTTGACTAAACTCGCTTCTTTTTTGTTTGGACCCTAAAGTTGATAGTCAACTAGGGGCTAGTTTTTTTACAATTAAGTATAAATTTTTACTCTTAGGAGGTTGGAGACAGGTCCTTTCATTATTTGGACCGCCTAACTTTCACGGAGCATCATCAATTTAAGAGGAGGACTCACAATGAGCAAATTAGACTACATCACAACTGAGAACTTCAGTAAGGCAGAAATCCTGCACCTAGTTGACCTATCCTTAAAAATTAAGGCCTGCATCAAAAATGGTTACTATCCTCCCCTCCTAAAGGATAAGACCCTGGGAATGATTTTTCAGCAATCTTCCACTCGGACTCGGGTGTCCTTTGAGACAGCCATGACCCAGTTGGGAGGTCATGCCCAGTATCTGGCTCCTGGTCAGATCCAGCTGGGGGGCCATGAAACGATTGAAGATACCGCCACTGTGCTGTCTAGGCTCAATGATATTTTAATGGCTCGGGTCGAACGTCATAAGAGTGTGGAGGACTTGGCCCGCTATGCTTCTATCCCCGTCATTAACGGCATGTCTGACTATAATCATCCGACCCAAGAATTGGGAGACCTTTGTAGCATGATAGAGCATTTGCCAGAAGGAAAGAAGCTGGAGGATTGCAAGGTCGTCTTTGTGGGCGATGCGACCCAAGTCTGCTACTCACTCGGTTTGATTACGACTAAAATGGGTATGGAATTTGTCCACTTTGGTCCTCAAGGTTTCCAACTAAATGATAGGCACAAGCAAAAATTAGCAGAAAATTGTGCGGTGTCCGGAGGTTCTTATCTGGTGACAGATGATGAAGAAGCCATTATCGGGGCAGACTTCCTTTATACAGATGTTTGGTATGGTCTTTATGAGGCAGAATTATCAGAAGAAGAAAGAATGAAGGTCTTTTATCCTAAATATCAGGTGGATGAGGCCATGATGGCAAAGGCAGGTAGCCGCTGTCAATTTATGCACTGTCTGCCGGCCACTCGTGGTGAAGAGGTGACAGACCAAGTCATGGACGGTCCTAACTCCATCTGCTTTGACCAGGCTGAAAATCGTCTAACTTCTATTAGGGGGCTCTTGGTGTATCTCTTACAAGATTATGAAGAAAGACACCCTTATGACCTTCTGAAACAGGCTGAAGCCAAGGCCCAGTTGGAGGAGTTTTTACAAAAAGCTTAAAAGGCCGGATTGACTTGTTTGATAAATGCTTGGACTGGCAAAGTCGTCGGCTTTTGCAAGGAGAGGGGAAATAGTTTGCTGAAAGGCAGCCTCAAGTGCTTTACTTGTCAAGTTTTTTAAACTAATTTTATTGAACTTGGAGGGGTCCTAGCTTTGCTTCCTCGTCTTCTAGAGCCGAAAGTCCCAGCTTCCAGATTTCTGAAAGGATGAGAAAGATGGAAAAAAAGAAGAAATTTAGCTTATTTACTGCTGTTTTATCAGTAATTTGTGTTGTTTTTGTGGCAGAAGCAGCAGCTCCTGTAGCTGCTATTGGAAATTCCCAATTTTTTTGGTGGCTCTTCTTACTCTTGGCCTTTCTTTTACCTTATGGTTTGGTATCGGCAGAGTTGGGGACAGCCTATATCGGTGACGGGGGGATTTACGACTGGGTGACCAAGGCCTTTGGGCACCGCTGGGGGGCCAGGGTCTCTTGGTATTATTGGATTAACTTTCCCTTATGGCTCGCTTCCCTAGCGGTTATGACCCCCAGTCTTTTAACTATGATTACGGGCAAGACCTTTCCTTTTTGGTTGAGTTTGCTCCTGCAACTTGCCTTTATTTGGCTGATTATTTGGATTAGTTTTTATCCGGTTAGTGACAGTATCTGGATTCTAAATGGAGCAGCAGTTATCAAGATGCTCTTGGCTATTTTAGTCGGAGGTCTAGGGCTATATGTGGCCTTTAGTAAGGGCATGGCCAACCAAATGACCCTTAAGTCCCTCTTGCCCTCCTTTGACTTAAATAGTTTATCTTATATATCGGTTATTATCTTTAACCTCTTAGGTTTTGAAGTGATTTGTACCTTTGCAGATGATATGGAAAATCCTAAAAAGCAAATTCCCCAGTCTATTATTGTAGCGGGGTTGGTGATTGCGGCCATCTATATCTTTTCAGCCTTTGGGATTGGTGTGGCGATTCCGGTGGATAAGATTTCGACCAGTAGCGGGATGATGGATAGCTTTAAGCTCTTGACAGGTTCAAGTGGTGGTTGGTTTATTATGGCTATGGCCTTCCTCTTTCTTTTAACCCTCTTTGGTAATATGCTATCCTGGTCCTTGGGAGTCAATAATACAGCTTGCTATGCAGCTGAACAAGGAGATATGCCTCGTTTCTTTGCGAAACGTAGCGCCAAAAATGATATGCCCATTGGTTCGGCCTTGGCCAATGGCTTTGTGGCTAGTTTCGTTGTTGTTCTAGCTCCCCTCCTTCCTAACCAAGACCTCTTTTGGGCCTTTTTCTCCCTCAATCTGGTCATGTTCCTCCTGTCCTATATCCCGGTCTTTCCAGCTTTTTATCGCTTGAGAAAGACTGATAGTGCAACTCCTCGGCCCTTTAAGGTAGCAGCAAGTGGCTGGTTATTGAAAGTTTTGGTTATTGTTCCGATGATTTTAATTTTCATATCCCTGATTTTTACAGCTCTGCCTCTTTCTCTGGATGCCCAGACTCTGGCTGAGAAGCTACCAGTCACAATCGGTTCAGTTGTCTTTATCCTTTTAGGTGAGGTTTTACTCCTGGTCAAAAAAATAAAAAAGAATTGAGGTAAAAATATGGCAAAACGGATTACACATACAAGTCCCAAGCAAGATGGTTTTAGGATGCCGGGCGAATTTGAAGAACAAAAACAAATCTGGATGCTCTGGCCATGGCGCAATGATAATTGGCGCCTGGGAGCCAAGCCAGCTCAAAAAGCCTTTCTGGATGTTGCTAGAGCCATTAGTGAATTTGAGCCGGTCTCCCTCTGTGTGCCTCCCCATCAATACGAGAATGCCTTGGCTCGAGTTGCGGCGGTCAATGATTATGAAAATATCCGGGTTATTGAAATGACCAATGACGACTCCTGGATTCGTGATAGTGGCCCAACCTTTCTAGTCAATGACCGAGGCGATTTACGGGCTGTTGACTGGGATTTTAATGCCTGGGGTGGTCTAGTAGATGGTCTGTATTTTCCTTGGGATCAGGATTCTCTGGTCGCTCGGAAGGTATGTGAGCTTGAAGGAGTAGACTCCTATAAGACTGAGGGCTTTGTTCTAGAGGGAGGATCGATTCATGTGGATGGAGAGGGAACAGTCCTCGTGACTGAGATGTGCCTCCTACATCCCAGTCGGAATCCTCAACTCTCCAAGCAAGAAATCGAAGATAAGCTCAAAGCCTATCTCAATGCGGACAAGGTTATCTGGGTCAAAGATGGAATTGACCCTTATGAAACCAATGGCCATATCGATGATGTCGCCTGCTTTATTCGGCCGGGTGAGGTGGCCTGTATCTATACAGAAGATGAAAATCATCCCTTCTATCGTGAAGCCCAAGCTGCCTATCACTTCTTAAGTGAGCAGTCGGATGCCAAGGGCCGCCGGCTTAAGGTCCACAAGCTTTGTCTAACAGAAAAGCCTTGTTATCTAAAGGCTGCTGACAGTATTGACTATGCAGAAGGGACTATTCCGCGGCAGGAAGGTGAGGTAGCTATTGCTTCCTACCTGAATTTCCTGATTGTCAATGGCGGGATTATTCTTCCCCAATATGGTGATGTCAATGACAAGATGGCCCTGGAACAGGTAAAAGCTATGTTTCCAGAGCGTAGGGTTGTCGGGGTTGAAACGACAGAAATTGCCTACGGTGGAGGAAATATCCACTGTATCACCCAGCAAGAGCCCAAGGTCTGAGGGATAAGGTTTCTGAATTTGGGTCAAGAAATTATGAGAGTCAGTTTTTAACTATTGCTTAACTATATTCAGAAGTTAGTAAGTTCTTGGACTAGTTTGGTTTAACTCGCTATGATTAAGAATGAGGCAGGACTTTTTCCTTTAGGGAAGGAGTCCTGTTTCGCTCTTTTTAACAATATTTTTAGACAGATGAAAAGTATTTGCACATTTTTATTCTTCGTGTTATGATAGAGATGAACAATTATATATAAAGTACTTATCTCATAACTTCTTGGCAGTGGGGGGACCAAAGAACACAGCACAAGGAGGTTTCAGATGAAACAAGATGAGAAACAAAGAGAGTATTTGATAATCAAAAAGGGAGCCGGTTATTGGCTTCTTTAATGAGGTTTAGTCTAGCTTTTTGCTTGGTTAGAGCTTGTTTGATAAAACAAGATCTGATAGAAGGGGAAGGAGCTAGATTAAGTCTGGGATTATCTTGCTCTCTTTTTGTTTTTTCCTAAAAAGGAAGGGCAAAGAACAGGGTGTTCTAGTTTATAGATGAGCAGGAAAATATATGTTGGTAATGAGGAAAGGAGACTGAAATGGCTGAAAATGATGCAGAATTAAAAGATCAATTTGCTACCTTTAAAGAGGAAAAAGCAAGATGTGAGCGAATTAGAAATAGGATTCGAGACCGTAACCTGAATTACATGCGGGGCATGGATAATATGAATAATTTTATTGATTATTGTGAGGCGATTGTGGCCATCGTTGACAACGATGCCGGCTATCATTATGTAAATAATCTAGCCAGCAACCTCAAGGAGGATCTCAAGGTCTTGAAGGACTATCGAGATTATGCTCGTGATGCCAATAATTCCTTTGTTGAGCTCTATGAGAAGCTAGAGGCAGAGATTGCGAGGTTTGATCGTCAGATTGCTGCCGTTAAAGACGCCTATAATGAAGGCAAGCAATTCTGGGAAAGGATATAGTAGCTAGAAAGGATGAAATAGATGAATACAAATATCAATGATATACAGGGTCGCTACAGCGCAGATACGATTGAATACGAAAGCAGCAATATTCAAGCTGTTTTGGAGTCTCTTAAGGCAGCAATGACCTTGATTGAAACGACCATCCCGGCCGATATTGCTAAGATGTCGCAGAGTGAGCAACTTTGGGAGGGGCAAGCCAAGGAGCAATATTTAGGACTCAAGGATTTTATCCAGCAGTATCAGGGGGACTTTTTGAACAGTATCAGTATTTTGCAGGCCGCAGTGGAGGGACTGGAAACTCTGTTAAATAGTACTTCTGAGTCAGAGGTTGTAAAGGAGATAGATAACGCATGATGACTTTTAGTTTAGAGGCTCTCTATGCCTTACATATCTTTAATGAATATTCGGATGACCTATTCCTGCTCCCCTTGCCTCATCAAGAGGGCAAGTCACGTTTGGATGATTTGCGTCGAACTCTGGAGCAAGGCTATCAAGACTTGGCGGCTATGGGCTTGATTGTCGACCACAAACCTAGCCAGGCCTGTGCCTATTATGGAGCCTTTTTGAAAGGCTATCATAGGGCCTATTATCATTGCCAGGTCGACAACAATTATTTCTGTGCCCAAGAGACCGATAGTAACAAGTGGAATAGTATCGTGATTAAGAAAATTGGGGATAATCGCTATGTCCTAGAAAATCTCCATAGCCTGATTTTTCTAGCACACCTCAAGGAGATACATCCATTACTAGAGGATTTGGAGAAGAAGCGGAAAAATTATGCCTACTATACTTGGGAACCTTTTTCCAGCTTTCGTTTGCAAACCTATTATCGAAATAGGGAAGCTCTACACCTCCAGACCTTTCGGAGAAGGGAATTGATAAAGGACAGCCTCTTTTTTGAAGCTCCTTCTGGTATCTATGAGTTTGATTATTCAAAAGAGATGATTCGTTCCCTATCTGGCTCAGAGTTAAGGGACCTAGTAATTGCAGACTTGAAAGTGAGGGTCTAAGATGGTTGAAAAAATTAGTATTAACCTTGAAAAGCAAGAGCAGCTCCTAGTGGATATTCGCCTCTTGAGCAGTTCTACTACCCAGTTGGTCGGCCACTTACAGCAAGTAGTAGAGGGGCTGCCCTCTCTCACCTCGCATGGAGAGGCCCACAATCGAATGATTCCCGAAGGGGGCGGTCAATTAGCCAGTTATGTCAGCAAGGCCCAGACCATGCAAACCTTAACCGAGGTACTCTTTAAGCATACCCTAAACACTCATAGGGCCATGATTGATACCGATAAGCTACTGGCCATGGATATTGCTAATAGCATTTTGAACAGTCCAGAAGCTCCGGAAGAAGACAAGCAAGCCCTCAGGGATAAGCCAGACGAGAACTTCAATAACTTGAAAAAATCCATTCAGACCCAGGGCCAGGATGCAAATGGCCAGGATACGATTGGTGAAAATATGCGCAAGGAAAATCGAAGCTCTGCCGATATTCTGTCAGGAACAGGCGGAGCTTGGGACCGGGAGGGACGAGATGGCTAGATATTATTCTTATAAGGAAGACTTTAAAGACGGGAGCAAGTCAGGAATTGGTCACAGTAATATCGACTGTGTCAAGCAAATCTTGAGCGATATTGATGATGTGGTTCCTAGACTGAGAGAGGAAGGCTTGGACTTCATGTACAGCCCTACAGGAGATGCTACTTTGGGTCGGGACATGCCTCATAATACTTTAGAAGATGCTAACCAGCGGGCTTGTAGGCGTTTAGACGCAGCCAAGAAAATTCACCATCACATTATGGAAAATATTGATGGTAAATTTTTTGAGGGCTTGGACGATGCCCTAGATAGCCTAAATAAGATTAATGAAGGGGACAATACTTATAAAAGTGAACATTTTACCTATACGGATGTGCGTCGGGTCAGAATAAACTCTACCGTAGGGAATCCGGGTGGCGGTTACATGGAAAGTGTTGAGAAAAAGTATCTTACTCTTTCAGATATTCTCAACAATAAAAACAGTCCCATTAAGGGGGCGCAAGAACTCTATAAGCAGCGTTTGGACCTAGCCAATAATGCTCTAAAAAAACTGGAAACGACCAATAAAGAGCAGTATGATAAGCTGAATAATCTAAGTGATCAAGAGCTGATGGAAACCATGTTTCCAACTAAGTTAGGGGAGTACGAGCGGGCTCGCTCGACCTGGAAGGAAAATAATAAGGGATGGCTGACGTGGGTCGAAGTTGGTGGTCGATTCGTGGCAATTGGGGCCATTATCACAGGGACTATCCTTAGTGGAGGACTGGTCGGTGCCGGCCTGGCTCCTTTCTTGATTGCGGGAGGGACCGGCCTTTTGGTAGCTGATAGTGGCTATCAGGCTATATCAGGTGAAACTATATCAGGGAAACGTCTGACGGTTGAGGAGCGTATCTGGGCAGGTGCAGATGCCTTCTTGACCGCAGCAACAGGTGGCTTTGCGACCTATTCAAGTGTCCTAGCTAAAACAGGAAAAGCAGCCTCTACGACAGTACAGACGACTAGCAAGGTCTTTAACTATGCTGATGATGTCAACGATTTTGCCCATACTGTGGTGTCTATGAAGGATGACCCTTTGGGTGCGGGCCTCCAGTTTATCGCAGGTCGGACAATCGGAATAGGTACGAGAGCTATCAATAAGAGGATGCAGGCGCGCAATAATCAGGTTCCCCAACCCGATTTAGATACTAAACCTGGCAAGGACCTACCAACTGAAATAAATCTTAATAAGAAGCCCGATCTTGATTTAGATGGACTAGGAGCCAAGATTCCTAAAACAGAAATTCCTAAAACAGAGATTCCTAAAACAGAAATCCCTAGAACGGAAATTCCTAGGACAGAAATTCCTAGTTCGAGCCGACCAGATTTGGACCTGCCAGAGACTAAGAAAGTAGATGTAGCCCCTGATGCTGGTAAGAAAGTACAGCAGCTAGATGAAGTGGATACCAAATCCACTAAGACTGGTATAGGAATGTCAGAAGATGCAAATTATGCACAAAAGACATATGGTAACTCGTTCAGTCCAGAAGGACAGAAAATATATTCCGAATTAGCAGGGGAACCTATAAAAACAATTGATGATTTGATTGATGCAATAAAATCAGGTAAAATAGATATTAAAGACTTACCGGTTGAATATATCAACCGCGATGGAAAGACTTTGATATTGAATACCCGTACATCACAGGCTTTAACTCAATCAGGTATTCCTAGGAGTGATTGGCATACGATTGATAGGACGGGAGAAAAGTTACACGAGACTTTGCTTGACGGACAACTACAAAGAAACAAACTTACTTCGGAAGGTATTAAAGAAGTTAGACCAAGTAACAGAAAAGGATAAAAAATATGACCTACAAAACAGAATATATTTTACCTATGTTTTCTTCAAATTTAGAAAAAGAGCCTGAAATTCAGCTAACAGGTTTAGAGGTGGCGATTCGGATTTCAGGTTATGATGATGAGGAGCAGTTTAGCGAAGTTCTACTAAAATTTCAATCCGTCTTGGAATTTACTCGGACCTCCTCAAAATTTGGAATAACGGAGGGCTCTTATGATACCGTCATTAAAATTGAAAATTCTAAAAGATTAACGGAGCTAAAAGAAACAAATGAAAGAGACTATGCCTTGTGGTCTCCTAATCACTATGCTTTTTACTTGGACGGCTCAGGTTTCTTTCAAGTCATTGCTGATAGTTTTGAGGTGGAAAGACTTGCTTGATTATACAAAACTCAGTAGAGAAGTATCCTATATATTAAGGCATAATCCAGATAAATATGGTATAAAGCTAGATGCAGAGGGTTGGTGTTCAGTTGACGATTTAATAGATAAATTATCAGAAACTCCTTTATGGAAAGGACTTACAAGAGCTGACCTCGAAACAATGATAGAACTATCTGACAAAAAACGCCATGAAATCAAAGCTGAAAAGATTAGAGCTTTTTATGGACATTCCATAAAAAACAAATTATCTAAAACAGCCAATAAACCACCGAAAGTTTTATATCATGGAACAGTTGAAAGATTTTTAAATCAGATTTTACAAACGGGGCTAATTCCAAAAGAAAGACAGTATGTTCATTTGTCTTCTGATGTAAATACGGCGCAGCAGGTAGCTTTGAGAAGGGATGACAGAGCTATCATTTTAGAGGTTGCTGCCCAGTCTGCTTGGGAAAATGGTGTAAAGTTTTACATTGGAAATGAGGATATATGGCTTTCAGATCCAATTCCTAGTGAGTATATTTCTATTATAGAAGATAAATAATTTTTATGTTATGGATGGAAAATAATGGAAGAAAATAGACAGTTAATCATCTTAAACGATACTTTTGGAAAAGAGGGGTCAGATGAGGAAATTGCTGGGCTTACGATTTTGGTGGACGGCACGATTAAAATTGCCTTTGACAAAATCCAAGAAATGCGCCAGTATGACAGTTACAATGAAGTCTTGCGGGATGTCATTTTTGAAGGTTTGGAAAAGATATTCACAGAAAATCGATAATTTAGTTGGAACAGAGACTACTATTTTAAGAGGACAATCGTCCTCTTTTTGCTATATTATTTTCATACTTTGGGAAATATAAAGAACTGTGAAAAGTTTAGACTTATTGAAGGATGATTTTATGACTAATAACATGAAATTTTTAACAAATATTCTATATTCTGAAGACATAACAAAAGCATTAGAACAAGTTCAAAGTATAAATAGTTCCGAACAACTGTTCATTTTGCTAGATAATTATAATTGGGACAATGGTTTTGAACTTCCGCAAGCAGTGCTTGATAACTCAGCTTGTACCAAAGCAACGGCCTTGCTTGCTTTTGATAGAGCTGATGGCTACCGCTTCCTTTTTGAGGGTTTCGGAGAGTATTCCTCCCCTGTTTGGAAAGCGTTTATAAGGTCTTTATATAAGAATTTGTTCGAAGACAAATTCCCCGACGGAGAGCTTGGTTACTTACCTGAACTTAGCAAAGTACAAAAATTTAGGTTGAAAAAACAAGAACCAGATTTACCAGCTATATTTCTTGACGGAGTCGAGGGAGAGGATGTTCAAGTAAAAAACTTAAATAAGAAAAGCAAGGTCGATGACGACACTTGCTTTTTTTGCCAAAATAGACATTATTAGAAGATTTGCTTATTTTTTTTCTTCGTGTTATCATAAAAAGTAGATAATTTTATACCAATACTCATAAAAAATTGCCAAGCTTCACTTGTGCTAGTTAGGATAAGCTCTTCTTTTAACCAGCATGTTAGCGATTTAGGTTGATTTTCATTGGGTATTAAAGTTTATCTCATTACTTCTTGACTGGGGAGACAAGAGTCACAAGACAAGGAGGATTCAATGGAACAAAATGAGCAACTTAGGGAGTATTTGATAATCAAAAAAGAGGCTTATAGTTGGCTTCTTTGGTGGGGATTGACTTACCTGATTGGTTTAGTTGGAGTTTTTGTATTAGTTTACAATCAACTGCCTTCTTACAATCGGTATTTTTCAATCCTGACGGTTATCATGCTCCCTATTTGGTTTGTCGGAGCTTTTCCGCTCTTCACTTCAAAAAATCAAATCGAAAAAGAGCAGCCTGAGCTGAAAAAGACAAAGACCACAGGGACCAAGGTGCCCATGTCCATGAGACAAAAACGCTACATCAGTCTTTTTCCGGCCCTGCTGGTAATCATCTTTGTCTTTGTACAAAGCTACCAGTCAGGCATGGCTGAGAAGAAGAAAAGGGAAGCCTATGAGATTATCCAGCAGTATCGCAATTAGAAAAGGAGAATAGTATGGCAAGTGATGCAGAATTAAAACAGGCCTTTAATGACTATAAGGCGGAAAAAGAAAAATACGAACGGGTACGAAATAGTATCCGCTCGCATAGTCTTAACTATATGCGGGGCTTGGATAATATGAATCAATTTATCGAATACTGTGAAAAAATCATTGGTATTGTAGATGGAGAGCCAGGCTATCACTATATCAGTAACCTGTCTGAACATCTCAAAGAAGATGTTAAAATGATGACCAAGTACCGTGATTATGTACGCGACGCTAATAATTCCTTTGTCAATCTGCACAATCTCTTAGAATCTAAGATTAGTAGTTTAAATAGCCAGATGGACCGTGTTAAGGATCAATATAATGAAGGGAAAATAAATCCTTTTGAGAGAATATGGTGGTAAGGAGGACATGGCATGAATACAGATATCAATGAAATTCAAGACCGTTATACTGCACCAACGGTTCAATATGAAAGCAGTAATATCTCTGCCGTATTAGAGCAACTCAAAACGGCTGTGACCTTAATTGAGACAACCATTCCGGCTAATATTTCTAGTGTGGAAAGTAGCGACAGTCTTTGGAGTGGACAAGCTAAGGAGCAGTATCTGGGCTTGAAAGATTTTATCAAGCAGTACCAAGGTGATTTTTCTACTAGTGTCAAAGAATTAAAGGAGGCTGTTGAAGGACTAGAAACCCTGCTTAATTCAACTTCCCAAGCCAATGTGAGAAAGGAGATTGATAACGGATGAAAATCTTTACTTTGGAGGCAATTTACGCCTTGCACCTCTTTAATGATTATTCGGACGACCTTTTCTTGCTGCCCCTGCCCAGTCAAGAGGGCAAATCTCGCTTGGAAAATCTGCGCCTGGTGCTGGAAAAAGGTTACGAAGACTTAGGCAAAATGGGACTAATAGTGAATGATGAGCCGACTGAGGAATGTGCCTACTATGGTGCCTTTTTAGAACGTTATCATAAGGCCCTTTACCATTGTCAGGTGGACAGTAATTATTTCTGTGCCCAGGAAACTGACAACAATAAGTGGGTGACAACGGTTATCAAGCAGATTGACGACAATCAATATGTGATTGAAAACCTGCATAGTCTCATCTTTCTAGCCCATCTCAAGGATATCCATCCCCTGCTCAAGGATATTGAAAAGAAGCGTAAGAATTATAGATACTATGGCTGGGAACCATTTTCAGCCTTTCGCTTGCAGACCTACTATGCCGATAATGAATCCTTTCGTTTACAGACCTTTCGGCGCAAGGAGCTGATGAAGGACAGTCTCTTTTTCGAAGCACCATCAGGTTTGTATGAGTATGATATGGCGCGTGAGCTTGTTCGCTCAATTGATGGCGAGGAATTACGCGATTTGATTGTCAACGATTTGAAAGTGAGGGTCTAGTATGGCAGATAAGATTAGTATTGATTTAACCCAGCAGGAGCAACTTCTGCTCAATATTCGGACCCTGGTGACCTCTGCTACTCAACTAAGTAGCACATTAAAGGTAGGAGTTGATGGACTGCCAAATCTTAGTTCACAAGGCGAAGTACATAATCGCATGGCAGGAGAAGAGAATCAGCTGACTCGCTTTGTGACCAAGGCCCAGACCTTTCAGACCTTGACCGAAGTGCTCTTTAAGCATACTCAGGGGACCTATAGCCAGTTTATTGATACCGATAAGATATTGGCCATGGATATTGCTAATAGTATTTTACACAACCCAGAGGCCTCTGCCGAGGATAAGCAGGGCATCAAAGACGATCCTAAAGGATCAGTGGATAAACTAAAAAAATCCATTCAGGATGAGGACGGCGAAATTCATCAGAAGATGAGTGGAGCTAAGTCTTCCGATATGATTATTGGTACGGGTGGAGCCTAAGAGAGGAGTTATCATGGCTAAATATTATACGCATGAAGATGATTTTAAAGAAGGCTCTAAGACAGGTTTGTTTCACAGTAATATCGACTGTGTCAAGGACCTGTTAAAGGACATTGATGAAGTGGCCAAAAAGGTCAATTCGGAAGGGATAGCTGACCTCTATGTAGCAACTGGAGAAGCGACCTTGGGACGTGATATGCCAGTCTCACCTTTTGAAGATGCCGAACATCATGCCTTGAAACGCTTAGAGGCTGCTAAGAAGATTCATAAAGAGATTGTCCAAAATATTGACGGCAAATTTTTTGAAGGCCTGGATAATGCTCTAGACAGCCTGAATAAGGTTAATGAAGGTGACCATAAATATAAAAGCGAACATTTAACCTACGAAAAAACTCATACCTATAACAATTATGGTTACGGTCCCTACAGTTCGGGCAGACCTCAGACTTATACTACTACCGAGCACTATAGTATTTCCGATATTGTCAATAGCGACAAGACCCCGATTCCTGCAGCTAAGGAGCTCTATGATGCCAAACTTAAATTAGCCAAAGAGGGTCTAGCTAAGATTGAGAAAGAAGACCATGAGAAGTATGAAAAACTTAAAGGCTTGAATGATCATGACCTTATGGAGGCCATGTTCCCTACCCAGATTGGGGAGTATCAGCGAGCTCGTTCAACTTGGAAGGAAAATAACAAAGAATGGTTGCAGTGGGTTGAAATTGGTGGTAAAATTATAGCAGTCGGTGCTATTATTGCCGGAAGTGTTCTGAGTGGGGGAACCTTAGCTCCTCTCTTGATTGGAGGAGGGACCCTTCTCTTGGTAGCTGATAGCACCTATCAAGCAGCTAGTGGAGAAACTATTTCTGGGAAGCGTCTATCTGATGGAGAACGAGTCTGGGCAGGTGTCGATGCGGTCTTGACCGCAGCGACAGGAGGACTTGCGACCTATGCCAGTGTCCTCGCAAAGACCGGAAAAACCGCAACCACAACAGTCCAGACAGTAACTAAGGCTGCCAACTATGCTGATGATGCCAATGATATCATACATACAGCAACAGCCATGAAAGATGACCCCTTAGGAGCCATGGCTCAGTTTATTGGTGGTCGTGCCTTGGCGCATGGGACCAGTTTTGTTGGCAACAAAGTTCGGGCAAGATCAGGCAAGGGTGGTGGAGCAGCCGATGTTGACTTGCCGACTAGTGGCAAGGGAGGAGATCTACCGTCAAGTGCTAGACCGGATTTAAAGACAAGCTCGGCTACTGATGTAGACCTCTCGGCTCTGGGTTCAGGTAAAAAGGTTAAACCCGAAATTGAGACACCAAGGACTCAAGAAGTATCTGGCCCAAGTAAGAAACCAGAGCTTGATTCATCAAAGACAAGTAAGCCTGAGATTAATCGCTCAAGCAGTCCAGAAGTGACCGGTCCAAGCAAGAAACCCGAAATTGATGTCTCTAAGACAAGCAAACCCGAGATTGACAATCCGAGTCGTCCAGTGGTGGATAAGACCAAGACCAATCCGAGCGATGTGGATACTAGCAAGCCGGTAAAAACAGAGGTTACAAACTCTCGTCCGGCAGAAGTGGATTCGCCAAACAGCCGTCCAAAAGATGTGGATGTGACTAAGAAACCGGAGATTGAAAACAGCCGTCCATCCGAAGTCAATCCGACCAAGGTCAAACCAGAGATGGAAACCAAGGTCAAACCAGATATTGATGCTGCGGCAGCTAGTGCCAGTGCTGTTCCTCATGTCAAGGCACAAGAGCCCGACCTACCAAAGGTCGAACAAGTCGATGTAACCCCTGATGCTGGCAAGAAGGTGCAGAAGCCGGAAGAAGGCTCTTCTCTCACATCTCGTCAAGTTGTTGAAAAAACTTTACAAGATCAAGATATGTCCGTTGATGAATTTAATAAATTAAAAGTGACCCATATTGACGATATGACTGATGAACAATTGAAAATTATGAAGCAAATTAGGGATTCAATACCAAATCCTGAATCAGATACACTAATGCAGAAAGTCATACCATCTAGTGACTTAGATAAATATCTCAATGGGGACTACAACCAACTTGGTGGATACGTTGCTAAGTATGATGATGTTAGTCATATTTGGCAGTATGGTAATGTTCGGGAATCTATGAGACTTGACTATGAGTATTTTGATGGTAATGGAAATCTTATTAGACCATTTCCTAAAGATGGTGATACTTATGGGCGAATTGTATTTGAAGCATCTGAGCCATCAAGTTTAGAAATTCCTTATGGAAAGAGAATGGGAGGGACTAGCACAGATGCTCCACCAGCTACGCAAAACGGTTTTCTTAGTTCGCGTAACGGACAAATTATTCCTGAGTGGAAATATAATAATCGCATTGATATTCCAGATGGATCCAAGCTTTATGTCCGAATGGGAGATGAAGAAGTTCTGTTTGGAATAGCTAAAGATGGCGTATTTAAACCTGTTTAACTAATTAGGAGAATTATATGTATTATGCAGTCTATCATGGTAAAGAATTTCAAATTTGGAGACAACCTGGAGGAAAGACTTTTCGTTTGTCAACTTCAAATAAAAATTTAGCCGAAGGGGATTTTAAATACGATGATTATACTAAGAGATATGATAAAATCCTTACTAAGGAAGAGTTGTCATATTTAGATGAGTACTTTGAATTAACCTTTCTGGCTCGTTATCAGGGAAGAATATTTCAACTTGCATCACAAAGTGATGAAAAATTAGATAAAGAAGATAGTTGGGTTCGATTGTATACAGATGATCTTGGTTTTATGAAGGAGTATAATCTGGCTGAGGATTCAGATGTTGTAGAACATACTTACGGACATGTTTACTATGCAACAGCTAAAATTCCAGTAAGTAAGTTAGAAATCATTCGCGAAAGAAAGAATCTTCCTATCAACTCAACGGTATAGAACGGTGAAAAGATGAAAAATAGAAATTTTCAAATAAAAAGTAAACAGGAGTTCTTAATTGAGGATTTTCTTTCAAATAATTTGTTTGAATGTTATTCAGTAAAGTTAAGAGAAGGCGCACAACAGACTACTAATACAGAAGAAAAGAATTTTATTTCTTCCTTTTCTTCTGTGCATTTTGGGGTTAAGGGACAAAGTGCATTTGGTTTTAGAGTCTCTTATATCCAAGAACAAGGAATTTATCAGTTGAGTGTACCGCCAATGGCAACGTCATCAGATTGGGCTGGCGCGCTTATGTTTATGAAGTTGTTAGTGAATCTTACCAAGGGGGAAATATATGCTGATGATAATGAAAAGGTTTCAGTTGAAAATATTACTGCTAGCTTTTATATTTCCTATATTCTTGAAGATTTACAAGTGCTTTCTAGTCTGCTAAAAAGTACTAGTGATGTTATAAAATTCTTGGGAGTTCGTCGTCCTATTTACTTTAATCAGAGCTTTTTGTCTATGATTTTAATGGTTGAGGATAATGAGATTTTGGAAAATTACGATAAACGAATCCTCCTAACTCAGAATGTTCAAGCATATTTTTCAGAACAAAAAATTTATAAACTAGAGGTAGGAGACAAAAGTAGTTTTTTGGGTGTTGCTTATTTGAATATGGATACCCCAACAGTCCTACCTTTTAAACCTACTTTGACACAAGAGGAACAAAAGTATTATAAAGAGGATGAAATTTCAGAATGGAGATTATTTATCATGAATTCTGAGGATAAAAAGAAGGCTGAAGTAGAGTATGAGTCGTTTTTATCCAATCTCCCGACAGGGAAACTTTATATGCTGGATGCAGTATACGCATTGATACCACCATTCTCAATTAGTGATTTAGGATAATAATATTTATAATTTTTGAGTATAACCTATTCTTATTGTGGGACAAAGCTCCATTTTAGGGGCATTTGTCTTTTTCTTTACGATCCTTTATAGACAAAACCAGAAGTCGGAAGTACCTAAGCCGTCCGGCAGAAGTGGATTCGCCAAACAGCCGTCCAAAAGATGTGGATGTGACTAAGAAGTCGGATATTGAAAATACTCGCCCAGCCGAAGTCAACCCGACCAAGGCTCAGCCAGAAATGGAAACCAAGGTCAAACCGGACATTGACGCAGCGGCAGCTAGTGCCAGTGCTGTTCCTAAGGTCAAGGCACAAGAGCCAGACCTACCTAAAGCCGGACAACCAGAAGTTAAACCAGACGCTAGCAAGAAAGTGCATAAGCCGGAAGAGGTGGATACAGGTCAGACTAAGGATAGTGGAACGAATGAGACATCCGATTTAAAGACTAAATTTGAATCGAAAGTTCAAGAAATTCGTCAATCAATGCCAAATTCTGCCTTAAGAAACCGAGGTAACATGGCAATTGCAGATGTTCAAATTGAAGGGCTGAAGTCAGAATTTGTAGCTCATAGTAGAGTTCATTCCGATACAAGTAAAGGGGCAAATGTTGCTGACTTCTCAATGAGCAAAGAGAATAAAATATTCAAAACATATGTTGAGGATAAATTTCCTAGATACAATGATACAGAAGCTAAGATATTAGAAGATATAGCTTCACAAATTACAGACCCTCAAATTAAAGGGAAACTAACTCTCTTTACGGAACTTCCTCCCTGTGATAGTTGTAGTAATATTATTGAAGAATTCAAAAGGATGTTTCCTAATATCCAAGTTGATGTATTATGGAAATGAGGTTTTTAAATGACAGACTATAAAGAAACAAAAGAAATGGTTTTAGAAAGTTTTCAAGATTTTACAGAAGAAGGCTTTACAAGCAGTCAAGCGCTTGCTGCCGCTCTTGAAGATTGCGCTGTATTTATGAGAAAAAGCGAAACTAACTTTGCCGGTGCTACCATTGCTTTGTCTTTGATTGGTTTAGATAATGGCTTGTTTCCGGATTATTTAGAATATTTGTTGAAAAAAGTGGAGAGAATAACTTTATCTGATGATTTGAAAAAGGATATGGATAAAGTAAATACCATGCTTGCGGTCGGTGATTTTTCGGTTGAGAAAGACCCCAAATATTTAGAGCGGATAAAGTTGATTTTTGATGAATAGTATAATATCGATGAGCTTTTGATTGCCACCTTTCTTTAATTAGACGATAGTGGTGAAATCTGAGAGCTGTGGCTTTAGCCAGATACAGTTATAGCGAGTTGAATGATGACCCCAAAACAAAAAGCCTATTTAATGCTGATTTATAGCGAAGCGATTTTTAAAACGATGACGACAACTTACAGGGAGCAAATTAGGATAGCTCTTGATAAGAGTTGGCAGTGGTTGGAAAGTCAAAGCGTCTCGGCCGATGAGCTTTATAGTGATTTAGATGACGGTACGGAGCTACATGGCCTTTATATCTATATGCAAATGGATAGCAATGAGGATAATGTATTGAAATGGGATAATCTGTCTTACGCCTTGTCTTATGTAGTCAAATTGGCTTATGATAAGGAGGGCGCGGACTATCTGCCCGAGCCAATAGAAAATGTTTCTGATGAGATTTTTGATTTGTTTGTAGAAAATTTACAAGCCTTAAATCCTAACTATAATACCTGTCTTCATCAGGTGGATAATTTCGTTCAGAAACAGGAAGTTATCACAAAGGAAGAAGCGATAAAAGAGTTGTCAGTATTTGGTTTATAGTATAAATAATGTATAAAAATTTTAGTTTAGCAAACTTCATGCAAATCTTGACGGAATGTTTACCGTTATATTTGAAGAAAAAGGATGATATTGTTTTTGTCCAAAAGACGCTTGAGATGACGCAAGATTTTCTTTTAGAAAAGGCGGTATCTCCTGACACTTTATATGATCGCTTGGAAAATATCAACGAGGAAGACATTCTCACTTATTTTGACCTTGACAAGGAAAGTGCTTCGTCAGTCTGGGTTTGTATTGCAGACTTTGTGGCTTATATTTGTAAATTAAGCTACGACGAAAGTGGTGAACAGTATCTACCCGAAACGATTGAAGCAGTAGATGACATGACCTTGACAGAGTTTTTTACTCAGTATAAGGAAAATCTTTCTCTGTTTTCAGATTTGTCAGTAGTAGCTACGACTGCTTTGCAGGAGAAAAAAGTTGATTTGACAGACAAAGCTGTTAAGGCTTATTATATACAGCTGTTTGGAGATGATAAATATGGAACTAAACCCGATTGTTAAACAAGCTCTTATAGATATTGATTTTGTAGGGCGTTATGAGAAATTGTCAGAGGAATATAATGAAGCTCGAACGCCAGATAATAAACGGTTAGATATTATTGACGGTGAACTAATAATGGATATTATTTCCAATTTAGGCTATCAGCCTAGTTTTAACGCTCGAGAGAAGTTTTTTAAAATTAAGAAAGAAAAAATTCAAGACTATAGTTTTGGGTTTCATATTGCCATGTCTTATGGGATGGTGGAGCTTATCTGGGTTGTTGAACAAGGCAAAGATGTTCTGCTAGGCTCTCCTTGGTCAGTCTATTCTAGGAGATTGATAAATCCAGACTATCGTATCAAAATGCCTGTTTGTGGCGACTATGACGAACTGGAGGATGTTTTAATGAAAGCCTTTAAGATGTATGAGGATTTCAAAAATGCCTTTTTGGAAATCGCTGAACAAAAATAGATGTCAAAAGAGGACGAGCGTCCTCTTTTTTGCTATACTGGTTTTAGGTAAGTACACTGGAGATATAACCTGAGCTTGATAATCCGAGTCGTCCAGTGGTGGATAAGACCAAGACCAATCCGAGCGATGTGGATACTAGCAAGCCAGTAAAAACAGAGGTTACAAACTCTCGTCCGGCAGAAGTGGATTCGCCAAACAGCCGTCCAGCCGCAGTCAATGTAAGCAAGGCTAAACCAGAAATTGACAACAAGGTCAAGCCAGACATTCACGAAGCAACAGCCGCTGCGAGCGCCATTCCTAAGGTCAAGGCACAAGAGCCCGACCTACCAAAAGCCGGACAACCCGAAGCTAAACCAGACGTTGGCAAGAAAGTGCAGAAGCCAGAAGAGGTGGATACCGAAGCCAATAAGGCTGGGAAGGTTGAGGAAGAGCCACAATCTCGCTTAGAATACTTAAGAAATAAATATGGTCGTCTAAGTATGAACGAAATCCACCTTCTTTGGAAGATTTACATCCGCTATTGAAAGAAAGAACTCTCAATGCTTCTCAGGAAGTAAAAGATTCTTATTTGTTTACAAAGGGGTTTGCTTCGCATGCAGAAATTTATGCAGTTAATGAAGCTTTGAAAGCTAATCCGAATGCGTCTATTGACGATCTATTAGTCAATGTCATTAGAACAGGTCAAAACAAAAACTACCCTCTAGGACTACCGTTTAAACGTTGCCCACATTGTGCCTATATTTTAGACGGTTTCCATATGGTTTGGAGGTAATAAAAAATGATTGAAAGTGTTTATACGAAAGAAGCAGTGTTACGCTATGGCGTTAATTTTGAGGAAAAGTTAGATTGGGGCGGACCCTATGGTGAAGCCATTGTTTTTTATGATGAAAATGAAGAGGAACATTTGTTCAGCGGCTTGACCTATGACTTGTTCCCTAATGGAGAAATCGATTCTTATGATTTTGTCTTAAATGGGGTACGTCATGGGCAACAAGTTAAATTTTATCCAAATGGAAATGTGCAGTATATCAATTATCAAGATATGGGAGCAGCGAATGGCGCACGGAAAAATTTTTACGAAGACGGGAAATTGCAAGCTATTGAATATCGGGTTGCAGGACAGTTAATCAATTACAAACGTTATGACCGTGACGGGAATATTGTGGAACAAAAGACAAGTATTACAGAGGATGAAGAAAGATGGGCTAGCAAATTTGGAATGAGAATTCTTTATGACGACAACATTTAAAGAAGAACAAGAACGCTGGCAAGGCCAGATTTCTTTGCAAAATAATTTTAGCGTAGAAGACTTACATACAGTGGCGGGAGTTGACATTGCTTATTGGCAACGAGACAGCAAGGAATACGGGGTGGCTTGTATCGTCGTTTTTGATAACCAGACGAAAGAAGTTCTTGAAGAAGTTTCTGCTTCGGCTCAGATTGAAGTCCCTTATAAGGCGGGCTATCTGGCTTTTCGAGAACTTCCTTTGGTTTTAAAAGCAGTTGAGAAGTTACAAACCGATGTTGATTTATACATGTTTGACGGCAATGGTTATCTGCACCCTAGACATATGGGGATTGCGACGCATGCTTCTTTCTACTTAGGAAAACCGACGATTGGGGTTGCCAAGCAATTTTATAAGGTAGAAGGTGTTGATTTTCAGCTTCCGACTTCTGAAAAAGGTTCTTTTTCGGAAATTAAAAACGCGAGTGAAACCTATGGACTTGTTGTCAGAACGCGCAGCCAAGTAAAACCTGTCTATGTATCTTGTGGAAATTGGATTGATTTAGAAACAGCTTATCAGATTACTATGCACTTTGTGAAAGACGATAGCCGCTTGCCAGTCACTACTAGATATGCGGATATTAGGATCCATCGTGAACGACAACGTTTGATAAAGGAAAAGGTGGATCGATAACTATGTTTAAGCAAACCGCCTATCAGGTGAACAAGAAAATGGTTTCAGAAAGTTTTCAAGATTTTAAAGAAGAAGGCTTTACAAGCAGTCAAGCACTTGCTGCCGCTCTTGAAGATTGCGCTATATTTATGAGAAAAAGCGAAACAAACTTCGCCGGTGCTACCATTGCTTTGTCTTTGATCGGTTTAGATAATGGCTTGTTTCCGGATTATTTAGAATATTTGTTGAAAAAAGTGGATGTACCGTCTTTATCTAGCGATATAAAAAAGGATATGGATAAAGTCAATATCATGCTTGAAGTAGCTGATTTTTCGGTTGAAGAAGACCTCAAATATTTAGAACGGATAAAGTTGATTTTTGATAAATAGCAGAATAAGGGTAATCTTTTCCCCATTATTGATTTGAACGAGAGCAGTTATTTTTAGCCGATAGAAAATATTTCTGATAAGATTTTTGACTTGTTTGCAGAAAATTTACAAGCCTTAAATCTTAACTATAAGAACTGCCTTTTCTTATTTTTCCCAAAGGAGGCCTATCTAAGGTCTCTTGTTTCTTAAAGGTCTAAGTTATGGTATAATGTCCAGTGTAATAAATTTTTTACTTAAAGATTAGAAATGAGGACTTCCTATGTCAGCAACTAAAATGAATGCACAAGAAATCATCCAGTTTATCGCTAATGCTCAGAAAAAGACGGCTGTTAAGGTCACCTTTGAGGGAGACTTGGCGGGGGCTGTTCCTGCTTCTGTCATCAAGCTCAATAATGTCTTGTTTGGAGACTGGTCTGAGATTGAGCCCCTCTTGGCTAATCTAAAGGAAAATAAGGACTATGTGGTAGAGCAAGACGCCCGTAATTCAGCAGTGCCCTTGCTTGATAAGCGGGCCATCAATGCGCGGATTGAGCCAGGAGCTATTATCCGCGACCAGGTTGAAATTGGTGACAATGCTGTTATTATGATGGGAGCTGTTATCAATATCGGGGCCGAAATTGGTTCAGGAACAATGATTGATATGGGGGCTGTCCTAGGTGGCCGGGCCATCGTTGGGAAGAATAGCCACGTAGGAGCTGGCGCTGTTCTGGCTGGTGTGATTGAGCCTGCTAGTGCAGATCCAGTCCGGGTTGGTGACAATGTTTTGATTGGGGCTAATGCGGTGGTTATCGAGGGAGTTCAAATCGGTCATGGCTCCGTTGTAGCTGCGGGGGCTATCGTTACTCAGGACGTGCCAGAAAACGTTGTTGTAGCAGGAGTTCCAGCCCGGGTTATCAAGAAAATCGATGAAAAGACCCAGCAAAAAACAGCCCTGGAAGATGCCCTTCGGACCCTATAAGCAGGTAAAACTATGATTGATTATCTAAAGATTCGTCGCGATTTGCACCAAATTCCAGAAATTGGCTTGGAGGAGTACAAGACTCATGCTTATTTGATGAAGGTCTTGGACGACTTGACTGGCCAGCTAGACTATGTCCAAATTCGGACCTGGCAGACAGGGATTCTGGTCTTTTTCAAGGGAACTTCCCCGACCAAGACAATCGGCTGGCGGACAGATATTGACGGACTGCCCATTGTCGAAGAAACGGGGCTGGACTTTGCCAGTCAACACGAGGGGCGGATGCATGCCTGTGGTCACGATATGCACATGACCATCGCTTTGGGCTTAGTAGAGCAATTTTGCCAGCAGCAGCCCAAGGATAACCTGCTCTTCTTATTTCAACCGGCTGAAGAAAATGAAGCGGGGGGCATGCTCATGTATGAGGACGGAGCCTTTGGTGACTGGTTGCCTGATGAATTTTATGGTCTCCATGTCCGACCAGATTTGCAGGTGGGGACTATTGCGACTAACCGAGGAACTCTCTTTGCCGGGACCTGTGAAGTCAAGTTGACCTTTAAGGGTAAGGGAGGCCATGCGGCCTTTCCTCATCAGGCCAATGATGCCCTAGTAGCGGCCAGCTACTTTATCACCCAGGTCCAGACTATTGTCAGCCGCAATGTGGATCCGATTGAAGGAGCTGTTGTGACCTTTGGAGCCATGCAGGCGGGGACAACCAATAATGTGATTGCTGAGACGGCCTTTTTGCATGGAACGATTCGGACCTTGACCATGGAGATGAACCTTTTGACCCAGGAGAGATTGAGGACCTTAGCCCAAGGTGTGGCCCAGGCCTTTGATCTGGAGCTGGACTTGGAACTTAAGCAAGGAGGCTACCTCCCAGTGGAAAATAATCCAGACCTGGCCCAGGAGCTGATGACCTTTTTTGAGGCTGAAGCTGGAGTAAATCTACTAGATATTTTACCGGCCATGACTGGCGAGGACTTTGGTTATCTGCTCAGCAAGGTCAAGGGGGTCATGTTTTGGCTAGGAGTGGACAGTCCTGCTCCCCTACATAGTCCCCAGATGAATCCAGATGAGGCAGCCCTGCCTTTTGCCATTGAAAAAATCGGTAAATTCTTGGCCTACAAGGTCAATGGCCCAGCCTAGAGGGATTTGCTAGGCCTCGTCATCTCATCTCTAGCGAATACAAAAGAAGAAGCTGCTTGATGTTTTTGGAAGGAGAGAAAGAGTATGAAAAAAGAAAAAAGGCAGGAGGCCCTAAAAAAGCTGCGTTCTCTGCCTAGTCCATTAAAGAACAAGCTGGATCAGCAACTAACCCAGGCCCTGCTTGCTACTCCTGCCTATCGAGAGGCTAGGGTCGTGGCTAGCTATTTATCAATGGAGCATGAATTTGACACCCAGGCCTTTATCCAGCAGGCCCTAGCTGATGGAAAGAGTTTGCTGATTCCCAAGACCTATAAGGGAGGACGCATGATTTTTGTGGTCTATGATCCGGCAGATTTAGAAAAGAGCTCCTTTGGCCTGTTGGAGCCTAGGAGTCAGTTGGAAGTAGCTAAGACAGAGATTGATCTTATCCATGTACCTGGTCTCCTCTTTAATCGAGAGGGCTATCGAATTGGCTATGGCGGTGGCTATTATGATCGCTATTTGGCTGACTTTGAAGGAGCGACCATCAGTACCATTTATCCCCTACAACTGGCTGATTTTGAGGCTAGCCAGCACGATGTAGCAGTCAAGGAGGTCTTACTTGCCCAAGAAAGCTAAAATTTTTTCCAGTCCAGTAACTGCCCTACTGACGCTAGTGACGGCCCTGGTCTTTCTGGCTATGTTTTTAGTCAGAGGGCAGGACTATAGTAGTGGCCAGACTCTGGTAGACTTCGGAGCTGTCTGGGGGCGCTTGATTCAGTACTCTCCCCAGCAGCTTTGGCGCTTGTTTTCGGCTATCTTTGTTCATATTGGTCTGGAGCATTTTGTCCTAAATTGCCTGACCCTTTACTTTTTAGGGCAGGAAGTAGAGCAGGTCTTTGGGAGCCGGAATTTTTTCCTGCTCTACCTTATGTCGGGGCTGATGGGCAATATTTTTGTCCTGCTCTTTACTCCCGAGGTAGTAGCGGCAGGGGCTTCGACAGCTCTTTTTGGTCTTTTTTCTGCCCTAGCTCTCCTAAGCTATGTGGCCAAGACCCCCTACATTAAGCAGTTGGGCCAGCGCTATCTGCCCCTCTTAGTCCTCAATCTAATTATGAGTTTCCTGCCAGGAGTCAGTCTGGCAGGACATCTCGGTGGGCTACTAGGAGGCCTACTGGCTGCCTTTATCCTGCCCTTAAAGGTAGAGCCTACGACCTTTAATAAGGAGCAGCGCCTGGTAGCCCTGGTCCTCTATCTCTTATTGGCTGTCCTCTTAACAGGAACAGCCCTAGCCCTAGGAAGTGGCAGCTAAAAGACAGACTTTTGAGTCTTATTGGGTCGGCTTGAGAGCATTTGGTCCATATTTTTTAAAGAATAGAAAAAGGGTGGCAGACCTACTTGAATCAAGAGGCCTGCTCCCTTTTTATTTTTCCTTATGTGTCTTGTCTAGTTTCTTACCTAGATCAATAATGTATTGCTTCAAATTATCCTTGATTTGAGGGTGGTTGAGGCCATACTCAATCGAGGTCTTCATATAGCCAAATTTGTCACCGACATCAAAGCGTTTACCCGTAAATTCTCGAGCAAAGACCCGCTGGGTTTTGTTGAGGGTATCGATGGCATCGGTCAACTGAATTTCATTGCCAGCGCCAGGTGCCTGCTTGTCCAGAATATCAAAGATTTCAGGGGTCAAGAGGTAGCGGCCGATAATAGCCAAATCGCTCGGTGCCTCTTCTGGTTTTGGCTTTTCAACAAAGTTCTCAACGCTGTAGAGACCATTCAAGCCCCGTCCTTGAGGAGCGATGACCCCATAGGAAGAAACTTCCTCATGTGGGACCTTCATGACCGCAATCGTTGAGGCGTGGGTTTTGTCATAGTCCTCAATCAACTGCTTGGTCAGGGGAGTTTTATCTTCCATTAGGTCATCACCCAGCATGACCACAAAGGGCTCATTTCCCACGAAGGCCTTGGCTTGTAAAACAGCATCTCCCAAGCCTCGAGGATGGCTCTGGCGAATAAAGTGGAGGCCGATACCAGTAGTTTCATCAACTAGTTTTAAGAGGTCATGCTTGCCCTTTTCTTTGAGGTTGTATTCTAATTCAAAGTTTGAGTCAAAGTGGTCCTCAATCGAGCGTTTGGACTTACCAGTGACGACCAAGATGTCTTCAATTCCTGATTTAAGGGCTTCTTCAACGATAAATTGAATAGTTGGTTTATCAACTATGGGCAGCATTTCCTTGGCCAAAGCCTTGGTGGCTGGTAGGAAGCGAGTTCCTAGACCAGCAGCGGGAATGACTGCTTTTCTTACTTTAGGCATAAATTTCTCCTTAAAAATAAAATGATTTTCTGATTTCTTGTATGGGACCAGGTAGTCCAGTATAAGACGAAGCTAACTCTAAAGATTAGAATGGCGAGAGCCTTTCTGATGTTAGAGTGTTAGCCTGATTAGCTTATTTGTGGCAAGCTAAGTATAGATGATTGATAGTCGTTCCTTTCAGTCAAAGTGGTCTTTATTTGAGCCTATCATAGATGACTTTTTTTGTCAAACTTAATTTTATATTTTAGGTTTGAGTAAGAATTATTGGGATAGTTGGAATTAGCTGTGTCCTAGATGCTAGTATATAGCATATATTTTTATGTCCATACTCGGTCCTTTAACTTTAAAATTCTTTATTGTCAAATAACTTACAGCTGAGAATAAAAATAATGGTTGAATAGATAAGGACTAAAACAAGTTGTAAGAGGTATCCACTTATAGCTTGGGTGCTCGTTAAGGGATTTAAGATGTTTAGCATTCCAAGTGGGCTATAGTATAAGAAAGCATTATGATGTGCTAGCAGGCTTCTTGAAATCAATTCCCCCAGACCTTTTGCTAGTAGTATTCCTATTAAAGTAAAGGATAGGGAGTTTGTTATTAAAAACAAGCAAAGAATTAGACAGCTATAAAAGATAGTGGTGAAAAAAGCAGTAAGCATTTGCACTAATCCAGCGGAAAAGGCCTGGATATTTTCACCAGAGGAGGAGTAAGCTCCTTCTGTAAAAAAGCCAAATAGTAAGGAGGTTGCCAAAAATGAAGTACAGGCTAAAATAATAAGGATTGAAAATGAAACCGACAAGGAGACAAGCAATTTGGAGAATAAAATCTCTGACCGCTTTATGGGTGTAACTAAAAGTGTCTTGATTGTCTTTTGCTGGATTTCTTGATTGAAGGACACTAGAGTTAGGACCACTCCGACCATTACAGCAAAAATAGAAAAGGTGTCGCTAGTTGATTTAAAAACATTGCCAAAAGATGATTCAGAAGCAAATATCCTTAAAAATGATACTAATAGGAGCACAAGGAGGGCAAATAGACCATACAAGAGGTAGGGAGTTTTTCTCCCAGAGAAAAGTTTTAGGAACTCAATTTTTATTAACTTTATCATAGTCTACCTCCCCAGTAGTTTGAATGTTAAGGAAAATATCTTCAAAATTATTTTGCTGTTCGGAAATTTTCAAGATAGATACTTTCTGCCCTAATAGTTCGCTTAGAAGCTGGTTTCTTACCTCTTCTGCCTTTTCCTTGGGTAAGGAGAGCTCAAAGTGTTCATCCTTGGTCTTAAAGGAGATATTTAGAGCTTTCAAAATATCTTCGGTCAAGAGCTTATTATCCGTTTCTAGTAGCCAGGTATTTTTTTCAGCTCCTAGAGCTAGATATTCGGCTTTCTTTCCTTGAAAAATCAGTTTACCTTGATTGATAATGGTGACGGTATCAACTATCTTATTCAACTCTTCTAGCGAGTGGCTGGAGATAATGATAGCAATTCCTTTGCCTGATAATGAGGACAGGAAGTCTCGGAGCTCTTTTATTCCCTTAGGGTCTAAACCGTTAAAGGGTTCATCTAGCAGCAAAATGCTTGGTTGATGTATCAATGCTTGAGCAAGCCCCAAGCGTTGCTTCATACCCAAGGAGAAGCTGGCAACTTTACTATCACCCTCCCCTTCTAAACCGACTAGCTCAAGGTAGTTTAGAATATCTTGCTTGGATAAATCAAGCTCATCATAAAGCTTGGAGGTTATCGCTAAATTCTGACTAGCGGTTAAGGATTCATAAAAGGTAGGGTATTCAATAATGGACCCAATCGTATTCAAATAAGCCTTTGACTTTTCCTTTGTTTGTTGCTGATTGACAATAATGCTACCAGAATCTCTTTTGACTAAACCTAGGATAGATTTGAAAATCGTGGTTTTTCCAGCGCCATTTGCACCAATTAACCCCATGATTTCTCCTTTGTTTAGTTCCAGTGATAAATCCCTTATTACCTTTTTACCCTTATATGATTTATTTAAACCAAGGACTTGTAAGACTGCCATAGCATGCTCCTTTCTTATTGATGATATTTTTATGCAGACGAACCGATGATGTTGAGTAATTTAATTTTGTCAGAACCTCCCTCATAAACGATTTTTCCCTCTATTGCAAATAAACCAATCATCTTCTGGGCTAGGTAATAAAAAGAGACTCTAGTCTAACAAGAATAGAGTCCCCCTGACTTACCTTTTTCCCTTTAAGTAGAGGGGAATAAGAGTGCTAGATAAGGTTATAAGACAAACTGGCTTATCTGTTTAGTGGCTACAGTAGTTAAGACCATTCATTTTCAGCTTTAAATTCGTTGTTCATAATATCGTGGATGGCTTCCTTGATATCCAGGTCCTCATAGATGACCCGATAAATAGCCTGGGTAATGGGCATGTAGACACCCAACTCCTGGGCCAGTTCATAGGCTGCCCGAGTGGTTGAGATTCCTTCTATCACCATGCCCATATTGGCTTCAATATCGGCTAGTTTTTCACCGCGACCGAGGGCATCGCCAGCCCGCCAGTTGCGGGAGTGGATAGAGGTTCCGGTGACAATGAGATCTCCCACACCAGATAGACCGCTATAAGTCAGGGGGTTGGCTCCAAGTTTGACCCCTAGACGGGTAATTTCAGCCAGGCCCCGAGTGATGATGGCTGCTTTAGCATTGTCTCCAAAGCCGAGACCATGCAGGGCACCTGCTCCAACAGCAATGATATTTTTAAGGGCGCCAGCCGTTTCGACCCCAACGACATCGGTATTGGTGTAGAGGCGGAAGTAGTGGTTGCTAAAGAGGGTCTGCACATACTTGGCTGTTTCCAAGTCCTTGGAGGCTGCGGTGATTAAGGTGATGTCGCGGACAATGGTCTCCTCGGCATGGCTAGGACCTGATACAACCACGATTTCACTGCGTTTGTCAGCAGGGATTTCCTCCTCAAGGATGAGGGAGAGACGCTTGTGACTGTCTGGCTCTAAACCTTTGGAAGCATGCAGGACCGTGACCTTATGGTCGAGAACAGCCGCCACCTGCTGGGCCACTAGGCGGGTCACCTTGGTTGGGACTACAAAGAGCACGGCATCGACTCCATCCAAGGCCTGGCTTAAATCATGGTAGGCCTTAATCTTTTCATCGAGGACAATATCCTTAAAATAACGTTTATTGGTATGGTCTTGATTGATTTCATCAATCTGGTCAGCCAGATTACCCCAGATACGGACTTCGTGACCATTGTCATTCAAGACTTGTGATAGGGCTGTTCCCCAAGATCCTGGTCCGAGGACGGCAATTTTTTGTTTTTCCATCTCAGTCATCCTTTTTCCTATTTAATGAGTAGTAGAGGCAATTTTTTCAACTGCTCAACCTTAATCCTATTTTACCATAGAAAGAAATAAATTTCTCGCTTGACATTGATTTTATCTATGATATAGTAATAGGACCAAAACAAAGTTTGTAGAAATTAGGAGGAAGGGATGTTTTTAAAGATTTTAGGTCCTTATAAATGGCAGGCCCTTAGTTCGCTTGTCATGACTTCTTTAATGGTGGCTAGTGCTCTTTTGCAGCCCTATTATCTAAATCGAATCTTAGATGCCCTCAGAGAAAATCAGCAAGATGTGATTTATCAAATCGGGCCTCTTTTGATTGTCATCGCTCTGGTTGGACTTCTGGCCGGTGGGGTCAATGTGGTCTTATCAGCCTATATCGCTCAAGGAGCTTCTTCGGATTTGAGAGAGCAGGCCTTTCGTAAGATTCAAACCTTTTCTTACGCTAATATCGAGGAGTTCAATGCTGGAAATCTGGTAGTCAGAATGACCAATGATGTCAATCAGGTTCAAAACCTACTGATGGTCCTCTTTCAGGTCCTCTTTCGGATGCCCATTCTATTTATTGGTTCCTTTTTTATGGCGGTGATGACCCTGCCAGCCTTGTGGTGGGTCATTGTCCTCATGGTCCTTCTGGTCTTCTTGATTACGGGTGTCATGATGGGCTTGATGGGGCCGCGTTTTAGCGTCTTTCAGACCCTGCTGGAAAAAATCAATGCCATTGCCAAGGAAAACCTCAGAGGGGTCCGAGTGGTCAAGTCCTTTGTCCAAGAGAAGACCCAATATCAGAAGTTCCAAAAGGTATCAGATGACCTCTTGAAGCAAAATCTCTTTATCGGCTATGCCTTTTCAGTGGCAGAGCCCCTGATGATGATGGTCGGCTTTGGAGCGGTTTACTTATCTATCTGGCTGGTAGCTGGTATGGCCAAGTCCGATCCCAGCCTGATTGGGAGTATCGCTTCTTTTGTCACCTATCTCAACCAGATTATCTTTACCATCATCATGGTCGGCTTTTTGGGAAATACAGTTACCAGGGCCCTAATTTCCATGAGACGGATTAAGGAAATTCTTGATACCGAGCCAGCTATGGCCTATCAAAATCAAGACTTGGAAGACTTAGAAGGCTCTATTTCCTTTGAAGGCGTCTCTTTCACCTATCCCAAGGATCAAGAGCCCATGCTCAAGGATATTAGCTTTGACATCAAGCCCGGTCAAATGGTCGGGGTGGTCGGAGCTACGGGAGCTGGTAAGTCTACCCTAGCCCAGTTGATTCCTAGGCTCTTTGACCCCGATCAGGGGCGGATTCTGCTAGGAGGCAAAGACCTTAAGGACCTAAGTGCGGCTACTATTCGCCAGCACATCTCTATCGTCTTGCAGCGGGCCATTCTCTTTAGTGGGACCATTGCTGATAATTTGAGGCAAGGTAAGGCTAATGCCAGTCTACCAGAGTTGGAGCGGGCAGCTCGGATTGCCCAGGCCAGTGAATTTATCAATCGCCTGTCAGACACCTTTGACAGTCCTGTAGAAGAGCGCGGTAGCAATTTCTCAGGAGGCCAAAAGCAACGGATGTCGATTGCGCGTGGTGTAGTCAGCCATCCCAAGGTCTTGATTTTGGATGATAGTACCTCGGCCCTAGACGCTAAGTCTGAAAAACTGGTCCAAGAAGCCTTGAATAAGGACCTAAAAGGGACCACAACCATTATCATTGCCCAAAAGATTAGCTCGGTTGTCCATGCAGATACCATCTTGGTTCTGGACCAGGGACGCTTGATTGGCCAGGGCAAGCACGCCGACCTAGTAAGGGACAATGCCATCTATCGGGAAATCTATGAAAGTCAGAAAGGAAGGGAGGAAGAAAATGAAAACGATTAGCTTTTTCTGGCAATATTTTAAACGCTATAAATTCTCATTTGTGCTAGTTGTCCTGCTCATTCTAGTAGCAACTATTTTGCAGGCCATCTTTCCGATTTTTATCGGTCAGGCGGTAGACGAGCTAGCAAGTCTGGTTACAAAAGCAGATTTACTCCAATCCTCTCCCCATGAAAAACTAGTCTCTATCATGATTAACCTGGGTCTGGTCTTTCTGTCTATCTCCATTTCAAGCTTGATTTATATGGTCCTGATGAGCCGGATTATTGCGGCTTCAACCAATGAGATGCGCAAGGGCCTCTTTGCTAAGCTAGCCCGTCTAACTGTCTCCTTTTTTGACAGCCACAAGGACGGGGATATCCTTTCACGCTTCACCAGTGACTTGGATAATATCTTGCAAGCCTTGAATGAAAGTATGATTCAGGTCATGAGTAACATTGCCCTTTACCTCTGTCTTTTGCTGGTTATGTTTCGTTATCATTGGACCCTGGCCCTAGTGACGGTGGCTAGCACCCCGCTGGCCCTTCTGGTCTTGGTTTTGATTGTGCGCTTTGCCCGCAAATACACCAACCTCCAGCAAAAAGAGGTCGGCAAGCTCAATGCCTATATGGATGAGACCATTTCTGGTCATAAGGCTGTCATTGTAGAGGGCCTACAAGAAGAAATCATTGCTGGCTTTGTGGAGCAAAATCAGAAGGTCAGAAAGGCCACCTTTAAGGGCCGCATGTTTTCGGGCTTACTCTTTCCGATTATGAATGGGATGAGCCTAATCAACACAGCCATTGTCATCTTTCTAGGCTCAGCCCTAGTATTACAAGACAAGAGCCTACCTGTCTCAACAGCCCTAGGCTTGGTCGTCACCTTTGTCCAATATTCCCAACAATACTATCAACCCATGATTCAGATTGCTGCTAGCTGGGGGAGCCTCCAGTTGGCCTTTACAGGGGCTGATCGGATTCAGGAAATGTTTGATGCACCCGAAGAAGTTCGCCCTGAGTCGGGTCAAGTCTTTACTGACTTGAAAGAAGGGGTCCAAATCGAGCATGTGGACTTCTCTTACCAAGTGGGCAAGCCCATCCTCAAGGATGTCAGCATTACAGCTCCCAAGGGCAAGATGACAGCAGTAGTCGGGCCAACCGGCTCAGGTAAGACGACGATTATGAACCTGCTCAACCGCTTTTATGATGTGGATCAAGGAAGTATTCGCTTTGACGGTCGTGATATCCGCGACCTTGATTTGGACAGCCTGCGCCAGAGGGTCGGGATTGTCCTGCAAGATTCGGTCCTCTTTGAGGGAACGATTCGAGACAATATCCGCTTTGGCCTACCTAGTGCCAGCCAGGAAATGGTGGAAACAGCCGCTCGCGCAACCCATATCCATGACTTTATTGAGAGCCTACCAGACAAGTATGATACCATGGTTGATGATGAACAAAATATCTTCTCAACAGGCCAGAAACAACTTATCTCAATCGCTCGAACCCTCTTGAGTGACCCCGAAATTCTCATCTTAGATGAAGCTACTTCAAATGTAGATACGGTGACCGAAAGCAAGATTCAGCAGGCCATGGAGGCCATTGTAGCAGGAAGGACCAGCTTCGTCATTGCCCACCGCCTCAAAACTATTCTCAATGCCGACCAAATCATCGTGCTCAAAGATGGCCAAGTCATCGAACAAGGTAGCCATCAAGAATTATTAAAACAAAAAGGCTTCTATGCCGAACTCTACCATAACCAATTTGTTTTTGAATAAGATACAAAGGGCGTCAAACGTAAAGTAAAAATAGGCGACCGAGCTGGACTTGCTTGCAAGTTCTTAGTGAGACCCCCGCAAGGACAACTAGCTTGGAGGCAAGCTCAAGCGTAGCCTCCAAGCAGATGTCTACTGCGTCTAGTGTTTTACTAGTTTTTAGCTTGCAGATTTTTTACTAGGATTTTAGCCCGTGTTCAATTACAAGATACAAATGGCGTCAATTGCAAAGAAAAATCATCAGGCTGAGCAGAAATTCGCTAGAATTTCCTTGAGAAACCTAGGTAAGGACAACTAGCTTGGAGGCAAGTTTAAGCCTAGCCTCCAAGCAGATGTCTACTGCGTCTAGATATTCACTGGTTTCTAGCTAGCGGATTTTTCCGAGCCTTTTAGTCCGTGTGCAATTATAAGACACAAGCTACTCACAGGCTATTTCAAACTATTGAACAAAAGATGAATCAAACACCTCCAGGCCTTGAAAGCTTGGAGGTGTTTTTTATCTTAAGGACTTAGTCTGCCTTTCCTCCATAGTAGAGGTAAAGTCCATAGGCAGCCAGACTAGTATAATAGATTAGCTCTCCTAGCAGGTTGATTTTCACGCCGAAAAAGTAATAAACCTGGTTATGAAAACCATGAAAAATCATAAAAATCAGACTGGATTGGGTTTTTTTATAGATTCCTGCCGTACAAAGGGCAAGGGCAGGACAGCTAAGAAATAGAAACCAAAAACTATCAGAGCGCAGGTGAAAGAACCACAGGGGGAGATGCCAGACAATCCAGATAATGACTGTGAGCCCCAGACCCTTAAGAAAGCCCAGGTGTTTTATAAATCGAGGCTGCATGTAGCCCCGCCAACCAATTTCCTCCCCATTGATTAAGATTTGGACCAATAAGCCCAGAGGAAAGATGAAAAGACTACTCCCATCCAAGCGATTACCTGAAGCCAACAAAAAACTGCAAAATGCAAGGATGCAGGCACCAAGTAGATAGAGCCAATCTTTCTTTTTAGTTTTAAACTGGGCCAGCCATTCTTGACGCGAGGGGCGGGTGGCCAGATAAGCCCCAATAGTCGGTCCGTAAACCCCCAGAATTTGCAGGAAATTATTTAGAATATTATTTTTTATCAGGCTTGCTAGGCCCCAGGCCGTCCAAGTAAGGGCAAAAGTCCAAAATAGAAAGCGCAGCATGCTTGTAGTATCGAACGTTTGCTTTGCTTGTTTTTGCATGATTGACCTCCTTGTAGATAAGTGCCTTTTAATATATATTTTATATATATGTTTTGTTTTATTATATAACTTTTATATATAATTGTCAATGATATGTCAACACTATATAAAAACCATTTTTCACAGCCTCATTCTAAGAAAAGGCCAGTACCAGTCTTTTTGCTTTTAGCTAAATTTAAGGAAGTTGCTTTATACTATATTTATCCTAAAACTTTTTCATAATAATCTCCCGTAAGACGCATCAAGAAATCGGTGCGTCTTACTTTTTGTCTAAGAAGGTAAAGTATGGTCTGTATCTTAGTCAAGAGCCAAGGCAAAATGGTCCGAATAGGTAAAGTGAAAGCATGTTTTTTGATAAAAAACTTTTATCGGGCGGATAAAAAATAACTATTGGACCTTGGGCAGAAAGGGTGGTAAGATAGGGATAAGAAATTGATAGAAGGGAGATAGCCATGGCTAAAACAATTGTCGGACTTTCTGCTAGTCTACAAGCGGTTGATCAGGATGGAAAAAATATTCACTCAACAGTATCTCGTAAATTTTCAGATGCCATTCAGCAGGTCGGAGGTCTGCCCTTTATTATTCCTGTAGTTGATAGAAGCCTAGTCAAGGCCTATGTGGATAGTATCGACCAGCTGATTTTAACCGGTGGTCAAAATGTTCATCCCCAGTTTTACGGCGAAAATAAAACCATTGATAGTGATGATTATGACCTGGAGCGTGACCGTTTTGAACTGGCACTACTTGAGGAGACCTTACGCCAGGATAAGCCGGTAATGGGAGTTTGTCGGGGCATGCAGCTACTTAATGTAGCCTTTGGTGGTAGCCTCAACCAGCATATTGACAACCACTGGCAGGGGCTGCCTTTTGGGACTTCTCATTCTATTCAAGCGCAAGAAAAAAGCACCATTGAGCGTTTGTTTGGTGCAGAAAGCCGAATCAATTCGGTGCATCATCAGAGCGTCAAGCGCCTAGCTAGCGGTTTTAAGGCGACAGCTTTTGACCCGCGGGACACCACCATTGAAGCGATTGAGTCCACCGATAGCCACCGGATTATCGGTCTTCAGTGGCACCCGGAATTTCTCATCAATGAGGAAAAAGGCAATATCGAGCTCTTCCAGTATTTTCTAGAGGAGCTTTGAGGTCGGCTTGATTGGTCTTAGGAATCGAATTAGACAGAAAAACAGGAGGCGCCTAGAAGCGCCTCCTGTTTCCTGTTTGAAGTCTTAGTGAGGTTCCTCTTGAAAGGGGACAAGACTTACTTGGCCTTTTCTTGTAGAACAGCACCGCTATTGGCATCAAGGGTCATTTTAATTTTTTGCTGACCATTGAGGGCCTTAACTTGATAGACGATTTGGCCGGCCTTGATGTCTAGCTCTTCGTCGTAAATCTTAGCCTGTGGGTATTTTTGTAGCAGGATGTTTTCTGCATCTTCAAAGCTGAGTTTGAGATTGGCTTGAACAAGCTGGCTGTCCTCGTAATCATCGATAGCTTCTACCTTTTGGTTGAGGATAGAAGCTGTCCGAGCATCAATCTTGTATTCCTTTTCGCTGTTGCCTTCTAAAATGGTTACCTCATAGTAGAGACGGCCATCTTTTTTAGCCTCAAAGTCAACAGAAACTACCTTACCGGCTGGAGCAGCTTCTAGGGCTACTTTTTTAGCTTGGGCTACACTAACGCTAGCTGCTTGAATCTGGCTAGGGCTTTCTGCGGAAACGACTGAAATCGCTGTTCCACCAGCTACCAAGCTTACTGCCAAAGCAGTTAAAAGACGATATTTGAAGTTTTTCATGAGCTGTACTTCCTTTCTTCTCATTATCAAATATTTATTTGATAAATATATTCTACATTTGTAGAATGAACATAAGATGAATTTAGCCCAGAATTTTTATTATTTTAGATAACAAGGTTTTTACAATTTGATAAAGGGCAGGTAACAAGGCCTGGTCTCACTTATTGGTCTTGCTTGCGGGGCCTATTTTTAAGCCTTATCTTAAGGAGGAAACGGCTGCCCTGGCCCGGTTTTGACTGGACATCTATGGTCATATCAGGAGCGTGGAGGGCGATGATTTGTTTGACCAGGGCCAGACCGAGACCGCTTCCTTCCTGTTCATTTTTATTGCGGGCAGGATTGATTTGATAAAAGGGTTGCCAAATCTTATCCAGCTCTGGAGCTGCTATTCCTGGTCCATCATCGCTAATGGTTAGATAGGCCAGGTCTTTTTTCATGCTTAGCTGGATTTCTACTTTATTTTGGGCAAATTTGAGGGCATTGCTGAGGAGATTATCCAGCAAACGATGGGTTAGGAGTTGGTTGGCCTCAATCTGGCAGTCTGGTATTTCCTTTAAGAGGAGCTCTTTTCCTAGTTCTTGGCTCAACCTTTCTAGGTCCTGGACCTTGTCTTGGAGGAGCTGGCTGAGAGAAAAGACCTGTTTTTCAATCTGCTGGCGATTTTCTAGACGGTTTAACTCTAAAATTTCACCAATCATCTCCCTCATCTTTTGGGTCTGATTCTTGATGATTGCAAAGGATTCTTGGGCTTCTGCTAGATTTTCGGCATAGGTCAGGCCATACTCGCTTTCAGAAAGAATAACTGCTAGGGGTGTTCGGAGTTCATGGGAGACATTGCGACTAAAGAGCCTTTCTCTTTGCAGGGCCGCCTGGATGGAGTCCAACATCTGGTTAAAGGCCCCGGTCAGGCGATGGACTTCATCGTCCTTGGCAGGAAGGTGGAGGCGCTTGGCCAAATCACCGCTCTTTTGGATGTCTAGGACTGTTTGGGAGAGCTGCTCAATGGGATTGAAGGCATTTTTTAAGAGCAGGTAGCCTCCAAGGATAATGATGATAAGCAGTAGAGGAGAGATGATAAAGATAGCTAGGAGAAAGTCGGTCAACTCATGATTGGAGTGGGCGGTTAAGGTGACGGCCCTTAGCCATTGTTTGCGCTCCTTGATTTCAATATCGTAATAGAGATAGGTCTTTGGTCCAAGTTGAATTTCTTTGGCCTCTCCCTGGCTAAAGGCTAGCTGGGCATCGAAGTCCCGAGGCAGGCTTTTTTTAAGCAGTTTTCCTTCTGAATCGTAAAGAGAATAGTAAATCCCATCATCGATCGCTTGATAGCTAGTCAACTGGTGGCTGACCTTATTGGCCGACTCAATCAAGTCCTTTCTTTGGGCGGTTTTTGAGAGGGTATGGGAGAAAAAGAAGGCCAGGCCCAAAAGGAGGAGGATAAAGAAGAAGAGAAAGATACTGTACCAAAGGGTGACCCGAAAGACGATTTTTTGCTTTTGAAAGCTAGCTTTTATCCCGGATAACATAGCCGACCCCCCTCTTGGTTTCTATGATGGACTGTTTGGGGTCATCATCAAGTTTGCGGCGAATATTGCGAATTAGGACATCGATGATATTGGACTCGCCCTCATAGTCAAAGTCCCAAACATGATTGCGAATCTGCTCTCTGGATAGGACCTGATTTTTATTGCGGGCCAGATATGCTAAAATATCAAATTCCTTGGCAGTGAGCTGGATGCTTTCTTTGTCCTTGAAAACTTCTCTTTTGTTGAGGTCTAGACTAATCCGACCCAGAATTAGTTCTTGGGGCAGGAGTTCTTTTTGCTTGCGGCGCAAGAGAGCCCGAATGCGGGCCAGTAATTCCTCAAACTCAAAGGGTTTGACCAGGTAGTCATCGGCTCCCAAGTCCAGCCCTCGAATCTTATCCTCCAGCTGATCTCTGGCGGTCAGAATGAGGACAGCTAAAGAGTAGCCCTCTTGGCGGATTTTACTAAGAAAGGTCCAACCGTCCATGTTAGGCATCATCAAATCGAGAATAATCAAGTCATAATCGCTTATCTCGAGCAAATCCAAGCCTTCCTGGCCGTCAAAGGCACTGTCTACGCGGAACTGTTCTTTTTTGAGCAGCTTGGTCAAGCTACGATTCAAATCCAGCTCGTCCTCAATTACAAGTAACTTCATTTTTCTTGAGAGCCCTTTCACTTTTTATCTTGGTCCTAGTGTACCCTTTTTAGAAAGGCCTTGTCAACTTATAGACGGTTGCTAGAAAGGAAGCTAGAATTTTGCTTCCTTGACGAATAATAGTATAATAGGGGAAGTATCTTAAAGGAGCAAACTAGATGAAAACACGTGGTTTTGAGTTGGTTTCTGATTTTAGAGACCAAAAAAATTTATTACCAAAGAGAGAGACCGCTCATGCGGCAGGTTATGACTTGAAAGTGGCAGAGGCTACTAGGATTGCGCCAGGAGAGATTAAACTGGTTGCTACGGGGGTCAAGGCCTATATGCAGGCGGGAGAGGTCCTCTATCTCTACGATCGGTCTTCTAATCCCAGAAAGAAGGGTCTAGTCTTGATTAACTCGGTTGGGGTCATTGATGGAGACTATTATAATAATCCTGCTAATGAAGGGCATATCTTTGCCCAGATGCAAAATATCAGTGATGAGCCGGTTGAATTAGTAGTAGGAGACCGGATTGTGCAGGCGGTCTTTGCCCCCTTTTTGCTGGCAGATGGCGACGAGGCGACTGGTCAGCGAACAGGTGGCTTTGGCAGTACAGGACACTAAGCCTAGAGGAGAAAGATTATAGCTAAGAAAAAAGCGACATTTATTTGTCAAAATTGTGAATACCATTCTCCCAAATACCTGGGGCGCTGTCCCAACTGTGGGGCCTGGTCCTCTTTTGTAGAGGAGATTGAAGTAGCCGAGGTCAAGAATGCGCGGGTCTCCTTGACTGGCCAAAAGAGTCGGCCCATGAAGTTGGCCGAGGTGACCTCCATCGATGTCAATCGGACCAAGACCCAGATGGAAGAGTTTAACCGCGTCCTAGGAGGTGGGGTGGTGCCGGGCAGCCTCGTTCTAATCGGCGGAGACCCTGGGATTGGGAAATCGACCCTGCTCCTGCAAGTCTCTACCCAGCTGGCCCAAAAGGGAACGGTCCTTTATGTCAGCGGAGAAGAGTCGGCCGAACAAATTAAATTGCGGGCGGAGCGCTTGGGTGATTTGGATAGTGAATTTTACCTCTATGCCGAGACCAATATGCAGGAAATTCGGACAGAGGTTGAAAAAATCAAGCCAGATTTTCTGATTATTGACTCGATTCAGACCATTCTCTCGCCTGAGATTTCCAGTGTTCAGGGCTCGGTCTCCCAGGTTCGAGAGGTAACGGCTGAGCTCATGCAGCTAGCTAAGACCAACAGTATCGCCTGCTTTATCGTCGGCCACATGACCAAGGAGGGGACTCTGGCTGGTCCCAGGACCCTGGAGCACATGGTCGATACCGTTCTCTACTTTGAAGGGGAGCGCCAGCATACTTTCCGCATTTTGCGGGCGGTTAAAAACCGCTTTGGCTCTACCAATGAAATCGGCATTTTTGAGATGCAGTCGCAAGGGCTGGTCGAGGTCCTCAATCCTAGTCAGGTCTTTTTAGAGGAAAGATTGGACGGGGCGACAGGTTCTTCGATTGTTGTCACCATGGAGGGAACTAGACCCATTCTAGCTGAGGTCCAGGCCTTGGTGACTCCAACTATGTTTGGCAATGCCAAGCGGACAACGACGGGCCTAGACTTTAATCGGGCCAGCCTCATCATGGCCGTTTTGGAAAAAAGAGCAGGCCTGCTCTTGCAGAACCAGGATGCCTATCTCAAGTCGGCAGGAGGAGTCAAACTAGATGAACCAGCTATTGACCTGGCTGTGGCGGTAGCCCTAGCTTCTAGCTATAAGGATTTGCCGACCAATCCCCAGGATTGCTTTATCGGGGAGATTGGCCTGACCGGTGAGATTCGTCGGGTTAACCGAATCGAACAGCGAATTAGTGAGGCGGCCAAGCTCGGTTTCCGCAGGGTCTATGCGCCCAAGAACTCCTTGACCGGCATTTCTGTAAACAAAGATATCGAGGTCATCGGAGTCACTACCTTGGGGGAAGTTCTAAAAAAGGTGTTTGGCTAGTCAGATTTTGGCCAATCGAGCCCATTTTATATAAAACTTGTAAGCCTACTTGCCCTTTCGAGTAGGCTTTTGCTATCTTCTCTTTCTTAGCTGTCAGAATTTTCAGACCCCACTTCTGACAAATCCTCTAAAAAATGCTAAGATAAAACTTGGAAACTTTGAAAATCAAATAATTTTTTGATTAGAAAAGAGGAAAGCATGTCTTATTTTGAGAATTTTATGAAGGCCAATCAAGCCTATGTCGAACTGCATGGAACCCTTAATCTACCCATTCGGCCCAAGACCAAGGTTGCAATTGTGACCTGTATGGACTCCAGGCTTCACGTGGCCCACGCCCTGGGTTTGGCCCTGGGGGACGCTCATATCCTGCGTAATGCTGGTGGTCGGGTGACCGAGGATATGATTCGCTCCCTGGTCATTTCCCAGCAGCAAATGGGAACCAGAGAGATTGTGGTCCTCCACCATACCGACTGCGGGGCACAGACCTTTAAAAATGAAGAATTTCAGGCCCACTTGGAGCGGACCTTTGGTCTTGACGTATCCGACCAGGACTTTCTGCCTTTTACCGATGTGGAAGAAAGTGTCCGCGAGGATATGGAACTCTTGCGTCAGTCACCACTGATTCCTGCTGATGTGGTTATTTCGGGGGCTGTCTATGATGTGGATACTGGCCGGATGACCGAGGTTCAGTAGGTGTTGGCCTAAGTGAGGGTTGCCAGTTTTTCGTTGACAGTCCTTGATGAAAATTATATAATTAGCTTGTAATGGTTGATAACTTTGTTATCTGGATGTTTGGATGATTTTTAAGGAGGAAGACATGCCTGACAATCGAATGAAATACAATATTGATAGTAATATGCAGTTTCCCTTGGTGGAGATTGCCCTAGAAACAGGTGAATCCGCCTTTATCCAAAGGGGGAGCATGGTTTATCATACGCCGAGTGTAACCCTAAATACCAAGGTTAATGGTCGGGGTTCTGGTCTGGGAAAAATGGTCGGTGCCCTAGGTCGGGCCATGACCTCTGGTGAGAGCTTCTTTATCACCCAGGCTGTTTCGAATGCTGACAATGGCGTGATTGCTCTGGCTCCGACCATGCCTGGTCAGGTTATCGCCCTGCATCTAGGGGCCAAGCAATATCGCCTCAATGATGGGGCCTTTCTGGCCTTGGATGGTTCTGCCCAGTATAAGATGGAACGGCAAAGTATCGGTCGGGCCTTCTTCGGTGGGCAAGGTGGTCTCTTTGTTATGACGACAGAAGGGGAAGGAACCCTGCTGGCTAATAGCTTTGGCTCAATCAAGAAGATTGAACTCTTTAACCAAGAAATTACTATTGATAATGCCCATGTTGTGGCCTGGAGCAGGGATTTAAACTACGACATCCATCTGGAAAATGGCTTTATGCAGTCAATTGGTACAGGTGAGGGCGTGGTCAATACCTTCCACGGTACGGGAGAAATCTATGTGCAAAGTCTCAATATCGAAACCTTTGCCAATGTCGTTGGAAGCCATATCGTGACCGGCTCCAAGGGTGATTCGGGGTCATTTTTAGGCGACTTATTCTAAAAAATCAGAGATTTTATCAACTTTGAAGGCTGGGAGGTTTTTCCCAGCCTTGGTTTGTGTTATAATGGTACTGTTTGTTATGCTGGGAAGAGCAAAAAGGACTTTTGATTTCCTTGGCTCTTTCTAGACAGGAAAAAATTGACAGGAGAAAAGACTTGACTAAGAAGATTCGTGTGCGCTATGCACCTAGTCCAACGGGACTTTTACATATCGGAAATGCGCGGACTGCGCTCTTTAACTATCTTTATGCCCGCCACTACGGCGGTACCTTTATCATTCGGATTGAGGATACCGACCGCAAGCGCCATGTGGAGGACGGGGAACGTTCCCAATTGGACAATCTACGTTGGCTAGGGATTGACTGGGACGAAAGCCCAGAGACCCATGAAAACTACCGCCAGTCCGAACGTCTGGACCTTTATCAAAAGTATATCGAAGAATTGCTAGAAAAGGGCCTAGCCTATAAGTCTTATGTAACAGAAGAAGAATTGGCAGCCGAGCGTGAACGCCAGGAGGCAGCCGGGGAAACTCCTCGCTATGTCAATGAATTTTTAGGCATGTCTGAGGCAGAAAAGGCCAGCTATATCGCTGAGCGTGAGGCAGCGGGGATTGTACCGACGGTGCGTCTAGCGGTCAACGAAGCGGGTATCTACAAGTGGACAGACATGGTTAAGGGCGAGATTGAGTTTGAAGGAGCCAATATTGGTGGCGACTGGGTTATCCAGAAAAAGGACGGCTATCCAACCTATAATTTTGCGGTTGTGATTGATGACCATCTGATGGAAATTTCTCATGTTATCCGTGGAGATGACCATATCGCCAATACCCCTAAACAGCTCATGGTCTATGAGGCCCTGGGCTGGGAGGCGCCAGAATTTGGCCACATGACCCTGATTATCAATTCAGAAACAGGGAAAAAGCTGTCCAAGCGTGATACCAATACCCTGCAATTTATCGAGGATTACCGCAAGAAGGGCTATTTGCCAGAGGCAGTCTTTAACTTTATTGCTCTTCTGGGCTGGAATCCAGGGGGAGAGGAAGAAATCTTCTCTCAAGAGCAGCTGATTGAGCTCTTTGATGAGGCGCGACTCAGCAAGTCACCTGCTGCTTTTGATCAGAAAAAACTGGACTGGATGAGCAATGACTATATCAAGAATGCTCCTTTGGATTTGATTTTTGACAAGGCCAAGCCTTACTTAGAAGAAGCAGGTCGCTTGACCGATAAGGCCGAAAAAATGGTGGCCCTCTATCAGCCACAGATGAAGTCGCTCGATGAAATCGTCCCTCTGACAGATCTCTTCTTTGAAGCCTTCCCAGAGTTGGGGCGGGCCGAGCAAGAGGTCCTGGCTGGAGAAACAGTGCCCCTGGTTTTAGAAAGTTTCAAGCAAAAATTAGAGGCTATGGATGAGAGTGATTTCCAACCGGAAAATATCTTCCCTCAAATCAAGGCTGTCCAAAAAGAGACCGGCATCAAGGGGAAAAATCTCTTTATGCCAATTCGGATTGCGGTTTCAGGGGAAATGCACGGACCAGAACTACCTAATACCATCTATCTCTTGGGCCGGGAAAAGTCCATCCAGCATTTGACCATGATTTTAGAAAAAATTCAATAAAGGTATATTTTTAACCCTTTAAAGGGAAAGTGGGACTCGGAAGTTTTCCTCTTGAGGAGGACCTGGGTCCCCTCTTTTTTATTTTTAGGGGCTAATTTACTATATTTGCATAATAATCTATCTCTTTTGAAAATTTTAGAAATATCAGGAAAAACCTTGACATTTGTTATTTCATACAGTAGAATGTATAAAAATAAATAAGGAAGAAAGATTGAGGTGCTTGCATGGTAAAAGAAAAAATGATTTTGGCTTATTCAGGCGGTTTGGATACTTCTGTGGCGATTGCCTGGCTGAAAAAAGATTACGATGTAGTAGCGGTTTGTCTGGACCTTGGAGAAGGCAAGGACTTGGACTTCATTCATGATAAGGCGCTCCAGGTTGGGGCTGTCGAATCCTATGTCATTGATGTGAAAGAAGAGTTCGCCCGAGATTATGTTCTCATTTCCCTGCAAGGCCATACCATGTATGAGCAAAAATACCCCTTGGTATCCGCCCTCAGTCGTCCCTTGATTTCTAAAAAATTGGTCGAGCTGGCCCACAAAACCGGGGCTAGCACTATTGCCCATGGCTGTACAGGAAAGGGCAATGACCAGGTCCGTTTTGAAGTGGCCATCGCTTCTTTAGACCCCAATATCAAGGTGGTTGCCCCCGTTCGGGAGTGGCAGTGGTCGCGTGAAGAGGAAATCCGTTATGCCAAGGAAAATGGAGTCCCCATTCCAGCAGACCTGGATAGTCCCTACTCGGTCGATCAGAATCTCTGGGGCCGGGCCAATGAATGCGGAATTTTAGAGGACCCTTGGAATGAGGCACCAGAAGATGCCTTTGGTATTACGGTCAGTCCAGAAGCTGCTCCCGATAGTCCCCAATATATCGAAATTGACTTTGAGGCTGGGGTGCCGGTTACCCTAAATGGGGAGCGCTTGAGTCTGGCTAGTCTGATTGAGGCGGTTAATGACCTAGCTGCTAAGCACGGTATCGGTCGGATTGATCATGTAGAAAATCGTCTGGTTGGTATCAAGTCGCGGGAGGTTTATGAGTGTCCTGGTGCGCTGACCTTGCTTGCGGCCCACAAGGAAATCGAAGATTTGACCCAGGTAAGGGAACTGGCTCATTTTAAGCCGATTATTGAAAATGAGCTATCCAACCTGATTTATAATGGTCTCTGGTTTAATCCGGCGACCCAGGCCTTGATTGCCTATTTGAAGGAGACCCAAAAAGTGGTGAATGGTCGGGCTCGCGTCAAGCTCTACAAGGGTCAGGCCCAGGTGGTGGCTCGTAAGTCTGACAATTCCCTTTACAATGAAGATTTGGCTACCTATACCAGTGCTGACACCTTCGAGCAGGAGGCGGCTCTTGGCTTTATCAAACTTTGGGGGCTCCCTTCCAAGGTGGCAGCAGAGGTTCAGGCTCAGTTTAAGCAGGATTAAGGAGGCCCTATGGCAAATCAAAAATTATGGGGGGGACGTTTTGAGGCAGCCCTCGAGGATTGGGTGGAAGAATTTGGAGCCAGTATCAGCTTTGATTATCGCCTGGCCCCCTATGACTTAAAGGGGAGTCTAGCACATGTTCAAATGCTGGGAGCCCAAGGGATTCTTGCGCCAGACGAGGCAGAAAAGATCAAGACAGGCCTTGAGGAACTACTGGCCCAGTATGAGGCGGGTCAACTAGAATTTGATGTCAATCACGAAGATATTCACATGAATCTAGAGGCCCTCTTGACCCAAAAAATCGGTCCTGTGGCTGGAAAACTGCATACGGCTCGTTCCCGTAACGACCAGGTGGCTACCGATATGCACCTCTATCTTAAGGAGGAGTTGGGGCAAATCCTAGAAAAAATCAAGCGCCTGCGCCAGGTTCTCTTAGCGGTGGCCGAGGAGAATGTAGAGACCATTATGCCGGGCTATACCCATCTCCAGCATGCCCAGCCCATTAGCTTTGCCCACCATCTCCTGGCCTATTACCAGATGTTCAAGCGGGACTTTGAACGGATGTCCTTTAACTTGAAGCATACGGACTTGTCTCCTTTAGGGGCGGCAGCCCTGGCTGGGACGACCTTTCCTATTGACCGGGAGTTGTCGGCAGAGCTCATGGGCTTTGCCGACCTCTATCATAATTCGCTGGACGCTGTTAGTGACCGGGATTTTATCCTAGAATTTTTGGCTAATAGTAGCATGCTGATCATGCACCTGTCTCGCCTTTGTGAGGAGCTGATTAACTGGTGTAGCCACGAGTACGGTTTTGTCAGCCTGTCGGACACCTTTAGTACCGGCTCTTCCATCATGCCGCAGAAGAAAAACCCGGATATGGCTGAATTGATTCGGGGCAAGACCGGCCGGGTCTACGGCCACCTCTTTAGCCTTTTGACGGTCATGAAGTCCTTACCTCTGGCTTATAATAAGGATTTGCAGGAGGACAAGGAGGGCATGTTTGATACGGTGACCACCATCAAAACCTCTCTTGATATTATGGCTGGTATGTTGGCTAGTATGACTGTTCAAAAAGAGAGGATGTTGGCAGCCAGCCAGAAGGATTTTTCCAATGCGACAGAACTGGCTGATTATCTGGCCAAGAAAGGCCTGCCTTTTAGGGCGGCCCATGAATTGGTCGGTAGTCTGGTCTTGGAATGTAGCAAACAAGGGATTTACTTGCAGGATGTAAGCCTAGAGCGCTACCAAGAATTGTCTGACTTGATTGGGCCCGACATTTATCAGGCCCTGGAATCCGCGACTGCGGTAGAAAAGAGAAATTCTCTGGGGGGGACTGGCTTTGAGCAAATCAGTCTAGAGCTCGAACGGGCCAAGCGAGAACTTCAAGAAGATGAAAAATAGAAAGGTGACAGAGACCTGCCAGCCGTAGTTGGCCATAGACAGACAGTTAAAAGCCAGATAAAAAGCCAAGGTTCGCTAGGTCTTGGCTTTTAGCTTGAAGCCTTGGAGTAGCTCAGATTTGGCTGCTATTAGCGAGGAAGATTTAGCAGATGCCTTATATGCAATCAATAGTCGACCACGAAAATGTCTTGGGTACAAAACAGCTTTAGAGGCACTTTTAGATGAGGTTGAATAAAAGTTGCACTTTTTCTTGCAATTTATCATATAAAAAAGGGTACTCCTCCAGGGTGCCTTTTTATATAGGAATTTGGTCTGGATAATCCTTGCCCTTATTGGCTTTTTTCAAAATTATGGTATAATAGAGATAATTTTGGTAGATGGAGTTGAGTTTTGAAGAAAAGCTATCGCGTCAAGAGCGAAAAAGATTTTAATGCGATTTTTAAAAGGGGACAGAATTTTGCCAATAAAAAATTTGTCATCTATAAGCTAGAAAAAGGGGAACAAAGGCATTTTCGAGTCGGTCTTTCGGTCAGTAAGAAACTGGGAAATGCTGTTGTTCGCAATCGAATTAAGCGTCTGATTCGCCATGTTCTTCTGGCCCATAAGGCCAGCCTAGAGCAGGAGCTTGACTTTGTTGTTATTGCCCGCAAAGGAGTTGAGAGCTTGGACTACCAGGGCCTTGAAAAAAATTTACTCCATGTACTAAAAGTAGCAAAAATCTATCAGGAAGGTCTTATTTGTGAAACAAAAAAGTAAACTAGTGGGATTGCTAGCCCTTTCCTCACTAGTCCTAACGGCTTGTGGGACCAGTCAGGTAACAGAAAAGTCGCCCGATTTATGGGAGAAATTCGTCTATTTCTTCGCTGAAATGATTCGTTTCTTGTCCTTCAATATCAGTATAGGACTAGGGATTATCCTTTTTACCCTGCTGATTCGGACAGTACTTCTGCCGGTCTTTCAGTATCAGATGAACTCGACCAGAAAGATGCAGGAGGCCCAGCCCCTCATCAACGCTTTGAAAGATAAATATCCCGGTCGAGACTTGGAGAGTCGCAATCGTCTGGCTGAGGAGACCCAGCGGGTCTATCAGGAACTGGGAGTCCGGCCCCTTGCTTCGGTCATGCTTCCGCTTCTGGTCCAGATGCCCGTCCTCATAGCCCTCTATCAGGCCTTGACCAGGGTGGACTTTTTAAGAACAGGCCACTTTCTCTGGCTCAATCTAGCTGAGAAAGATCCCTACTTTATCCTACCGATTCTGGCGGCTGTCTTTACCTTCCTCAGTAGCTGGTTGAGCAGTAAGGCCATGCCTGAGCGGACCGGCATGACCCAGGCCATGTCCTTTGTTTTGCCAATTATGATTTTCATTTTTGCCTTGAATGTAGCTAGTGGGGTCGCTCTTTACTGGGTGGTATCCAATGCTTATCAAGTCTTTCAAACCCTAATCCTCAGCAATCCCTTTAAGATTATTGCTGAGCGGGAAGCTAAGTTAGCGGCCGAGCGGGAATTGGAAGAAAAGAAAAAACGTGCCTTTAAGAAGGCCCGGAAAAAGAAGAAATAAGGAGGAATCTTGCAAATGGTAGTATTTACTGGAGCAAGTGTGGAGGAAGCTATTCAAAATGGCTTAAATAAATTAGAAATTCCGCGGATGAAGGCCCATATTACGGTCATCTCCCGGGAAAAGAAAGGTTTTCTAGGGCTTTTTGGTAAGAAACCGGCCCAGGTGGATATTGAGCCGATCAATGAAACAACCATGATGAAGGCCAACCAAAAGGCTGTCAAGGGGGTTCCTCAAGCCATCAATGAACAAAATGAACCGGTCAAAAGTGTCAGTGAGGCCACTGTGGACTTGGGCAAGGTTGTGGCAGCTATCAAAAAGGTAGAAGATGGTGGAGAGGAAATCTCCGAAGAGGTCAAGGCTGAAATTCTTAAAAATGAAAAGGAAGCCAGCACGATTTTGGAAGAGACTGGAACTATCCAACTTCTCAAGGAGGACAGACCAGTAGAGGATGAGCAGTCCCCAACTACTAGTGAGAGCAAGGTTATTGACTTTCCAAGCTCCAGCAAGCAGCTCCCAGAGGACCAGGAGCCTGCTGGGTCAGGTCAAACCTTTGCTGATTTAGGGATTGAAGTAGAAGAAAGCTACCAAATCGATGAAGTGGTGGAGCATGTTCGTGACTATGTGCAAAAGGTTGTGGATGAGATGGATGTGGAGGCTAGCATTAGTAGCAGCTATAACCGTCGGACTATCAATATGCAAATCGATACCAATGAGCCAGGGCGCGTGATTGGCTACCATGGTAAGGTCCTAAAGGCCCTGCAACTGCTAGCTCAAAACTATCTCTACAATCAGTATGCCAAGAGTTTCTACATCTCTATCAATGTAAACGATTATGTAGAGCACCGGGCAGAGGTCCTACAAAGTTATGCGCAAAAATTGGCCAATCGGGTCTTGGAATATAGACGCAGCCAAAGGACAGATCCTATGAGTAACAATGAACGCAAGATTATTCACCGGATTATTTCCCGCATGGAGGGAGTTACCAGCTATTCAGAAGGCGACGAACCCAACCGCTATGTGGTTGTAGATATTGACCGCGAATAAGAAGGGACTGGGCCAAAAGGCCCGTCTGAAAAGGTCAGGCGAAAAGCCTAAGAGCCTGGTCCATTTACAATAGACTTGAGAGGTTTGAGACTTTTGTTTCGGCCTCTTTCGTCTATCAAAAGAGAAAGGAAGCATGATGACAATTTTACCGGCTATTGAGGCCTATCTGGCTCAGCAGGGAACCAAGTATCTGGCGCCAGCCAAGGCTGGTCCAGAGGAGGCCCTAATGGTGGATTTGAAAAGGCAGGGACAGGCTGCTCGCCAGGAATTTACCAGCTTGGCTCGCTTGGTGCAGGAGCATTTACCGAATTTGAGCTTGGAGCGGACCAGCAACTGGATGAACCAGGCTCAAATCTTGCGGCCGCATTTTTGGGCCTATCTCAAGGGTTTTGGAGATTTAAGCGAGCCCATGTTTGCCCTACGTTTGTATGGAGACACGACTGACTTTGGGGTTTCGGTCGAGGTGAGTTTTATCGAGCGCAAAAAAGATGAGCAGAGCCTAATCAAGCAGAATCGGATCTTAAATCAGCCCTTGACTGACCCGCTCTATTATCTTGCCCAGATTGAGGGAGAAAGTCAGGTTCTGGAAGGGACTGAGGCCAATCGCCAACTCTTACAAAAAGGGGTCAAAGAAGGCAAGGTCCGCAAGGTCTTGGTCAAGTATAATGTGGCTCAGAGTCAGGCCGATTCTCTGGAAGACTTGGCAGAAAGACTAGCTCAGGCCCTCAAGGCCCTGGTTCCTTATTATGAATTGACCAGAGATTTTTAAAATAAATGTTTGTTATAGATGAAAAATCTTATTTTTCGTCTATTTTTTATGGGCTATTGGTTGACTTTACTCGCTATTCCACTTATAATAGACTCAGACAGTAGGTGGCTAGGTCTTACTTATCTATCTATTTTCACATGCTATATGGGAGATATGGCATGCTAGCTTATTTGTTGAAATAAGTTATTTTTTAATGCCCAAAAAAGAAGAAAAATATTTTAGGAGGATACCTTATGTTTTGGAAGAAAGCCAAACAGGTTCAAGAGCAGAAACGGGAAAAAGTAACCCGTTATTCCATCAGAAAATACAGCTTTGGTGCTGCCTCAGTTGCAGTAGCCATGGGCTTTTTCGCTGTGGGAGCTCCGGTACAAGCAGACGCAGTAAGTGAGCAGGATGTAATTGATTCAGCCAAGGAGGTCAAGGAGCCGGAGCTCGCTAGCCAGACCTCTAGTCAGCAAGAGCCTGTAAATTCTCAAGTTGGCCTAGAAGATGCTAAAAATCTCTACCAAGCTCCAGCTGCTGAAAAAGTAGAGCCAGCCAAGGCTGATACAGACAGTCAAGCAGGACTAGTAGAGGTTCAAAACTCAGAACCTAGCAAGGAAGTTCTTCCTGTCAAGGAAAAGCCTGTTAGCTATCCGGCTAGTCCAGTTGAAAAGCCTAAGACAGCAGCTATGCCTCGTTCTGCCAAGGAAGGTCAAGCTATACCGACCGGAACTGGATTTAGGGCGGATGCCAGCCAAGACTTGGATGTCAATGGACCAGGGATTGAAGATGCGACAGAGACACCAAAGGTTGAGAAGCCTAAGCAAACAAATGACCGTTCAGCAGAGCAGTTGAATAAGCAAATTTCATGGCTAGATTTTGGTGATACAACTGCTTGGACAGGGCTAGGAAATGATAGGGAATTGAAAGTAGGGGCTACCTACAAAAAAGTAATTTCACCTGATTATGAAGTTACCCTAACTGTTAAATCATTAAAGCCATTCCAGGCAACCGATGTCTATAAAAAGAGGGTTGAGGGAACAGATAAGGCAGGGACTTACGATTCTGATGCTAAAAATAGTTTTTTACATTTCGATGGAAAAAATTCTAACGACGAAGCATTTTTTAAAGCATTTAAACAAAACCAATGGGCAAAAATTAAAGATTCAGGTTTCTCAACGGGTGAAAAGGAAACCGTTATTCGGACAACTGTTGATGGTGCCAATGCCGGTGTTCAATTTACCATCTCTGCAACCTATAAGGGAAAGGCAGTAAAGCCAACCATGGTGGTGGCTGATGGAGAAGAAGCTAGCCCTGGTGAATTGATTAACTATATTACCAATGGTGGAGCCTGGGAGCATATTGGTGAATGGGAAAAGCCAAACGAGCCTTGGCAATATGTTCCACAAGATCCAAATACTATGCTGACGAGTCAGGGTAACGGAACTGAGTTGGCTCAAGATACTCGTTTTAACTGGAAGTATTTCACTAGCAAGGATCAGACAACAGCTGGTCTAGGTACCCAGGTATTTGGTCCGGTGGTCTCTCGTGGGAATACCATTCCTTTGCTTATGACTCGGGGAGCTAGCCAACTGGGTGTCTATGTAACTACAACCGGTCAGCAAGGCTTTATGCTGGGCTTTATGATGACAGATACTGGTGATGCTCCAGAATCCTACGGAAAAGCCTCACATGCGATTAACCAAAAAGCATCAACAGATGATTCATCTATCCAGCAACCCTTTATCGGAACAACTGCTCCAGATCCAGATAACAGTAGTTTAGCTGGTGCTGACTGGACAGCCGATGATACAGATCATGAGGCAGATGAAAAGGTAGAAGATTTACTGCCAGCCGACCAAAAGGGTCAGACCAATGGTTTAATCAAATTAGAGAGAAGCGCCGATGGTAAGTATAGTCTGAAAGTAAAGGCCAACAATAATGGTACTGCTCCAGCCTATCTGCGGGCCTGGGTTGACTTCAACCAAGATGGAAAATTTGATGAAAATGAAGCCTCAGACTTCGTGACAGTTGATAAGGACGGTGAGTATGAGCTAGTCTTTAGCCAGGCTCCAGAAGTTCAAAAAGAAAAAGATGATAAGGCAACTGCTGATTTGGCTACCCGGGTCCGGATTGCCATGGACCAAAACGATATTCAAAATCCAACTGGCCTAGCCTACACCGGTGAAGTTGAAGACTTCCAAAGCCGGATTACCTTCCCACCTGTTGGTCTGACTCAAACAGCCTATGGTGAGAAAAATACATCTGTGACCGCTGATGTGGAATTTGAAGCCTACGGTGAAGAATCCTACAACAAGGGTGTTAAGGCGACAATCAATCAAACAGCTACACCGAAAGTATTTGATAATAGTGGCAATGAAATTCTACCAAATGCAGCAGGTGCTTATGAAACCGAAGACGGCACCTACAAGCTGACCCTTAAGGGAGACAAGGTTGAAGTCACCTTTACTCCTAAAAAAGACTTCGTTGGTCGTGCTAAGGGAATCAATATCCGTCGTGTGGACAGTAATGCTGCTGACACAAATTGGAAGACCAGTGTAGTAGGCAAGCACAATACCAATACTGTCCTTGACAACAATGACGGTCGCTTTGTACCTTATATCTTTGATACCAGTGAGGAAACAACTAGCAATATCCAAGGTTTGGAGCATAGTCGGGACTTGACCTTTACCACACCAGAAGGTAGAGATATGACTCCGTCTGCAACTAACAAGGTTATCTTCTTTGACGCTACAGGTAAGGAAATTACAACTGATACTGTTGATGCCAAAGATGGTGATAAGGTTGTTGGTAGCTATGAGTTAAATCGAGAAATTGGTAAAGTGGTCTTCAAACCAAACAAGGACTACCATGGAACACCAGCTCCGATTACTGCTTACTTGCTTGATGATCAGGGAGATGCGGCACGAGTTATCTATACACCAACAGTTACTCCGGTAAATCCAGTCGGTCAGTCAGCCGAGTCTACTGGTCTACAAGGCAAGATTCAAACAGGTAAGCCAAACTTTGAGCCAGGTGACACACGGATTGCCCTAAGTGATGATCCGGCTAAGTTGGTGGACCCAACTAGCCAAGCGGAAGTAGATGAAGTAATTATTGCTAATCAAGGTAAGTACAGTATTGCCCCTGACGGCACTGTGACTTTCACTCCGCTAGCAGACTTCCATGGTCCTGCAACTGCGATTAAGGTAGTTAAAAAAGACATCAATGGCACCAAGGCTGAAACCACTTATAGCCCAACAGTTACCCAAGTAAGCCCAACTGCAAAAGAAGCGGTATCCGAAGGCAAGCAAGGCCAGCCTCAAACTGGTCAGCCAGAATTCCAGCCAGGTCATCCAGATGTGGCCTTGAGTTCAGACCCAGCCAAGTTAGTGGATTCTAAGACTGGTCAAGAAGTGGATCAGGTGACAATTGATGGCCAAGGAACCTATACAATTGATAGCAAGGGTCTGGTAACCTTTACCCCAGAGAAGACCTTCTTTGGTAAGGCAACTGCTGTTGAAGTGGTTAAAAAAGATATCAATGGTACAAAGGCAAGCACTACCTATACCCCAACCGTAATCAAGGTGACGCCAACTGCACAAGAGGCAGTCTCCACCGGTAAGCAAGGTCGTCCGCAAACCGGGACACCTGTCTTTACACCGGGTGATGATCAGGTGCCATTTGTTGAAGGTGCTAAATTGGTTGACCCAAGCAGCAAGCAACTAGTGGATAAGGTTGTCGTTGATGGTCAAGGAACCTATACGATTGATGACAAGGGTCAAGTAACCTTTACTCCAGAGCCACAATTCAAGGGCAAGGCAAGTGGTGTGACCCTTATCCGCAAGGACGAAAATGGTACGCCAGTCGAAACAACTTATACCCCAACTGTTGAGGAAGTCACTCCAACAGCAACAGCGGCAGTTTCCACTGGGAAGCAAGGAAAAGAGCAGACTGGAACTCCTGTTTTCCAAGCGGGTGATCCAGAAGTGGCCCTAAGCTCAGACCCAGCCAAGCTAGTTGATCCTAAGACAGGTCAAGAAGTAGACGAACTAAGGATTCCAAATCAAGGAACTTACCGGATTAAGGATGGTCAAGTGACCTTCACTCCAGACAAGAGCTACTTTGGCACTGCGACTGCTGTTGAGGTGGTCAAGAAAGACGTCAATGGAACTAAGGTAACGACTACCTATACTCCAACCGTCACTAAAGTCACTCCAACCGGTCAAGATGTCCTTTCAGAAGGCCTACAAGGAGAACTTCAAACCGGTAAGCCAATCTTTAAGGCGGGAGATGAAGAAGTAGCCTTGAGCGACGACCCTGCCCAATTAAAAGACCCTGTAAGCGGCCAGCTTTCTAGCCGAGTAAGCGTTCCAAATGAAGGGGTTTATAGCATTGAGGCTGATGGTACTGTTAGCTTTACTCCAGAGAAAGACTTTGTGGGACAAGCCAAGGGAGTTACAGTGGTTAAGCATGATGTCAACTTGACCCAGGCTGAAGCTACTTACAAACCAAAAGTGTTGTCTGCTAAACCATCTGCCAAGGATGCAGAAACATTTGGCAAGCAAGGTCAGGAACAAAAGGGTGATTTAAGCTTTAGTCCAGGCAAGGTTCTAGTCAATGGTAAGGAAGAAACCATTCCATTTGCAGCAGATGCTTTTGCCTTTCTGGTCAATGGTCAGGCGATTGCGGACAAGACCCTGGCAGCCAAGGATCAAACTGGAAAAGTAGTCGGAAGCTACCAGCTCAATAGTGATGGTACAGTCAGCTTCCAGCCAAATAAAGACTTTATTGGAGACCCTCTAGCAGTCGAAGTTCTTGTTAAGGACAGCAAGGGCAATACAGCCCAAGCCAGCTACCAACCGCATGTGACCGGGGTTGTCCCAAGTGGTCAGTCGGTTGAGTCTATTGGTAAGCAAGGGCAAGTCCAAACTGGAAGTCCAAGCTTTGAAGCGGGAGATCCTTCTGTACCCCTTAGTGCAGACCCAGCAAAATTAAAGGATCCGGTCAGCGGTCAGTTGGTTGATGAAGTAACTATTCCAAATCAAGGAACCTATCGGATTGCGGCTGATGGTCAGGTAAGCTTTACCCCGCTCAAGACCTTTGTTGGTCAGGCCCAAGGGGTGACAGTGGTCAAGACAGATGTCAATGGTAGTCAAGCCCAAGCCACCTACACCCCAACTGTCGAGCCGGTGACTCCAACTGCCAAGCCAGTGACTTCTGTAGGCAAACAAGGTCAGGCCCAAACAGGAACTCCAATCTTTGAGGCAGGAGATCCAGCTGTGGAAATTCTGATTGATGCGGACCACCCAGCCAAATTGATTGATCCAAGGGCTAATCAAGTAACCGATCAGCTAAGCGTAGATGCTCTGGATCAAGATGGTCGAGTGATTGGGACCTATACCCTCAATCCTCTGACTGGTCAGGTTACCTTCCAGCCAAATCCAGACTTTGTCGGCAATCCAAGAGGTGTCCAAGTCTTAGCCCAGGATGCTAATGGCAGTCAAGTGCTTGGACTTTATACTCCTCAAGTCTTGGCTGACCCAAGTCAAGAGCCAAAAGACAGCCCTCAAGAGATGAAGCTTGAGCAAAAAGTAAGTCATACTAGCCCAAGGTCCTATCCAAAGGCGGACGCTAAGAAGCTGCCAGAGACAGGAAGCAGAACAAGCAATCTCTTCCCAGCAGCTAGCCTCCTCTTGATGACTGGTCTAGGCCTCCTTGCTTCTGCTCGTAAGAAAAAGGAAGACTAAAGAAATAAGGTCAGCTCTTAAATGACCCATAAGAAGAACCTCCTCTAGCTCATGCTAGGGGAGGTTTTTTTCCGTTTTTTTGTTGGCTGCCTGGAAGCAGGATTGGGTTCATTTTGTCCGATAGTTGTTGATGAGGTCTTCTGATTTTTGGAGCAAAAGGTCAAATTTCAGGTCTCTTGAAGTCAGTTTTTTCCTTTATTCTCATGCTTTTCAGCTCTTGTTTGATTTTTGGTCAGATTTGTCTATCTTGTATCTTTTTTGAGGTTTTATTTGTTGACTTTCTATGAGAGCCTAACTATAATAAATTTAGTATATAAATAAGCTAATTATTTATAGGAATAGGAGGCCAGAAGGGCTAAATGAGTCTTTGGCTCCCTTTCATTTGACTTCTTTAATCCAAGTTGTTTTTGGGGAAAATAAGGACAAAACTAATAGGAGGATAAACAATGTCTTGGAAAGATAGGAAAAAAGTCAACCAATATAAGCGGGAAAAGGTAACCCGTTATTCGATTAGAAAGTACAGCTTTGGTGCAGCTTCGGTAGCAGTAGCTATCGGCTTTTTTGGGATTGGGCCGGTCGTGCAGGCGGATAGTCTATCAGAGCAGCCAGTTAATGAGCTAGGAGGAGGTCAAGAACAGCTGGACCAGGCTTCAAGGGAGGAAGCTAGTTCTCCACAAGCGGAAGGAATCGCTACCAATCAAGCTTCTGCTTACGGAGCACCGGCAGCGGAGGCTCCCCTTACAGAAGCTCCTAGCTCGGTGGTAGAGGCCACTGATAAGAGCCAACCAGAGCTTGAAAGTCCAGTCACCTCAAAAGAGGTCGCTTCAGCTCAAGTAGAAGCTAGCCAGCCAGAGACAGCAGACCAGGCTACTCCAGCTCCTAAGGAAGAGTCTAGCAAGCCTCAATCAGCCGCCATGCCTCGCCCAAGCCGGCAAGGTCAAGCCCTGACGACTGGGACAGGCTTTCGAGCAGCTCCCAATAAGGACCTGGATGTCAATGGCCCAGGGATTGAAGATGCTAGTGAGCAGCCCAAGGTAGAAAAGCCAGCCCTGACTGAAAATCGTTCCCCTGAGGACTTACAAAAGCAGGTTTCTTGGTTGGACTTTGGCGATAGTAAGGCCTGGACAGGCTTGTCAGCAGATGGGGCCCTACAAGTAGGCTCTACCTATACCAAGGAGCTGACACCCGGCTACATTGTTCACTTAAAGGTCAAATCTCTAAAGCCATTTCAGGCGACTGAGGTTTATAAAAATCGGGTTGCAGGTAGCGGTTATGAAGGAAGCTATAATCCAAATGCAGAAAATCACTATTTAGCAGATAGTCAGGCCAGCAAGGACGGAGAAAGCACAGTCAAGCTCAAGGCCTACAAGCAAAACTATTGGTCTAAGATTAAGGAAGAAGGGTTTGATACAGGTGAGCGCAAAACGGTCATTCGTCCAGAAAAGGACGGAGCCAATGCCGGCGTTCAATTTGAGTTGTCAGCGACCTATAAGGGGGTCAAGATTAAGCCAACTGTGGTCATTGCCGATAGCGAGGAGGCCAGTCCTGGAGAATTTATCACCTACATCACCAATGGAGGTGCCTGGGAGCATGTGGGCGAATGGGCCAAGGGAAAGGTTACCACTCCCTATGTCCCTCAAGATCCCAAGCAGGTCTTTTCAGAAGCTGGAAATGGGGCAGCCCTAGCCGGTGATAAGAGTCTACCCTGGTCTTACTTTACCAGCAAGGATCAGGTAACGGCTGGACTTGGTAGCCAGGTCTTTGGACCAGTCGTTTCTAGGGGCAATACCGTTCCCTTGATTATGACTCATTCTGCTAGCCAGCTGGGAGTCTACATTACGACTTCTGGGCAGCAGGCCTTTATGATGGGCTTTTTAATTGCTGACTTTGGTGATGCACCTGCATCTTATGGAGCGGCTTCTCACGCCATCTCTAAGAAAGACCAGCATACTGGAGAGAAGATTCAGCAGCCCTATCTTGGCGATACTGAGCCGGATATGGACTTTGAGGCAGAGCAGGCTTGGACTGGTGACGATCAAACCACAACAGCAGATGAGGGGATTGATCAGCTCCTGCCTAATGACATGAAGGGCCAGACCAATCAGATTATTAAGCTAGACCGCCACGATGACGGTAGTTTCAGTCTTAAAGTCAAGGCCAGTGCCAGCGGGACCAAGCAGGCTTATTTGCGGGGCTGGGTTGACTTTAATAATAATGGCCGTTTCGATGAAAATGAAGCCTCCGATTTAGTGACCGTAAATGGCCAGGGTGCCTATAGTCTTGTATTCCGCCAGGCTCCAGCCATGATGGATCCATCCTTGGATCATCTGGGAGCCCGCCTGCGGATTGCCATTGATGAGGATGATATTCTCAAGCCTATCGGCCTGGCCTATACGGGTGAGGTTGAGGATTTTCGTGTGCAGATGACCTATCCACCCAAGGGAGGTCGTTTGGAAACCTTGGGCGACAAGGGCCAGACCCAAAGAGGGCTTTTGAGCTTTGAAGCTCAAGGTAAATCTAAGTATGATTACCAGACAGCTGCGAAGATTGATGAAAATCGAGCTCCTCAGATTGTTCTGGCGAATGGTCAGGCTGCTCCTTTAGATAAGGACGGCTATTACACAGTAGCTAATGAAGGGAAGTATAAGGTTACTGGTCAGGGCAAGGACGTTCAAGTAGAGTTTGTTCCAGCTGCTAACTTTGAAGGCCAAGCTCAGGGAATCAGTGTCCGTCGTTTTGATAGCAATGGCGCTTCAACGGCTTGGAAGGATCCTCAGGAACAAGTGGCCCCAATTAGTCAGCAGACTGGCATGATGGACGCTTATTATGCTCCGATTGTTATGGCTCCTCAAAAGATAACAAGCTCAAACCTGCAAGGTTTAGAGCAGGTAAAAGACCTGGATTTTGTAAATGCCAATCAGAAGCTTGAGCCAAGCGCTAGTAATCCAGCCACCTTTGTTGATAGTCAAGGCCAAGTTATCAAGGCAAGAACTCTGGCTGCAACCAAGGATGGCCAGCAAATTGGGGTCTATGAGCTAGAAGCTGAGACTGGTCGAATTCACTTTAAACCAACCAAGGATTTTGTAGGGCAGGTTGACCCGATTAGCCTTCTCTTGCGTAGTCCAGAGGGCAATGCAGCCAAGATTATCTATCAGGCAGAAGTAATTGAGGTCAAACCAAGGGGCCAAGAGGCTCGCAGTCAAGGCCTGCAAGGGCAAAGACAAACAGGACGGCCCCTCTTTCAAGCAGGAGCTAGTCAGGTCCCTCTTAGCCAAGAGCCGATCCAACTCAAGGATCCAAAAACTGGCCAGTTGGTTAGCGAGCTAAGGGTTGAGGGTCAAGGAACCTATCGAGTGGAGACTGATGGGGAAGTCAGCTTTAGTCCTGAAAAGAACTTTATAGGTCAAGCTTCTGGTGTGACTGTCGTTAAGACAGATGTCAACGGTACCCCAGTAGAAGCCACCTACACCCCAAGCGTCGAAGCGGTTAAACCAAGCGCTGAGAATGTAACCTCAAGTGGTAAACAAGGTCAGGTGCAGACAGGAACCCCAGTCTTTAAATCGGGTGATGACTCGGTAGCTCTAAGCGACCAGCCAGCTAAATTGAAAGACCCAGCAAGTGGCGAATTGGTTGAAAACGTAACAATTCCAGGTCAAGGAAGTTACCAAATCAACGACCAAGGTCAAATTACTTTCACCCCCGAAAAGACCTTCACCGGTCAGGCAACCGGAGTAACTGTTGTTAAAACCGATGTCAACGGGACACCAGCTGAGGCGACCTATACTCCAAGTGTTGAAGCTGTTAAACCAAGTGGGGAGAACGTGACCTCAACAGGCAAACAAGGTCAGGTGCAGACAGGAACCCCAGTCTTTAAGTCAGGCGATGACTCAGTT
>NZ_PRDG01000004.1:0-187154 GCF_017883985.1 Streptococcus oricebi | reverse complement strand
GACCCAGCAAGTGGCGAATTGGTTGAAAACGTAACAATTCCAGGTCAAGGAAGTTACCAAATCAACGACCAAGGTCAAGTTACTTTCACTCCAGAAAAAACCTTTACCGGTCAAACCTCAGGTGTAACTGTCGTTAAAACCGATGCCAACGGTACCCCAGTAGAAGCTACCTATACTCCAAGTGTGGAAGCCGTTAAACCAAGCGCTGAGAACGTGACTTCGACAGGCAAGCAAGGCCAAATACAAACCGGCACTCCAATCTTTAAATCAGGTGATAAGTCGGTAGCTCTAAGCGACCAACCAGCTAAATTGAAAGACGCTTCAGGCCAATTGGTTGATGAAGTGGTTGTTCCAGGTCAAGGAAGTTACCAAATCAACGACCAAGGTCAAATTACTTTCACCCCCGAAAAGACCTTCACCGGTCAGGCAACCGGAGTAACTGTTGTTAAAACCGATGTCAACGGGACCCCAGTTGAAGCGACCTACACTCCAAGCGTTGAAGCCGTTAAACCGAGCGCCGAAAACGTGACTTCGACAGGTAAGCAAGGCCAGCCACAAACCGGCACTCCAGTCTTCAAGGCGGGAGACAGTCAGACACCGATTGTGATTGATGCTGAACATCCAGCCCAGCTCATTGACCCTTACACAGGCCAGGCTAGCCAAGCCCTGTCTGTAGATGCCCTGGATCAAGAAGGCAAGGTCATCGGAACTTACACGATTGATCCTCAGACCGGTCAGGTAAGTTTCCAACCTCAGGAGTCATTCCTAGGCCAAGCCCAGCCGGCCCAGGTCCAAGTTCAAGATGCCAATGGCACAGTCCTTACTGGAAACTATACCCCAACTGTTCTAGCTGACCAGCTTGAAGAAGAGAGTAAAGAGCCTGGCAAAGAGCCAGGACGGGTGGAAAGCACAGCCTTTACTAGTCTCTTGAGACAAAGACCAATTCCTGCCAACCACTCCTATCAGGCGCCAGCCCAGCTCTTGCCGCAAACAGGAAGCAAGGAAGAAAATACCCTGCCAGCAGCTGGCTTCTTGGCCCTCGCAGGCCTAGGTTTATTGGCAGCTAATGGTCGAAGAAAGTCTTATAAGGAGGACTAGGCCCTGCCTTAGTCTGCTAGAAAATTTCTGGCAAAAGTTCCAGCCCCAGTCTTTTTTGCTCTCTCTATTGACAAAAGCCTGATAATCATATAGAATAAGTAGGTATGTTTAGTAACTGATCACAATATAGCCGGCTAAACGAATACAGAAATCTAAGAGGAGGTATTCAAAGTGAAACGTACTTATCAACCAAGTAAAATCCGTCGTGCACGCAAACATGGTTTCCGTCACCGTATGTCAACTAAAAACGGACGCCGCGTACTTGCTAGCCGTCGTCGTAAAGGACGTAAAGTCTTGGCTGCTTAATCATAGCCCAGACCAAAAAGAACCAGTAGAAACTCGAGTCTACTGGTTTTTTTCTTATCTGTTCGTGGTTGCGCTTTCATTCTCGCTAAATCTGTCTTTTTCCCAGTTCAAGAACTTACTTCTTTTGAGGGAATGTGTTATAATGAAAAAAGGAGAAAAATAAGGGGAAAAGAAATATGGAGATTAAGAGTGATTTAGTTGTTGCTACCAACTATGCCCAGGCCCTCTTTCAGGCTAGTGATAAGCTAGCTGGCGTAGAGCAGGCCCTTTTGGATGAAAGGACCAGCCTAGCGGGCAATAGTAGAGCACACGAAGCAGTAGCCCTGGCCCAGACTAAGGCCCAGGAAATTGCCCGAGCCAGCCAGCTGGTTGCAGCCAAGATTCAGGCGATTTCTCAACAACTGGACCAGCTAGACCAGACCAACGCCCAGCAGATTGGGAAGGGAGACTTGCTTTGATGAATCAGAAAGAGAAAAGATTAGACCTCTTGCACCAGAAAGAAAGGGACTTACTGGAGCGAGAAGAGGAGTTGAGACAGGACCGGCAGCAGATGATGGCGGCCGAGGAAGATTATTTCTATCATGAAGGGGCTGTTGCAAATTTCTTAAAGGAGTTGTCCTATAAGTACCAAGAACCAGCCTATCTTTTTGAGCGCTTGGATACAGAATTTTTCCATGAATCCAGCAAGATTTCCAGTAGCTTTGAAGAAGACTTGGAATCTTTGAAAAATCAGGAGCGAAAAATCGGTCGAAGTCTAGAAGACCTAGCTGAGGAACGTTTGCGTCTCAACCAAGAAGGGGGGAGAGGCTTATGGTAGTCAGTAACGGTATTATGATGGATTTGGCCCAGTCCCAGGACCAGGCCAAGAATGTAGCCCACATGGTCTATCAGCAGTTGCTAGCTTACGATGACTTGCAGCTGGCCCTAAACGAATTTGTAGCCAGCACCAATCAGCTAAAAGGACGGGCCTATGATAGCTCGCGGGAGCTGATTCGCCAGGTTTTAGAGCCCTTGAGGCGCGGTGGAGCTAGATTGTCAGAAGCAACGGCCCGCTTGGTCCAGCAGTTGCCTGATGATTATCTAGAGCAGGTCGGAAGTGAAAATCTAGAAGAAGATAGCTTGCGAGAGGAAATCAACCGCTGGGATGGCTTTATCCAGGAGGCTGAGGATATGTTGAGCTTGGCCCGGCAAGGCCAGCGATTGGAGCCGACACCAGCCAATACCCAGCGAGTCATCAGCCTAGAAAATAGCCTTGAGATTTATCAGACCGCGCGTCAGGCCCTGGTCCATAAATTAGAGCGCTTGATGACCTTTCACCAGCTGTCAGAGGAAATCTTTGCTGAAATTGCTGTTTTGGAACAGGCAGTCAATATTGGCTTGAGTCAGTTAAATCACGCTTGGGATGAAAAAGATTTGGTCTTTAAACTTCCTCAAGATTTGACCTGGATAAGGGCCATTGATTTGGGCATCCCCTTTATTCCAGCCCAAGAGGCCGTTTAGCCTCCTAGATTATCAGAAAAGACAAATAAAGATGAGATTGGGATAGTTCCTTGGAGAGACGGTCCCAGTCTTTTTTACATAAAAGACTTTTGGTTTCCAGGAGACATTTGCTATAATAGAGACAGCCCCTAGACTATGAGGGATTAGACAAGGAAAGAAAGAATGAAAATATTTGACAGTCATACCCATCTAAATATAGAAGACTTTGCTGGTCAAGAGCAGGAGGAGATAAGCTTAGCTCAGGAAATGGGAGTTCAAAAGATGAACTTGGTCGGTTTTGACCATCCTAGTATTGAGCGGGCCCTGGACTTGGTCGACAGCTATCCTTGCCTCTATGCCACCTTGGGTTGGCATCCGACCGAGGCCGCTAGCTATAATGAGCAAGTAGAAGCCTATTTGCTAGAAAAGCTCCAGCACCCCAAGGTAGTGGCTCTGGGAGAAATCGGCCTGGACTACCACTGGATGACCGCCAGCAAAGAAGTGCAGGAGGCGGTATTTCGGCGCCAGCTAGCCCTTTCTAAGGAATTAAATCTTCCTTTTGTGGTGCATACCCGCGAGGCCTTAGAGGACACCTATGACATCATCAAAAGCGAGGGCGTAGGTGCGCGAGGTGGGATTATGCACTCTTATTCGGGCTCGCTTGCTATGGCTGAGAAATTTATGGATTTGGGCATGAGCATTTCCTTTTCTGGTGTGGTGACTTTTAAGAAAGCGCTAGATATTCAGGAAGCAGCGCAGCATTTGCCCCTAGAAAAAATCCTGGTCGAAACAGACGCCCCCTATCTGGCGCCCGTGCCCAAGCGAGGGCGGATCAACCACCCAGCCTATACCCGCTATGTCGTCGAGAAAATCGCAGAGCTCCGCCAGCTGAGTCTGGAGGAAGTAGCAGCGGCAACCTACGCCAATAGTTTGCGGATTTTTGGATTGGAAGAAGAGCATGAAGGAAAAAATTAGTCAGGTCATCGTGGTCGAAGGTCGAGACGATACGGCTAATCTCAAACGTTATTTTGAGGTTGAGACCTACGAGACCAGGGGCTCTGCTATTGATACAACTGACCTTGAGCGGATTAAGCAACTCCAGGCTTTGCACGGAGTTATCGTTTTTACCGATCCAGACTTTAATGGTGAGCGTATCCGACGAATTATTATGGATGCCGTTCCTGGTGTCCAGCATGCCTTTTTAAGGCGGGAGGAAGCAGCGCCCAAGTCCAAGACCAAGGGGCGCTCGCTCGGAGTGGAGCACGCCTCCTATGAGGATTTGAAAACCGCCTTGGAGCAGGTGGTGGGGCAGGCAAAAGAAGAGTCGAAGTTTGACATCAGCAAACAAGATTTAGTGCGTTTGGGCTTGCTTTTGGGAGCAGATAGCCGCAAACGACGGGAATTTTTAGGCCAAGAGCTCCGCATTGGCTACACCAATGGCAAACAACTGCTCAAACGACTGGAAATGTTTGGGGTGGGGCTGACAGAGGTGGAAGAAGCCATGGAAAAATATGACCAGAAGAAAGGAAAGTAAAATAGATGAAATTATGGTATTCAAAGACTAGCCCCTATGCACGAAAAGCTTTAGTAGTAATAGCTTATCATGGCTTAAAAGATATTGAGCTTTTAGAGACACCAATGGCTTTTGATGCCAAAAATCCACATAATCAAGACAATCCACTTGGACGAGTGCCTGCCTTACAGATGTTGAACGATGAGTGGCTTTTTGGAAGTTATAGCATTTCAGAATATCTTGATAATTTGGGTACAAAGCAAACCTTATTTCCTAAGGGAGAAAACCGTTGGTCTGTCCTTGCCTTGCATGCACTGGCAGATGGGATTTTGGAAAATGCTATGCCAGTGGTAGCTGAACGATTGATGAGGCATCGTTCGGAATGGTGGCTTAGTCGTCAGGAGCAGTTATCGGAGCGATGTTTGCGCAGTTTTAAGGATTTAGAGAAGCGTTTGATAGCTTTTGCAGATGATTTGAACATAGGGACAATCACTGTAGTTTGTTTAGTTGAATGGTGGATTTTACGCCAGTCAGTATTAGATTTGTCACTGACTGATGATTTTCCAGATTTGGTGGCTTGGACACAAAAAATGAAGAAACTCTATCCCATTTTAGCAGAAAGTTGGGAATTTTAGCGAAGATAGAAAGAACAACATGAGAATTTCAGATTACAGCGTAACCAAGGCCATTTTGGAGCGTCATGGTTTTACTTTTAAGAAGTCTTTCGGGCAGAATTTTTTGACCGATAGCAATATTTTGCAGAAGATTGTTGATACAGCAGAGATTGATGAGCAGGTCAATGTCATTGAGATTGGACCGGGGATTGGCGCCTTGACCGAATTTTTGGCAGAGAGCGCAGCCGAGGTCATGGCCTTTGAAATTGACGAGCGCCTAGTACCGATTTTGGCCGACACCTTGCGTGATTTTGACAATGTGCGCGTGGTCAATCAGGATATTCTCAAGGTGGATTTGAGCCAGTACGTAAAGGAGTTTAAAAATCCCGACCTGCCCATTAAGGTCGTTGCCAATCTGCCCTACTACATCACGACCCCTATTTTGATGCACTTGATTGAGAGTGGCATTCCCTTTAGCGAGTTTGTTGTTATGATGCAAAAAGAGGTAGCAGACCGCATTTCGGCTGAGCCTAAGACCAAGGCCTATGGGAGCCTATCGATTGCTGTCCAGTACTATATGACTGCTGAGTTAGCCTTTGTTGTACCGCGGACAGTCTTTGTACCAGCCCCCAATGTCGATAGTGCCATCTTAAAAATGGTCCGTCGCCAGCAACCAGCTGTTGATGTGCGCGATGAGAAGTTTTTCTTCAAGCTGACCAAGGCTAGCTTTACCCATCGTCGCAAGACCCTTTGGAACAACCTGACCAATTATTTTGGCAAGAGCGAGGAAGTTAAGGACAAGTTGACCCAGGCTTTAGAAATGGCTGAACTTGCCCCTAATCTACGGGGGGAGGCCCTCAGCTTAGAGGACTTTGCTAGGTTGGCCAATAGCTTGGAAGAAGTGGGAATGAAGTAACTATCGAGGAAAAGAAGTGAAAATAAAAATCCTGGCGGCTCTTTGCGCTTTATCATGGTACATCAATGCTTTGCTGCAGTTCTTGTTGCTTTTGGGGCTACCCTTGGGACAGTTCGTCCTAGGAGGACATTATACTGTTATCCCGCTGCATTTAAGGTGGATAAATTTGGTGTCCTTCGTCTTGTGGGGCTTCTTTGGCACGGTTTATTTGGCTTGTGGTCATATTATTAAGGGTCCGTGGCGGGAAAATTATTTAAAAAACTTACTGTTCATTACAACCATTTTTTTAGCTCTGGCTTCGATTTTTAATTGTTTTATCACTTCCAGTGTTTTTGAAAAATACTTTACTGGCGGTTTATCAACGCTCACTTTCTTCTTGAGCCTGTCTTTGTTATTACTAAAGGCAAAAGAAAACTAATTTTTAAACAAAAAAACGACCTCATTTGAAGTCGTTTTTCTCTTTATGCGGAGGAAGGGATTTGAACCCTCACACCCGTACGGGCACATGCGCCTGAAGCATGCGTGTCTGCCGTTCCACCACCTCCGCTTAGACCACTATATCTATTATACCTTTTTTTTGAAATTTGCCAAGGGAAAAAAGCAAAAAGTCCTATTTTTTGTTATAATAAATTCATTAGAACAAAAGGAGCCGTTTTGCAAGGAAGAATTATAAAGGCTCTGGCTGGCTTCTACTATGTAGAAAGTGCCGGTCAGATTTATCAAACCAGGGCCAGAGGAAATTTTCGTAAAAAAGGCCAGACGCCCTATGTGGGAGATGAGGTAGAATTTTCGGCTGACAAGGACTCGGAGGGTTACATCTTAAAGATTGGTGAGCGCAAGAACAGCCTAGTCCGTCCACCCATTGTCAATATCGACCAGGCTGTCGTCGTCATCAGTGCGCGTGAGCCAGACTTCAATCCCAATCTCCTGGATCGTTTTTTGGTCCTACTAGAGCATAAGGCCATCAAACCCCTGATTTATCTAAGCAAGCTCGACCTTCTGGAGACAGGAAATGAACTAGATGATTACATTAGCCTCTACCGCTCTATCGGCTATGACTTGGCCCTGTCGGTGGAAGAACTCCTGCCTCTCTTATCTCAGAAAATCACTGTTTTTATGGGTCAGACAGGTGTGGGGAAGTCCACCCTACTCAATAAAATTGCGCCTGATTTAGCCCTAGAGACGGCTGAGATTTCAGAGAGCCTAGGTCGGGGTCGCCATACGACGCGAGCTGTCAGCCTCTATAACCTTTACGGAGGAAAAATTGCCGACACTCCTGGCTTTTCATCCTTAGACTATGAGGTGACCAGTGCTGAGGAGCTCAATCTAGCCTTTCCAGAAATCGCCAAAATCAGCCAGGCTTGCAAGTTCCGGACCTGCACCCATACCCATGAGCCAGCCTGCGCGGTTAAGCAAGCACTTGAAGCGGGTGATTTGTCCTCTGTCCGCTTTGATAACTATTTACAACTTCTCAGTGAGATTGAAAACCGACGGGAAACCTATAAAAAAGTAGGGAAGAAACATCCCAAATAAAAAGGAGTAAGGAATGAAACCATTTAAAATTGCCCCCTCTATTTTGAGTGCGGACTATGCCAATTTCGAGCAAGAGCTAAAAAGACTAGAGGAAACAGGAGTAGACTATGTCCATATTGATGTGATGGACGGCCACTTTGTACCCAACATCAGTTTCGGAGCAGGAGTGGTAGCGGCTATGCGCCCCTATTCTAAGCTGGTCTTTGATTGCCATCTCATGGTCTCCAATCCAGAAAGTCACATTGCTGACTTTGCACGAGCAGGAGCAGATATCATCAGTATCCATGCCGAGGCGACTCCCCACATCCATGGGGCCCTCCAAAAGATTCGAGAGGCTGGGGTCAAGGCCAGTCTGGTCCTGAATCCTGGAACGCCCGTAGAAGCAGCTAAGAATGTTCTCAACCTAGTGGATCAAGTCCTAGTCATGACAGTCAATCCAGGCTTTGGAGGTCAAGCTTTTCTAGCTGAGACCATGGATAAAATTCGTGAATTAGTTGTTTTACGTGAGGCAAATGATTTAGACTTTGATATTGAAGTCGACGGCGGTATTGATAATCAAACGATAACCATTGCCAAAGAAGCAGGAGCCAATGTCTTTGTGGCTGGCAGCTATCTCTTTAAGGGAGATCTTAAAGAGCGGGTAGCTGCCTTAAAGGCGGGCCTAGATGCCTAAGGTTTTGGTTCTAGCTGGGGGTCCCTTGGACCAAGACTTGCCCAGAGACTGGGACCTCTATCTGGGGGTCGATGCAGGAGCCTTGACCCTCTTAAAAGAAGGGTTGCCACTAGACTATGCCCTAGGGGACTTTGATTCTGTCAGCCTTGAAGAAAGAGCTTGGATTGAAGAAGAGGCAAACGTTCTGGTTACAGCCCAGGCTGAAAAGAATGATACAGACTTAGAGCTGGCTCTCTTGACCCTTTTCAAGGACCTACCCCAGGCCCAGGTCAGGATTTATGGAGCCTTAGGCGGCCGCTTAGATCATAGCCTAGCCAATGTTTTCCTGCCTAGCGACCAACGCCTAGCCCCCTTTATGGAGCAGATTAGCCTGGTTGATAAGCAGAACTACCTAACCTATCTAGCCGCAGGTAGACATGAAATCAAGCCCAGGGCCGGTTGGACCTATCTGGCCTTTCTGCCTGTCCAGGATCAGGTCTTGAGGATTGAGGGAGCCAAGTATCCCTTGACGAGCCAGAACTATTTTTTTAAGAAAGTCTATGCTTCTAACGAATTTATAGGTAAACCAATTGGTCTCTCCTTTAGCGAGGGCTATGTGGTACTTATCTTTAGTAAGGACTAATATATGGAAATTTTGATTTTTCTGCTTCTCCTAGTCTTGGCCTATCTGGTTTTTAAGGGCAATAGCGAGCGAAACCAAGAGCTTAAAAAAGCCCTGGAAAATCAGGCCGACCAGCTGTCAGACCAGCTGGACTATCGTTTATTAGAGGCTAGAAAAGAGCAGGAATTAAAACAGCAAACTCTGGAATTAGCCTTGGGGGACCGCTTATCAGAGATGAGGGCCGATCTCCATCGCGAATTGACAGAGCTCAGACTTGAGATTACAGACAATCTCAGCAAAAACCGCGATAAGACCGATGAGCGCATGCAAAAGATTCAGGAGTCCAATGAAGAACGCCTGGAAAAAATGCGCCAGACCGTGGAGGAAAAATTGGAAACAACCCTGCAAAACCGACTCCAAAGCTCTTTCGAGACGGTCTCCAAGCAGCTAGAATCGGTCAATCGAGGCCTAGGAGAGATGCAGAGTGTTGCCAGAGACGTTGGCAGTTTAAATAAGGTCCTTTCCAATACCAAAAGTCGAGGTATTATGGGGGAACTCCAGCTAGGTCAGATTATCGAAGACATCCTAACTCCTAGCCAATATGAACGTGAGTTTGCGACGGTGGTAGGCTCCAGCGAGCGGGTTGAATACGCCATCAAACTTCCTGGCCAGAGCGAGGGAACCTATGTCTATCTACCAATCGACTCCAAGTTTCCCCTGGCTGACTACTATCGCTTAGAAGAAGCCTATGAGCAAGGAGACAGAGAGGAGATTGACCTCCACCGCAAGGCCCTCTTGGCTAGTGTCAAACGCTTTGCCAAGGACATCCAGCAGAAGTATCTATCGCCGCCTGCCACCACCAATTTTGCCCTGATGTTTTTACCAACAGAGGGCCTCTATTCAGAAGTGGTCCGCCAGCCCGATTTCTTTGATCGCTTGCGGCGGGAGGAGCAGATTGTAGTGGCCGGGCCCTCGACCCTATCGGCCCTGCTCAATTCCCTATCGGTTGGCTTTAAAACCCTAAATATCCAAAGGAGTGCCGACGATATCAGCAAGGTTCTAGGATCCGTCAAGACAGAATTTCAAAAATTCGGCGGAGTCTTGCTCAAGGCTCAAAAGCACTTGAAAAATGCCTCAGGCAATATTGATGATCTCCTGACCCGCAGGACCAATGCCATCGAGCGGACCCTGCGTCGGATTGAGCTTTCTGAAGAAGACCTAGGCTTATCACTATTAGATTTCCAAGAAGGACAAGAAGGGACAGAAAATGAAGATTAGTCAAATGAAAAAAGACGAGCTGTTTGAAGGCTTTTACCTGATTAAAAGTGCCGAAGTTCGCCAGACCAGGGCTGGTAAGAACTATCTGGCCTTTACTTTTCAAGATGATACAGGAGAGATTGAAGGCAAGCTCTGGGACGCCCAACCCCATAATGTAGCCGAGTTTACAGTCGGCAAGGTCGTCCACATGCAGGGACGGCGTGAGGTCTATAATAATACCCCCCAAGTCAACCAGCTCCAACTCCGTCTCCCCAAGACTGGTGAGCCCAATGACCCTAGCGATTTCAAGGAAAAACCACCGGTGGATCCCCAGGAAATTCGCGATTATCTAGGGCAGATGATTTTTAAAATTGAAAATCCTATCTGGCAGCGCCTGGTTAGGGCTCTTTATAGCAAGTATGACAAGGAGTTTTACAGCTACCCAGCGGCCAAGACCAACCACCATGCCTTTGAGGTGGGCCTAGCCTATCATACAGCCACCATGGTCAGACTAGCAGATTCTATCGGCGACATCTATCCCCAGCTCAATAAGAGCCTGCTCTTTGCAGGAATTATGCTCCACGATTTGGCCAAGGTCTTAGAGTTGAGTGGACCAGAAGCGACCGAATATACCGTTCGGGGCAATCTGATTGGCCATATTGCCTTGATTGATGAGGAGTTAACCAAGGCCTTAATTGAGCTCAAGATTGATGATAGCAAGGAAGAAGTCATCGTTCTCCGCCATCTTATCCTTAGCCACCACGGCCTCTTGGAATATGGTAGCCCAGTCCGACCAAGGATTATGGAGGCAGAAATCCTCCACATGATTGATAATTTTGATGCAGAGATGATGATGATGACCTCTGCCCTCTCCAAGGTCGGAGCAGGAGAAATGACCAATCGAATCTTTGCCATGGATAATCGGGCCTTCTACAAACCAAAATTAGATTGATAAAAAACGAAAATTGAACGTTATTTTTAAAATAACGTTCGTTTTTTTCTGGGAATATGGTATAATATATAAAAATAAAGTAAAATGGTGAAAGCATGAAGTTAAGAAGAAGCGAACGAATGGTGGTAATTTCTAATTATCTAATCAACCACCCCTACCAACTGACCAGTCTCAATACCTTTGCTGAAAAATACGAGTCAGCCAAGTCCTCTATTTCCGAAGACATCGTCATTATTAAAAGGGCCTTTGAGGAGATTGAAATCGGGACCATTGAAACCATTACCGGTGCCGGTGGCGGGGTTATCTTTACCCCCTCTATCTCTGAACGGGAATCCCGCGCAATCGTTGAAGACTTACGAGACCAACTAGCAGAAAGCGAACGAATCCTTCCGGGAGGCTATATTTATCTTTCGGATCTTTTGAGCACCCCAAGCCTCCTCCATAATATCGGCCGAATTATCGCCAAGGCCTTCAAGGAACAAAAGATTGATGCAGTGATGACCGTAGCCACCAAGGGAGTACCCTTGGCCAATGCTGTGGCCAAAATTTTAAATGTTCCCTTCGTCATTGTCCGCAGGGACCTCAAGATTACCGAAGGCTCTACCGTCAGTGTCAACTATGTCTCTGGCTCTAGTGACCGCATTGAAAAAATGTTCCTATCCAAGCGCAGCCTCAAGGCAGGTAGCCGAGTCCTCATTGTTGACGACTTTTTAAAGGGCGGTGGAACTGTCAATGGTATGATTAGCCTTTTGGCCGAGTTTGATTCTGAGTTGGCAGGAATCGCTGTCTTTGCCGATAATGCCCAGGAAAAGCGGGACCATCTTCATTATAAGTCCCTACTTAAGGTCACCAATATTGATGTGAAAGCCAATAAAATTGATGTCGAAGTCGGCAATATCTTTGACTAAGATTTTAAAAAGTAAAAAAGAAAATCACCTAGAGAAAATTTTAAAATCTTCTTTAGGTGATTTTTTAGGGCTCATTGTCAACTGTAGTGGGTAGAATTTTTATTACTAATGATACTTTTTGATATGGTGCTCGGACGCCAGCAACTCCTACGGATTTCATGGCTAAACTCTGAGCCTAGGTCTCAGAGTTTCCGTCTCTCATCAGAATATATTTCTGATGAGAGATATCACCATTCAAAAGTATCATCTATGTTTTATCTCTTAAGTATCAGTTGAAATCAGATAATTACTAGATTGTAAAAGTGTGTTCTGATTGGAACCAATCAACCCACTACAGATATTATAGAGCCTTTTTTAGTTTTTAGGAGCTGTTTCTAAGTTGCTCCTACTTTTAACAAGTTAAAGTTTAGTTAGACAAGTAGTTGGGTAGGTCCTTCTTGTCAACTTCCATACCCGAACCACAGACTGGACAAGTCAGATAGTACTTTCGACCATAGGGAAAGAGAGGGATGAAGTAGAGGGTAAATTTCTTGCCCACTTCCAAAAGTTGCCAAGCCTGCTGGTTATTGCAATGGCTACAATCGATAGGATAGCCACTTGTTCCTAGTAGCTTTTTATAGCCCTTGTGTCCCCAAATAATCATAGAGTCCTCCTTTATTATGTAGAGCCTAGTTTGTTTGTATCAAACTAAAAACGAAAACGAACAATTTTATGATAACACGACTTACTTATTAGGTCAAACAAGCTGAAATAAATAAGTTTTTTTGAAAGGGGAATCATGAAAAAACTAGCGAAATCTATTGACGCTTATATTCTCTCGTGTTATAATAAAAGACGGTACTTTTTACTTTTGGTCTCTCAAAAGTGTACAGAGACGTGCTGACAAATGTTGCAAAAGTACACACAGACAAGGGCTGTCACCAAGTGCCTTGTCACCAAAATTAAAAAAATACAGGAGAAATGTAGATGCCTACAATTAACCAATTGGTTCGCAAACCGCGTAAATCAAAAGTAGAAAAATCTAAATCACCAGCCTTGAACGTTGGTTATAACAGTCTTAAACGTGTTCCTACTCGTGAAAACTCACCACAAAAACGTGGAGTTGCAACTCGTGTCGGAACCATGACACCTAAAAAACCTAACTCTGCCCTTCGTAAGTTTGCTCGTGTACGTTTGAGCAACTTGATTGAAGTAACTGCCTACATTCCAGGTATCGGCCACAACTTACAAGAGCACAGTGTGGTGCTTCTTCGCGGTGGACGTGTAAAAGACCTTCCAGGGGTACGTTACCATATCGTTCGTGGTGCCCTCGATACAGCGGGTGTTACTGACCGTAAGCAAGGCCGTTCTAAGTACGGTACTAAGAAACCAAAAGCATAAGGAAGGGGAGAGATAAATGAGTCGTAAAAACCAAGCGCCTAAGCGCGAAGTATTGCCAGATCCGCTTTACAATTCAAAATTAGTTACACGTCTTATCAACCGCGTTATGCTTGATGGGAAACGTGGTACAGCAGCATCTATCGTATATGGAGCTTTTGAGCAAATCAAGGAAGCTACTGGAAACGATGCTAATGAAGTATTTGAAACAGCTATGGACAACATCATGCCTGTTCTTGAAGTACGGGCTCGTCGGGTTGGTGGATCTAACTACCAAGTCCCAGTTGAAGTTCGTCCAGAACGTCGTACAACCCTTGGACTTCGTTGGTTGGTAACCATCGCTCGTCAACGTGGTGAACACACTATGCAAGACCGTCTTGCTAAGGAAATCATGGACGCAGCTAACAACACAGGTGCAGCTGTTAAGAAACGTGAAGACACCCACCGTATGGCAGAAGCCAACCGTGCCTTCGCCCACTTCCGTTGGTAAGATAGGGCGTGAGAGCGTTAAGCAAGCCCTAGACAAAATAGGAAAATTGATGATGAAGCGATGCTTCGAGACAATTTTATCTTTTTGTCAGAGGCTTGTAGCTCGAACCCGACTAAATTAAGATGCAAAGAGTTATACAACTCTTCATCTGCATATAATACTGTGAGAGCGGGTAGGTTTTGCCTACTCGCTCTTCTAAAATATGTTATAATAAATAAGAAATAAAAAATATAGGAGAACAAACCAAATGGCTCGCGAATTTTCATTAGAAAAAACTCGTAATATCGGTATCATGGCCCACGTTGATGCTGGTAAAACAACTACAACTGAGCGTATCCTCTACTATACTGGTAAAATCCACAAAATTGGAGAAACTCACGAAGGTGCTTCACAAATGGACTGGATGGAGCAAGAGCAAGAGCGTGGTATCACTATCACATCTGCTGCGACAACTGCCCAATGGGACGGCCACCGGGTTAACATTATCGATACCCCAGGACACGTGGACTTCACTATCGAAGTACAACGTTCCCTTCGTGTATTGGACGGTGCGGTAACCGTTCTGGACTCCCAATCAGGTGTTGAGCCACAAACAGAAACTGTTTGGCGCCAAGCAACTGAATACCGCGTACCACGTATCGTATTTGCTAACAAGATGGATAAGATTGGTGCTGACTTCCTTTACTCAGTATCTACTCTACATGACCGCTTGCAAGCTAACGCTCATCCAATCCAATTGCCAATTGGTTCTGAAGATGACTTCCGTGGAATCATTGACTTGATTAAGATGAAGGCTGAAATCTATACCAACGACCTTGGTACAGATATCTTGGAAGAAGACATCCCAGCTGAATACTTAGAGCAAGCTCAAGAATATCGTGAAAAATTGGTGGAAGCAGTTGCCGAAACTGATGAAGACTTGATGATGAAATACCTTGAAGGTGAAGAAATCACTAACGAAGAGTTGAAAGCAGCTATTCGTCGGGCAACCATCAATGTAGAATTCTTCCCAGTGCTCTGTGGTTCTGCCTTCAAAAATAAGGGTGTTCAATTGATGCTTGATGCCGTTATTGACTACCTGCCAAGTCCGCTTGACATTCCTGCTATCAAGGGTGTTAACCCAGATACTGATGAAGAAGAAACTCGTCCAGCATCTGATGATGAGCCATTTGCAGCGCTTGCCTTCAAGATTATGACTGACCCATTCGTAGGTCGCTTGACCTTCTTCCGTGTTTACTCAGGTGTCTTGAACAGCGGTTCTTACGTTCTCAACACTTCTAAAGGTAAACGTGAACGTATCGGACGTATCCTACAAATGCACGCCAACAGCCGGAATGAAATTGATACCGTCTATGCAGGAGATATCGCTGCTGCCGTTGGTTTGAAGGACACTACAACGGGTGATTCTTTGACTGATGAAAAAGCGAAGGTTATCCTTGAATCTATCGAAGTTCCAGAACCAGTTATCCAACTCATGGTTGAGCCTAAGTCTAAAGCAGACCAAGACAAGATGGGTGTTGCCCTTTCTAAATTGGCTGAAGAAGACCCAACCTTCCGTGTTGAAACCAACGTTGAAACTGGTGAAACAGTTATCTCTGGTATGGGTGAGCTCCACTTGGATGTCCTTGTTGACCGGATGAAACGTGAATTTAAGGTTGAAGCTAACGTAGGTGCGCCTCAAGTATCTTACCGGGAAACCTTCCGCGCTTCTACTCAAGCGCGTGGATTCTTCAAACGCCAATCTGGTGGTAAGGGTCAATTCGGTGATGTTTGGATTGAATTTACTCCAAACGAAGAAGGAAAAGGCTTCGAGTTTGAAAATGCTATCGTCGGTGGTGTCGTTCCTCGTGAATTTGTACCAGCCGTAGAAAAAGGTCTGGTTGAGTCAATGGCTAACGGTGTCCTTGCTGGCTACCCAATCGTTGACGTCAAAGCAAAACTTTATGATGGATCATACCACGATGTCGACTCATCTGAAACTGCCTTTAAGGTAGCTGCATCACTTGCCCTTAAAGAAGCTGCGAAAACTGCACAACCAGCTATCCTTGAGCCAATGATGCTTGTAACCATCACAGTTCCAGAAGAAAACCTTGGAGACGTTATGGGACACGTGACTGCACGTCGTGGACGTGTTGACGGTATGGAAGCACACGGTAACAGCCAAATCGTTCGTGCTTACGTTCCACTTGCTGAAATGTTTGGTTACGCAACCGTTCTTCGTTCAGCATCTCAAGGACGTGGTACCTTCATGATGGTCTTTGACCACTACGAAGACGTGCCTAAGTCAGTCCAAGAAGAAATCATTGCAAAAAATAAAGGTGAAGCCTAAAAATTTCACTAGATAAACCGAGAGTAATCTCGGTTTTTTAATGCTCAAAAAATAAAGTTTTTGAAAAAATATGAAAGTATATGAAAAGTTGTGAAAAAAGTAATTTAACTTTTTTCTTGCGATGAAATCAGTTGCAATTTTAAGGAATTAAGTATATAATGGAAATGTTGAAAGGTGATTTGTAACATTTCAAGTTACTCTTTTCACATAAAATATTTATTGATTTTCATAAGGAGGAAATCACGAATGGTAGTTAAAGTTGGTATTAACGGTTTCGGACGTATTGGTCGTCTTGCTTTCCGTCGTATCCAAAATGTAGAAGGTGTTGAAGTTACTCGTATCAACGACCTTACAGATCCAGTAATGCTTGCACACTTGTTGAAATACGACACAACTCAAGGTCGTTTCGACGGTACTGTGGAAGTAAAAGAAGGCGGATTTGAAGTGAACGGTAAATTCGTTAAGGTTTCTGCTGAACGTGACCCAGAACAAATCGACTGGGCTAACGACGGTGTAGAAATCGTTCTTGAAGCAACTGGTTTCTTTGCTAAGAAAGAAGCAGCTGAAAAACACTTGCACCCAGGTGGAGCTAAGAAAGTTGTTATCACTGCTCCTGGTGGAAACGACGTTAAAACAGTTGTATTTAACACAAACCAAGACATTCTTGATGGAACTGAAACAGTTATCTCAGGTGCTTCATGTACTACAAACTGCTTGGCTCCAATGGCTAAGGCTCTTCAAGATAACTTCGGTGTTGTTCAAGGTTTGATGACTACAATCCACGCTTACACTGGTGACCAAATGATCCTTGACGGACCACACCGCGGTGGTGACCTTCGTCGTGCTCGTGCTGGTGCTGCTAACATCGTTCCTAACTCAACTGGTGCTGCTAAAGCAATCGGTTTGGTTATCCCTGAATTGAACGGTAAATTGGATGGTGCTGCACAACGTATCCCTACTCCAACTGGTTCTGTAACTGAATTGGTAGCAGTTCTTGAAAAGAACGTAACTGTAGAAGAAGTAAACGCTGCTATGAAGGCTGCTGCTAACGAATCATACGGTTACACTGAAGACCCAATCGTATCTTCAGATATCGTTGGTATGGCTTACGGTTCATTGTTTGACGCAACTCAAACTAAAGTTCTTGACGTTGACGGTAAACAATTGGTTAAAGTTGTATCATGGTACGACAATGAAATGTCTTACACTGCACAACTTGTGCGTACTCTTGAATACTTTGCAAAAATTGCAAAATAATAGAGTAGAAAAAAGAGGCTTAGCCTCTTTTTTTATGCTTAAAATCAAGTACTTGATGCAATCAAGTGAACTCCTTGCCATTCTTCTCGAACGGCATCCGAAATAGCAATAGCAAAATCAGAATAACTAATTTGTTCATTTAAAAAGTCCTCTTCCAAGTCTAGTTCGGCTTGTTTATATGTGCCTAGTCTAATTCCTTCGGGAATATAGGCTGGAGGTGGGACTAAATATGCCCACTTGTCTTTGAATGAGTGTTCTTCTAGATAAATTCTTAATTGAGCATGCGCCCTTCCTCGCGGTAAGGTTTGTGTTGGGAAATGTGGATCTTCCCAGAAATATTTTCCGCTGTTCATCTTTAATGAGCCTGCTCCGCCCACAATAATCATAGGAATTTCCTTAGTTGGAGGAATTGCTTGACGTATTCTTTTATCTAGTTCAACTAAAGCATTCTCAGGAATATTACCCCGTAGACGTATAGCGTGAACAATTATATCCACTTGCTCTATTGCTTTTTCAATACTTTCTGCATTTTCTATATCTACAAGGTGCGTTTTTATTTTTCGTTCTATTTTTGGTAAACGGCTAATATCATTTGCTTTTCTTATTGCTGCAATAATTTGAAGAGATTGATTTTTAGCCAATTCTTCTATAATGAGTTTGCCAGTCCGACCGGTTGCACCGAGTACTAATACTTTTGTCATATCACAACTCCTTTTGTAATTTATTTACATTTCAAGAAGATAAATTAAATAAATTGTACTATATTTTCTAAAAACAATCAACAACAAATTGCAAATTATTTATATATATTGTAAAATAGTTTACAAGATTAGAATTTTACAAATGGAGAATAGAATAGCTATGCCTCAAGAAGATAAGAATATTTCTGCTTTATTAGATTTTGATTTATTAAAAAAATTGGTTGTTGGAATTGGTGAAGTTTCAAGAATAACGGGTATACCTACCAGAAAAATTCGTTATTGGGAAGAAAAAGGAGCCATTCACTCTGAAAAGGGGGTTGAAGGTTCTACAAGAAGATATAATTATTTAAATGTAAAGAAAATTTTGCTAATCCAGGAAATGTTGGATGAAGGTTTTACGCTTGATTCTGCTATTTCTAAGGTGGAAAAACGAATGGTTTCATTAGATGAAGCCTTTAAAAAGTTGGCTAATAGCTTATCAGAAGATAAGTAGTTTTTGCTTTTCGTACAGTGGGATTTGTTAGAAATGACTAAAATAAAAAATTGGAGAAATGACTATTTCTTCTCCAATTTTTTTGCTTTTTTGAAATTGTTTTATTTTTTATTTTTCAGGGCTGTGCGTCCGAGGAGGCCTAGACCTGCGAGGGCTACGGCACCACTGACTGCTAGATAGAGGGCAGAATGGTCCTCACCACCAGCTTGAGACTGACTAGTATAGGCAGCAGCAGCTTCTTGGGTCTGGTCGCTAGAGCTAGAATTTTGAATATCCACCTTAGCTTTCTCTTGCTTGTCCTTCTTATCTTCTTTAGCCTTTTGACTGGCATCTTCCTTGGCCCGATGATTTTCATGCTGGCTCTTATTGCTTGTTTGGCTATCGCTAGGATTGCTTTCTTTCTTAGCAGCAGGGCTAGCTTCTTGATTGGCTAGATTTAACCTTACAGAAGCCTGAGAAAAGCCGGATAGAGCAGGGCTAGGGGCTGCTGGGTTGCTAGCTCCTTGGCTGCTAGTTAGGTAAGAGACAGGATAGCTAGCCTGATTACGGCTTGCTTCTTGTTTTGGCATCTCCTTGCTCTGCTTAGCTTGCTCAGTCGTTTTTTGAACGATAGGGACTGGCTTGGTGCTAGTCTCTATTTCTTTTTCAGCCGGAGTCTCTGTTATTTCAATGACTTCTGACTCAGGATCGGTACTCGGTTGAGCTGGAGTTTCAGGGCTGATTTCTGGTTGGTCTTCAATCCTTGGTTGAGCCGGAGTTTCAGGATTGACTTCTGCTTTGGGCTCAGGCTGTGACGGATTTGTCTCGGTTGCCTTGTTTTGACTAGCACTATCAGAACTACTAGAAGAACCACTAGTAATCCGTGAAACCAGGCTTTCAAAATCTGTCGGTAGGGCTAGGAAGGACTGGTCGGTTACCATGAGGTAGCCGGCATTACGCTTTCTAGAAAGGGCGATAATTTCGTCATATTGGCTAGGGCTCGCAGAGTGAACTAGGTGCATGACCCGCTTGCTAGAGGCAGGGTCCTTCTCCATATCAGAGATTTGTTCATAGTAGCCGTTGAGGTAGTCATTGGCTGTCGTCTCTCTGGTTAGCCAAATATCGGCATAAGGAGCGATAGCATTGGTAACGGTCCGACCGGGATTGGCCATAACGGTCATACTTGGATAGAGTTCTCTCATTCGATAGAAGAGGGTTCTCATGAAGTCTACATCTGCCTCGGTCTCTCCTGCCTTGACCTCGTCAAAGAAGATACCATTGATATTATTCAGGCCATAAAAGCTGGCATAGCGGCCAACCTCAGCTAAAATGTCATCATGGGAGCGACGTTTGTTAGAATAGTCTTCACTTACTGTATTGACATAACCCAGGTTCTTGATGCCGGCAGCGGCGTTGGCAGCGATTTGCTTAGCAAAATTAGCATCTGCCTGACTACCGGATCCGTTACTAGGATTGATGATGACATGAGACACCTTATTACCAGTTTGGCTGGTGATTCTTTGCCAGTATTGATCATTGGGATTGGCGTACTTGTAAGCGGCCATAATCACATTTTGGCTAGGGCTCTGATTGCTTTCAGCACCTGCTAGAACAGCAGTAGTTGCCTTGTCTTCTGCTGGGCTAGTTTCGGCAGTCACTTCTGGACGAGGGGCTTCTGGCTTAGTTGTTTCAGCTGGCTCTTGAGTCTGTCCTTCTGAACCTTCTTGGCCAGCCTGGGCTTCAGCCTTGAGTTCTTGACTGGCTGAGGAACTGCTGGTTTCGCTTGGTGTGGCTGAAACTTCAGCACTTGCACTAAGCTGACTTTCCAAGTTTTCGACTTGGTTGGTAGAGGTGTCGGCTTCGACTTCCTCTGCTTGACCGTTTAGGGGTTGAGCCAAGAGATTGGTCGATACCGCTACGGCCACAAAAGCGCCTAGACGCTGTTTGTTCTTTTTACGCATAGATAACTCCTTCTAAAAAACTTACTCATTTATTCTAACACAAAGATGTCGATTTCTATTTTACATTTTATTACAGTTTAATATTTTTTGTTCATTTTTAGACAAGGAATTAGACAAAAAATAGGATTATTTCCAAATATGGGCAGTATGAGAAGAATTTTTATATCAGGAAGGATAAGTAAAGTTCCGGATTTTTGTGAAAATTTTCCTTATATCAAGAAAACTTTGAGAAAGTGTGGTATAATAGTTGCGTATAAAATAGAAAAAAGGAGTTTTTGTATCATGGCAAAACTGACTGTTAAAGACGTTGACTTGAAAGGGAAGAAAGTTCTCGTTCGTGTTGACTTTAATGTTCCTTTGAAAGACGGCGTTATTACAAATGATAACCGGATTTCAGCGGCTCTTCCAACAATTAAATATATCCTTGAACAAGGTGGACGGGCAGTGCTCTTCTCTCACCTTGGTCGTGTCAAAGAAGAAGCTGATAAGGCAGGAAAATCATTGGCTCCAGTTGCGGCTAACCTAGCAGAAAAACTAGGTCAAGATGTAGCCTTCCTAGCAGGAGTAACTCGGGGTGCAGAATTAGAAGCAGCTATCAATGCTCTTGAAGATGGTCAAGTTCTTTTGGTTGAAAACACTCGTTTTGAAGATGTTGACGGTAACAAAGAATCTAAAAATGATCCAGAACTTGGTAAATACTGGGCTAGCCTTGGAGACGGTATCTTTGTCAATGATGCCTTTGGTACAGCTCACCGGGCCCACGCTTCAAACGTAGGAATTTCAGCTAACGTTGAAAAAGCTGTTGCTGGTTTCTTGCTTGAAAATGAAATTGCCTACATTCAAGAAGCGGTTGACAATCCAGTTCGTCCATTTGTGGCTATCCTTGGTGGTTCAAAAGTTTCAGACAAGATTGGTGTTATCGAAAACCTTCTTGAAAAAGCTGATAAGGTGCTTATCGGTGGTGGAATGACCTATACCTTCCTTAAAGCGCAAGGTATCGAAATCGGAAACTCCTTGGTTGAAGAGGACAAACTTGATATTGCCAAAGGTCTCTTGGAAAAATCAAATGGCAAATTGATCTTGCCAGTGGACTCTAAAGAAGCAAATGCTTTTGCTGACTACACTGAGGTCAAAGATACTGAAGGAGAAGCGATTGATCCTGGCTTCCTTGGCTTGGATATCGGTCCTAAATCTATCGCAAAATTTGATCAAGAATTGACAGGTGCTAAAACAGTCGTTTGGAATGGTCCAATGGGTGTCTTTGAAAACCCTGACTTCCAAGCAGGAACAATCGGTGTGATGGATGCTATTGTGAAACAACCAGAGGTGAAATCAATCATCGGTGGTGGTGACTCAGCAGCCGCAGCTATCAACCTAGGTCGTGCAGACAAGTTCTCATGGATTTCTACAGGTGGTGGAGCATCAATGGAACTTCTCGAAGGTAAAGTACTACCAGGCCTTGCAGCCCTGACAGAAAAATAAGAAATAGAGAAGGCTCCCTTTGGACCTTCTTTTCTTATGCTTTGCCTTCGGGCCTCGAGCCATTCCATGAAGAAAGTGGGAAAAGGAGAAAACCCGAAACGTTAAGGAAGCGAAGGAGGTGAGCTTTCGATGAGTGAAGGGCATTTCGACGCGGTAAAGTTTTACCAGGCTTGGCTGCCTTGACAGAAAAATAAGAAATATAGAGAAGGTTCCCTTTGGAGTACTTTCAGCTCCAGGCCCACTCCCTTTTTAGGTCTTAGTTATTGAGAATGAATAGGTAAAGAATAGATTTTCTATCTTCGTCTATCAAAGGCCTGAAGCATCTATTTTTTCAGGCTACTTTACTTGTAATATTTTTAAAATAAAAGTTAAAAGTAACTGAAATGAATAAAGTGTATGATAAAAGAACAGGAATTAAAAGGAGAGTTTTATGACGACTAAGCAATCTATGCGCAAACATCTAGAAAAAGTAACAATCGGCCTTTCTTCTGCCCTAGCGGTAGCTCTTTTAAGTCAACAGTCAGCTAGTGCAGATAGCTATGTGGTCCAAGCTGGAGACTCATTTTACTCAATTGCTAGCCTACATGGGATGAGCCCTTACGACTTGGCAGCTAAAAATGGAAAGACCATTTATGATACAATTCTTCCAGGAGATACTCTCCAAGTTGACGGAGCTAGTCAAGGTCAAGTAGAGGCGCCAGCTCAAGCTACTAGTCCGGCGGCTAGTGATTTGGTTTCAGATACCGAAGATGTAGTCCTAAATACACCAACAGCAACAGGAAATTCTTATCCTATCGGACAATGTACTTGGGGCGTCAAGGAATTAGCTCCTTGGGCAAGTAACTGGTGGGGCAATGCCAAGGACTGGACAGCCAATGCAGCGGCTTCTGGCTTTGCGACTGGAACAACCCCGATGGTCGGTGCTATCGCTGTTTGGGACGGTGGTGACTATGGTCACGTGGCCTATGTAACAGATGTAGCTAGCGGACGTTCTATTCAAGTCTTAGAGGCCAACTATAACCGCCATAAGCAAATCAATAACTATCGTGGTTGGTTTGATCCAACTACCTTCTATGGTCGAGTAACCTATATCTATCCAAACTACTAAAAAGATATGAGGTCTAAGAGCCAAGAAAAATCATTTGCAGGCTGGGGCTCTTGTCCCCGCCTTTTTTACTTCTTAGGAAATCTTCTCATTAGACTCATACATTTGCAGGGAAATATGTTACAATAGGGCTAGGAAGAAATGACGATGACTTATTTTAAAAAATATAAATTTGATAAATCAAAGTTCAAGCTGGGCATGAGGACCTTTAAAACAGGACTAGCTGTTTTTATTGTGCTCCTGGTGTTTGGCTTTTTTGGTTGGCGGGGATTGCAGATTGGCGCCCTAACGGCTGTTTTTAGTCTGAGGGAGGATTTTGACCAAAGCGTCCACTTTGGAACTTCGCGTATCCTAGGAAATAGTATCGGTGGTTTTTTTGCCCTGGCCTTTTTCCTAATCAATAATTTTTTTCAGGACCAATACTGGGTAACCCTGGTCTTTGTTCCTATTTGCTGCATGCTGACCATTATGACCAATGTGGCTATGAACAATAAGGCTGGGGTGATTGGTGGGGTCTCAGCTCTTTTAATCATTAGTTTATCCATTCCAGCTGGTGATACGATTTTTTATGTTTTTGAACGGGTCTTTGAAACCTTTATCGGTGTTTTTATTGCTATCTTGGTCAATTACGATGTAGATCGGCTCCGCGGACACCTAAGAATTAAACAGAAGAAAGAATGATGTCAGAAAATATAACATAAAAGCTTGACAGGGTCGAGATTAAAGCATATAATAGAGGGCAGAAAGGAAGATGTAATGAGGGAAAAAGAATTACGCCGTAATTTGGCTGTTTTTCCAATTGGTAGTGTGATGAAGTTGACGGACTTAAGTGCTCGTCAGATTCGTTATTATGAGGATCAGGAATTGATTACTCCCTTGCGCAATGAAGGGAATCGTCGAATGTATTCCTTAAACGATATGGACCGGCTCCTAGAGATTAAGGACTACCTTGCTGAGGGTCATAATATTGCCGCTATCAAGAAGATTTACGCCGAGCGTAAGGCTAAGTCCCAACAGACCATCAGTGAAAAGGACATCCGTCGTGCCCTGCACAAGGACATCCTGCAACAGAGTCGCTTTGCCTCTTCCATTCCTAGCTTTGGTCAACATCGGCCTTAATTATTTTGTTTTTTTCAAGGAGAAATTTAATGTCAATTACAGCAGCTGACATCCGTCGCGAAGTGAAGGAAAAAAATGTAACCTTTATCCGTTTGATGTTCTCAGACATCTTGGGGACTATGAAGAATGTTGAAATTCCGGCAACGGACGAACAGCTTGATAAAGTATTAGCCAACAAGGCTATGTTTGATGGTTCATCTATTGAAGGTTTTGTCCGGATCAATGAATCGGATATGTACCTTTATCCAGACTTGAATACTTGGACTGTCTTTCCTTGGGGAGATGAGAATGGTAGCGTTGCTGGTCTCATCTGTGATGTTTATACGACAGAAGGCAAGCCCTTTGAAGGAGACCCTCGTGGAAACTTGAAAAAGGCCTTGGGCCACATGGAAAGCATGGGCTTTAAATCCTTTAACTTGGGACCTGAGCCAGAGTTCTTCCTCTTTAAACTTGATGAAAATGGGGACCCTACCCTCGAGGTCAATGACAAGGGTGGCTACTTTGACTTGGCACCGACTGACTTGGCTGACAATACTCGGCGGGAGATTGTAAATGTCCTGACAACTATGGGCTTTGAAGTAGAGGCCAGTCACCATGAGGTGGCTGTTGGTCAGCATGAAATTGACTTCAAATACGATGATGTTTTGCGGGCCTGTGACAAGATTCAGCTCTTTAAACTAGTAGTTAAGACAATTGCTCGTAAGCATGGTCTTTATGCAACCTTTATGGCTAAACCTAAGTTTGGAATTGCTGGTTCTGGTATGCACTGTAATATGTCCCTCTTTGACCAAGATGGTAACAATGCCTTCTTTGATCCAGAAGATCCTCGTGGCATGCAGCTGTCAGAAACAGCCTACCACTTCCTGGGTGGCTTGATTAAGCATGCTTACAACTATACAGCCATTATGAATCCAACTGTAAACTCTTATAAGCGCTTGGTACCGGGCTATGAAGCACCTGTTTATATCGCCTGGGCTGGTCGTAACCGTTCGCCTTTGGTGCGCGTGCCTGCTTCTCGAGGAATGGGAACTCGTCTAGAATTGCGTTCAGTGGACCCAATGGCCAACCCTTATATCGCCATGGCTGTCCTTCTGGAAGTTGGTTTGCATGGTGTTGAAAACAAGATTGAGGCACCAGCTCCAATCGAAGAAAATATCTATGTGATGACCGCTGAAGAAAGAAAGGAAGCAGGAATTACAGACCTTCCTTCTACGCTCCACAATGCTATTAAGGCCTTGTCTGAAGATGAGGTCGTCAAGGCAGCCCTGGGTGAACACATCTACACTAGCTTTGTAGAGGCTAAGCGCATTGAGTGGGCTAGCTATGCGACCTTCGTATCCCAGTGGGAAATTGATAACTACTTGGACCTTTACTAGGATTTCCAAGTCTTAAGAGAATTAGAAGAAGTTTAAAAGCTATCTTTGATTATAAGCGAAAAACCAACCAGGAATAAATGGTTGGTTTTTGCCTGTGCTTTAGCAGTCTGCTAGCCTATAGTTATTGTCTAAGTCTAGTCATTAAAAATTAGTATGGCTAGACTTATTGACGGACCTGCCCTTGTCTTTTATAATGGGAAGAAATAATTTAAAGGTTTTTGAAAACTTGAGTCAGAAGATTGAGGTCCAAGGGGCGCTCTAGCCCTTCTTTGTCAATTGGTTTATGTTTTCATAGTCGATAAGGAGGCTACCATGTCAGATTTGTTAGAACTTTGTCAGCAGTTAAAGGAGAAGAAGTGGGTTGATTTATCCCATCAAATTGATGAGGCTTCTCCAAAATTTCCAGCCTTGCCTGCCCTGGAAAAGGAGGCACTCTTTACTCATAAGGACGGCTTTTTTGTCCAAAAGTTCTCTGTGGTTGGCCAATACGGAACCCATATTGATGCTCCCATCCACTTTGTCGAGGGCGCGCGCTGGCTGGACGAGATTCCCTTGAAGGATTTACTTTTGCCCCTTTATGTTATCGACAAATCTGAAGCAGTAGCTGAAAATCCAGACTATATCCTGAGTAAGGAGGACATTTTAGACTTTGAAACCCAGCATGGGCCGATTCTTCCAGGCTCTTTTGTGGCCTTTCGGAGTGACTGGTCCCGACGTTGGCCTGATTTGGCAGCGGTGCGCAATCTTGATGAGCAAGGTCGGCAAAGGACTCCTGGCTGGGGAAGGGATGCCCTGGAGTTTCTCATCAAGGAGCGTCAAGTCAAGGCGGTGGGGCATGAGACTCTGGATACAGATGCAGGTCTCCCTGCTGCTGAGCACGGTTTAATAGAGGAATACTATCTTTTAGAGCAGGACATTTACCAGCTGGAAGTCATGAACAATCTGCATCAACTACCAGCTAAAGGAGCCTTGATTTCCATTGCCTTTCCTCATTGGAAGGAGGCTAGTGGCTCTCCTGTTCGGGCCTTGGCTATTTTACCATAAAAGTAGGGTAAAAAATTCCAAAGATAACTTTCCGGTCTATTGTTACCGGCTTATTAACTCTCAAACTTTCTGGTGTGAAACTGCAAAGTACTCAGGCTTCCTAAGGAAACTGAAAGACTAGACATCTTATTTTATTCTTACAATTTTAGAGGCCGGAGACTTTGTCTCGGTCTCTTTTTGCTGGGCTTTAGTCTATTTTATCTAAAAGAAGAAATTGAAAAGCCACCAGCTAAGCTGATGGCAGCAGGGCTTTTGCCCATTATTTCCAGTTTGAAGGGAGGTCGCTGGAAGACCTGACTTGTGCCTCTTTCTTATTCCTCGCCATCGGGTGTTAAAATCATTGGAATGATGATTGGTTCCCGCTCAGTTGTTTCGTAGAGGAAGGGACGGAGGGCATTTACAATGGCGCCGTTAACCGATTGGATGCTAGCGTCCTTGTTCTTCAAGGCAATCCGAATGGCATTGAAGAGGATTCGCTGGCTCTGGCGAATCAAGTCACCCGACTCCCGCATGTAGATAAAGCCACGACTGAGGATATCTGGTCCTGCTAGAATCATCTTAGACTTGAAGTCAACGGTGGCAACGGCTAAAACAACACCGTCTTCGGAAAGGTCCTTGCGGTCTCTTAGGACAGCAGCCCCAATCTCACCGATACGGTTTCCGTCAACATAGATGTCCTGGGCATTGAAGCTACCGGCAATTCGAGCGGAATTTTCAGTTAGGGCCAGGACGTCACCATTGCTCATGATAAAGATATTATCCTTGGGTACTCCAGTGTCTACGGCTAGTCCGGCATGGACTTTCTGCATTCGGTATTCACCATGGACCGGCATGAAGTACTTAGGCTTAATCAAGCGCAACATGAGTTTTTGCTCTTGTTGGCCTCCGTGACCCGAGGTGTGGATATTGTTAATCTTACCATGGATGACGTTGACCCCAGCCTCGGAGATGATGTTAATCAGCTTGTTGACACTGGTTGTATTTCCAGGGATAGGGCTGGAAGAGAAAATAACGGTATCACCGGGTTGGAGCTGGACTTGGCGGTGGGTTCCATTGGCAATCCTTGATAGGGCAGCCATGGGTTCTCCCTGACTTCCGGTACACATAATTAGGAGCTCACCAGCTGGATAGTCCTTGATTTCATTTGGCTCGATAAAGGTCCCTTTTGGCACCTTGATGTAGCCCAGTTCAATCCCGTTGACAATGGCTTTTTCCATAGAGCGACCAAAGACAACGATTTTGCGTCCGGTCTTAACGGCAGCATCTGCGGCCTGCTGGAGCCGGAAAATGTTGGAGGCGAAGGAGGCAAAGATAATCCGCCCCTGGATGCCCTCGATGATTTTCATGATTGACTGGCCGACAACTTTTTCTGAATTAGTAAAGGTTGGCACCTCGGCATTGGTCGAATCTGACAAGAGGGCTAGCACGCCTTCTTCGCCCAAGGCTGCCATTCGGTGGAGGTCAGCTGGTTCACCAACCGGTGTAAAGTCAAACTTGAAGTCTCCGGTGCAGACAACCTTACCTTGAGGGGTGTGGATAACAATTCCTAGAGGCTCTGGAATCGAGTGGGTCGTCCGAAAGAAGGTCGCTTTTAGATTTTTAAATTGGAGCTCGGTATTTTGATTGATTTCATAGAGTTTGGCATCACGTAAGAGCCCATGTTCTTCTAGCTTGCCACGAATGAGGGCCAGGGCCAGGGGACCAGCATAGATGGGAACATTGGCCTGCTTGAGTAGGAAGGGAATCCCTCCGATGTGGTCCTCGTGACCGTGGGTAATGAGGACACCCTTGATGCGGTCGATATTCTCAACGATATAGGAGTAGTCGGGGATAACATAGTCAATCCCTAAGAGGTCGTCCTCGGGGAATTTAATCCCTGCGTCTACAATGATAATTTCATCTTGGTATTCAATGCCGTAAGTATTTTTTCCGATTTCTCCCAGACCACCGATAGCAAAAACACCAACTTCTTTTGGTTTTAACTGATAGGCCATGGTTTAGAACTCCCTTAATTCAAAGGTGCCTGATTCTTTCTCATATTCTAAGTGCTTATCAGACAGTAGTTCGATAAATTCGATGTTGTAATTGGTGTTTTCTTCGACCAGCTTGCGTGCTTGGATACGGCCTTCAAGCTCAGATTCGGCTGGCACTTGGAGGTAGAGTGAGCGCGTCTTTTCTCTTTGAGGACTGCGATCCTTGGTTTCCTGGTAAAAAACTTTGTAAATCATTCGTTTTCCTTTCCCTGCTAGGTTGAATAGGGGACGGCTAGTGTTTTTTGTCCCAAACTATTTTTTCATTACTCCAAGGAAGGCCCCTTTGCTGGTTGCCAACCTCTCTTATATTAGGAATAGAAGTCTAGCAGTCTCTAGTTTTGACTTGACTGGGTTTAATTAAAATGCTCGGCTTGGCCCTTTTTATAGGTCAAGAGCAGTCTACTAGCCTGGTTAGCTGAGGCTCAGCCTTGTCTGGAGGCAGGCAGAAACCCTCATGACTAAAGGCTGACTAGCTTGTTTGAGTCAGTCCCTTCCTTCTATGAAATTGTTAGAGTAATGAAATTAACCTGATTTTTGATTATTGTCATTATACCATAGATGAAGGAAACTAGGCAAGTCGGGGAAGGAAATTTAGGGAGAAGGCAAGGGTGGAAAAAATGAAAGGGCTAGTTTCCAAAGAAGCCTAGTCTGAATCCAGAAAATGATGGCTACGATAATAGTTGAAAACATCAGTCAGGGTTTCTTCAAGGGGGCGAAAGTGGGCGCCCAGTTCTTTTTTGGCCTTGGCAGTGGTGAAATTACTAGAGAGATACTCTGAGTTCATCAAATTAGCTAGTTCCTTGGTGATAAAGATTGGTTTTTTGCTAATCCAATGATAGAGTTCACTACCGCGGGCGTAAATTTTAAGAGCCCAAGAGGGAATTTTACGCTTGGGAGCGGGTCGGCCTGTAATCTTTTCGAGTAGTCCATACAGGGTCTCTAAGGTGACTTGAGGTCCGGCGGCTAGGTAACGTTGGCCCCTGCGCCCATACCTGAGGGCCCGGATGTGAATATCGGCCACATCTCGGGCATCTACGGCGCTATAACTGGCTCGAATCAGGCCAGGGAGCTTGCCTTGGACAAAATTGATAACCAGCTGGCCACTGGAGGTGGGACCTATATCTCCGGGTCCGAACATCACACTGGGAAGGACAAAGCAGGCAAAGCAATCGGGATGCTGTTCCAGAAAGTCTACCAGGGTCTCTTCGCTCAAAATTTTGCTGCGATAGTAGTCATAGGGAGTGTCTTTTGAGCGAGACATGGTTTCGTCAATGATCTGCCCGCGATGTCCTTCAAGGACAACACTAGAAGAAGTGTGGACAACTTGGCGAATGCCCGCATCATAGGCAGCCTCTAGGAGCCGTCGACTGCCTAAGACATTGGTTTCATAGAGCTCCTGCCAGTGTTTTCCTCCTTTATAATTGTCGCGAAAGAAGGCTGCTGTATGAAAGAGGCTATCGCAGCCAAGCAGTTCTTTTTGGTAGCTTTTAGGCTTTAATAAATCACCGACTACCCAGCGAATAGGTAGGTCTCCGAATTGTTGCTGGGCTTTTTCCTTGGAGCGGACCAGGGCGGTCACCTCGATATTTTCTTTGAGGAGGGCTCGGACCAGGTTGTTTCCTAAAAGACCGGTGGCCCCGGTCACAAAGGCTTTTTTAATCTTTCTTGCTGCTGGCATTTGGACTTCCTTTCTTAAAAATAGATGACATGTCATTTATTTTAAATTTTAGCTTTTTGCAGCTTATTTGTCAACAATTTGGCTAATCTAGTGTAAAATAGTAGAGAAGTGTTTTTAGAGGAGGTTCCAATGAAAGAGACAGGTAGTCGTTTTGCTTATTTATTTAGAAGTGCGGAAAGTCGAGCTAGCAAAGAATATGGCCGGCTCTTGGCTCCTCTAGGCCTTACTCCCAACCAAGCAGAGGTAATCAGGGTTTTAGACCAGTATGGCCCCTTGTCGCTCAAGGGACTGGGAGAGTTGTTGATTTGTGAGGAAAAGAGTCCCAGTCGCCTGGTTCAGGCCCTGATAAAAAAAGACCTGGTCCATCGGGAAATCTCAAGTCAGGATAAGCGGCGTTCGCTCCTATCGCTGACAGAAGCGGGGCAAAAATTAGCCCGTCAAGTGGCCGAGCAAGAGGCCTTTTGGGGCAAGGAACTAGAAAAGCAAGTACCTAATCTGGCAGAATTTAGTCGGGTTCTAGAGGCCTACTTGGCTGGTAGTTTTTATGAGGATAAATTGAGACGGCGTTCTTTTTGGCCAGAAGAAAAATGAGAGGAAAAGTATGAAAATTTTAGCTTTTGATACATCCAATAAGGCCTTGAGCCTGGCTATTACGGAGGATGATCAGGTCCTGGGGAAGGTGACCCTTAATATTAAGAAAAACCACAGTGTCAGCCTGATGCCCAGTCTGGACTTTTTAATGCAGAGTTTGGATTTGAAACCAGAAGATTTAGATCGGATTGTTGTGGCAGAGGGACCGGGTAGTTATACTGGCTTGCGGGTGGCTGTGGCGACAGCTAAAACCCTGGCCTATAGCCTCAAAATTGACTTGGTCGGTGTCTCCAGTCTGCGGATTCTAGTAGCTGATGATTTGACAGGTCTGGTTATCCCCTTGATGGATGCTCGGCGCAATAATGTTTATGCGGGCTTTTACCAAGAGGGAGAGGCAGTGAGAGAGGAAGCCCATCTCTCCTTGGCTGAAGTTTTGGACTTTGCCAAGGACTTTCCAGATGTCAGCTTTGTTGGGGAAGTTGAGGCTTTTACTGAGCAGATTCGGGCAGCCTTGCCTACCGCTAAAATCAAGCCTAGTCTGGCAGATGCAACTTGTCTAGCCCGTCTGGGGGCTCAGAAAGAGAGCCAAGCCATTCATGACTTCACCCCCAACTATCTGAAGCGAGTAGAGGCGGAGGAAAATTGGCTCAAGAATCATCAGGAAACAGAGGCTTCCTATATCAAACGGCTATGATTTTAATTGAAAAATATGAGAAAAAGTCTAGTCCAGCTGACCTAATTGAGCAGATTGACCAGCTCTTTAGGCGGGTTTACGGAGTCAGTCCTTGGACAGTCAGTCAAATTGAGCAGGATTTGACGTTGGGTCAGACCACTTATTTTTTAGCCTGGTCGGATGAGCGTCTGCTAGCCCTCTTGGTCGTTTTGGAGACGGACTTTGAAATTGAAATTCTCCAGCTGGCGGTGGACCCTAGCTACCAGAGGCAGGGCTTGGCCGGGGCCTTGATGGATCAGTTGGATAGCAGAAAAGCCCTCTTTTTAGAGGTCAGAGAGTCCAATCCAAAAGCCCGTTGCTTTTATCAAGGCCGGGGACTGAAAGAGTTAGCTAGGCGGAAAAATTACTATCGGGCGCCTGTGGAGGACGCCCTAATCATGAAAAGAGAGAGCAATGAAGGATAGATATATTTTAGCTTTTGAGACATCTTGCGATGAAACCAGTGTCGCTGTCTTAAAAAATGAAAAAGAGCTATTATCAAATGTAATCGCCAGTCAAATCGATAGTCACAAGCGATTTGGGGGCGTTGTCCCAGAAGTGGCTAGTCGCCACCATGTCGAGGTGATTACGGCCTGTATCGAAGAGGCCCTAGCTGAGGCAGGAATCAGCGACAAAGAGGTGACTGCAGTGGCGGTTACCTATGGACCAGGCTTGGTCGGGGCCCTCTTAGTGGGATTAGCGGCGGCCAAGAGTTTTGCCTGGGCCCATCAACTTCCTTTGATTCCGGTCAATCACATGGCTGGTCACCTGATGGCAGCCCAAAGTGTCACTGACTTGAAATTTCCCCTGCTGGCCCTTTTGGTCAGTGGTGGCCATACCGAGTTAGTCTATGTTAGCCAGGCTGGAGACTATAAGATTGTCGGTGAAACGCGGGACGACGCGGTTGGAGAGGCCTATGATAAGATAGGCCGGGTCATGGGCTTGAGCTATCCTGCTGGCCGAGAAATTGACCAGCTGGCCCACCAGGGACAAGATGTTTATGACTTTCCGCGGGCTATGATAAAAGAGGACAATTTAGAGTTTTCCTTCTCTGGTCTCAAGTCGGCCTTTATCAATCTCTATCACAATGCCGATCAGCGTGGAGAAGAGCTGTCCCAGGCTGATTTGGCGGCTAGCTTTCAGGCGGCTGTCTTGGATATCCTTCTAGCCAAGACTAAAAAGGCCCTAGTCCAATATCCAGTAGAGAGCCTGGTTGTGGCAGGAGGAGTAGCGGCTAACCAAGGCCTGCGTGAACGTTTGGCCGCAGAGCTTGGTCAACATCTAGAGATTATCATTCCTCCCTTGCGGCTTTGTGGCGACAATGCGGGTATGATTGCCTATGCTAGTGTCAGTGAATGGAACAATGGAAATGTTGCAGGTCTTGATCTGAATGCCAAGCCGAGCCTGGCCTTTGAGGCCTTAGAAGAGTAGGAGTCTATGAAAGAAAAAACCTTTAGTCAGGGAGTGAGAGCAGCCATACCAACAGCCTTGGGCTACATCAGTATCGGTCTGGCCTGTGGTATTATTGCGGCTCCCTACCTCAATCCAGTAGAAATGGGCCTGATGAGCTTTTTGGTCTATGCTGGGAGTGCCCAATTTGTTATGCTATCCTTGATTGCTGTCCAAGCCTCGATAGCGGATATTGCCTTGACCGTTTTCTTTATCAATCTCCGCTTTTTCTTGCTTAGTCTACACACCTCAACCTTCTTTCGGAGCTCCAGCCTCTGGCAAAATCTGGCTATCGGTAGCCTATTAACTGATGAGAGCTACGGGGTACTATTGACCGAGCAAATCAAGGATGATACGGTTTCGGCCAGCTGGATGCAGGGGAATAATCTGATGAGCTATCTGTCTTGGACCTTGGCGACCATTCTGGGGGCGGCTCTTGGGAGCTTCTTACCCAATCCAGAGCCTTTGGGTCTGGACTTTGCCCTTTTGGGGATGTTTATCGGAATTTTTGCAGCCCAGTTTTTGGTCATGCTCCACAAGGTCAAACTGCAAAAGTTACTCTTAATCTTGCTTGTGGTTGGTCTGGCCTTTCTGGCCTTGACGAGCTTGCTTTCTCAATCTTTGGCTGTCTTACTCGCAACCTTGATTGGCTGTACAGTGGGGGTGGTGCTTGATGATTAGTTCTTATATCCTTTTGGTTGTCCTCTTTTCGGCCCTAGTGACCTGGCTACCCAGGACCCTGCCCTTTATCTTGGTCAAGTATCGGGGTCTGCCTAAAATCGTGGAGAGATTTCTCCAGTATCTGCCGGTCTCTATTATCTTTGCCCTGATTTTATCCAGTGTTACCCAAGGGAAAATCGGAGGTCTCCCTAGCTTTAAGTGGTTGGATTTGCTAGCAGTTTTGCCGACAACCTTGATTGCCTTTCGCTATCGTAATCTGGTCTTGACCGTTATTTTTGGGGTCTGCCTCGTCGCTCTTTTACGATTTATTTTCTAAGAATTATCAGAAATCTTTTAAAATATGATATACTTATTTTAACTAAAAGAAAATGAGGTGAAGTTATGGCAGAAGCAGGACATACATTTTTAGCTAAGCTAGGCAAGAAGAGACTGCGTCCCGGGGGCAAGAGAGCCACTGACTGGCTGATTGAACAAGGGAAATTTTCAGCTGATAAAAAGGTCCTTGAAGTGGCCTGCAATATGGGGACTACTACGGTTGAATTGGCCAAGACCTATGGCTGTCAAATCACAGCTATTGACTTGGATGCCAAGGCCCTGGACCAGGCTAGAGCCAATGCTGAAAAGGCAGCTGTGACAGAGTTGGTAAGCTTTGAAAAGGCTAATGCCATGAAGCTCCCCTATGAGGATAATAGTTTTGATATTGTCATCAATGAAGCCATGCTGACCATGCAGACCGAAAAAGGGAAAAACAAGTGCCTGGATGAATACTACCGCGTTTTAAAACCAGGTGGCGTCCTTTTGACCCATGATGTTATGCTCAAAAGGCAGGACGAGGCTGTGCGGCAGGAATTATCCAAGGCCATCCATGTCAATGTCGGTCCCTTGACCGAGGGTGGTTGGATTCAGCTGGCGCGTGGTCATCAATTCCACAAGGTGGAGACTTTCGCAGGGGATATGACCCTGATGAGTCCCAAGGGCATGATTTATGATGAGGGCTTGGCAGGTACCCTAAAGATTGTCAAAAATGCCCTCAAAAAGGAAAATCGCCCGATGTTTTTTAATATGTTCAAAACCTTTAAGAAAAATAAGGAAAAACTCGGCTTTATCGCTATGGCGTCCTATAAATAAAAAGACCTCCTGCCTGATGCAGGAGGATTTTCAACGTGCCAGGAGGAAAAAATGACAACCTTACGTTTACTATTGCCGCAATGGCAGGGAGGAATGAACCCTCACTATGTTTTAGGAGCAGAATTACTGGCGCTGATTGCTCCGCCTTCGGATAAAGCTGAGACTGTGACAGTTGATGTTAGGAAAGATTTTGACAAGGGCTTGCAAACAGAAAAGGGAGTTGACCGTTATCAAGATTTGATGAATCAACTAGTGGCGACAAGGCAGATTTTGGAGAGAAAACAACCCGATAAAATTATCGCTTTTGGTGGAGATTGCTCCGTCTCACAAGCCCCCTTTTCCTACCTTCTTGAAAAATATGGGGAAAAATTAGGGATTCTCTGGTTGGATGCACATCCGGATATAGCAAGGGCTGATCAGTCTTCTCACTTGAATGAAATGGTTCTGGGTAATTTAATAGGCGAAGGAAATCCAGCCTTTGCTGAGCAGGTCAAGCAAGCAATAGCTCCAGAAAAAGTGATGTATGGGGGACTAATTGAAAAAGAATTACGCCCAATAGATGACGGAGTATGGCGTCATCACATTCCTTTTGCCAATCCTGAAGATTTGCAAAAGGACTCGCAAGTGATTTTAAATTGGCTGGAAGCTAACCAGCTTGAATTTTTAGCGATTCATTTTGATTTGGATGTATTATCTCCAATGGATTTTCGTTCTATTTATCCCGCAGAACCACATACCCGCTTGGAAGATTTTCCCGCAGCAGTCGGAGAGCTGACTTTGGAGCAAATCGTCCGAATGTTGAACGATGTCCATTCAAAAGCTAAGATAGTAGGCTTGACGCTTGCTGAGCATTTGCCTTGGGACGCGATTCGTTTGAGAGAAAGTTTAAGCCAGATTCCTATTTTTAAATAGGACAGTCCTTACAAAAAAGATGAGTTTTGGCTCATCTTTTTAGTTATTCAAACTCCCTGCAACCCAGCCGGTGGCAAGGGCACAGGTGATATTAAAGCCGCCGGTGTGCGCATTGATGTCCATGACCTCGCCAGCAAAGTAGAGCCCGGACACTAGCTTACTTTCCAGTGTTTTGGGATTGATTTCCTTGAGACTGACCCCGCCCTTGGTGACAAAGGACTTAGACAGCGACATCTTGCCCGTCACGGGAATGGCGAGGCTCTTGAGGCGCTGGAGCAGCTGCTCTTCGTCTTTCGCTGTCAGTTGCTTGACTTTTTCGGGAAATGGCTGGGCATAAAAATCCGCTAAGCGCTCGGGTAAGAGAGCTTTGAGAGCATTTTTAAGGGATTTTTCCCGCTCCTTTTTTAGAAAGTCTAGCACATCCTGCTCGGTCAGCTGGGGCAGAACATCTAAATAAATGGTTTCCCCACCCTTGACAAAGCTAGAGAGACGCAAAGCGGCAGGACCAGAGAGGCCAAAATGGGTAAAGAGCAAATCGTGGGTGATGACGTGCTTGCCATAGCTGAGGGTGACATCATCTAGCGAAATACCCTGCAAGGCCTTGTGGGGGAAGTCGGTCAGAAGCGGACTTTCAGCTGCTTCAAGCTCTGTAATCGTATGCTTAAAATGGCGGGCGATTTCGTGGCCAAAGCCGGTCGATCCGGTGGAGGGATAGGACTTACCACCGGTTGTGACAATCAGTCGTTTTGCTGTCCAAGTTTCTGTCTGTGAGCGTAGGAGAAAAGCCTCTCCCTCCTTTTTAACCGAGACAATCTCAGTTTGGGTTTGGATAGTGACTCCTAAATCCAGCATTTTCTTTTCTAGGGCATTGATAATCGTCTTTGACTTGTCGCTGACTGGAAAGACCCGACCATGGTCCTCAACCTTTAAGGCTACCCCATTTTCCTCAAAAAAATGAATAATATCGTGGTTGTCAAACTGGGAAAAGACGCTGTAAAGAAAGCGGCCATTTCCTGGAATCCCAGCCAACAAATCGTCTAAAGTTCCGTTATTGGTGACATTACAGCGACCGCCACCGGTTCCAGCTAACTTTTTGCCCAGACGGCGATTTTTTTCTAGCAACAGGGTTTTCTGGCCATAAAAGCTACTGGAAATAGCAGCCATCATGCCAGCGGGTCCTGCTCCGATAATGATGGTATCAAAATTGTTCATAGTCTTATTTTAACACAAAAGTAGCAGAAAGAAAGTCTCTGCTTTTCCTTATAAGATAAAGGGCAGATTTGACAGTTAAGGCTTGATATGTTAAGATTTAGGTAGCTAAATCAAGAAAAAATTAGAGGAATATATGGCAATTGAAAAGACAGTCAGCGAGCTAGCTGAAATCTTAGGAGTTAGCCGTCAGGCAATCAATAATCGGGTCAAGGCCTTGGCCCCTGAAGATACGGAAAAGAATGAAAAAGGGGTAACGGTCGTTACCCGCAGTGGCCTGATTAAGCTTGAGGAGATTTACAAAAAGACTATTTTTGATGATGAACCAGTCAGTGAGGATGTCAAGCAACGGGAGCTGATGGAGATTTTGGTCGACGAGAAAAATGCTGAGATTGTCCGCCTATATGAGCAGTTGAAGTCCAAGGACCAGCAGTTGGCCAAGAAAGATGAGCAGTTGCGGGTCAAGGATGTTCAAATCGCTGAAAAGGATAAGCAACTGGACCAGCAGCAACAGCTGACCCTTCAGTCCATGAAGGATCGGGATACCCTTAAAATTGAATTGAAAGAGGCCAAGGAAAGGGTACAGGAGCAGGAGCGCAAGGGCTTTTTTGCTCGCTTATTTGGTAGATAGAAAAAATCTCAGTTGTCTAGCTGAGATTTATTTGCTTTAGAAGAGGAAATGAGATGAAGGAAAAAATTGCTGAGCAAATCAACCAGCTGGCTGATTTTTGCGGAAAGAGAGATTTGACTGACTTGAGTAGGGCCAGCCTCCAGGCCCGTTATGGTCTAGAGCAGGTAGATGTCTTTGTTCTTTTTGGGGGCAGCATTTTGGCTGGTGGTGATTTGCTGGCCCAGGCTATCAGACAAGGTTTAGCCCAGCATTATCTGATTGTCGGAGGGCGAGGTCATACGACTGCTAGCCTGGAGCAAGAACTAGTAGCGGTGGGGCTGGACTTGGTCGGTCAAGACCTTTCAGAGGCCCAGCTCTTTGCTAGCTACTTGCAGGAAAGGCGTGGCTTGACTGTGGACTTTCTAGAGACAGCCTCTACAAATTGTGGTAATAATATCAGCTATCTTTTGGACTTACTAGAGCGAGAAGGACTTGACTTTAAGAGCCTGATTTTCTGTCAGGATGCCACCATGCAACTGCGAATGGAGGCCGTTTGGCGCAAGCTTGCGCCTCAAGAGAGCCAAGTCATCAATTTTGCTAGCTATCAGACTCGGGTAAGGGTCAAAGATGGAAATTTGGTCTATGAAAAAGAGGAGCTGGGCATGTGGGACTTGGAGCGCTATCTGAGCCTATTGCTGGGAGAAATTCCTCGTCTGCGAGATGACCAGGAGGGCTATGGTCCCCTTGGCAAAAACTATCTAGCCCATGTGGATATTCCAGACCAGGTTGAGCAGGCCTTTGAGGGGCTGGCCCAGACTTACAGCCACCTCATCCGCCAGGCCAATCCCCGCTACGCATCCAAGGAGGAGAAATGAAAAAACAAAGACTGGGTTTAAGAAAAATTTATCATAATTTAGACAAGATTCTGCTCTTGCTCTTTTTGATTTTTATGGTTATGGAGGTTATTTGGATACCTCTGACTTCCTTTGGGGCGGACTGGCTCTTGCAGCAAACTGGGGCCCGCTACCTTTCCTATAGTAATCTAGGTCAGGTCTTTCTAAGCAAGCCCCTGATAACAGCGGCCTTTATCGGTCTATTCCTGGCCAATCTATTTTTGGCCTACTTGCAGATAGGGACCATTTTTATCGGGATTTACCTCCTTTTAAATCCCCAGACCAACTCTATTCGTGGTTTCCTGGGGCAGATATTTACCAGGTTGCGAGTCTTGGTTAAGAACTTTCGTCTATCTAAGGCCTTCTTTTGCCTCCTTTATGTGGGCTTTCTCTTTCCCTTTTTAAAGGGTCTACTCAAGATTCACTATTTCAAGAAAATTCTACTGCCAGAGTTTATCCAAACCTATCTCTTGCAGCAGCCCCTGCTGGCCCTGGCCCTACTTTGTTTGGCCCTGCTTTTATTTTATCTGGCAGTCCGTTGGGTTTATGCCTTGCCCCAGCTTTTCTTTGAGGAGAAAAGGGTCGGGGAGGCCCTGGCTTATAGCTGGAAAAAGACCAGTTGGAAATTCTGGCAGACCAGCTGGCAGTTGGGCTGGATCCTGCTTAAGTCCACGATTTTCTTTTACTTCTGGGGCTTTCTGATATTGCTAATCCAAAATATAGCGGATGATTTTCCCCAAGCCTGGTCCTTTTTTATAGCTCTGATAAACTTCGTTCTGCTGAAAATCCTGGACTATCAGGCCATGATTTACTTCATGCTCCTCTTTATCGCCTTTCTGACCGATAGTAGTCTACCTGATTTTCAACAGAAACACCGTCACCGTTGGGTCCGAGTGGTTATCTTATTCTTGAGCTTTTTATTCTTTGGACTAGAAGGACTCCTCTATATCTCACAACCAGCAGAAAAACCGCCCCTCTTGATTTCTCATCGGGGGGTCAGTGGGGAAAATGGGGTGCAAAATACCATCCCAGCCCTGGAAAAGACAGCTAGGCTCAAGCCGGACTTGGTAGAGATGGATGTGCAAGAGACAGCTGATAAGCAGTTTGTGATGATGCACGATGCCAATCTTAAGAGTTTAGCCGGCCTAGATGCCCGTCCCCAAGACTTGACCCTGGCGGACTTGACCCGCTTGACCTTACATGAAAATGGACATGAGGCCCCCTTGGCCAGCCTCAATGCCTACCTCCAGCGGGCGGACCAGTTGGGCCAAAAGCTCCTGATTGAGATTAAGACCAGCTCCAAAGACTCGCCTGATATGATGGAGCGTTTCCTAAAAGCCTATGGTCCCTATATTATCTCTAGGGGCCACCAGATGCACTCGCTGGACTATAAAGTAGTGCAGAGTGTGCGTAAGTATAGCTCGAAAATTCCGGTCTACTTTATCCTACCTTACAATACCATATTTCCCCAGACTTCTGCCACAGGCTACACCATGGAGTATAGTAGCCTGGATCAAAACTTTATGTTCAAGCTCTGGCTCCAAAACAAACAGGCCTATGCCTGGACTGTCAATAGCCAGTCAGCCATTAGACAAAGTTTGCTTTTGGGGGTAAACGGAATAATCACCGATGAGCTTTCTGAAGTCAAGGAAGCTATCCAGGAGGACCAGGAAGACCGAGATTATTCCAGTATTCTTGAAAAACAACTCTGGTACCATGTGGCTATTTTTTAGTCAGAGAAAAGGTGAAATAGGCTAGAAAATTTCCCTAATCAAGGAAAGCTTTCAAGCCCCTAGCTTTTGCAAGACCTATTAGGCTTAACTAGTCTAGTGTAACTTAAGCAAGGTCAGACAGAGGGTAAAAACTAGGGTGGCTAGCATCTATTTTCAATAACTATTTAGAGGTCCGAGACCCTTGTCTCGGCCTCTTTATTGTGCTTTTCAGACAGGATTTACAAAGAAAAAAATCACCAGCAAGGCTGGTGATTAGAAAGGACAACTTTCTTTACTTTTTAGTTGAATTATGAGTAAGTTCTCTTTTTTGAGCCTGCCTGTCTAGTTCCTTTTCTAGGGCCCAAATAAGGCCGACTCCTATGATATAGGCTAGAAGGTCGCTCACCAAGAAGCCCTGGCCCAAGAGGAGGTGGCCAATTGTAGTGGTGCGTAGCTGGACCAGCCAGTCCCAGGTCAGAAGTTGAGAAAATTCAACCAACCAGCTAGAGACTAAGGCTAGTAGGGCCAAGCGCCATCCTTCAAGCTTGGGAAGAAGAAAGCCCCAGGCTTCAAAGACTGTTGCTGCCCAGAGGGCGTCGCCAATCCCAGCTGGTAGGAAGGAAATTCTCCGAGACAGTAGTCCCAATAGGATGATGAGGACAGCCAGGCAAAATCGTCTAATGCGTTTCATTCGCTCTTAGAAAGGCAACTTGCCTGCAAAAGCTCCCAGTTTCTTCTTGCTGGCTTCTTCAATCTGGTCCAAGGCACTATTAAGGGCTTGGGTGGTCATATCTGACAAGGTTTCGATATCATCAGGGTCAACAACCGCCGCCGCAAAGTCAATCTTGACCACTTTTTTATCACCGGTCAAGGTCGCGACAACCAAATCTTGAGCAGACTTGCCAACAAATTCGGTCGCTGCCAATTCCGCTTGACCTTGCTCCATTTGCTTTTGCAATTTCTGCGCCTGCTTCATCATATTTTGCATATTCATCATAAGAAATATCTCCTTTATCTTCGAGGCTGTACCTCGTTCTTTTACATTCCGCTTAACATTATAGCATGTTTGGCTGGTAAAGCAAAGTTAAGAGACTATACTTTTCTTTGCCTATCATTAGAGAAGAAGATTGAATTTATGATATAATCTAAGTAATAAATAAAAGGAGACATTTATGGTAGAAATTAAAAGTAACGGTTCGATCGTGCGTGGTCATGCGACTCGCTTGCAGACAGCCGGCCGAAGCTTATCAGGCCTAGCCGCCATTCAAAAAGATAGCTTAACTACTATGCAAGGCAATAGCAATGCCCAGCAACATGTGGAATTTCTATCCAGTCTAGCAGGCAAGATTGGGGGAGCTCTTAGCACAGCCTCGACCAATCTTCAGAGTGCAGCTAGCGAATTTGAAGCGAGCGACCAAGCAGCGGCTTCTAGTATCAAGGGAGAATAAAGAGCTATGAAGGAGCAAGATAAATGGGAAGCCTTGCGGGCTCAGGAGCTAGAACTAGATGACCAGCTAGCAAGGACGGAGAGAGAACGTTACCGAACTCAAGAGTTGGCTCTGGACTGGCAGGCCTATATTCCCCAAGCCAAAGAGACGAATCAAGAGCTCCTGCTAGCCTATCAAGGGTCAGACCAAGCCCAGCGGATAGAGTTGACGATTAGAGAGCTGGAGAGCTATTCTCTAAAGATTGAGGATAACTACGAGTCACTTATTCAAGCTTATCGTAAAAAGGAGAACCGCTTGCTGGATGACCTAGAGGCTATCGCTCGGCAAAAGCGCAAGCTAGGTCAAGAGGAGAAGAAGTCATGGTAAAGTTAAATTTAGTTCTATCAACCGTTCAAGCCCACACGACAGCTAGCAACTGTCAAGGCCAGCTAGTAGCCTATCAGGCCATTCAACAGGCTATCCAGACCTTTGTAGCCGATAGTGAAAACCTCAAGGGACAAGCTTACGATTCGGCGCGGGCCTATTATTCCGCAGTCTTACTGCCAATCTCCCAAGGAGCAGAACTCTATGTTGAGACGGCCGAGACCTCCATGAAGAATCTTCCCAGTGAGTGCACGGCCAAGTGTGGGGCTTTCCTGCTAGATACAGAGGAAGTCGAGCGTTTGATTCAGAACCAAGCTACCTCAATCTCTGCCCTGGAACTCCAGTATGATTGTCTAAGGGCATCTAGTGTTCCTATGGAGGCTAAGAAGTCCAATCTCGCCTACATGGCCAAGCAAGTGGAGATTCATCAAGGGATTAAGAAAGAATTAGAAGAACAACTCCAAAAATTATTTGACTTTGATGCTTATTCTCCTCAAATCTTTTCTGAAGCGGACGCCTTAAAAGCTGACCTTGAGAAGGGGTTGAGTCAGACAGAGAATAGTTGGGACGCTTCCAGTCAAAGCTTCATCATTTCAGAAGATTTAGCTTGGGCTCGTCATTTAAGCACCCTGCATAGCCTAAAAGATACTAACTATACTGTTCAAGAAAAAGAATTTATCTATAACCTCCAAGAACAGTATGGGTTTGACCTGGAAACAGCTGGACAAATTGTGCAGGTTAAGCGGGGGATTGATAAGGAATTTCCAGATAGACCACAATCTGAAAAAGACTACCTTCTTCTGAGAATTATTGGAGCGGCTAACTATGATGGTCTCAAATGGAACGAAACCGCAGGTTATCTAGGAGGATACTTTAATTATCCTTCTCCCTTAAATGGCGAAAAAGTTCCCTTAAAATTAGTGGAAATCTTAAAGAAACTGGGCTTAGATGAAAAGAAAATCCCTGAATTTCTTTATAATCTGCGCTTGCAGCATGAATTGTCTGGGGCGGATATTAAAGAAGTCAATATAACAGTTTTGAAACGTGAAAAGATGAACGATTACAATGACTATAAGCAAAAAATGGAAGGTGCTGTTGGACATAAATTAACTGATAAGAACTTTGAAGAGCTCTGGACAGAAAAACTAGCAGCTTTCAATGGAAAGAATGATTTTACTCATCAGTCTATCACTATGGCAACTCATCTCTATGATAACCAATTCCGCTTAGCTAATCTCTTAGGGGGACATGAAAATACAAATAAATTATCGGGCTGGAAAGGTGATGTCACTATGGCTGCTGGGGCTAATCCTAGTATGAAAGATGATGACTATAAAGCTGATTTAGATTCTGTGAATCTCATTCACCGAATGGCAAAAGGTCAAAGTTATTTGGAAGCTAGTCGTCAATATTATCAAGATTTGGGAGCTGAAAAAATCAATCGTGCTAAAGAATTTCTGGATAATATGGGTGGCATAGATAAAGTAAAAGATGAAGTTTATAGTACCTTGCCTGATAATGTGGAATACGATGAAAAAACAGAGAGCTACAAACTGAAAGAAAAGAGTGACGGCGAAGCAGAAGCCTTTATCAAAGACTATCCACTACAATTTGGGGATACCGACCGTTTTCTTCGTGCTTTGGAGCAGGAAGCCAATAGTCTAACTGAGTTGAAATAGGTGGCGACAATGAAATTTTTTAAAGAACATAAAACATTATCTTGGTCTATCTCTGGAGTTGTCCTCATTATTGCAGCAATCGTGTATGTAAACGTGTCTACATATCAAGACAAACGGAATATTTTTGACGAGATTTATTATGTGGAAAAGAATATGCATCCCAAACCCAATACGGTTTTGAACGGAATTGAGGGGATTTCTACTCATTCTTATGTGGATTCTAAAGAATTATTTAGTGATTCTGCCCATGAGTCCTATGAAAAAAAATATATTCCTAAAGACTATAGCCATGTTGGTCTGAGTTTTTATTTAAAAAATCCAGAAACTCTTGTTATTTCGTTTGAAAAACAGTTAACGGATAATGTCACAATCCGTGTAGGAAATAAATATCTAGTCGAAAAAAAAAGTTTACAACATTATGTAATGTTTTCTGTGAACGGAAAATATATTGAGGATACAAAACAAATAGCAGACCTACGAAAACAATATAATATCACCGATCAAATGCTTGAACAGTACAACAAAGAAATCCTCAACGACTTTTTCTTGCGCGATTGGTGTAAGGTTTACGACAGTAAATACACGCCTAATAATTGGGGCGAGGTGAAAGTTGAAAAAGGATGGGAATAGGTACTAGCGATTAGATAAATGAAAAATAAAATTACTCCACAAAAAATGATAGTATTTATGATACTTGCTATTTTATATTTAACGTAACCATTATTTGATTTTAGGGGTTACTAGTTTTTCTTTCAATATCGACCTAGTTCGTAGTTTTTCAATTGCAGATAATTAAGTAAAATGAAAAAAGATTCGCTAGTGATGGCGAATCTTTTTTCTGTGTATAGGTAATGCTATTCTTTTCGTTTAACATTATAGCATGTTTGGCTATTAAAGCAAAGTTAAGAGGTTGGGTTTTACTGTTTTTAAATCTTGAAGAATATGGATACAAACCTGTGTTATAATGTAAAGGAAAGGAGCTGTGAGGTATGTCAAAAATGATTGTAGAGAAAGCAGAAGATTTTAAAAGAGATATTAAAGAGTTTCAAGAAAACAATATAAACATTGGGGATATAGAGCGATATTTAGAAGATATAAAAATAGGTATTCAAACAAGTAATGATGAAAAATGGGTAAAGAAAGGAATGAAAGAGTTTTCTTTGGAGAGTTCTCTAAAAGAGGTGCAGATAAGATTTGATTATTTTCAAAAAGATAATAAACTAACTTTTAACTCAATAGATTTATTAGAGAAGCCTAGTTTAAATAAATGGGACAATATTTTTATAGGATTAGACATTATTGTAATGTTATTAGTTGCTTGTTTTATTAAACACAATTATTATGACTTATTAAAGTATAAAAACATGGAAAATGTTCTTCTCACTTTTATTTTTCCATTCGTTCTAGTTTTATCATTTGTATTACGTCTAGTATTTATAAAGGCAAGCAAACAGGAGTATTGGTATGGAAATAACATATTTATTCTTAGGAGAAGATTTATTCGATACATAGATATAAGAGACAAAGTATATTTTTACCCTATCCCTTCGTTACTTTTCTTTTCGGAGATAATATTTTTTAATAATGCAGCACGAGGTTATTATTCATGGAAGCCAAATGAATACAACATAATTATTACTTCAATTATCCTGTTTATAACGATTTATTCACTAATTGGGTTGATAAGAAGTTTTTTTCGGTTCTTAAAAATAAAAATTAGTTTGTTTCTTTCAATTTTATGTATAGTATTTCTTTCGGGCTTGATGGACTTATCTAATTGGGTATTTGTAGCTGCTATATTTGCTCTTACTTACCAATTGTTTTCTGAGGATATCTGGATACTAACAAAAAAGGCAGCTCATCCACTAGGAATTTTTAAATCCAGCACTTATAATCAAGAAACTTTAAAGAGAAATATATTTAAACTTACTTTACAAGCCCAGATTGTACTTTTACCTTTTTATTTATCTATACTTTTATCTAATAAATACAGACCTTTCGCACGTTTACTTAACTCACTAAGCGGCAACAAACCTGATATATATTCTGATGCCTTTTATTTAGGAGTAGACAAACTTATCTTTTTATTTATTCTATTGATTATAGTTTTGGGAGTATACAAAAATTTAAATACAAATACAAATCTAAAAACAATAATTTCTAATCTGGAAGGTTTTATATATAAGGATTGCGAATACTCGTCAGAAATTGAGCCCGAATTTGTTGAGCAACTGGTTTTTTATAAAGGTGAAAAAGTTCCAGCAGAGGCGGCTATAAAGAATATTAAATATTTGCCAAAAGAAAGCCATATTTATTGGTTAGTTGAACCTTCAGATGAATTAGAAGAAGCTATCGTCATCGTTAGATATCCAGTGGAAGCCAAACAGAAACCATACAAAGGGAATGTGAAGCTCAAAGTGGAAAGTTAAAAAGATATCTCTGATTAAACTCCACAGTCAGCTGGTAGTCGGGTCCTATCGCAGACGGTGACTTTCAAAGTCGGAGTTGTAAAGGACTAGGCGGAGCTTGTAAATGGTTGGCTGTAAATCAAGGCTGAAAGTCATCCATTGGTTAGGCGTGACTTCCTCTACCGTCAGCAAATCGGTGCGGTTTTGTAGGTTGAGATAGCCCTTTAGGAGTTGTTTAATGGTCAGAAATAGTTACGATATTTACCAAAAAGTTCAGTAAAAAGCATCCAGTGCGGTTTTGTCCTACCTTGGATGCTTTTTTTGCTTTAATATTTTTTATTTCTCTTCCACTGGCACTTCCAAACTGGACTGCTCCAAATCTACGGTCAGCTGATAGTCGGTCTTGTCGCGGACGGTGATTTCAAAGTCAGTGGTGTAAAGGAGGAGGCGGAGGGTATGGCCGGCCTCTAGTTTATAAATGCTTGGTTGCAGTTCCAGCTCAATCGTCATCCATTGGTCGGGAATGACTTCCTCCACCGTCAGCAAGCCCTTGCGATTTTGCAGGTTGAGATAGCCCTTGCTGATGCCCCGATGGGGTGTTTCGATAAAGGGCAACTCCATCAAGTTATCCAGCATATAGTAGCGGCCATTATCCATGCTTCTGGGCTGGATAGGATGAGGGATAGGGGTCAGGCGTTTTTTCCTGCCATAGTCTAGGACCTGGACTGAAAGGAGCCCCTTATCGCTACTGGACTTGAGCCGGGTCTTGAGCTTGATAGGACCGTTGATAAAGAGGTCTTTTTCCAGGGTCAAATCAATAGTCACAGCCTGGGCCTTATCCTCATAGAGATCGGCCAGAAAGTCTCGATAGTTCTTGCCATAGCGCTGGTAGTCTTGTTCGCTATAAGCGTTTTGAATGATTTCTAGGCCTTTGCCTAGATTGAAATACTGCTTGTTCTCACTGCCAAAATCATTCAGACTGAGCCAGGTTTGTGCCTGGCTATTATCCTGCCAAATGACAGGAGGAAGGGCAAAGTCCGACTTCAATCCCAGTAATTTTTGTGCTAAAAGAGCATTCATACTTTCACGAAAGTCGATGGATTGCCAGTTATTCAGATAGACGTGGGCACCGTTGTGGAAAAAGAGGTGCTTTTTTAGTCCCTTTGGTAGGGCCTGGAACATCTGATAAACATGGCTAGGTTTGACATTCCAATCCTGGGAACCGTGGGTAAAGACAACTTGGGCCTTGACTTTGTCGGCGTGTTTGAGATAGTTGCGGTCATGCCAAAATTGGTTGTAATCACCACTAGCTCGGTCTAGGTCCTTCTCTAAGTCCCGGACAAATTTTTGATAGGCAGCCTTGTGGTGGAGGGCATCTCCGGCCCTGAGATTGCGGGAATAGGTCAGCTCGGTCAGGCTTTCAAAGTCCTCGCCAGGGTAGCCGCCAGGGCTGGTGACTAGGCCGTTTTCTCGATAGTAGTTATACCAGGACGAGATGCCGGCTTCTGCGATGATGACCTCCAAGCCCTCTACGCCAGTGGTAGCCAGTCCATTGGACATGGTTCCTAGGTAGGAAATACCGGTGGTTGCCACTTTTCCATTGGACCAGTCGGCCCGGATTTCCTTTTGTCGGATGGGACTAGTAAAGGCGCGACAGCGACCATTGAGCCAGTCGATAACATTTTTAAAGGCCTCGATTTGATAATAATCACCACTGGTCATCAGCCCTTGTGAATCCTTGGTCCCGACTCCCGATACATAGATATTGGCAAAACCGCGGGGCAGGAAATAGTCATTGAGGGTGTAGGTGCTGATATGACCGAGTTTTTCCTGGCTCTCTTGGACCAGTTCTGCCTGACCCAATGGATCTACCAAGTCAAGAGTCCTTTCTTTGACCTCAATTTGATGGGGAGTTTTCTTAAGTAAGTCCACGTTCATATTGTGGAGGGCCTGGTCGCTGGCCTTATCGTTGGTCCCTTGGTGGTAGGGGCTGGCAGTCATGACTGCGGGGATTTTTCCTTCATAACGGGGGCGGATAAGGGAGACCTTGACCAGATCGGGCAGGCCGTCTTTATCTGTATCTACCCTGGTTTCTACATAGACCACCTCACGAATGACATCATGGCTAGAAAAAGTCGCTAAGCTTTTGCCATTAAAGAAATGATAATCCTGATTTTCAGGGATGAGCCCTTCGCTAACAAGCTTATCAATCAGCAAATTCCCGCTCTTGGTCCGGCAGTTAAGGAGCTGGTAGAGGTTTTCTAGTAGCCGTCCATAGCAGATAGGAAACTTAATTTGCTGGCAAAAGTCTTGGAGCTCTTCAAAGTCAACAAAGGGAACAAACTCTAAGATTTGGAGGGCGACCATGGTGAAAATCTCCTGGCTTAAGGCTTGGTCTGACTGAAAGAAGGCCAGTAAATTAGTCTCGGAATCTGCCAGCCAACTTTTTAGGAGGTAGTCGATTTCTTGATAGGAGGGAGAGGCCCAGTCAAGAAAGTTCCGCAAATTATCCTTGTCACTGGCCTGCTGGTCAAAAATAAATCCCAAGCTAGCTAGCTCGGCCAGCATGGTTTCATCAGAGACTTTTGTATAACTATACTGGTTATAACGCATATTTTTTACCTCTTTTTTCAAATTTATAGGGAAAGGACCTTTACATTCTCCATTATACTTGATAAAATAGTCTTTGTCTAAAAATTTTTTAAGGAGAATAGATACATGGAATTCACATGGGCTGTGAAATATATCACAGAATTTCTTGGAACAGCCTTCCTGATTATTTTGGGAAATGGGGCAGTTGCCAATGTTGAATTGAAAGGAACAAAAGGTCATCAAAGTGGCTGGCTGGTAATTGCAGTTGGTTACGGTATGGGGGTTATGATTCCAGCCTTGATGTTTGGAAATGTTTCAGGTAACCACATTAATCCAGCCTTTACCCTGGGTCTTGCGGTTAGTGGCTACTTCCCTTGGGCGCAGGTTGCTCCCTACATTCTAGCTCAATTACTTGGAGCTTTTGCGGGACAATTCTTGGTGACTCTGAGCCACCGTCCTTACTACTTGCAAACAACGGACTCAAATGCTATCTTGGGAACCTTCTCAACGATTGTAAGTGTGGACGATGGTAAGAAAGAAAGCCGTAATGCTGCCTTGTTAAATGGGGTTATCAATGAGTTTATCGGTTCCTTTGTCCTCTTCTTTGCAGCGATTGTAATGACCAAACATTTCTTTGGTGCAGAGGCTGTTCAATTTGCTAAACAGCAGGTCAGCCAAACAGGTCAAGCAATTGACTTTAACAGTCTCCAAGTCAAGGCTCAGTTGGCATCTGTCACTTCAGCAGGTTCTGCGGTTGCCCATATGGCTCTTGGTTTCTTGGTTATGGCTCTGGTTACTTCCTTGGGTGGACCTACTGGACCAGCCCTCAACCCAGCGCGTGACTTGGCTCCTCGCTTCCTGCACTTTATCCTACCTACTTCTTTCCTTGGACCAGCCAAGGGTGATTCAAAATGGTGGTATTCATGGGTGCCGGTTGTGACACCGATTATGGCAGCAATTATTGCAGTTGCCCTTTATAAATTTATCTACGGATAAGCTTGATTTTCCGTAAGAATAGAAGATCTCTTTTGCTGCTAGCAGTCTTTCTTGAAAAGGCAGAGCTAAACTTCAAAAGGTTAGCGGGTCTTTTACAGATTAGGAATATATGTGAGAGGTTGGGGACTTTGGTCTCAGCCTCTTTCGCTATCTGCCCCCTAGGTACTTTAAGAGCAGGCTGGCTTGTCTAGTCAGCCTGGCTCTTGAGCTTAGGGGCGGCAAGGGGGGAAAGCCCCCTCTTTTTTCTTAGGAGTGAGCCATGCAGGAAAAATTAAGGGCCGTCAGTCGGCGGCGGACCATTCTCTTTGGCCTTGTCGCCCTGATTTTAGGGGCTATTGTCCTATGGAATGGAAATTTAGTAGCCCGTTTAGGGATTAGTTTTTTAAGTCTTTATCTAATGGGGACAGGACTCTCAGACCTTTTCTTCCGCTTTGTCCTTAGGCGTAAGGAAGTGTCTAGTTTGGCGGCTTTTTGGCGACTCTTAATCGGTCTAGGTTTGGATTTGCTCAATGACTATACCAGCCTCCCCCTCCATACCATCCTTTTGATCTTAGGGCTCTACCAGCTCTTTATGGCTTTTATCTATGGGGTAACCTACTTCCTCTTTCGCCAGAATAAAATCAAGGGAGGTTTTCGTTTCCTTTTAGATACTCTTATTTATACGGTCTTGGGCCTTTCGACTATTATTGCCCCCAGTGCAGATCGGGACCTCCAATTCGTTTTTTTAGGTTTTTATCTGATCTCACTGGGCCTGTCCAATCTCAGAGATGGTTTTTTCTTTGATAATGATGAGGACCGCCATACTCTGAAACGGCGGACCAGAATCAGCTTGCCCATTGTCATTGCAGCCTTTGTACCGGCTGAGCGACTCAATCAGTTTAATCGTTTTTTGCAGGGACGAAAAGAGCAGGCAGATCTAGCAGAGTCCCTTCAAGACAAGTCTTGGCCAGAGGAAGCGAAAGAAGGTTTTAGCTCCATGGAGGTCTTTATCCATACCTCCCAGACCAACTTTTTCGGGGCCCTGGGCCATGTTGATATTTGCTACCAAGGTCAGGTCATTTCCTATGGTAATTATGACCCTTTTTCAGAACGCTTGTTTGGTATGGTGGGAGACGGAGTCCTCTTTAAGGTGGAGCGTGAGGCCTATATCGACCTTTGTAAGAAAGAGAGTCAAAAGACCCTCTTTGTCTATCAACTCCAGCTGACCAAGGAGCAGGACCAGGCTATAAGGGAGCGTCTGGCCGAGCTGGATGACTTGACCTACCCCTGGGAGCCCTCTAGTCGGCTTAAGGACGGTAAGCCCATCTATCCCTACCATCTCAAAAAGGATTTGGAAGCGGAGATTTATAAGTTTAAGGATAGCCGTTTCAAGACCTACTTTGTCCTATCGACCAACTGTGTCCTTCTGGCTGATTCCATTTTGGGCCGGGCCGGGACAGATATTGTCGATCCCCAGGGAATCATTGCCCCGGGGACCTATCAGGCCTATCTTCAATATGAGTTGGCCTCCAAGCGTAGTTTGGTCCTGGCTGAAACCATTTATTAGCCACCTTTTAATCTTACTTGCCTATCTACCGACTAGATGGAATATGATGTAAAAAAATGTTTGTATGAATTTCAGCAAACATTTTTTTATTCTGCGTATAATTATTTGTAAAATTCTCAAAAATTTTTTAAAATAGAAAGGCTTGGAGGAAATTATGGGTAAAAAAAATCAAATGATTCAAACGATACCAGTAGTAAGAGTAAATAATCGCAACCGGAATTTAAAGTTCTATCTTGAAAGTCTGGGCATGAAGAATCTGCTAGAAGAAGGGGCAACTGCCAGTCTAGGAGACCAAACAAAGACAGAACGCCTCCTCTTAGAGGAAGTACCTAGTACTAGGGCTCGCAAGGTGGAAGGAACCAAAAAACTAGGACGAATTATTTTTAGGGTGGCCGAGGCCAGCGAAGTCGAGAGTCTCTTGGCGGATTTAGCAGGAGACTATGAACTCTACCAAGGTCCTAAGGGCTATGCCTTCTCGCTTCAATCACCAGAAGGAGATACTTTTTTGCTGCATGCAGAAGCTAGCTATCTAGACTTAAAGCCCTTAAGTGAGCGACCAAGTTTTAAAAAAGCAGCTGATTTTCAAGGCCTGAGTCAGTTTGAGCTGGAAAAGATTGAAATTTGTGTCCCTCAAGTCCAGGAAAGTCAGAGCTTTTACCAGAAGCTCCTGGGAACAACAGACCTCTTGGACTTTAAGGAGGCTCAAGGAGCTGACTTGACTACGTCGGATTTTGTCTGGGACTTGTCCATGCTCAAGTTTCAGCTGGCCGATTTTGAGGTGGCTGACTTAGCAGTCCGGCTCAAGCCAGACCAGTATTTCCTACCTAAATCTAAGAAGTTCTTCTTAGTTGCCGATCCGAGCCAGATTGAGCTGTGGTTTGAAGCCCTATGAGCATCGATTCTATTCTAGCCAAGATAGAGGACCAGTTGGCCAATCAGATCTATCCAGGGGCCAGTCTCGCCCTCTATCGTAAGGGCCGGTGGCAAGAATTTTATCTGGGTCTGAGTCACCCTGAGCAAAATCTAGCGACCAGGCCAGGCTTGATTTATGACTTGGCCAGTGTCAGTAAGGTGCTGGGTGTTGGTAGCCTGGTTATTCTTCTCATCAAAAAGGGAGAGCTAGAGCTGGACCAGAGCCTCAAATACTATTATCCAGCCTTTGTGCATGAGGAGACTAGCCTTAGGCAGTTATTGACCCATACATCGGGCCTCAACCCCTTTATTAAAAATAGGAGTCAGCTCAATCAGGACCAATTAAGGCAGGCCCTTAACCAGCTTGAGCTAGAAGAGGATAAGTCCTTTCGCTATACAGATGTCAACTTTCTTTTGCTGGGCTTTATGCTGGAGGAAATCTATGGGGAAGATTTGGACCAGATTTTAGAGCAGGAAATTTTTAGAAACTGGCAATTAAAGGAAACCTGCTTTGGGCCAGTAGAGGGAGCAGTCCCGACTAGCAGAGGAGGCCAGTCAGGAATGGTCCATGACCCCAAGGCCCAAGTTTTAGGTCCCCATACGGGCAGTGCAGGTCTCTTTTCTAGTCTAGCTGATCTCGAGCTCTTTTTGGACCACTATTTGAAGGATGATTTTGCGGCAGATTTGGCTCAAAATTATAGTCTGCTAGCTGGCAAGACCAGAAGTCTGGCCTGGAATTTAGACCAGGATTGGCTGGACCATACGGGATATACCGGCACCTTTCTTATGTATAACCGCAAGGAAGAAAAAGCAGCAATCTTTTTATCCAACCGGACCTATGAAAAAGATGAACGAGAAGAGTGGATTGTGGACCGCAATCAGCTGATGGATTTGATAAAAAAAGAATTGTAAACAGGTTTGCGTCTAACTAAATCAAGGGGAGTGGAGCAGGACTATTTTCTGAGGAGACTAGTTCTTGTTCTGGTCCCCTTTTTTGCTGGAAATAGATACAAAAATCGCTTTTTTCCAAAATTTATATTAAAATATAAAGTGAAAAGAAGTAATCGAGAAAGAAGATGACCAAAGAAATAGGTGTCGGTAAGGCACATAGTAAAATTATTTTAATCGGGGAGCATTCGGTGGTCTATGGCTATCCGGCCTTGGCCCTACCCCTTAACAATATCGAAGTGACCTGCCAGGTCCTGCCTGCCGATAAGGTTTGGCGTCTCTATGCCGAGGATACCCTGTCCATGGCTGTTTTTGCCTGCCTGGAACATCTGGGTATTGAGGAGGCCAAGATTCGCTGCCAGGTCAAGTCCATGGTCCCTGAAAAGCGGGGCATGGGCTCTTCTGCCGCTGTTAGTATTGCAGCTATTCGGGCTGTCTTTGACTACTATGACCAAGAATTGGACGCCCAAACTCTGGAGATTTTAGCTAATCGAGCGGAGATGATTGCCCACATGAATCCTAGTGGTCTAGATGCCAAGACCTGCCTGAGTGATGTAGCCATTAAGTTTATCAGAAACTTTGGTTTTTCAGAGATAGACCTAGACTTATCAGCCTATTTGCTGATTGCAGATACAGGAATTCATGGTCATACCAGAGAGGCCATTCAACAGGTTGAAAGACTGGGTCAGAAGGCCCTGCCCCTGCTTCAGGAGCTGGGAAATTTGACCAAGATTGTCGAAAGGGCCATCTCCATCAAAGATTTGATAACGCTGGGGCAGGCCATGACTAGGGCCCACCAAAAATTGGCCCAGTTGGGTGTGAGCTGTCCCAAGGCTGATAGCTTGGTTGAGCAAGCTCTGGAAAATGGAGCTCTGGGAGCCAAGATGAGTGGGGGCGGCCTGGGAGGTTGCGTGATTGCCCTGGTGAGGGAGAAAGCAGAAGCTGAAAGTTTGGCTTTATTATTAAGAGAGAAAGGGGCTATCAACACATGGATCGAAAGCCTGTAAGAGTGAAATCTTACGCCAATATTGCCATTATTAAATACTGGGGCAAGCAGGATGCCAAGAATATGGTGCCGGCGACCAGTAGTATTTCTCTAACTCTAGAAAATATGTATACCGAGACCTCCATCAGTCCCCTGGGGGAAGCCAGCAAGCAGGATGAATTTTACATCAATGGCGTCCTGCAAAATGAGGCAGAACACGCCAAGGCCAGTAGGGTCTTGGATCTCTTTCGGCCAGCAGGGGCAGGCTTTGTCAGGATTGATACGACCAATAATATGCCGACCGCCGCTGGTCTTTCTTCTAGCTCCAGCGGCCTATCAGCCCTAGTTAAGGCCAGCAGTGAGTTTTTTGGTAAGCATTTGGGGACTAGAGACTTGGCCCAAAAAGCCAAGTATGCTTCGGGCTCTTCGGCCCGTAGTTTTTATGGTCCCTTGACAGCCTGGGACAAGGATAGCGGAGAGGTCTATCCTGTTTCAACCCAACTCAAGCTAGCCATGATTATGCTGGTTTTGCATGACCAAAGAAAGACGGTCTCTAGTCGTGAGGGAATGAAGCGTTGCGCTGAGACCTCCACCAACTTTGCCGACTGGGTAGAGCAGTCCCAGAAGGACTACCAGCAGATGTTGACCTATCTCAAGGATAATGACTTTGCCAAGGTGGGCGAGTTGACCGAGAGCAATGCCTTGATGATGCACTCGACTACTGAGACGGCCAATCCTCCCTTTAGCTATTTGACCGCTGAAACCAGGGAGGCTATGGACTTTGTCAGAAGCCTCAGGGCTGCAGGCGAGTCCTGCTACTTCACTATGGACGCTGGTCCCAATGTCAAGGTCCTCTGTCTAGAAAAGGATCTGGATCATCTGGTCAGTCTTTTTGAAAAAAAGTACAGGCTGATTGTCTCCAAAACTAAGGATTTGCCCTATGAGGACTAAAAAAGAAGTTAAGAGCTGTGGCAAGCTCTACTGGGCTGGGGAATACGCTATTTTAAGCCCCCATCAAGGAGCCATTATCAAGAACATCCCTATTTATATGAGGGCTAAAATTGAGCCAGCTTCTGACTACCAACTGGCCTCCAGCCTCTTTAAACACCAGGCTAGTCTAGCTTTTGATCCAGCCTATGCCCTTATCCAAGAGGCCATTCAGCTTATGAATGTTTATCTGACCCAGCAAGGTCTAAGCCCGGAACCCTTTAAATTAGAGATTCTGGGAGCCATGGAAAAAGAGGGCAAAAAATTGGGGCTGGGCTCCAGTGGCAGTGTCCTGATTTTGACCCTAAGAGCTGTGGCTAGTTTCTATAATCTTGAGTTAGAGCCCGACATCTTGTTTAAACTGGGAGCCTATCTGCTTCTAAAAAGAGGAGATAATGGGTCTATGGGGGACTTGGCCTGCATTGCCTATGAGGACTTGATTTATTACCAGTCCTTTGACCGCCAAAGTTTGAGAGAAAAGATTAAGCAGGCTTCTTTTGATGAGGTCTTAAGAGCGGATTGGGGCTATCAGATTCGGAGGATTCATCCAGCCCTTACCTTTGATTTTCTGGTTGGTTGGACCAAGGAGCCGGCTATCTCCAAGGATTTAATCGACCAGGTCCAGGAGGCTATTAGCCCTAGTTTCTTATCAGCCAGCCAGCAGGCAGTGCTAAAAGCGGAGCAGGCCCTGATAAAGGGGGATAAGCCAGCCTTAAAAGCAGCTCTGACTGAAAATGCAACTTGCTTAGCTAGCCTTCATCCAGCCATTGGCCATCCTAAGTTGGAAAAATTGATGGAGGCTAGTCGAAATCTGGATGCCCTAGCCAAAAGCAGTGGAGCTGGCGGAGGGGACTGCGGAATTGCTTTAGCCTTTGATGACCAGGCCAGCCAGACCTTGCTAGAGCTGTGGCAGGATGCAGATATTGACCTAATTTACCGAGAAAGGATGGGCCAGCATGACTGAAAATAGGAAAGACGACCACATTAAGTATGCCCTAGACCAGCCAGAATTTTATAACAGCTTTGATGATATGGAGTTGATACATAGTTCTCTGCCGGCCTATGATTTAGAGGAGATTGACCTATCGACCTTCTTTGCTGGTCGTAAATGGGACTTTCCCTTTTACATCAATGCCATGACCGGAGGGAGCCAGAAGGGCAAGGCCATCAACCAAAAATTAGCCCAACTAGCAGAGGCCTGTGGCCTCTTATTTGTGACCGGCTCTTATAGTGCAGCCCTAAAAAATCCCCAGGATGACTCCTATCCATCTCGCAAGAGCCAGCCCCAGCTACTCTTGGCGACCAATATCGGCTTAGACAAGCCCCTAGAGGCTGCTCAAGCGACCATTGAAGCAGTAGATCCTCTCTTTTTACAGGTCCATGTCAATGTGATGCAGGAGTTGCTCATGCCCGAAGGAGAGCGAAAATTTAAGCACTGGCCAGCTCATCTAGCTAGCTACGTCCAAAACTTGCCCTGTCCCTTGATTCTAAAAGAAGTTGGCTTCGGCATGGATAAAAGGAGTATGGAGCGGGCCTATCAGCTAGGCATTAGAACGGTCGATTTGTCCGGCCGAGGGGGGACTAGTTTTTCCTATATTGAAAATCGGCGCAGTGGCTCCCGAACCTATCTAGATCAGTGGGGCCAGTCTACTTTACAAGCTCTCTTGCAGGCCCAGCCCCTTCTAGACAAGCTAGAAGTCTTGGCTAGTGGAGGAGTCAGACACCCTCTGGATATGGTTAAGGCCCTAGTCTTGGGAGCAAGAGCTGTCGGCCTTTCTCGGACCATGCTGGACTTAGTAGAGAGCCATTCCTTGGAAGAAGCGATTGAGATTGTGGAGGGCTGGAAGGCAGACCTTAGATTGCTGATGTGTGCTCTCAACTGCCAAAATCTAGCTGATTTAAGAAATGTCCCCTACTTACTCTATGGCCGACTCAGGCAGGCCCAGGGCCAGTTGGAAGAAAAGGAATAAAAATAGATGCTTCTAGCGATTAGAGACAGAGTAATTTTTACCAAAATAAACAAGAAAACTCTTAGAGAGCCAGCATCAGTTGGTCCTACTAAGAGTTTTTTGCTATAAAAAATAAGAAAACTTGCGGTCGGTCTTTAGCTTGTCTTTTGCCTTTCCAGCCAATCTCAAATACAAGCGAAAAATCAGCTATTCATTATTTTGAATAGCTGATTTTTGCTTATTTTGAAAGTAGGAGTCCCTTGAAACTAGCTTTTTGCCCTCCACGATAGGTGATAAGGAGCTAGTTTTCTTAGTTTTTCCAAGTCTTATTTTTCACGAAGTTTTTCTAGGTTCTCCTTGGCTGCTTGCAGATTAAAGTTCTTGCCGGCAATCAGCTCTTTAACTAGGGGGGCGATTTCTTCTTGCTGGGCACCTGCCTGTAGGGCCAAGGACTTAGCCTGAAGCTTCATGTGGCCGGCCTGGATTCCAGTAGTTACCAGAGCCTTGAGGGCAGCAAAATTTTGGGCCAGACCGACTGCCACTATGATGGAAGCTAGTTCCCTAGCCTGGGGTTGGCCCAGAAGTTCAAAGCTGGCCTCGACAGTTGGATTGAGGCCGATAGAACCTCCCTTGCTAGCAATAGGCATGGGGAGGGTCAACTCTCCCCTTAGTTTTCTTTGGTCTGGGTCCAAGGTCCACTTGCTCAGCCCCCGATACTGGCCACTACGGGCAGCATAGGTATGGGCTCCCGCCTCAATGGCCCGCCAGTCATTACCGGTCGCAAGTACCAGGGCATCAATTCCATTAAAGATTCCCTTGTTGTGGGTGCTGGCCCGATAGGGATCGATTTGGGCTAGGCGACTAGCCAACTCCATTTTCTGGGCAATCTCCTGGGCTTCTTCCTTGTTGCGGCTCAGATAGCGCAGGTCGACCTCACAAGTAGCTGTCACTAGGCTATTGGTAGCATAGTTGGACAGGATAGCCATCAGGGACTGGCCTTGGCTTAGTCGCTCTAGCTCGGGACTCAGGGCCTCTAGCATGGTATTGAGCATATTGGCTCCCATGGCCTCCTGACTATCCAAGCTCAAATAGACCAGCAAGAAGTCTTCCTTGCTTTCCACCCAAAGCGAACGGGCTCCGCCCCCCCGCTTGAGGATAGACGGATAGGCAGCATTAGCTAGGTCTAGTAGCTCTGCTTGGGCCGATAAAATCTTCTTTCGGGCCTCTAGCTGGTCAGGGACCTGATAGAGGGCTACCTGACCAATCATTTGTCGCTCATGAACCAGACTATTAAAACCACCAGAGCGTTTGATAATCTTGGCAGCAAAGCTAGCTGCGGCGACTACCGAGGGCTCTTCTGTGACAAAGGGGACTTGGTAGGTCTGACCATTCACCAGAAAGTCTGGCACGAGGGCATAGGGCAGGGCTAGACTAGCCAGGGTGTTTTCTGCCATTTGCTCGGCCACATTTAGGGGTAGGGTTTCATTCTTAGCCAAGAACTCTTCTTTTTCCTTGGAAAGAAGACCTTTTTGGGCTAAAAAATCCAGTCTTTCCAGTCGCGTTTTTTTGGAAAATCCAGTCCAGTTTACTTTCATGCTTCTTTTTTTACCTTACTGTATTGGCGTTGGTGCTGGTTGACACCAGTCAGAGCAAAGTTTTGCTGGTCATAGCCTGCTAGGCTAGCCGAGCCAGTCTCGTCTAGCTGGATTTCCTCAAAGAAAATCCTCTCATAGTCAGCCACCGAAAGGCTCTCTCTTTGGTCCAGCTCCTCCAGTCGGTTGGTCTTAAGTTCTTGCCTAAAGTTCTCAACCAGATTCATACTAAAAATCTCTGAAACAGCTCCACTACCATAGCTAAAGAGAGCGATTCGATCTCCAGCCTTGAGCTGGGGACTATTTTCCAAGAGGGAGAGTAGGCCCAGGTAGAGAGAGCCGGTATAGATATTTCCCACCTTTTGGCTATAGATGATAGACTGGTTAAAGTTTTGGGTCAATTCCTCCCTTTTAGCAGGCTCTAGGCTCTTATCCATGATTTGCTTGAGGCCCTTGAGGGCTAATTTAGGATAGGGCAGATGAAAGTTGACTGCGGCAAAGTCTTTGAGGCTGAGGCCAGAGCGTTTCTGATATTCGGTCCAGCTGGTCTTTAAACAGTCCAGATACTGCTGGGTAGAGTAGAGGCCATTGACAAAGGGAGTGCTGGAGTAGTTGGGACGCCAAAAATCCATGACATCGCGAGTTTGAGCTACATTATCATCATTGAAAGTCAGGATACGCGGGTTAGCGGTCACTAGCATGGCAATAGAGCCCGCCCCCTGGGTCGGCTCACCCGGTGTTCCAATCCCATACTTGGCAATGTCGCTAGCAATTACCAGAACCTTGGAGTCGGGCCGTTTTTCCAGATGGAGTCGGGCATAGTCCAGAGCAGCCGTTGCCCCATAGCAGGCCTCCTTAATCTCGAAACTCCGAGCAAAGGGCTGGATACCTAGGAGACCATGGATAAAGACGGAGGCAGCCTTGCTCTGGTCGATAGCGGACTCGGTAGCTACAATCACCATATCAATCTGGTCCTTGTCCTCCTGGCTTAAGATAGATTCGGCAGCGCTAGCTCCCAGTGTGATAATATCTTCGGTAACTGGAGCAATACTCAACTCCTTGAGTAGCAGTCCCTTGCTTAGTTTATCAGGATCTGTCTGCCTAGCCTGGGCCAAATCCTTTAATTTCAATACATAGTTACTGGTTGCAAAACCAATTTTATCAATTCCGATAATCATCATAAAACCTCTTTTATTTAGTTTGATTGTTAAGAGTATCTTGGCAAAATCTATTTTACCATATTTAAAGATAAAAGAGCTAAAAAAGCCTCTATTAGGAGGAGGCCAAAAATTTTATTAAGCAGGATAAACAAGTCCCACCAGTCATCCTTTCAGTTTATATCGTCGTTGTTTTTTCATATAACGATAGATTCTCAGGACAATGGCCCCACTAGCCATACCAATCGATACGGCCAGGGCCAAGATGATGACCAGAGTTGCTGAAATGATGGCCTGACTGTAATTACCATTGACAAAGAGAGTAGTAGTCCGATAGGACAGATAGCCAGGCACCAGGGGGGAGAGAATGGCGATGGCAAAGACGATGGTCGGAGTCCTTAGCTTGATACTGACAATCTGACTAATCGAGGAGCCGATGACAGCCGCGATAAAGGTTGCTAGGACTGTATTGGTCGGTTCCTTAAGGAAAAAGTAAATCAGCCAGGTAATCATGCCGACACAGGCGCTGGGGACCAGCATCTGCTTTTGGATATTAAGGACAATCAAGAAGGCCATGATGGCGATGTAGCTAGCGATAGCTTGAAGTAAAAAGGTAATAATCATGATAAGAGTTGATTCATAATAAGGATAGCGAGGGTCGTTCCAGCCCCTAGAGCAAAGATAATCAAGAGGGATTCAAAGAGCTTACTCATACCCGTATTGAGGTGGTTGGTCATCAGGTCCCGGATGGCGTTGGTCAGAGCGATTCCGGGAACAAAGGGCATGACACAGCCAGCCATAATCCAGTCCATGTGGGTAGTAAAACCCGAAAAGCGTGACCATAAAAAGCCGATAAGGGTGAAGCAAAAGGCTCCTGAAAAGGCTGAAACAAAGGGGATTTTCACATTTTTCTCCATAAAGATATAGAGGAGAAAGCCCCAAAAGGTAGCAATGATGGCCCCGATTGCATCGGCCAGGTTGCCCCCGAACATCAAAGTAAAGAAGGGAGCAGCCACCGTAGCCGCTAGCAGAGTTTCCAAGGGCTTATAGGGCAGGGGCTTTTCTTTCAATAGTTGGAGCTCTTGATAGGCTTCTTCTAGGTTGAGCTCGCCACTAGCCAACTGGCGGGAAATCTGATTGACATCGCAGACCTTCTCGATATTATAAGAGGAAGATAAAATCCGTTTCATGCGCGACAGGTTGGTCTGCTCTAGAGAGACAAAGAGGGCAGCCGGCATGGCTAGGACGTTGAGATCCATAATCCCTTGGGAATGGGCAATCCGAATCATGGTATCTTCTACCCGGTAAATTTCCGATCCGCTCTGAATAAGCAGGGTCCCTGCTAGCATGGCAACATCAATCACACGATCTATATGGGTCCGTTCAGTCATGGTCTAATCCTTTATCTGTATTGAATTTTATTATACCAAAAATCAGGATAAGAGAAAAGCCTGCTAGTCGTTAACTAACAGAGCTTTTAGGAGAGTTGAGATTAGCTAGCTCCATTCCAAAATTCATCTTCAATATCTTGGAAAGAAGAGAAGAGCCAAACTTCTTTGATTTTCCCATCTTCTATACGAAACAAATCAATACCATTCATATCTAGTTCTTTACCGTCTGCGCGTGTTCCCACAAAGGTAACATTTGCGGCAACCAAATCTTGATTTTCAGACACCCAATTTGTAATAACTTTAAAGCTACCGTTGGTTTTTGCTGCGAAGCCCCCTAGATGAGGACTAAGGTCTTTTTTTCCGACTATTGTTCCTGATAGTACATGATGACCAGGCTGGTGCCAAATGATGTCGTCTGCCATAGTTGCAAAAACACCATCGAAATCACCAGCAATAAGAGAATTGTTATATTGGTTAAAAATATCCAAGTTTGTTGACATGAGAAAATTCCTCCAAAAATTTTTTATTTATGATACAATTATAGCAACTAGGAAAAAAAGAACAAGTACGCTTTTTTTTGTTAGTAAGTATCAAAAACGATAGTAATGCATTCAAATAAGGAGAAAAAATGTCAAATAAAGTAAGTGAATATGGAATTTGTCCCTTTGCAACGACTCAAAAGGTTCTAACAGGCAAGTGGCCTTTGGTTATCATTTACCAATTAAGCACAGGAACGAAGAGGTTTAATGAACTACAACGATTGTTGCCGGGGATCACTCAGACTATTTTGACTAGGTATTTGCGACAACTAGAGAAAGATAAGATTGTTCAGAGAAAGGTTTATGCCGAGGTCCCACCGAGGGTAGAGTATAGCTTGACAGAGATTGGACATAGCTTTCAGTCGGTCTTAGATGAGATTGAGGACTGGGGGCTGAACTATATCAAAGAATTAGCCATTCAGCCAGATAAGTAAGCATTGAAGTTCATTAAATAAAACAAGTTATCAGCAATGCTGATAACTTGTTTTTGATTGATTATGATAGTGCATCATCCATTGAAAGGACTTCGTGGAAGACACGTTGGGTTAATTCTGTTTTTTGTTCTGGTGTTAGGTACTTGGTGTTGACACAGTAGCCAGAGATACGAACGATAACGTCCTCACCAGCCATAATCTTTTCGTAAACGTCTTGGAGGTCCATTACGTTTAGGTTGACGTGTTGGCCACCATTTTCAAAGTAACCGTCCAGAATAGTTACCAGGTTGTCGACTTGCTCTTCCCGAGTCTTACCAAGGGCCCGAGGGGATACTTGGGTAGTCAGTGAGATACCGTCAGCAGCGTAACCAAAATCAAGACTTGCTAGAGAGTTCAGGTTTTGCAACCAGCCACCTTTTGCCTTGTTAGATGGGTTAGCTCCTGGTGAGAAGAACTCTAGTTGACTAGTATTAACTGTACCATCTTCATTGAGGTAAACTCCACGGTGAACTGGTGAATTACCAGTTTGTTTAGAGTAGGCTACGTTTGAAGTGATGGTCAAAAGTGATACAGTCGCTTCAGCGTTCTTGTAGAGCTTGTGGCTACGCAAACGAGTAGTATAAGCCTCAATCAACCATTCAGCCAATTCGTTTGAGCGAGGGTCATCTTCACCCCAACGAGGGTAGTCACCAATAGTTTCGTAGTCGTAGATGTAGCCATCTTCGTCACGGATTGGTTTAACAGTCGCATACTTGATAGCTGACAGGGTATCAACTGTATTGGCAAAACCACAGATACCAAATCCCATGTTGGCCCGGTGGTGAGTTGGCAGGAAGGCCATTTGGGCTGCCTCGTAGTTGTACTTATCAGTCATGTAGTGGATGATGTTGAGGGCATCTACATAGGTATCGGTCAACCAGTCAAGGGATTTTTCAAAGTTTTCTTTTACAGATTCAAATTCCAGCACTTCATCACGGATAGGATCAATATCAAAGACCTTGTAGTCCTTGTGGACATCGTCATATCCACCGTTAAGACCTGTCAGAAGGGCTTTAAGCACGTTTACCCGAGCACCGAAGTATTGGATATTGTGGCGTTGGTCCTCATTTTCTGGGTCTAGTGGAGACACACAGCAGGAGATACAGCTCATTTCACCGTAACCGTCCTTGGCCATAGTAGTCACCCCTTCGTATTGGATAGAAGAGTGCTTGTGGCTCATGTGCATGCAGTAGTGACGGAAGGCATATGGCAACTGGTCAGTCCAAAGGACAGTCAAGTTAGGCTCTGGTGAGTTACCAACATTGTCAAGGGTGTTGAGGAAACGGTAGTCCATCTTGGTAACCCGGTGACGACCATCAGCTCCCATACCAGCCATAGATGTTGTGATAAAGGTTGGGTCTCCTGAGTAAAGTTGGTCATAAGCCTTGGTACGAGCAAATTTCACAGTACGGAGTTTCAAAACGAAGTCGTCAACAAATTCTTGGATTTCGCTTTCAGTATAGGTGCCGCGAGCAAGGTCACGTTCAGCGTAGATATCTAGAACGATTGGCACCCGACCAAGAGAGGTTGCAGCTCCGTTGATAACCCGAGCAGTTGCCATAAAGGCAATGTTGGTCCATTGGATGGCTTCTTTAGTATCAAAGGCTGGACGGCGAACATCCACTCCGTAAAGGTCACCCAACTTAACCACTTCAGCCAGGGCTTGGTGTTGGAGGTTGATTTCTTCACGCAGACGGATAGTTTCTTCGTCGATTTCGGTTAAGGCATTCCAGTCTCTCACCTTTTCAGCCATCAGGTAGTCAGCTCCATAAAGGGCTAGACGAGCGTAAACCCCGATAATCCGACCACGAGAGTAAGCATCAGGTAGCCCAGTTACAGTGTGGGCGTGGCGGGCACGACGGATGTTTGAAGTGTAGGCTCTAAAGATACCATCGTTTACGGTAGTTGCATACTTAGTAAAGATTTCATGCAATTTAGCGTCTGGCTCATAGCCATTTTCCTTCAAAGTAGTTTCAGCCATGCGGATTCCACCCTTAGGCATAAAGCTGAGGCGGAAGAGCTCAGAGTTTTGAAGACCGAAAATCACTTCGTTATCCTTGTCGATATAGCCGGCAGGAATGTCAGCGATAGATGCTACGCGGTCTGTATCCATTGGGAAACGAGTTTCTTCATAATGAGCTTTTGTTTCCTCAATAATTTTCTTAATGTGAAGTGAGCGTTCAGTAGGACCTGCTAGGAAACTTTCGTCTCCATCATAAGGAGTGTAGTTGGCTTGAACAAAGCGAGAAACACTGGCTTTTTCTCTCCAGTCATCTCCCTTAAAACCTTCCCAAGCCTTGTCAAAAATATCTTGTGCTTCGACAACAGTTTTAACAACCATCTTAAATCCTCTTAAATCTTTCTAGTAACAAGCAACTGTTACATTTATATTTACAGTATAACATACAGAAACCGTTTCCACAAAAGCTTTCTGACAAGTTGAGGATTTTCTTTTATAATACAGTTTCAAAATGTCAAGTATTTTGTACTATATTTTTAGGCAGGAGAAAATCCCCCCTAAAAAAGCAGAAAAAGAGTATAATAAAAATAGAAAATTTCCTTAGAAAGGCTGCAAAAGAGATGCTCATCTTTCCCCTTATCAATGATACATCTAGAAAAATCATTCATATTGATATGGATGCCTTTTTTGCGGCTATTGAGGAGCGCGACAATCCTAGCCTGAAAGGTCAGGCTGTTATTATCGGCCAGGATCCTAGACTAAGTGGGGGACGAGGGGTAGTCTCCACCTGCAACTATGAGGCCAGAAAGTTCGGTGTTCATTCAGCCATGAGCTCCAAGGAAGCCTACGAGCGCTGTCCCCAAGCCATTTTTATCTCGGGCAACTATGAAAAATACCAAAAGGTTGGCTTGGAGATTCGGGAGATTTTCAAGCGCTATACCGACTTAATCGAACCCCTGAGTATTGATGAGGCCTATCTGGATGTGACCGAAAATAAACTCGGACTCAAATCAGCAGTCAAGATAGCCCGTCTGATTCAGCACGATATTTGGAATGAACTGGGTCTGACTAGCTCGGCAGGCGTCTCCTATAATAAATTTTTGGCCAAGCTGGCCAGTGACTATGAAAAGCCCCATGGCTTGACGGTGATTCGACCCCAAGAAGCCCAAGACTTCCTGGTCAAGCTGGATATTGCTAAATTTTACGGGGTGGGAAAAAAGACTGTCCAGAAACTGCATGAAATGAAGGTCTATACAGGAGCTGACCTGCTCCAAATCCCGGAAATGACCCTGATTGACCAGTTTGGTCGCTTTGGCTATGACCTCTATCGCAAGGCCAGAGGGATAAGTAATTCGGCCGTCAAGAGCGACCGGATTCGTAAATCTATTGGTAAGGAGCGGACCTATGCCAAGCTCCTTTATAAGGAAGAGGACATTGAAAAAGAGCTAGACCTGCTGGCTCAAAAGGTAGCGGTCAGTTTGGAAGGCCATCAAAAGCTAGGCAAGACCCTGATTTTGAAAATTCGCTATGCTGACTTTTCGACCCTAACCAAAAGACGGAGCTTGGACTTGGCCACAGCTGATTCCAAGGTCATGAGTGATTTGGCAGGGGACCTCTTTGCAGAGCTGGGTGATCCAGGACGGGGAATCCGCCTTCTGGGTCTGACCATGACCAATCTACATTAACCACTAGCCTTCTTTATAGAAAGAAGACCGAACTTCATTATAAATACTTATTTATTCAGGGTTTCCCAATGATTTATCAGCAAGGAGCAGGTGGAGAAAATCTATTTTTTCAGCTCTCTTGCCGGTTTTTGATTGACAAGGCTAGGAAAAAACCATTATAATATGTGATAGTATTATTTTTTTGAAAAAGGGGATTTTTATGAATAAGATAAAAACCAGTCTGATTGCCAGTTCTGCCCTGCTTGCTACAGCAAGTCTAGGAGCAGCGACTACTGTCCAAGCGGATGAAGTGGCTGAACAAGCGCCCGTAGCTAAAAGCCCAGCGCCGGTTAGCCTAGAAGAGCAAGGTAAGCTTGTTGAAGCAAGTAAGCAAGCGGCAGATGAGGCCAAGGCTCAAGCAGACAAGGCTCAGGCAGCCTTGAACCAAGCTCAAAGCGACTCAAACAATGCCACTGCTGAAAATATCGAAAAGGCCAAGGCTGCAATCCCAGCAGCAGAAGCCAAGGTAGCACCAGCAGAGGCGGCCCTAACAGAAGCTCAAAAAGCTGTTCAGACAGCCCAAGCGGCTCAAACAGCCCAAGAGGCTAAGGTGGCTGAAGCTGATAAAAAAGTAGCTAGCGACCAGGAAGAAGTCAAGGCAGCCCAAGCAGCTGTGGACCAAGCCCAAGCAGCAGTTGACGGTCAACTGGAAACTCCAGCAGTCAAAGAAGCCAAGGCTCAAGTTGATGCGGCCAAGGCAGGAGTTGCAGGACGGGAAGTTGAGTTAGCAGCAGCCCAAAAGGCAGATGCAGAGCGTCAAGACAAGATTGCCAAGGCCAAGGAAGCGGTAGCCGCAGCTGAAAAAGATGTCGCAGCCAAGCAAGCAGTTGTCAATAGTTTCAACCAGGTCAGAAATACTTTGAGCCTTTCTAAGGCCTATGTTGACGCCATGAATGGGCCTAAGGTAGGCTCAAGCGCTCTTAGCCCAGAAAATGGTGAAATTCTGACTAGAGAGTCTGAAACCCTTAAAAATAGCAATAACTATGTCAGCAACCCAGATGACACAAAGAGAGTTTATAATATCAACAATCTACCGCAAGATGTTCTGATGGAGCTCAACTACTATACTCAGGATTTAATCAACCAGGTTCATAAGCAGATTGGCTCAGCTGAGGCTGTCCTGACTCAAAATATGGTAGATTATTCAGCAGCCCTAGCTAAGGCAGCCCAAGAACAACGCTATTCTCAAGATGCTGGAATTTCTCATAATAGGCCTGTTAATGTCGACTCAGAGACTAGAACTAAATACGGCCTAGATAACTATGGTCTCCTACCAGCCTCCACCAACCAAGTTTGGGACTATAAGCGTCTGGACGCTAAGGAAAATATTTCAGTGGATGAGCTTAAACGGAATATCTATGATGTTCTTAAGCATCAACTATTTGAAAAAGCTGCTGCTACCAACCCTTGGATTCTTGCCCAAAAGATAACTGGTACCCTAGATAATCAAAAGAGTGGGGCTTATATGGGGGTTGCCTTTGCTAGCAACGGAACCATCAACCAAGTTCTAATCAACTATGTCGGTGCTTCTTCTAGCCAGGTCAAAGACAAGTCTAAATTTGGCACAGTCCTTAAAAATCCAAATGCAATCAGCCAAGATGAGGCAGATGCAGCCCGGACAGCCCTGGCTCAGGCAGAGTCAAATCTGGCCCAAAGCAAGCGCAACTTGGAAGAAGCCCAAAAGGGAATTGATGAAACACCAGCAGCTCAAAGCCGTTTGGACAAGGCCAAGGAAGAGTTGACCAAGGCTGAAGCTAACTATAACAAGGTTTATCAAGAAGCTAAGGACGCAGCTTCCGCAGATGAAAAGGCCAAATTAGCAGCCCTTGAAACCGCTCAAAAAACCTTAGAAGGCAAAAAGGCTACTCTGGCAGCCAGCCAAGTCCAAGCCCAGGACGAAAAGACCAAGCTGGATACCCTTAAGGCTCAAACTGCAGAAGCCCAAGGCAAACTTGCCCAAGCTCAAACCGCTCTGGACAGTGCCAAGCAGGCTGTTGAAGATGCCAAAGACTACCTCAACCGCTTAGAAAATGCGCCAGCCCTCCTAGAGGCAGCCCAAAAGGCTCTGGCAGCAGCTCAAGCTGACTTAGCTCAAAAAGAGGCTGTTTATCAAAGAGAACTAGCTGTCCTCAATGCCCTTAAGGCAACAGAAGCAAGTCAAGGCCAATCAGTAGTCCAAGGCCTAGCTAACCGGACTCGCCCACAAAATCTTGATCCAAGAAACCAAAGAGAGAATGGTTTCCCACCAAGAGCAAGTAGAAGATTGCCAGCAACAGGTCAAAAGACCTCAGGTGCAGCCCTAGCAGGCCTGACTATCCTCAGCCTATTAGGACTAGCTAGCTTCAAACGCAAAAAAGCAGAATAAGATTCATTGAAACGGTTCTTTGTCAACTGTAGCGGGTGACAAAGAGCCAGTAAAAGAGGTTAGAGACAAAAGTCTCTAACCTCTTTTTTGAAAATGGTGAAAGCAGTTGAGCTTTTTAGCTTCTGGCCTAGTCAACTGCTTTTATTTTGCCCAGTTTTTCCGAAAATTTCCTGGATATCCTCTTTTTGAATCCCAATCATGGGGTCGATTTGTTCCAGATTATTGGCGGTTAGGACAGGGTTTTGCAGGGCCTGGGGCTTGCTTTCAAGAGTTATTGAAGGCGTGTGGTCCTCTAGACTAGTCAGCCTTGATTGGGCAAAGCGTTGGACCAGATAGGTCTTGCGGCCAGTTCCTGTATTATTGACGGCATAGTCAAAGGCCTCGTACTGACCCAGAAGGATTAGCTTGCTCTTGGCCCGGGTGATAGCGGTGTAGATGAGATTGCGCTGGAGCATGCGGTGGCTGCTGGAAGTGATTGGCAGGAGAATAACGGGAAATTCGCTCCCCTGGGACTTATGGATACTCATGGCATAGGCCAGGCGAATCTTGTACCATTCATTGCGGGGATAGCTAACCTCATTGCCGTCAAAATCAATGATTAGCTCATCTTGCTTGGAGTCGCTGTACTTGGCGGGTAGGAGGTCGGTGATTTTTCCGACATCTCCATTAAAGACATTTCTTTCGGCGTCATTGATCAGATGGATAAGCCGGTCCCCTTGCCGGTATTGGCTGTCGGCTGTTTCAAAGTGAAGCTGTCCTTCTTGGATTGGATTGACCAGGTCTTGGACCAGTTTGTTAAGTTGGTCGATTCCTGCGGCGCCACGGTACATGGGTGCTAGAATCTGAATATCAGATGGAGCCAGGCCACTGCGGATAGCAGCAGCGATAATCTTTTCAATCATGACTGGGATATGTTGGCTTTCGGCCTCGAAGTAAGAGCGGTCTGCTTTTTTGTCCCTAAAGTCAGCGGGCAGGTTTCCCGCCTTGATTTGACTAGCCAGGGTGACAATGGTTGAGTCCTCGCTTTGGCGATAGATTTTCTCTAATCGGACCTGGGGCAGGCCCTCAATGGTCAGGAGGTCGGCCAAGACCTGGCCAGGGCCGACAGAAGGGAGCTGGTCTGCATCACCAACGATAATCAGCTGGCTCTTGCTGGAGATATTAGCCAAAAGTTGGTTGGCTAGCCAGGTATCGACCATGGAAAATTCATCGACAATGATTAAGTCGGCATCGAGATAGTCGCTGAGGTGGGCTTCCTCATCATCACCAGTCATGGCTAGATGGCGGTGGATGGTGGCGCTGGCTAGGCCGGTCAGCTCATTCATGCGCCTAGCGGCTCGGCCAGTAGGTGCAGCCAGTAGAATGGGCAGGTCAGGCTCTTTTAAGTCTAGTTTGTGGAGTTTGGCGTAGCTGGCAATCAGACCCCGAATAACGGTTGTTTTCCCCGTTCCTGGTCCTCCGGTTAGAAAGAAGACCTTGTTGGTGAGGGCCTGGGCTACGGCTTGTTTTTGGGCCTGGTCGTAGTGGATGCCTAGCTCGGTCTGGACCTGGTCAATGACCTCTTGAATCCTTTGAGGGCTGACTTCCAAATCGGTCTTTTGAGCCAGGATTCTTAGGAGGTTGCTGGCAATCCCCTCTTCTGAAAAATAGAGGGAATTATCGAAGATTCGGCTGTCCTCGGTCTGGACCTTGTCCTCGGCAATAAGGTTGCTGAGCTCATCAGCGACTAGGACAGGATCCAGCTCGATTTGCCGGCTTTCCTCCAGGAGGCTGAGGCTATCCTCTAGTAAATCCCGGGCCTCGACAAAGGTATCGCCTCTTTCCATGGATAGCTGGAGCAAGCAATGGCTAAGGCCAGCTCGGAAACGCTGGGGGGAGTCGGCAGCAATGCCCAACTTTTCAGCCAGGCGGTCGGCCAGGGTAAAGCCTAGACCTTGGATATCCTCGGCTAGCTGGTAGGGATTGTTCTCGATAATATTGAGGCTCTCTTCCTTATAGTAATCCTGAATCTGAAAGGCTAGCTTATTGGGAATGCCGTATTCGGCTAGCTTGGCTAGGATACGTTCAGCCCCATAATTAGCCTCTAGCTTGGCTACAAAGGCGGTTCGCTTGGCCTTGGAAAAGCCCTTGATTTTTTTGAGGCGCTCAGGGTCAGCCAAAATCTTGTCAATAGTTTCATCTCCATAGAGGTCCACGATTTTCTGGGCGGTCTTTTGCCCAATTCCCTTGAAATGCTCACTAGAAAAATACTTGACCAAGCCCTGGCTACTAGGCTTGCTCTTTTCATAACGGCTGATTTTCAGCTGTTCCCCATACTTGGGGTGATGGATGAGCTCGCCCCAAAATTGGTAGTCCTCACCTTCTAGGACCTCGGCCATATTGCCAGTAACAATGATTTCAAAGTCAGTAAAGTCCTCCGCATCCGTTTCCTGGATGTCCAAGACGAGGATCCGGAAAAAATTGCTGGGGTTTTCAAAGATAATCCGCTCGATTGTTCCCGAGAAGAAAAATTCCATAACTGTCCTCTTTTTTGTGCTAAAAAAGGAGGTCGGCTCGGCTTAGCTAGCCAGACCTTGCTCCTTAAAAGGTTCCGATTTTATTGAGTGGCCAGAAGCGGAGGACGGTTTCGCCCTCGATTTGGTCTTTTTTAAAGGTACCAACCTGGCGGCTGTCCTTGGAGACGATGCGATCATCTCCTAGAAGGAGGTATTCGCCTTCTGGAACTTCAATGGTAAAGCTGGCTTGACCTTCTGCATTTTGCGTGAAAGCATTGGCCTGCTGGGCCAAATCCTTAAAGAATTGGTTGTAGGAGTAGGTAGACTGCAACTTATCTTCCTTGAATTTTTTCAGATAGTCGGCGAGATAAGGCTCGTCGGTCTTTTTACCGTTGATATAGAGCTGGTCGTTATCATAGCGAATCTGATCTCCCGGCATACCGATGACCCGCTTGACAATCCGCTTGTCCTTGCCAGCCTCATCTTTTTCCTTGGCTACAACTACATCGAAACGATCGATAGGGAGGTGGCGCAATTCGAGGAGATATTCTCCATTGGCCAGGGTTGGGTCCATAGAGTGGCCGTCCACTCGAACGGGTGACCAAAAGAGGAAGCGAGAGAGTAAGAAGAGTCCCATAAAGAAGAGGAAGAGCCCCCATTCTTTCATAAAACTTTTAAAACTGAACTTTTTCATGATTTACCTTTCTAAAAGAGCCTTGGCTTTTTCTGTGTTTTTAAAGTGGAGTTTGGCACTGCGGGCTAGGCCCTCCATTCCTAGGGAAGCCAGGATTTGGCTGGCTATTTGATCACTTTTTTTACCAGCCCCGCTAGGCAGACGAAAGCCCAAATCCTGGCTAAGCTGGTCTAGATTTTCCAAAAAGAGGCTTCTAGCGATAATTGAGCTGACAGCAACGGCCAGATATTTCCCCTCGGCCTTTTCTTCCAGACTGACAGGGTTGGGAAAATGATTGCGCTCTTTTTTCAGATAGTTCTGGTAGTTTCTAGTCGTGGTAAAGGCGTCAATAACGATTTTTTCTGGCTGGACTCCCCTTTCTAGGAGAAGGTAGATGGCTTGATTATGCAGGGCCACCTTGACGGAAACGGCATTGTAACCTGAGGCGATTACCTCATTGTACTTGCTGGGTGATAAGAGCAAGGCCTGATGGGGAATTTCCTGCTTTAGAAGGGGGGCCAGTTGGCGAATTTTCTGATCAGTTAGGGTCTTGGAATCCCCTACCCCCAGACTTCTCAGCCAGCCCTCCTGGTCTGGTTGGGTAAAGGAAGCAACGACGGCCAAACCGCCAAAGTAGGAACCATTGCCCACCTCGTCCGTCCCAATCAGGGCTAGAGCCTGACTTTGGCTGCTTGCTTGCTCCACTTGTGGCTCTGCTTGATAGCCTAGGTCTAGGGCATAATGGCTAGCCTTGGCTCCCTGGAGCAGGACCTTGCCCGACTGGTAGACGCTGACACTAGCTCCAGGAAGCTTGAAAAAATGCTTCATATAGGGATTTTTACTAGGGGCCAAGTCTTTTTGATGTTTCTGAATAAAGGCCTCCAGCAAGTCTCTTGCTGGGCTTAAACTAATACTGTCCATGCTATCTATTGTACCATAAAAAGCCCAGACTGACTTAAATCATCTTTGCTTTAAAGGGCCAGCTCTAGAAAAAATCAGCTAGGTCAGTTGACATCTTGAGGGCTGACAGAAATCGGGACAGGAAAAAAGGAAAGCAGGATAGAGTTCTAAGTCGAGGGGAAGAAAGCTAGGAAAAATAGGCAGAAAGCCCTACTTTGTTAGCCCCTCTATCTCTTTTGGCCTGACAAAAATCTGGATTTTTGGTATAATATCATGAGGTGATTTTATGGCAAATTTGAATCGATATAAGTTTACATTCGGAAAAAAAACATTAACCCTGACTACAGGACATGATAATCTTTTTATGGAAGAGGTCGAAAAGGTGGCCAAGGAAAAATACCAGGCCATCAAGGAGCGTATGCCTAATGCAGATGATGAGACCCTGGCTATCCTTCTTGCTATCAATAGTCTGTCCACCCAGCTCAATCGTGAAATCGAGTTTGATGACAAGGAAAAAGAATTGGACCGCTTGCGGCAGAAGGCCTTGAGCGATTTGCGTGGAAAATCTATTAGCAAAGAGGGAAGAGCATGATTTCAATTCTCATATTGCTGATTTTGGCCTGGGCCTTTTATATCGGCTATTCAAGAGGTCTGGTCCTTCAGGTCTATTACAGCTTGGCGGCCCTTATTTCCATGCTTTTGGCTGGCCAATTTTACCAAGGTCTGGCTTCCTTTTTAAGTCTATGGGTCCCCTATGCTAGCGCAACACAAGGATCCTCCACCTATTTCTTTCCCAACAACCTACTCTTTCAATTGGACAAGGTTTTTTATGCTGGCCTAGCCTACCTACTTCTCTTTAGCTTCTTTTATAGTCTGGCCCGCTTTTTGGGAATCTTTATCCACCTCATTCCCAAGGGTTCAACTGAGTCCACGAGCTTGAATATTACAGGAGGAATCTTGGCTGTCCTAGTAGCCCTCTTTAGCCTTCAGATGTGCCTGACGATTTTGGCAACCATTCCCATGAGCCTGATTCAAGACCAGCTAAATGCTAGTGGTCTGGCTCGTTTTATTATTAACCATACCCCGCTTACATCAGGTCTCTTAAGGGACCTTTGGCTAACAAAAATAATTGGGTAAGAGCCTGGCTCTTGCTCTTTTTCGTAGGAGAATGATGAACAATAAGATTTTAGCAACCCTAGAGTTTGACAAGGTCAAGGCCTTGTTTAGCCCCTATTTACAAACCGAGCAGGGCCAACTAGAATTGGCCCAACTCCAACCAGCCAACCAGGCTTCAAGGATTGAGCAGGCCTTCTTGGAAGTCAAGGACTTGCAGCAGATTTTAATAGAGGAACCGCATTTTACTCTGGCGGCCATCAAGGACATAGCAGGGCCTGTCAAGCGCTTGGAACTTGAGACTGATCTCAATATCGAGGAGCTCTTGAAAATCAAGCAAGTATTAGCTGTTAGCCATCGGCTCAAGGATTTTTATGAGGAGCTCGAAAATGTTCGTCTACATAGCCTTGACCGCCTTTTTGAAAATCTGGTCAGCTTCCCCCAGCTCCAAGGGAGTTTGGAAGCGATTAGCAATCGAGGCTTGATTGAAGATTTTGCTAGTGAGGACTTGCTTAAGATTCGGCGCAAGATTCGGGAGAAGGAGAGCGAAGCCCGCCAGATTTTACAGGATATTTTAAAAAATCAAGGCCATCTCCTGGCTGACCAGGTCTTGGCCAGTCGCAATGGTCGCCAGGTTTTACCGGTGAAAAATACCTATCGCAATCGCTTTGCTGGGGTGGTCCACGATATTTCAGCCAGTGGAAATACCGTCTATATTGAGCCTAGAGCCCTGGTGGCTATCAATGAGCTAATCTCCAATTACAAGGCAGATGAAAGTTATGAGTGCCTGCGCATCTTGCAGGACTTGTCCAATCTCCTTAGGCCCCATGCAGCCATTTTGGCCAATAATGCTTGGATTATCGGTCATTTGGATTTGGTCTTAGCCAAAATCAGCTTTATGCGAGCCAAGGGAGGCCAGATTCCTGACCTAGCTCAGGAAGGAGACATCCAACTGCTCCAAGTCCGCCATCCCCTGATTGAGCAGGCAGTAGCCAATGACCTGCATTTTGATGCAGACTTGCAGGCTCTTTTGATTACCGGTCCCAATACGGGGGGGAAGACCATTATGCTCAAGACCCTGGGGCTGGCCCAGCTTATGGCCCAGTCTGGCCTACCAATCCTGGCAGAGGCTGGCAGTCGGGTTGGCCTCTTTCGAGAAATATTTGCGGACATCGGTGATGAGCAGTCGATTGAGCAAAGTCTGTCCACCTTTTCGGGTCACATGACCAATATTGTTTCCATTTTAGAAAGAGCAGGAGACCAAGATTTGGTCCTTCTGGATGAATTGGGGGCAGGGACAGATCCTCAAGAGGGGGCCAGTCTGGCCCTAGCAATCCTAGAGGACCTGCGCCTCCGGCAAATCAAGACTATGGCCACCACCCATTATCCTGAACTTAAGGCCTATGGGATAGAGACTGCCGGGGTGCAAAATGCTAGCATGGAATTTGATACAGCTAGTTTACGTCCGACCTATCGCTTTATGCAGGGAGTCCCTGGCCGCAGCAATGCCTTTGAAATTGCTCGGCGTCTGGGTCTGACTGCTTGGATTGTCAATCAGGCCCAAGACTTGATGACCACAGATAGTGATGTTAATCGGATTATCGAGCAGCTGGAGGAAGATAGTCTAGAAAGCCGAAAGCGCCTGGACAATATTCGCCAGGTTGAGCAGGAAAATCTCAAATTTAATCGTGCTTTGAAAAAGTTGTATAATGAGTTTAACCGCGAAAAGGAAAATGAGCTGGGCAAGGCCCGCAAGGAAGCCCAGGAAATTGTAGATTTGGCTCTAACAGAGAGTGAGAGCATTCTAAAAGAACTGCACGATAAGGCCAGTCTCAAACCCCATGAAATCATCGAGGCCAAGGGCCAGCTCAAGAAACTAGTACCCGCGGGCCCAGACTTGTCCCAAAACAAGGTCTTGAAACAGGCCAAGAAAAAACGGGCGCCAAAAATTGGCGATGAAATTATGGTCACTAGCTACGGCCAGCGTGGTAGCCTGACCAAGCAGCTCAAGGACGGCCGCTGGGAGGCCCAGGTTGGCTTGATTAAGATGACTCTGGCAGAAGATGAGTTTAACCTCCTTAAGGCTGAAAAAGAAGAGGCCCCTAAGAAGAAACAGGTCCATGTCGTCAAGCGGACCAATACTTCTGGTCCGCGGGCCCGCCTTGATTTACGAGGCAAGCGCTACGAAGAAGCCATGCGCGAGTTAGACGAGTTTATCGACCAAGCCCTGCTCAACAATCTAGCCCAAGTGGACATTATCCACGGAATTGGAACGGGTGTCATTCGCGAGGGCGTGACCAAGTATCTGCGTCGCAACAAGCAGGTCAAGTCTTTTGGCTATGCTCCCCAAAATGCTGGTGGCTCTGGTTGCACCATTGCGGTATTTAAGTAGCCATTTGCTTTTTGTAGATAGAGTGGAATGATTGGAGGACATATTATGGAATTTAAGGAACTAATCCCCGAATTATCTGTCTTTGATATTAGACAAACTCAGGATTTTTATGAAACATTAGGTTTTAAAGTAGAATATGAACGAAAGGCAGACAAGTTTGTTTTTATGTCTTTTCAAGGCAGCCAGTTTATGTTTGAGCAAATCCACGATGATGGCTGGAATATTGGTGAGTTAGAATATCCATTGGGGCGAGGCATTAACTTTTCCATTGCTGCCGATAATGTCGAAGAGCTCTATCAAACGGTTAAAAATGAACAAATAGAGATTTACAGAGAGTTGACCAGAACTTCTTATCAAGTCCAAGGTGGCGTAGAAGAACAAATCGAGTTTCTCATTCAAGACCCCAACGGTTATCTATTAAGATTTACAAATTGATAGGTCGTGGTTTGTGGCATACTAGAAAATAGAGGGACCTTAGATGAAACAATTAGATGAATTGCACGAAAATTTGCCTATCATATCATACGAAACAAGCGGTGAGTTACATGATTGGTTACTAGAAAATGAAAATAAATCCGACGGGATATGGGTGAGGATATATAAGACAAAAAGCAAGGTAAAATCTATCACTTTTCATGAAGTGCTGGAAGAAGGTTTGTGTTTTGGATGGAGTGAAAGTCTTAGGCATTCCTATGATGATTTGTCCTATTTGCAGAAATTTACACCGAGAAAAGGGAAGCAGACTCAATCAGAACGCAACTTAAATCTAGTTAAAAAATTAGAGAGTGAAAATAGAATGAGACCGTCAGGCTATCTTGCACTTGGATTGAAGAAGCCAATGTCGAAATAAAAAACAAGGGCAAACTGGGTTGATAAGGCGAAGCTTGTGCGGTACCCTCGTTTTTCGACATTTTCCAAGCAAAACGATCATTTTTGCTTGAAAAATTAGTGCAAACTGTAGAAAGAGCACGCTAATGACTTTCGTTTCAGAGCATTGCGTTTCGCAATAGCGATGAAGCAGTCTGCTAACGGGCTTTGTATCTTGTAATTGAATTCGAGCTAAAATCCTAGTAAAAAAGACTCGCTCTCCTTGCTTCATGGAAGAAGCATCAACCTCCCTATTTTTATAAGGATTTCTTGACGCCCTTAGTATCTTAGAAATTGAACACGCCCTAAAAACTTCGGAAAAATCACGAATGAAAGAGTTGTGACTTTAAAACGCAGTTGCTCGCAACTCCTGTTCGGCCTCCTATTTTTCTCTCGTTTTTCGACATTTTTCAAGCAAAACGATAATTTTTGCTTGAAAAATTAGTGCAGACTGTAGAAAGGGCACGCTAGTGGCTTTCGTTTCAGAGCATTGCGCCTAGCAATAGCGATGAAGCAGTCTGCTAACGGGCTTTGTATCTTAGCGTAGCACTAAAAGATTTGGAAAATTGCGGAGGGAGCTTGCGACCGTAGCAAATATTTTGCAAATTGCTTCTTTTGGTGTAGAATATTGTCATAAAACTAATAGAAGGTTAGATTCTTTGGGAATCTAATAAAGGAGATGAATTTATGGTAGTAGCTGTTACTGATGCAAATTTTGTTGAAGAAACAAAAGAAGGTTTGGTCTTGATTGACTTTTGGGCAACCTGGTGTGGTCCATGTCGCATGCAGGCACCTATCTTGGAGCAACTAGCTGATGAGCTTTCTGAAGATGAACTAAAAATCGTTAAGCTTGATGTGGATGAAAACCCCAATACTGCGCGTGAATTTGGCATTATGTCAATTCCAACCCTTATCTTTAAAAAAGATGGCCAAGTGGTCAAGCAAGTAGCCGGTGTTCATACCAAGGAGCAACTTAAGGCCCTAGTCACTGAATTAAGCTAAATATAAATAAAATAAAAACTCTCGCTGTATCGGGAGTTTTTGCTTGTCCTAGATTATGGTATAATAAGGGAGAGTTGCGGTTTTAAGATACCTAGTCGCAAAGAGTCAGATGCTCGGAAAATCCAGACCCTAAATAATAGATGCTTGAAGGCTAATCACAAGCAGTTTAACTAGGGATTTCTTTTTCTCGCCAAACTGGCCGTTAACTTTTATATTTTACTAAAGAAGGAGCTAGCTTTGATTTTACTAGCAAGTAATGTTTTTCTCAGATATTTTGAACGAATTGATTGGACCAAAATCGTCGATGAACTATTTTCTAAGACCATTTCCCTGGTCTTATTGATGTTGGTTTTTTATATTGCCAAGAAATTGGTCCACCTAGCCGTCAATAAGATTATTGCACCATCTTTGAAATTATCCAATCAAGGAGCGGCCCGGCAGCGGACCATTTCGCGCCTGATTGAAAATCTGCTCAACTATGCCCTTTATTTTTTTCTCATCTACTGGCTCTTGTCCATCCTGGGTCTGCCCGTTTCCAGCCTTCTTGCTGGTGCGGGAATTGCCGGGGTAGCTATTGGGATGGGAGCCCAAGGTTTTCTTTCAGATTTGGTCAATGGCTTTTTCATTCTCCTTGAGCGTCAGCTAGATGTGGGAGATAATGTTAAGCTGACCAATGGCTCTATCAATATCGCAGGAACAGTGGTTAGTGTTGGGATTCGGACCACTCAGGTGCGTGATGCAGACGGGACCTTGCACTTCGTACCTAACCGTAACATTACTGTTGTCAGCAATCTCTCTCGTGGGAATATGCGGGTCTTGATTGATATTCCCCTCTATGCCCAGACCGATTTGGATCGGGTTTACCAGCTGATTAACCAGGTCAATCAGGAAAAGGTTAGCCAGCATCCTGAAATTCTCAAGGAACCCTCTATCCTAGGTCCTCAAAGGAACCAGCAGGGGCAATTTTCCTTTCGAGTCAGCCTGACTGTTCAGGCAGGTATGCAAACAACCATCTACCATCTCTTTTACGGTTTTTATCATGAAGCCTTACTCAAGGCCGGGATTGAACTACCGACTCTTTTCAGTCATACTTAGTTTGCCAGTTAATATAAGGAGGAATAATGGGACAAGCTATCGCCAAAGAAATTACCAGTCCAGACGGTCGCATCTATCGTCTAAAAAAGCCCCTCTACAAGCAGGGCCTCTTTTGGGCCAGTTTAATCGGCTTTGTCTTAGCCTTTATCCTGCTTCTTTTGGTCCTGGGCCTAGTCATTGTAAATGGGAGTTTATCTGAGGAAAATGCCAAGTTAGGTGGACGTTCCCAGTCTAGCCTCTATTATAATGACTACCAGCAAAAGTTAGACAGCTATCAGCTAGGGGAGAGTGTAACCTTTAAAGATGGGGCCAAGGTTACTGTCAAGTCAATCGAGACCAGCAAGCAGCGTAAGATGAGCGATGAAGCCACAGGTGAAGCAATCGTGGTTCAACTAGAGGTAGAAAATACCTCCAATCACCGCCTCTTGATTAACCCCTATGCCTTCAATCTCTATGATGAAGATGGGAGTTTCTATGTTTTGGACGGGTCAACCTTTGATAAGGCCCAAATCGGGACCAATCTAGGTCCAGCCAAGCGCATGGAGCTAGAGCTAATCTTCGATGGAGAAAATAACGATTATGATATCTATCACCTGGCCTACGACCGGGCAGAATGGAGTAAAAGAGGAGCATCTTCGACTTCTTCTGATGATAGGGATTAAAGAAGCAGAAAAAAGCTTCTTTTTTTAATCCCTTGACTATCACCTAAGGTTATAGTTTATAATAAGAGATGAAAGGAAAGTGAAACAATGAAAATAGAAATGATTCGTTCGGATAAGGCCTATCAAGACTTACTAACTCTACCGCTGGAAGAAAGGGAGCGAGTTTTCCGCGAACAGGTGCTCCAGCCTTTTAAACAAAAGTTCTATCTGCAAAAAATTCCCTTTGAGGCCAAGAAACCCGGCGGTTTTGACATCATGATGTTACTTAGCTGGATGAACCGGATGCCCAAGGATTTTACAGAGGCAGACCGAGCGGCGATTGAAGCGATTAGCTCTGACAAGCTGTGGCAGGAAAGTAAGGCTACGATTGAGAGGAGTTTTTCACTCTTTGAACAAGCAGGAATAAAACTTCCTGTTGAAGAATATATGTTTACCATTTTGCTGGGAAATCCTGCCAGTCCGATGCTTCAACTCAACAAGGGTTACAGTGGCGACGGTGGTATTCCAGGCTACATCATGGCTTCGCTCACGCCCAATGACTATACCTTACCACGCTTGCAGGCAGCTCTGGCTCATGAGTGCAACCACAATGTCCGCTTCCAGTTTATCAAGTGGGGGGAGGATACCAACCTAGCTGATTGGCTTGTGAGCGAAGGCTTGGCAGAATCTTTTGCGGCGGCCTTGTTCGGCCAAGACTTGATTGGGCCCTGGGTCAGTGAGACAAGTAGAGAGGATTTAGAGGGCTTTAAATCTCAGATTAGCCAGCATTTCTCCCTAACTGGTATGGCAAAGATGTCACCCTATCTTTATGGGGATGAAATTGCTCAGATACAAGGACAGAGGCCTGTAGGGCTGCCCTATGCAGCAGGCTATGCTTATGGCTATCATTTGGTTCAAGCCTACCTCAAAAATACAGGGAAGACAATTGTCCAAGCGACTCTTACCCCGACTCAAGAAATTTTACAGGAGACAGAAGATTTTTGGAAATGAACTATTCAGTAGCTGATTTGGTCAAGATTACAGGAATCACTAGGCGAACTTTGCACTACTATGATAAAATAGGTCTGTTATCGCCCCAGCGCAATCCGGACAATGATTATCGTTTTTACGGGCAGGAGGATTTGCTGCGCTTACAAGAAATCTTATTTTTGAAAGCGGTCGGTTTGTCCTTGGCTGAAATCAAAGATTTTTTGGAAAGGGGGCGAAGCGAGCAGCAGGAATTGCTTAAAGGTTATCAGGTGCGTTTAAAGGACAAAATTGCTTATCTGCAAAAATTGGCCTGTGGTGTAGAAAATTATTTGGACGGCCAGCCAATTCTCGAACTGGATTTAGAATTGACACGTCCTCTTAAGGAGCAGTATCAGAGTGAGGCGGAGTACCGTTTTGGTCAGACAGCGGCCTTTCAGTCTTTTAAGAAAAAGCAGGAAAATCTGAGCCTAGAGGAAAAAGACCAGCAAGGTCAGGACATAGAAAGAGAGCTATCAGCTATTTTTGAGCGACTCTACCAGCAGCGCCATTTACCGGTGTCTGCTGACAGTATCCAAGCAGAAATTGCCCAGTGGCGAACTTCTTTGGCCAAGGTTATGGAAGTAGACCAGGCAGTCTTGCAGGGGATTGCCCTCTCCTACCAAAAAGATGCCCGCTTTCACGATTATTTTGATCGCAAGTATGGAGCAGGCTTTGCCGACTATCTAAGCCAAGCGATTTACTTTTATTTGGACACTCACTGAATGCTTTTATGTTTTGCGTAGTAAATCTCTTGCAGTTAAAACTTGGATAAAAAAGTAATTCTGCCAAAAAAAGACCACTAAAAAGTGGCCCCAGATAAAAGATAGACCAGCTACTCTTGCTGGCCTATCTTTTTACTATATGCTTGAATCTCTAGAATAGGAAAGGGTTTATTAGGCCTCTAGCCAGATTTTTCTTGAATAAATCATGGCTAGCTAGGCTTAGATAAAAGTCCTTGACCCTAGGGCTCAATTTTCTTTCTTTTTGGATATTTTGTACAGCTAGTTGCCGCAAGTCCTCAACAAGCTTGGCAAGTTCTCCCTCAAAATCCTGCTTCTTATCCATGGCTTTTTTAAAGGTCAGAAAAATACGGCGTTCATTTTCTAAAATGTCAGTATCTGAGATGAGTTGGTCAATCTGTTGCAGAATGTCTTCCTCTTTAATCTTTTTAGTCATGAGCGCGCTCCTTTAAATGACGGAAAAACTCATAAATCAAAGAAATTTATGAGTTTTTGATAGTTTAAACGATTCCTTGGGCAATCATAGCGTCTGCCACATTTTCAAAGGCTGCAATATTGGCACCCGCCAAGTAGTCCTTACCGAGGTCATACTTTTCAGCAGTTGTCTTAGCAGTATTGAAGATGTTAGTCATGATACCTTGCAAGCGAGTGTCTACCTCTTCACGTGTCCATGAGAGACGGAGGCTATTTTGGCTCATTTCAAGGGCAGATACGGCTACACCACCGGCATTAGCAGCCTTGGCAGGTCCGTAGTAGACACCGTTTTCCTTGTAGACAGCGATTGCTTCAAGGTCACTTGGCATGTTGGCACCCTCAGAGACACAGAAGACTCCTTGAGCGACCAAGCGTTTAGCAGCAGCGCCATCGATTTCATTTTGAGTGGCACATGGTAGGGCAATGTCGTATTTTTCAGCGTAAGTCCAGACAGAACCTTCATGGTAAGTAGCAGTTGGCTTTTCAGCTGCATATTCGGTCAAGCGAGCGCGACGTTTTTCCTTGATATCTTGAAGGAGGTCAAAGTCAATTCCGTTTTCGTCGATGACATAACCGTTAGAGTCAGAAACAGAGATGACAGTAGCTCCTAGTTCAGTCGCTTTTTGCAGAGCGTATTGGGCAACGTTACCAGAACCAGAGACCACAACCTTCTTACCAGCAAAGCTTTCGCCATTAGCCTTGAGCATTTCTTGGGTATAGTAAACCAGACCATAACCAGTTGCTTCTGGACGGATAAGGCTTCCACCAAAACCAAGAGGCTTACCAGTCAAGACTCCAGCATCAAATTGATTGAGGCGTTTGTATTGGCCGTAGAGGTAGCCAATTTCGCGACCACCAACCCCGATATCACCAGCTGGGACGTCTTGAGAAGGGCCGATATATTTTTGCAATTCAGTCATGAAACTTTGACAGAAACGCATGACCTCAGCATCTGTCTTGCCCTTAGGATCAAAGTCAGATCCTCCTTTACCTCCACCGATAGGTAGACCAGTCAAGACATTCTTAAAGATTTGCTCGAAACCGAGGAATTTAAGGATTGATTGGTTAACGGTTGGGTGGAAACGAAGTCCGCCCTTGTAAGGACCAACTGCTGAGTTAAATTGAACCCGGTAACCACGGTTAACCTGCACCTTGCCCTCGCGGTCAACCCAAGGGACGCGGAAGGAAATCACGCGCTCAGGTTCTGTGATGCGAGCCAAGATATTTTCTTCGATGTATTCAGGGTGTTGTTCAAAGACTGGTTCGAGAGTGCTGAGAAATTCTTCAGCCGCTTGGAGGAATTCTGCTTCGTGCCCGTTACGAGCTTTTAAGGTTTCAAAAGTAGCTTGGATATATGCTTTAGCAGTTGTCATAGTGTTCTCCTTGTCAATGTTATATTTTATTACATGTGCTATTATAGCAGAAGCCTTTTAAAAAGTAAAGGGAAAAGTTGAAATTTTCTAAAAATTTGCACAACTCCTTTCATCGTCCCCAGTTAGTCCCTTTTCTAGCCAGCCTACTTTTTAAAATCATAGGCAAAAGCCTGACTTAGGACTAGCTAAGCTGGCTTGCTGGAATTTGGCTGAAAAATTTCGACCAAGTCTAGGTAAATAGTCGCTTTCAGGTCCTTTTTTTGCTAGAATGAATGTGGTTATTATTTATTCATGATTAAGGAGAAAAAGATGCCCTCAACACAAACACAAATCGCTGATTTTACTTTTGACAACTGTCTGATGAATGCGGCTGGAGTAGCCTGCATGACCATTGGTGAATTAGAAGAAGTCAAGCATTCGGCTGCCGGGACCTTTGTCACCAAGACAGCGACCCTAGAAGCTAGAGCAGGTAACCCAGAGCCCCGCTACCATAATGTGCCTTTGGGCTCTATTAACTCTATGGGCCTGCCCAACCAGGGTCTAAACTACTACCTAGACTATCTCTTGGATTTGCAAGAAAAAGAGCCTAATCGTACCTTCTTTTTATCCCTAGTCGGTATGTCACCAGATGAAACCCATCAAATCTTGCATCAGGTAGAGGAGAGTGATTTCAAGGGATTGATTGAGCTGAATCTTTCTTGCCCCAATGTTCCAGGCAAGCCTCAAATTGCCTACGACTTCGACACAACCGAGCAGCTCCTGCGCCAGGTTTTCTCCTATTTTACCAAACCCTTGGGTATCAAACTTCCTCCTTATTTTGATATTGTCCATTTCGATCAGGCGGCAGAGATTTTCAATCAATTTCCCCTGCGCTTTGTCAACTGCGTCAATTCAGTCGGCAACGGCCTTTATATCGAGGACGAAAAGGTGGTCATCAAGCCTAAGAACGGTTTTGGAGGCATTGGGGGAGAATATATCAAACCAACAGCCCTAGCCAATGTTCACGCCTTTTACCAAAGACTAAAACCAGAAATCCAAATCATCGGAACCGGTGGAGTTCTGACTGGACGCGATGCCTTTGAACATATCCTTTGTGGAGCCAGCATGGTCCAGGTCGGAACAACCCTCCAAAAAGAAGGAGTAGCCGCCTTTGAACGCATCACTAAGGAACTCCAGGCCATCATGGCTGAAAAAGGCTATGAAAGACTAGAGGACTTTCGTGGGAAGTTGCAATACCTAAATTAGGAATCTTCTTCTATTATATATAACAAAAAAGCCAGTTTTTCTGGCTTTTTTCTTTAAAAAAACTTGCATGATAGAGTCTTGCTTTGTTATAATAAGAAAAATCATTGAGAGCATATAATCCCCTTAATAGGGTAGGGGAGTTTCTACCGTCTTACCGTAAATAAGCGAGGCTTGTCCTGGAGTTATGTTGTCAAAAAGTAAAGGAGACAAAAAATGAAGGCTTATCAGCATGCCAATATTGTGACCTGTGATGAGGAATTTCATATTTATCGGGACGGCCTCTTGCTAGTAGACGGTGAGAGAATTGCCTATTGTGGGGAATTTTCTGAGGAATGGTTGGCCCGGAGTCAGGAGCAGGTGGATTGTAAGGGGGCTTGGATTATGCCTGGTTTGGTCAACTGCCACACCCATACAGCTATGACTCTCCTAAGAGGGATTCGAGATGATAGCAATCTCCATGAGTGGTTGGAGGATTATATCTGGCCAGCTGAGAGTCAATTTACGGCCCAAGAAACGACCAAGGCGGTGAAATTAGCCCTGATTGAGATGCTCCAGTCTGGGACAACTACCTTTAATGATATGTATAATCCTCAAGGGGTGGATATTGATCAGATTCATGAGCTGGTCCAAGAGTCTCAGATGCGTTGTTATTTCTCTCCTACCCTCTTTAGCTCAGACCGGGAAAGTACAGCTGAGACCCTGGGGCGGACCCGCCAGATTATTGAGAAAATCCTGGCTTATCAAGATAGTCGCTTTGGGGTCATGGTTGCTCCCCATTCTCCCTATACTTGTAGTCGAGAGCTGCTGGAAGGCAGCCGGGATTTGGCGCGTGAATTGCAGCTGATGCTCCATATCCATGTGGCGGAAACCCAGGAAGAAAATCGTCTGATTTTAGAGCGGTATGGTAAGCGACCAGTGGCCTATCTAAAGGAATTGGGCTATTTAGATGGTCCGGCTATTTTTGCCCATGGGGTCGAGCTCAATCAAGGTGAGATTGCAGACTTAGCCCAAGCCCCAGTCAGCATTGCCCACAATCCCATCAGCAACCTAAAGCTAGCCTCAGGAATTGCTCCTGTAACCGACCTCTTGGCCAGTGGTGTCAAGGTTGGTTTAGCGACCGATTCGGTTGCCTCCAATAATAATCTGGACTTGTTTGAGGAGGCAAGGACGGCAGCCCTCTTGCAGAAGATGAGAACGGGAGATGCTAGCCAGTTCAAGATTGAAGAGGTCCTCAAGATGATGACTCTGGAAGGGGCCAAGGCTCTGGGCTTGGAGCAAGAAATCGGTAGCTTGGAGGTCGGCAAGCAGGCTGACTTCCTAATGATTGACCCCAAGGCTAGGGTCCATCTCCAGCCGGTTGAAAATATGCTTTCTCACCTAGTCTATGCTGTCAAGGCTAGCGATGTGGACCAGGTCTATATTGCCGGCCAGCAGGTCCTCAAGGACGGCCAGGTTCTGACGCTAAATCTGACCAATCTAGCCTGAGTCTAGGACTAGCGAGGCCCGCCAAAGCCCTATTTATAGGCTTTTTCAGTCCTAAATATAGAGAAAACTCCCCCGAAAAGGGAGTTTTTTTCTTAGGTTTAACTCGTTTTTATATGCAAAAAAATTGGACATTTTTTAGGTAAATGTTTTGACATGCCTTTGTAAAACAAGTATAATGTTTTGTATAGGAGGGTAGTTGATTAGAAAATAGACAATAATGGTGGATGTCAGTGGATACCACTTATTATTATGCCTAGGTATTTGCGATACTTTTTCCAAAAGCCTATAGAAAACACTGGAGGAAAAAATGAAAAAATTAAGTCACTATCTTGGTTTGTTGACGATACTTTCTTCATTTCTTGTTGCCCCATTGAGTGTTGTTGCCGAGACCGAGGATAGTCAACCAGCGACTTCCCAAGTCAGCAATAGCCAAGAGAAGAGTCAAGAAAATGATAGTAGCGCCGACAGCCAATCATCAGAACCAGCACCGGTCCAAGCCGCTTCTACCGTTACAACTGGTCAAGCCAAAGAATTGAGCAATGTCATTACTCATGCCATTCTTTGGGACAAGGTAAACGGTCGTGAAGTTACGAAGAACGATGATGTTTACAAGTTATCTGCTGATGTTGACTATGCTTATCAAATGCAATTCGACTTGTCAGACTACAATGGTTCTTTTAATAATGGTGATTATTTTACAACAGAGATCAGTGCGCCAATGACGGTTGCCAGTGAAACCTTTGACTTGACCGATGCGACAACAGGAGTTGTGGTCGGTGAAGCTGCAGTTACTTCTAATGGTGCTGCACAAGGTGGATCGGTCAAAATTACCTTGAAGAATTTAGAAGAGTACTTGGCTAAAAAAGGTGGCCAAGAGGTCTCTGGTATTAAGGGAACTTTCTATGCTCAAGTTCGTTCAAGTAAGACCAACGGTGTAACCACAACCACAGTTACCAACGTCAAAAATGTGGGTACCAAAGAAATTAAGATTCAAGTAGATGCTAGGAAGCGGTCAAAACGTTCGCTAGATCCAGGAATCGGTGAAGAAAATTTCTATAAGTATGCCAACGTTGCTACTGAAAAGCACTATGACTCAGCAGCTCTCGGTCAAAGCGGTGATTACGTTCACCCATGGCGGGCTCGGGTCAATGCTTCTAAAAAATACTACGACTCTTTGGTTATTCACGATGTGATTGCTAGCCAAAGTGCTACAACAAAGTTTATTCCGGAAAATATCGAGGTCTTCTCTTCAGAAGAAGGATATAACCGGGACAATGAGTTGGAAAATCGTCAAAGAATGAGAGAAGGACGCGACTATACAGTCACTTTCAACGACTCTTATACAGAGATGACCATTACACTCATCAAACCAGGCAGTCGGGCCTACTATATCAACTACGATACAACAGCTCCGCTGGACGGTTCTGAAATTGCTAATACTATGGATGTAAAAGGGGACGAAAAAGCATTACCAGTTACAGAATCAAATGAAGAGACAACAAGTCGCTTCACAATCAACAGCTTCTTAACGGCTGGTGGAACCATTGACCTCAATACAAGAAGGGCTACAACTCCTATTGGGCCAGGAACACCACCAAGCTCATCAGACAACCAAAACTCATCAAGCTCAAGTTCTGATAATAACTCTAGCTCCAACACAAGCTCAAGCTCATCTCAAGCCCTAGCACCTGGCGATCAGTCTGGTTCAAACCAGCAAGATCAAAATGGTGGTAATGTTAAACTTAACCTAGGAAATCAAGCAGGAGATAGCAGAGAGCAGGCTGCTGGATCTAAGAGGGTTCTACCAAATACCGGAGAACAAATCAGTATGACCTTGGTCTTGCTTGGTCTTGTTCTGATGGGAGGAGTAGGATTCTACTTTTACCGTAAAAAAGCACATCATTAATCATCATAACCCTCTTTACTAGATAGACTGGAAATTTTCCAGTCTATTTTTTATGACTTGGCCTTGGCTAGAGGGTTACAACTTCTCCTAATCAAGATAGGAGCTGTCCTGATGGTCTGTTTATAAGGCTTGGCTTAGAGTAGGTTTGTCTGTTGCACCTTTCCGTTACTTATTTCTTTTTCCACTTGCCGGCTGATTTTGACCACTTGCTAGAGCTAGTTAGCCGCTTGCTGAAAAGGTCTTGTTTTGTCGGGACAACTTGCTATAATAGAGAAAAAGGCCACTTGAGGGCCAGATAAGAAGGAGAAAAAGATGAAAGCAGAAATTCAAACAAAATTAAAAGCCGCCGCTCAAGCAAGTATTAAGGAGGAGAAAAAAGGGATTTTATCCTATATGAATCCTGCCTATCTGGCTGGAGACAATCAAAAATATATGACCATGTATAATAAGCTAGCTCCCTGGTACGATTTTGGGGAAAAGTGGATTGGTCGGATAAAATACGGTCGTTCGATTGAGGAGATGCGGGCCTATCTGATGAGTCAGCTAGAATGGAAGGACCAAGTCTCCGTTCTCTATGTATCAATTGGGACAGGGGCGGACCTCCATTTTCTTCCTCAAACAGTCGATATAGCTTCTCTGGATTTGGTTGGTCTAGATATTTCCCTGGGGATGCTGGAAAAATGCCACAAGACCTGGGCGAAAAAGACCAATTTGACCCTGGTCCATGCCTGTGCCGAAGATCTACCGTTTGCTGATAATACTTTTGATATTGTCCTCCATGTAGGCGGAATTAACTTCTTTTCTGACCGCCAAAAGGCCTTGGAGGAGATGATTCGAGTGGCCAAGCCTGGGACCAAGCTCCTAGTAGCGGATGAAACAGCGGATTATGTGGATAGTCAATACAAGAAGAATGTCCTATCCAAGCAATATTTTGAGGATGCAAGTTTCAATCTCAAGGAATTGGAGGAGTTGCTACCGGCAGAAGTGATTGATAAGAAGCTGGAGTTTATCTGGGAAAATCGTTTTTATGCCCTTACTTTCAGAAAGCCTCTTTAGTAGGGAGGATTTAGTCCTTTGCTTTTACCTGGTAGGAGTTTGAGAAATCAATAAAAATTTAACGAAACATTTGTATTTTAGGTCCTTCTGTGCTATGCTAGAGCTAGGAAGGGAGGGAGTGCTATGATTGATTTGGCAGAACTAGTAAGTCGGCTCAATCCCCAGCAGAAGGTCAACTACGATCGCCTACTAGAAAAGATGATTAAGTCCTGGCAGGAGGAAAAATACCGACCCAGTATCTTGCTCCATACCTGCTGCGCCCCTTGTTTGACCTATAGTCTCTCATATCTCAGCCAATATGCAGATGTGACGGTTTATTTCGCTAATCCTAATATTCATCCCAAGGCTGAGTATCAGCGTCGGGCCCTAGTGACCCAGCGGTTTATCAGGGACTTTAATGGAACCAGCCCCTATCAGGTCCAGTATATAGAAGCCCCCTATGAGCCAGAAAAATTCTTTAGCTTGGTCCATGGTTGGGAGCAGGAAGAAGAAGGGGGCAGGCGGTGCCAGCTTTGTTTTCATTATCGTTTAGAGCAAACAGCTAGCCTGGCCTTGGATTTGGGCTTTGATTATTTCGCCAGTGTTCTGACGCTCAGCCCCCATAAGGATGCCCAGCTCATCAATCGGCTTGGTCTAGAGATTCAAGAGCTCTACCAGACCCGCTATCTGCCCAGTGATTTTAAGAAAAGGCAGGGCTATCAGCGCTCGATTGAACTCTGCAAAGACTATGACATTTATCGTCAGTGCTATTGCGGTTGTATTTTTGGGGCGCGTGATCAGGGAGTCAATCTAGCCCAGATTAAAAGAGATGCCCAGGCCTTTCTCAAGGAGCAGGAGGGGCAGACAGACTTTCCAGACATCCAGTTTAAACTCATTCATTAGCTAGCAAAAGAGGCTGGGACAGGTGTCGCCAGCCTTTAAAATTGTTTAGGTTTAGCCTGTCTTTAGCATTGATTTTTACCTTCCTCTAGTTTTGGCTTAGAAATCTTTATTTTTATCAAGAAAAATAGTAAAAATACAGACAAAAATAAGCATTCTGTCCATTTTTTTGTTAGAATATAGGAGGAAGAAGGTGAACAATAATGACAAGGAAAAAATATATTTTTCTGACAGCCCTGGCTAGCGGCTTGTTGGCTAGCCATTTATTAGGCCCAGCTCAATCAGCCTTGGGCAACACGGTAAGCGAACAGCAAAGACAAGGCCTAGTAGCTAAGTATCATTTGACTACAGCTGATAGCTGGTCCAATGACCTCCAGACTATCGTTTGGAATGAGGCGGGTCGCTATTATGATATTTATTTTTTGCATTCGGCTGATGGGGCAGATGAGCCGTTTGGCGACCAAGGCCAGGACTGGTATCATACAACAACAACAGATTTTATCCACTTTACAGAGCAAAATTCAGCTGTTTCTAGTCATGGTGGGGATGACAAGGAAGGCTGGAAGTCAGCTTGGACCGGGGGAGTGATTGAAAACAAGGGACAGATAAAGGGGGCAGCAGTCGGTGAGAAGGTTGCCTATATTTCAGGCCTGCGCAAGGATAATGGGAAGCAGGCTATCTGGGCTCTAGCTTCAAAAGATGGGGGGCGGACTTTTAGTCAGGTCCTCAATAACGGCAAACCCTTACTAGATGGAGATTGGAGCTGGGCTAGTCCCAACCATATCGATGAGCGAGATCCCTATGTCTTTAGCTGGAATAATAAACTTTATATGTATGTAGCTGAAGGTGATGTCCTAGGAGTTTATCAATCAGAAAATGGGATTGACTGGAGCAAGGCTGATCCAGCAGGTAAGTCTAAGGTTGAAGCATCTACCTTCTTTAAAGGTCGCTCTTGGCAAGGCAATGACCCGGTTGAGTGCCCAGTTCTAAAAACCATGACCCTGCCTAACGGTCAGACCAAACAGGTCCTCTTTTTTGGAGCCAAGGACGCTAGAAGTGGTGAAACAACAGGTACCTACTATACGGTTGGCCACATGGATGGCAACGGCCTCTTTGTAGCTGAAAGAGATGTCAAACGTTTGGATCAGGGTTCAGACTACTATGGTGCCAACTTTACAGGCAGCATGGACTTGGGTCAAAGCAACTCAGAGCTTATTTCCATGGGTTGGGTTGGAAATTGGAACTATAGCGCCAATGGTGTTCATGCCGATTCAGAAGCAAGCGGCTCTTATATTGAGCGTTTGGGCTCCTATAGTCTGGCTAGACGTTTAACCTTGGATGCCGATTGGACGATTAGACAAAACTTTATCTATGAAGCTGGACTTGGAGCTAGTGAAACCTTTACAAATATTAGTAAAGATAGGCCCAAGTCAGTTGAGGGTAAGACTTGGGTAGACCGCAAGGATACCAATGGCAATGTCTACGGTCTTTATGATTTACCTAACCAAGCGGTTAACAAGATCTATAAATTGCGCTTTTCAAGTAAGGAAGGGAACTATATCGGCCGAATTTACTTTGACATCTGGCAGGGCAAGGACTATGTCTTCTTTAACTATGATCCTTCAAACGGCATGTACAATGTTAAGCAATATGCAGGGGAACTAGACCGCGGAATCAATGGCGAATTTGGTTCATCCTACTATTATGATGGTTTGTTGGGACATGGCAATGGTTACTTGGCCCAATCAGGCTTGCAGGACCAAAAGGAAATCGAATTGCTGGTCTTCACCGATAAGACCTCTATCGAATTTGTCTTTCCAAATGGCCAAAGCTATACAGTCGCCCGCTATTCAAATTCAGATCAACAGGACTTTAAGGTCTTTACCGAGGATCCCCACAACCGCAACCAGTTGGATATGACAGTAACAGAAATGAAACCATAAGAAGGCCCCCTTGGCAAGTGAATGCCAAGGGGGTTACTTTTCTGGCTAAAGAGTTTTCTAGCAACCAGACTAAGATATTGTTTGAGGATTCCTTCAAAAATATGAATGAAAAACTGGCGGGCAAAGTATAAATAACAAGCAAAAAAGCCTATTGGAATAGGCTTTTTAGAGGTTTTTATAAATGCCCCCTGCAGGGATCGAACCTGCGACCCACGGATTAAGAGTCCGCTGCTCTGCCAGCTGAGCTAAGGAGGCAATAGAAAAAGCTGTATTGGTGCCGGACCCTCACGATTTGTATTGAACCCGCGCAATTAAGCAGGTGGGCAACTCGCTCTAACTGAAGCTGTTTCCGCGCGATACGGCCTACATGCTGTTAGAAGTCTTTTGTTTCCCTAGTAATACAAAAAATAGTCGGTCAACACTTAAGTGTGAAGTCGAACACCACAGCGTTTCTATAATTATAATACCATAATTTGAAAAAATTTCAAGAGAAAAATTTGATTTTTTGCAAACGATGTCACATTTTTTTCAAATGTTCAATTTTTTCCTGGGTATTTGCCAGGGCTCTTTCATATTTTCCGGTTTCATTTGGCTTGAAATAATTGGCGTTTTTGAGCTTGTCGGGTAGGTAGTCCTGCTTGACCCATTTTTCTGGATAATTGTGGGGGTAGAGATAGTCCTGGGCATTGCCCAGCTCCTTACTGCCGGCATAATGGCCATCTCGGAGGTGTCTAGGAATGGGCAAGTTACCGCTTTTTCTTAAATCGGCTAGCGCCGCATCCATGGCTAGATAGGCAGAGTTGGACTTGGGAGAGAGGGCCAAGTCAATCACGATATTGGCAATCAGGATGCGGGCTTCTGGGAAACCAATTTTTTGTGCCGCGTCTAGGGCTGCTAGAGTGTGCATTTGGGCCTCAGGATTGGCCAGACCGATGTCCTCGTAGGCGATGACGGTCAAGCGCCTAGCCAGACTAGGAAGGTCTCCGGCCTCAATCAAGCGGGCCGCATAATGGAGGCTGGCATTGACATCAGAGCCCCGAATGGACTTTTGCAGGGCAGAGAGAACATCGTAATGGCTGTCTCCGTCCTTATCCATACTAATATAGCTTTTTTGTAGGCTGTTTTCCATGATGTCGAGGGTGATGTGGCGGCTCCCCTCGTCATCTGCTGGAGTTGACAGGACCGCTAAATCTAAGGAATTAAAGGCTGAGCGCAAGTCACCATTGGTTGAGTTAGCGATGAAGTCCAGGGCCTCCGCGTCCAGCTCGACAGGAAAGTCAAAGCCCCGTTTAGAATCAGCCAGGGCAGTTTCAAGGGCTGCCTTGATGTCCTGATTGGTCAGGGGCTCAAGCTCGAAAATCTGTACTCGACTGCGAATAGCTGGGGTAACAGAAAAGAAAGGATTTTCAGTGGTTGCCCCAATCATGACAATCAGCCCATTTTCCAGAAGCGGTAGGAGGAAGTCTTGCTTGGTCTTGTCCAGGCGGTGAATTTCATCTAGTAGTAAGATGAGACCGCCAGAAAATTTAGCCTCTTCAGCGATTTCTTGCAGCCGTTTTTTGGAGTCGACGGTGGCATTGAAGGTCCGAAAGGCATACTTGGTGGTTCCAGCGATAGCAGAGGCAATAGAAGTTTTGCCAATACCTGGCGGCCCGTATAAAATCATGGATGAAAGGCGATTGGCTTCAACCATGCGGCGGATAATTTTTCCTGGACCGACCAGGTGTTCTTGGCCGATTACTTGTTCAATCGTTTGTGGCCGCATGCGCAGGGCCAGGCTGTCTAACATAGGGGCTCCTTTTCTAGCAGTTCTTTCCAGGCTAAACCTTGCCTCCTGCTTGCTTTTTGTGATACACTGTTAAGAGATAAGAGGACTAAGAGGCTCTCCTCCTTTTTAACTATAACTGGCTAGGTTTTTGCTCATTTAGATGAGTATCCCTTGCTTTTTGAGTTTCTAGCAGTTTGGATGGGAGTTTTTAGTAGGCCTTTAGTCATGGTCTATCTTTTATTCTAACATATTTTAAGGCAGGACAGTAGTGTGGGAAAATACGGTTTTTTAGATGTTTTGGACCAGGAGCTGAGTCAGAATTTTCCATTTGACTATGAGATTAACTGGGATAAGAAAAATCATGCGGTACAGGTCGCTTTTTTATTGGAAGTGGAGAATCAAGCAGGAATTGAGTTGACAGATGAGACAGGCACTCAATCAGCAGAGGATATTCTTTTTGAGGAAGCAGTCATTTTTTATAATCCGGCCAAGTCTCGTTTTAAGAGCGAGGATTATTTAACGGCGGTGGCCTACGAGCCTAAAAAGGGGCTGTCTGGTGAATTTTTGGCTTACTTTGTCGACTTTTTGGCTCAGACAGCAGAGGCTGGACTGGATGCCTTGATTGATTTTTTAGCAGACCCAGAAGCCCAGGATTTTGAAATAGTCTGGAATGAAGTGGTTTTTGAAGCAGGTAAGGAAAAGTTGCAGGAAACAACTTTTTATCCTTACCCTAGGTACTAGGAGGAAATATGGATACATGGCAGGAATTGACCGTTGAGGTCAAACGCGAGGCGCAAGAAGCCGTTAGTAATATCTTAATTGAGACGGGTAGTCAAGGGGTGGCCATTGATGATAGTGCCGATTATCTCAATCGTGAGAATTGGTATGGGGAAGTCTTGCCCCAGGTCTTGCAGGAAGAAAGGGTTCTTATCAGGGCCTACTATCCCGATACCATGGATATTGAGCTCATTAAAAAAGAAATCCAGCAAAGGATTCAGGAACTTGGCCAGTTTGGTTTTGATACAGAAGCGATTGCTCTTTCCAGTCAGGCCTTGGCTGAGGAGGATTGGGCAGATAGTTGGAAGCAATATTATGAGCCAACTCGGATTAGTCATGATTTAACCATTGTCCCTTCTTGGACCGACTATGAGCCAGGCCCTGGCGAAAAGATTATCAAACTTGATCCCGGAATGGCCTTTGGTACCGGGACTCACCCGACAACTAAGATGAGCCTCTTTGCCCTGGAGCAGGTCCTGCGTGGCGGTGAAAGGGTACTTGATGTGGGAACGGGAAGCGGTGTTCTCTCTATTGCTAGCTCGCTCCTCGGTGCTAAGGAGATTTATGCCTATGATTTAGATGAAGTAGCGGTGCGCGTGGCCAAGGAAAATATCCAACTCAATGCCAATATGGACAATATCAAGGTGACAACAGGTGACCTACTGCGCGGTGTCAAGCAGCAAGCCCAGGTCATCGTTGCCAATATTCTGGCGGATATCTTGCTTGAGCTGACCGAGGATGCCTACCGTTTGTTAGATGATGAAGGCTATCTGATTATGAGCGGGATTATTGCGGACAAGTGGTCTCAGGTCAAAGAGGCTGCTGAAAAGGCTGGTTTTTTCTTGGAGACTCAGATGATTCAGGGAGAATGGATTGCCTGTATTTTCAAAAAGACTGAGGATGTTTCAGGGGTTATAGGTGGTTAGATGCAGCAGTATTTTATAAAGGGGCCGGCCCAATCGCCTGTGACAGTGGAGGATAAGGACACTCTTAAACACATGTTTTCAGTCCTGCGCCTGCTTGAGGGAGACCAGGTCTTACTGGTTTTTGATGATGGAATCAAGCGCTTAGCCCGAGTCTTGGATAGGGAGGCCCATCAGTTTGAGCTTTTGGAGGAGCTGGATGATTGGCTAGAATTGCCCTTGCAGGTGACCATTGCTTCAGGCTTTCCCAAGGGAGATAAACTAGAATTTATCAGCCAGAAAGCAACGGAGTTAGGCGCTCACAAGATTTGGGCCTTTCCGGCAGACTGGTCGGTTGTCAAGTGGGATAGGAAAAAGCTGCTTAAGAAAGCCGATAAACTAAGTAAGATTGCCCTAGGGGCTGCTGAGCAAAGCAAGCGAAATTTGATTCCTGAAATCGAGTTATTCGAGCAAAAGACCGATTTTCTGTCCCGTTTAGGTGATTTTGACTGTGTCTTGGTGGCTTATGAAGAGTCGGCCAAAGCTGGCGAAACTAAAAGCCTAGTCCAAAGAGTGCAGCAGCTAGAAGCCGGTCAGAAGGTCTTATTTATCTTTGGTCCAGAAGGAGGCCTTTCCCCAGCCGAGATTGAAACTTTTGAAAACTTAGGAGCCCAGACAGTTGGTCTAGGCCCTAGAATTCTGCGAACAGAAACGGCTCCGCTTTATGCCTTGTCAGCCATTTCTGTCTTAAAAGAGTTACTTGTAAGCGATAAGGCATAAGTTCTCTGTATATTAGAAGAACTGCTTTTGGGGAGCATGCGTGCTCCCGTTTTAAAAGTCCAAAAATTTACTAGTCGTGAGATTAAAAAAACGCCTAAAATCACTATTTGACCCACCCCATAAATAAACTTTGGGACGGGGCTTGCTAGTGATTTTAGGTGTTTTTTGTGAGGGAAGGGATAAGAACTAATCCTGAACTGGTAGGTCTTCCTTGTACCAGCACTTGGGAAAGTTTGAACATCCTAAGAATTGTTGGCCGGCCTTGGCTCCCTTATTAGCTGTTCGTAGGATGAGTTGGCCTTGGCAACGAGGGCAGTTTCTTTCCTGCCCTTCCTTGTTTTCCTCTTCTTGCTGGGCTTGTTGTCGGGCTTGTTCTCGCTCAAAAGCCTCTTCTTGTTCGAGACTGGCCTTTAGTAGGGCGACAAGGTCCGGGACTTCTGGCTTTTCTTCTGCCGGGGGCGCAGGGTTTTCTTCTTCTCTTATTTCCTTGTCTATCTGGTCCGACTTCTCCAAGACAGGAGTTTGAGAGGAACTGTCAAGCTCACTTTTCATTTGTGGAGGAGTGGCGGGAGTTGATTGAGCTTGGGCTATTTCTTCCTTAGAGATAGGTTTTTCTAGGGGGCTAATAGGCTCAATAGGCTCTAGTTTTCTGTATTCTTCACTTTTTACCTTGGTCCGAACCTGCTGAATATGTTCTTGTTTCAGTTTTTCAGGTCTTTGGGTTAGGGGACGGAGGCTCCGGTAGAGACGGTCTATTTCTTGGGGAGTTAAAAGCCTTCCTCTTGTTTTTGCTGCCTCGATTTGCATTGAAAGGGAGTGGAGCAAATCTTCCCTCTTAATGACTTGGTGTTGATTGGATTTTAATGAAATTTGTTTTAGGCTAGCCCGGTTGCCAAAGACGATATAGGAATAGACGTCAGGGCAGTTCTCGGCCAAGTAATATTGCAGGGCTTTGATATGCACCTTATTTTGTATAATGGGATTAAAGAAGCTTTGTTTTGATACGCCACCTCTACCCTTGGAGAGGGTTTGGGTCCACTTCTTTTGGTACTCACTCCCAAAAATCCAGCCGCTATAATTTTTTGATTCAAAAACATAGATACCGCTTGGGTGAAGGAGGAGCAGGTCCATTTCAGTAATATCTCCATTTTCTTTGATGAAATAGAGATTTCTTAAAATTTTAAAGTAGCCTTCTAATTTTAATAAGTCTTGATAAATCTCTTCTTCTCCTTGCCGGCCTTTGACTATATGGGGGGCGGTAGGAGAGTTTTTGACCTGTTGGGAGGGACTAGAGGGGTGGTTGCTAGGGCTCCCTTTTTCTTTAAAATATTTTAAAGAGACCCTTAAGGCAAGGAGTAGTAGTAAAAAAACCACGGTCATTTCTACTGTTGTCATTTTTCTTCTCCATAAACGATTCTTTTTTCTTCTCTAGTATAGCATAGGATAGGCCTATTTTTAGATAAATTGGACAAAAAATATAAAATGTCCAAAAATATCTGCTGGATAAGCTTTTTTAAATATTCTTTTGAGACGCTTTTAAATCCGCTAAAAACTTGATATAATAGTCACATCAAACTTTTTTGGAGACGAGTATGACTTATTACAATCATAAAGAGATTGAGCCTAAATGGCAGAAATTTTGGGCTCAGAATAAGACTTTTAAGACAGGAACGAATCCTGACAAACCTAATTTTTATGCCCTAGACATGTTTCCCTATCCTAGTGGAGCGGGGCTTCATGTGGGTCACCCAGAAGGCTATACAGCAACAGATATCCTGAGTCGCTATAAGCGGGCCCAAGGCTACAATGTCCTCCACCCTATGGGCTGGGACGCTTTTGGTCTGCCAGCAGAGCAGTATGCCATGGATACGGGGAATGACCCAGCAGAATTTACGGCAGAAAACATCGCCAATTTCAAGCGGCAGATTAACGCCTTAGGTTTTTCCTATGATTGGGAGCGAGAAGTCAATACCACTGATCCTAATTATTACAAATGGACCCAGTGGATCTTTACCAAGTTGTATGAAAAAGGTTTGGCCTATGAGGCAGAAGTGCCGGTCAACTGGGTAGAAGAGCTGGGAACGGCCATTGCCAACGAAGAGGTCCTGCCCGACGGGACTTCTGAGCGGGGAGGCTATCCGGTTGTTCGTAAGCCTATGCGGCAATGGATGCTGAAAATCACAGCCTATGCAGAACGTCTCCTCAATGACTTGGAAGAAGTGGACTGGCCAGAGTCCATCAAGGATATGCAACGAAACTGGATTGGTAAGTCCAGTGGAGCCAATGTAACCTTCAAGGTCAAGGGAAGCGATAAAGAGTTTACGGTCTTTACCACTAGGCCGGACACTCTTTTTGGAGCTAGCTTTACAGTCCTTGCTCCTGAACACGAATTAGTAGATGAGATTACCAGTCCAGAGCAGGCAGGAGCTGTTGCTGACTACAAACATCAGGCCAGTCTCAAATCTGATTTGGCGCGGACAGACTTGGCCAAGGACAAGACAGGTGTCTTTACCGGGGCTTATGCCATCAATCCTGCCAACGGTCAGGAAATTCCGATTTGGATTGCTGATTATGTCCTAGCTAGCTATGGGACTGGTGCGGTCATGGCTGTCCCAGCCCATGATGAACGGGACTGGGAATTTGCCCAAACCTTTGGTTTGCCCCTGCTTCCTGTGCTAGAGGGTGGTGATGTTAGCCAGGCTGCCTATACTGAGGACGGTCCCCATATCAATTCTGACTTCTTAAATGGTCTGACCACCAAGGAGGCCATCAGCAAGATGATTGCCTGGTTGGAGGAAGAAGGAGCTGGTCAAGAGAAAATCACCTACCGCTTGCGCGACTGGCTCTTTAGTCGTCAACGTTACTGGGGTGAGCCGATTCCGATTATCCATTGGGAGGACGGAACTTCAACAGCCCTACCTGAGGAGCAGCTACCCCTGGTCCTGCCTAAGACTAATAACATCAAGCCTTCTGGTACAGGAGAAAGTCCTTTGGCCAATCTTAAAGATTGGTTGGAGGTGACCAGGGCTGATGGAGTCAAGGGGCGGCGTGAGACCAACACCATGCCTCAGTGGGCAGGTTCCAGCTGGTATTATCTTCGCTATATTGATCCCCATAATGATAAAAAATTGGCTGATGAGGATCTGCTCAAGGCTTGGCTACCGGTTGATATCTATATCGGTGGGGCTGAGCATGCGGTCTTGCACTTGCTCTATGCCCGTTTCTGGCATAAATTCCTCTATGACCTAGGTGTCGTTTCAACCAAGGAACCCTTCCAAAAGCTCTTTAATCAGGGTATGATTTTGGGAACCAGCTACCGTGATAGTCGTGGAGCTTTGGTTGCGACTGATAAAGTTGAAAAGCGTGACGGTTCTTACTTTAATATCGAGACCGGCGAGGAGTTGGAGCAGGCGCCAGCTAAGATGTCCAAGTCCTTGAAAAATGTGGTCAATCCAGATGATGTCATCGACCAGTACGGGGCAGATACCTTGCGGGTCTACGAGATGTTTATGGGGCCACTGGATGCTTCCATTGCTTGGAGCGAGGAAGGTTTAGAAGGAAGTCGCAAGTTCTTGGATCGGGTCTATCGTCTCTTGACCAGCAAGGAAATGGTTGCAGAAAATGATGGCAAGTTGGACAAGGTCTACCATGAGACAGTCAAGACTGTGACTGAGCAGATTGAAAGTCTCAAGTTTAATACCGCTATCGCTCAGCTCATGGTCTTTGTCAATGCGGCCAATAAGGAAGACAAGCTCTATCTAGACTATGCCAAGGGCTTTGTTCAACTCCTAGCACCTTTTGCCCCTCACCTAGCTGAGGAACTTTGGCAGGATTTGGCAGCTACTGGAGAAAGCATTTCTTATGTGGCTTGGCCAAGCTATGATGAGAGCAAGCTCATTGAAAACGAGGTCGAAATCGTTGTTCAAATCAAGGGTAAGGTAAGGGCCAAGTTAGTGGTGGCTAAGGATTTGAGTCGGGAAGAGCTAGAAAAGCAGGCCCTGGCCAATGAAAAGATCCAGGCTGAAATCGCTGGGAAGGAAGTCATCAAGGTGATTGCTGTACCAAATAAATTGGTCAATATTGTTATTAAATAAGAAAGCTCCCTTTAAACAGTGTCCCTAGTCTAATTAAGTTGAGGCTAGCCATAAAGGTTTTGGGCTCCAGATAAGGGCCTAAGAGGGCAGATTTTCATCCTATCTAAGACAAAATTAGACATCTAAATTCCAAATGTAAAATACGGTCAAAAGTCCTTAAAATGACGATTTTTGACTGTATTTTTTTGTCTCAAAACTTTTATTTTTGGACAAAATGTTGGGCTTTGTCCTTGTCTTGAGTGGGAAATAAAAGGAGGTTCAAACCTACTTTTTCCCAGGATATAAACTGAGGAAAAGCCTCTCTTTCCAGTCCCGTCAAAGCCTGGCCTCTTTTTTCTATGTTTTTGGGGTTTTCCATTTTTATCTAGCCCTTTGTTTATGCATAGAAAGCTTAAAGAAACCTATACCAATTTTCCTATTGACAAGTGGAAAGCAAAAAGGTAGAATGATTTCGCTGGTTTAAATAGTCCTTTATTAGACTATACCAATTTTTAAAAATAGAATGGAGGAAGTAAACTTCTCTAAGGAGTTTACTGCTAGAAGGAATATGTGTGGAATTGTCGGAGTTGTTGGAAACTCAAATGCAACAGATATCTTAATTCAAGGTCTTGAAAAGTTAGAATATCGTGGTTATGATTCGGCTGGTATTTTTGTGGCCAATGCAGGTGATGCTAGCCTGGTGAAGTCTGTCGGCCGGATTGCAGATTTGAGTGCCAAGATTGATGAGAATGTCCAAGGGACAGCCGGAATCGGTCACACACGTTGGGCAACCCATGGGAAACCAACTGAAAACAATGCTCACCCCCATCGTTCAGAAACAGGTCGTTTTGTCCTAGTTCACAACGGGGTGATTGAAAACTATTTAGAAATTAAGGAAAACTATCTAGAGGGCCACCATCTACTGGGGCAAACGGATACTGAAATTGCGGTCCACTTGATTGGTAAGTTTGTAGAAGAAGAGGGCTTGTCAGTCCTAGAAGCTTTTAAGAAAGCCCTTCACATTATCGAGGGTTCTTATGCCTTTGCCCTCTTAGATTCAGAAAATCCTGATTTGATTTATGTTGCCAAGAATAAGTCACCACTCTTGGTCGGTCTGGGTGAGGGCTACAATATGGTCTGCTCAGATGCTATGGCCATGATTCGCGAAACCAACCAATTTATGGAAATCCATGATAAGGAATTGGTCTTGGTAGCCAAAGATAGCATTGAAGTGCAAGACTATGAGGGTAATCCGGTCGAGCGCGAAAGCTATACAGCAGAGCTTGACCTATCTGATATCGGTAAAGGAACCTATCCTTACTATATGTTGAAGGAAATCGACGAGCAACCAACGGTTATGCGTAAGTTGATTCAGGCCTATACCGATGAAAATAATCAAGTGGTAGTGGATCCTGAAATCATCAAGGCCGTGCAAGAGGCAGACCGTCTTTATATCCTTGCGGCAGGAACTTCTTATCACGCTGGTTTTGCTACCAAGCGGATGTTAGAAGAATTGACTGATACTCCAGTAGAGCTTGGCATTTCTTCTGAATGGGGTTATAAGATGCCTCTGCTTAGCAAGAAACCAATGTTCATTTTAATCAGTCAATCAGGTGAAACAGCAGATAGCCGTCAAGTCTTGGTTAAGGCCAATGCGATGGGTATTCCAAGTCTTACTGTGACCAACGTTCCAGGGTCAACCCTGTCTCGGGAGGCTAGCTACACCATGTTGCTCCATGCTGGACCAGAAATTGCGGTTGCTTCAACTAAGGCTTATACAGCCCAGATTGCTACCCTGGCCTTTCTTGCAAAAGCAGTCGGCCAAGCAAATGGAAATGAAGCGGCTAAAAACTTTGACCTTGTTCATGAGCTGTCCATCGTTGCTCAAAATATCGAGTCAACCTTGTCTGAAAAAGACCTGATTGATGACAAGGTGCGTGGTCTCTTAGAAACGACTCGCAATGCCTTTTATATCGGTCGTGGTCAGGACTACTATGTCGCTATGGAAGCTAGTTTGAAGCTGAAAGAAATTTCTTATATTCAATGTGAAGGCTTTGCAGCTGGGGAATTGAAGCATGGAACAATCTCCCTTATCGAAGATGGAACTCCAGTCATTGCCCTCTTGTCATCTGATGAAGTCTTGGCTAGCCACACTCGGGGAAATATTTCTGAGGTGATTGCTCGTGGTGCCAAGGTATTGACTATTGTTGAGGAAAATGTAGCCAAGGAAGATGATGATATTGTCTTGACCCAGGTTCACCCTTATCTATCACCAATCTCAATGGTCGTTCCAACCCAGCTGATTGCCTACTTTGCAACCCTGCATCGTGGTTTGGACGTTGATAAGCCAAGAAATCTAGCCAAGTCTGTTACGGTCGAATAAGAGCCTAGCCCAACAATCCTCTATACTTTAATCATTTAATAAAGCCAAAGTCGGAAGTTTCTTCCGGCTTTTTTGTTAAAATCAATCGGTAGGTTGGCGGGGGTGGAAACATTAAAAAGAGGTCTTGATTTGAGGCTTCTTTTTTGACCTAGATAAGGATTTTCAAAGCTGGTGATAAAAAATATATATTGGTCAGCTTTTAGTTCTCATGGTATGATAGGACAAATCCCAAGGGAAAGGAAGTCTGTCATGTCAAGTAAGAAAGAATTGCTTTTAAAGGCCTTTCGGGGCGAGGAGTTGGAGCGGGTACCGGTCGGTTTTTGGTTCCACTTTGTGAGGCCGGAGGAAAAGACGCAGGGCCTAGATAATCCGGAGATTTTCCAGAAAAATCTAGCCGGTCATCGCAAGTTTATCCAGGAAGCTCGACCGGACTTTATCAAAATCATGAGTGATGGTTTTTTTAAATATCCCAGTTCCTATTATTCGGATCAGATTCAGTCTATAAGGGAACTGGAAAAAATCGAGCCCCTAGGCCCCAATCATCCCTGGATTGAGCAGCAGCTGGATTTGGTCAGGGAAATTCGGGCGAGCTTTCCTGAAGAGCTGGCTTCTTTTTATAATATCTTTGCTCCTGTTTCCTATTTGAAACGTTGGTTCCGCAAGGACCAGAGCCGGGGGGATAGGGAATTGGCCGATTTTTTAGCCGAGGATCCGCTCCTTCTTAGTCGGGTTTTAGGGGTTATTGCCCAGGATATTGCTAGTTTGAGTCAGCGTTTGATTCTCGAAGCAGGGATTGAGGGGATTTATCTATCAACCCAGACCATTCAGGACCAGCGGGTAAGTGGCCAGGCTTATCAAGCCTACATTGAGCCTAGTAACTTAGCTGTTTTGGAGGCGGCCAATCAGGTCGGGGGACAAAATATCCTCCATATCTGTGGTTTTGAAGGAGCCAGTAATGACCTGGACTTGTTTAAGGACTATCCGGCTCAAGTGTTTAACTGGGCTAGTCGGCATGAAGGGCTTTCTCTGGCCCAGGGACGGCAGCTCTTTAAGGGGCGGACTGTCTTGGGTGGTTTTGAAAATGGTCCAGATGGTCTCTTGCATCGAGGCAGTCGTGAGGAGTTGGAAGAGGAAACCAAACGTCTCCTAGCAGAAAATGGGACTAGGGGGCTGATTTTAGGGGCTGATTGTACGGTGGCAGCTGATTTTGAGCTGGAAAGGCTGGACTGGATTCGTCAGGCAGCTAGATTATAGGAGGAGCTGATGAAGGAAAGAGTATTTCTGGGCCTAGCCTTGTTTCTACTGGGCCTGATATTTATAGCTAATTTCAATCGGCTCTATCCTCGGACTAAGCTAGAGATAGTTCAGGAGCAGTTCAAAAGCTTGCAGGCTCTTCCCCACAAGTCCTTGCAGCTGATGCAGACCAAGGACCTGGCTATTTTCTTGTTGGGTCATCAATGATAGGGAAAGCCAATAGAATTGATAAAAAATATATATTAGTCAGTTGAGCTTGGTCGTGTTATGATATAACAAATCTAAAAAAGGAAAGGAAGTCCTATATGTCAGGAAAGAGAGAGCTAGTTTTAAAGGTCTTGCAGGGAGAGGCTACAGAGCGGGTACCGGTTGGTTTTTGGTACCATTTTACTCAGGAAAATGAGTGGTTAAAAGGTTTTGGCAACCAGGAGATTATCCAAAAGAATTTGCAGGGTCATCAGAAATTTTTGAAAGATGTGGAGCCAGACTTTATCAAATTGATGAGTGACGGTTACTTTGCCTATCCTCATGAGCAATTACAGGGCCTGACTTCAATCAAGGATTTAGCGGACTTGGAGCCTCTGGGTGCGGAGCATCCCTGGATAGAAGAACAGCTGGATTTGGTCCGCAAGATTAAGGCCAGCTTTACCGAGGATATCTTTGCCTTCTACAATGTTTTTGCTCCGGCTACCTATTTTAAGTGGCTCTTGGTTGGAGTCGGTCAAGGGGATAAGGAGTTGACTGACCTTTTGGAGGAGGACGCTGAGGCTGTTCAAAAGGTATTGGCTACCATCGCTCAAGATTTGGCCAGTCTTAGTCAAAGACTGATAGAGGAGGTCGGCCTTGACGGGATTTATCTCAGCGTTCAGACTATCCAGGACGAGCGCCTGACCAAGGAGCTCTACCAGACCTTTATTGCACCGAGCGAGCTTGCGGTTCTGGCCGCAGCTAATCAGGCTCAAGGTCTCAATATTCTGCATATCTGTGGTTATGAAGGGGCCAAAAATAATCTCAGTCTCTTTCAAGCCTATCCAGCCCAGGTCTTTAACTGGGCGGTTGGGGCGGAAGGGGTCAGCTTAGCTCAAGGACGAAAACTGTTCCAAGGAAAAACAGTTCTGGGTGGTTTTGCTAACGCTAAGTCGGGTCTCCTTTATGGAGGTAGCCAGACAGAGGTGGAGCAGGAGACCAGGCGCTTGATTGCTGAGGCCGGCCAGACCGGTCTTATCCTAGGAGCAGACTGTACCCTGCCTAGTGATATTGACCCCAAGAGAATCGACTGGGTCCGTCAAGCGGCCCGAATTTAGCCAGTTAGAAACAGAGGAGAATAAAGATGAGTAAAAAAAGATGGATTGTTGGTGGTTTGTTGGTAGTGGCCCTGGTTGGGGCGACCTATCTGGGGCGTCACCTGACAGGTGCTAGCTCAAACAAGGCAGCTACTACTAAAAAAGTAACCACCCTCAAGGTGGCCCATACCCAGAACTATGTTCCCTACGATTTTGTCGATGAAAAGGGACAGTCTGATGGCTATGAGGTAGCAGTCTTGAAGGCCATTGATGAAAAATTGGCCGACTATAAGTTTGAATACACTGGGACTAGTGATGATGACCTCTTGATTGGTCTTGAGTCGGGTAAGTACGATATTGGGACCAAGGGGGCCTGGTATACAGAGGAGCGGGCCAAGAAGTTTATTATCCCAAGTAAGCCAATCGGAGCCAGCATTATCGGTTTCACCATTCGCAAGGAAGATGCGGCCAAGTACAAGGATATTGATAGCTTTGCCAAGGAGGCTGGAAAGCTGGTTCCCATCTCTCCTCAAAATGCCCAGTGGTCAGTTATCGAAGATTATAATAAGAAGCATAAGGACAGCCAGATTGAATTGACAGCGGCCGAATCCTTTAAGGTGGCTGATGCCTATGCCTGGGTCTTGGAGGGGCGCTACGATGCCTTCTTTGACATCAAACTCTCCTTTGAAAAGGCGGTAACGGCTGAAGATGGCTCTTATCACCAATATGCAGACAAGTTGAGCTGGTTCCCCTACAAGGGTATTCCAACCTATCCACTGATTCATAAGGACGAGAAAAATCAAGCCTTTGCCAAGGCCTATGAAAAGGCCATCAAGGAGCTGGAAAAGGATGGAACTCTGGCTAAACTCTCCCAAAAATACTTTGGTGAAGATGTCTTTAGCTATGTGGATAAATAGGTCTGCCTGTTTAAAATGAGGAACTTTGCCTGAGAAAACTTCTTGCTAGGGGCTAGAAGTCATCAGGGTTTTTAAAGGAAACTATTACTCAAGGCCTTGGGCCACTTTCAAACTAGAAGGGAGGAAGAATGGTTACTTATGATTTTGCGCGTGTCTTGAAATTTCTGCCAGATTTATGGAGGGCCCTTCCCATGACCCTCTGGATTATGATTTTGACCGGTCTGATTGGCTCTGGTCTGGGCCTACTTTTAGCCTGGGCTCAGCTGGCTGAGGAAAAAACCTTTGCAGGCCTGGCCAAGGGCTACATCTTTGTTTTGAGGTGTACGCCTCCCATTGTCCTGCTCTTTCTGGTCTTTTATGGCCTGCCCAAGCTCTTGGAGTGGTGGCTGGGTCTAGACATCAATGCTTGGTCGCGCAGTATCTTTGTCCTCATTACCATGGTCTTGCTCTTTGCAGCCCTGATTGCCGAAGTGTTCAAATCGGCCTATGAGGCTGTGCCAAAGGGCCAGTTGGAGGCAGGTCTCAGTATCGGTCTAAGGCCCGGCCAGGTCTTTTATCGGATTATCTTTCCCCAGGCCTTTAGGCTGGCTCTGCCCAATATGACAACGGCCATTTTAAATCTAATGCGGGATGCAGCCCTGGCCTATACGGTTGGTCTGGTCGATGTGATGGGAGCGGGAAATCTTTTGATTAGTCGTAATCTAGGAAATTATTCGCTGGAAACCTATACGGCTGTTGCCCTGATTTACTGGGCTTTGGCCCTCCTCATCTCGCTTTTATCCCAACTGCTAGAAAAATCTTTAACGATTAAGGAGAGGTCTTGATGGATATAAACTATATAGTCAAAAGCTTTTTCTCGGCCCTCCAAGGGGTCCCCGTCACGCTCTTAATCATGCTGGTTGCCCTTTTACTCAGTTTTTTTCCCGCCCTCTTTTTGGCCCTGGGCCAGATTTATAAGGTCAAGGGAGTTAGAGCTTTTTCTCTAGTCTACCTAGCCTTTATCCGGGCGACTCCACCCATCCTGTTAATCCTCTTTTTCTACAGTCTTTTTCCCAGTCTGCTCAATCAGTTTTTTAAAAGTATAGGTAGCTCTATCGATGTTTTTAAGTTCAATCCGATTTACTATGCCTTTATCATTTATAGCTTAATGACGACGGGTAGCCTATCAGAGATTCTCCGTTCGGCCATCCTTGCGGTGGATAAGGGCCAGCTAGAGGCAGCTCAGGCTATCGGTTTGACTAATTATCAGGCCTATCAGCGCATCGTCTTTCCTCAGGCCTTGAGGTCGGCTCTGCCCAATCTTTGTAACCTGGTTATCAATCTGGTCAAGGGGACCTCGCTGGTCTTTGTTATGACTATCAAGGATATTACAGCCATTGCTCGGGTGGAGGCTTCTTATGGTTACCAGTATTTCGAGTCCTACCTGGTCATTTTTCTCCTTTATATTATTATTTGTGGCTTGATTCAATGGCTATTTAGTCATTTGGAGCAGCGCTTTAAGGAGCCAGTCAGTCTTTAACTGCTAGAAAGGATAGACATGTTAGAAGTAAAGCAACTTTCAAAGAGTTTTGGCCAACGCCAGGTCTTGACAGACCTTAATCTCAAGGTCAATCAAGGGGATGTGGTCGTTATCTTAGGTCCGTCTGGCTCAGGCAAGACCACCTTTTTACGCTGCCTCAATCATCTAGAAAAGGCCGACAGTGGCCAGTTAAGCTTGGCAGATGAGACCTATGATTTGGCTAAATTAAATAAGAAGGAAATTCTTGATATTCGCAAGAAAACCGCCTTCGTTTTCCAGCACTACAACCTTTTTGCCAATAAGACGGCCCTGGAAAATATTCTAGAGGGCCTAGTGGTAGCTCGTAAAATTCCTAAGGAGGAGGCCTTAAAAATTGCTCAAGAGGCCCTAAGCAAGGTGGGCCTACTCGATTATCAGGATTATTATCCTTCCCAACTATCGGGGGGCCAGCAACAGCGGATTGGGATTGCAAGAGCGATTGCGGTCAAGCCGGAGGTAATTCTTTTGGATGAGCCTACCTCGGCCTTGGATCCGGAATTGGTCGGTGATGTTCTGGGTTTACTAAAAGAGCTGGCAGAAGACGGGATTACCATGATTGTTGTGACCCATGAAATGAGCTTTGCCCGAGACGTAGCCAAGCACGTTGTCTTTATGGATGCTGGTCAGATTGTCGAGGAGGCCAGTCCCAAGGACTTTTTCCAGCAGCCCAAGGAAGAAAGAAGTCGGCAGTTTTTGGCTCGCATCCTATCAGACGCTACTTACAGCCTGGAGTATATGATTTAAAAGACGATTTTGCAGTCGTCTTTTTTGCTACCTTATTAAGTCAAGTCTAGCAGATGATGGAAATCAAACTAGTTACCTTGTCAAACCTAGAGGTCCCTGACTAGCCAGGCTTGGTGCTTTTTTCTTATGCCTGTCTCCTTTTAGAGACCTTAACTTTTGCCTCTCTTTTTGTCAGTATAAATTTATGTAAAATTTTAAAAAATTATGTAAAACAACTTGACTTACATTTGTAATCGTGTTATAATTACAAATGTAAACAAAAATAGTTTACCCGACCTTTCGCTTATACAAGGAAATAGAAGATAAACGAGGTAAGAAAATGAACAACAATTATAATGACTTTAACAATATGGATGACATTTTTAATCAACTGATGGGAGATATGCGTGGCTATCGCAGTGAAAATCGTCGCTATCTGATTAACGGTCGCGAAGTGACCCCTGAGGAATTTGCCCAATATCGGGCAACTGGCAGATTGCCAAGAAGTGCAGACCAGGCTCAAGGTCTTCAAGGCCAAGCTCAGGCGCCAAAAGAGGACAGTATCCTCGCTAAACTCGGTCGCAATCTAACAGCTGAAGCGCGTGAAGATATGCTGGACCCAGTGATTGGCCGTAATAAGGAAATCCAAGAAACCGCAGAAATCCTTTCCCGTCGGACCAAGAATAATCCGGTCCTGGTTGGAGATGCTGGGGTAGGAAAGACCGCGGTTGCCGAAGGCTTGGCCCAGGCCATTGTCAATGGAGACGTACCGGCAGCTATCAAGAACAAGGAGATTATCTCCATTGATATTTCCGGTCTGGAGGCCGGTACCCAATATCGGGGCAGTTTTGAAGAAAATATCCAAAACCTGATTTCTGAAGTCAAGGAAGCGGGAAATATTATCCTCTTCTTCGATGAAATTCATCAGATTTTAGGAGCAGGGAGCACAGGCGGTGACAGTGGTTCCAAGGGACTGGCAGATATTTTAAAACCAGCCCTTTCTCGTGGAGAATTGACCGTTATCGGAGCAACAACTCAAGACGAGTATCGAAATACTATTTTGAAGAATGCAGCCCTGGCTCGTCGTTTCAACGAAGTCAAGGTCAATGCCCCGTCTGCTGAGGATACTTACAAGATTCTCCAAGGCATTCGCGACCTCTACGAAAAGCACCACAATGTTATCTTGCCAGACGAGGTGCTAAAGGCAGCAGTGGACTATTCTGTCCAATACATTCCCCAAAGAAGTCTGCCAGACAAGGCTATTGACTTGATTGATGTCACAGCAGCCCACCTGGCAGCCCAGCACCCAGTGACCGATGTGCATGCGGTAGAACGGGAAATTGCAGAGCAAAAGGACAAGCAAGAAAAGGCTGTTGAGGCCGAGGACTTCGAGGCAGCCCTTCATGCTAAAACACGGATTGAGGAGTTAGAAAAGAAAATTGCCAACCATACTGAGGACATGAAGGTGACCGCTACAATCAATGATGTAGCAGAATCAGTAGAACGTCTGACTGGTATTCCAGTCTCTCAAATGGGCTCTAGCGACATTGAGCGCCTCAAGGAAATGAATGCCCGCCTCAAGACCAAGGTTATCGGTCAAGATGAGGCCGTTGCAGCCGTTGCTCGGGCCATTCGCCGTAATCGGGCCGGCTTTGATGAGGGCAATCGTCCTATTGGTAGCTTCCTCTTCGTTGGACCGACCGGAGTCGGCAAGACCGAGCTGGCTAAACAACTGGCCCTTGATATGTTTGGAACCAAGGAAGCTATTATCCGCTTAGACATGTCCGAGTATTCTGATCGGACCGCCGTTTCTAAACTTATCGGAACAACAGCAGGCTATGTCGGCTATGATGACAATAGCAATACCCTGACCGAGCGCATTCGCCGCAACCCTTACTCTATCATTTTGCTAGATGAAATTGAAAAGGCGGATCCACAGGTTATCACCCTGCTCCTGCAAGTGCTGGATGATGGACGTTTGACTGACGGACAAGGCAATACGGTCAACTTCAAGAATACCGTTATTATTGCAACTTCTAACGCTGGATTTGGTTATGAAAGTCTTACTGGTGATGAAGAAAAAGACACCAAAATCCTAGACCGCCTCAAACCCTTCTTCCGACCAGAATTTCTCAACCGTTTCAATGCAGTGATTGAATTTTCTCAACTAAACAAGGAAGATTTGGGTCAAATCGTTGATTTGATGCTGGCAGAGGTCAACCAAACCCTGGCGAAAAAAGACATTAAACTAGAAGTGTCTGATGCAGCCAAGGACTACCTCAAGGAAGAAGGCTATGATGAGGTCATGGGGGTTCGTCCGCTCCGCCGAGTTATCGAGCAAGAAATCCGGGACAAGGTGACCGACTACCACCTGGACCACCTAGAAGCCAAGGAACTCTTAGCTGATATGAAGGACGGCCAGCTGGTTATCACCGAGGCCCAAGCTCCAAAAGAGGAGGCAGAAAAAGAGAATAAATAAGCATAAGGCCGAGCTTTAGCCCCGGCCTTTTTTTAGTACCCAATCGTTAAAAACTATAGTATAATAAGGAAAAGTAAAAGGAGATAACCTTATGACGATTCAATCAAATCTAGGAAGTGCAGGCCTCCATGCCTCTGCTATCAAGGGAGGCCTTGCGCAAGTAGTAGGGGCAGGTCAAGTAACAGCCGATACTGTCAGTCTGCATGCGGCCAGTGATTTAGCCCTTAATCTTATCAATTAAGAGGAAGCTAAAGCCCAAGAAATAACTAGTTTTTTGCAGGAATTTGCCGGACACATCACAGGAACGGCAGCTAGTCTAGATGCTAAGGATAAGGAATTGAGTCGAGAGATTCAAGCTAGTAAGATTCCGCCTATCCGCTCTGGCTTAAATCCTTAGAGAGGAATCCTGATGACTGAAAGAAATTTAGCTCAAGTAGAAGAAGACCTGCGCCAAGTTGACAGACAGTTGGAAGAACTAGACCGCAAGGAGCGGGAGCTGTTAGAATTGGAGCAAGAAGTGAGCGATTTACAAAGGGCCAGCTTTGAGACTTGGGCTGATTTGGACCAAGTTCCGCTGTCTAAAAAGGGAGACCTTATTCGGCAGGACTTTCTCGCCCAACTGAGCCAGAATAATCACTTGCTGGCTGAGGACTTAGACCAGCGTTGGCAAAACTTAAAAAAGGCAAAGAAACAGGCAGAAGACCGCTTTGAGCATTTACAGATTGAGCGCAAGCGACTTTACCGTCTTGAAGATGAAAGAAATAAGGAGAATGCAAATGGGAATTAAGGTTGATATGGCTGCTTTAAGTAGTCAAGCTAGCACGGGGCAAACCGTTATGACGGCTAGAGCGAATGGCTATCAGAGCCTGATTACAGCGCTCCAAAGTTTTATCAATGCCGCAGACTTACAAGGGGCAGCCCATAATGCTGAAAAAGACTATGCCATGGGGCAGGTCCTTCCTCTGCTCAATGGGCTGATTTTACTGACAGAAGACGGAGCGGCTGACCTAGTTGAGCTCTCTAATAAGTATGCTAGTGAGGTCGGAGAGAGCCTTGATGAGGACGAATTAACCAGCCTCCTTGAAGCTTGTCAAAAGGTGAGGGGGAACCAAGAAGCCATCCTAGCAAATATGACAGCCTCTAATCCTAGTTCCACTCTAGTTATGGGCCCCGTGCTAGGTACGATTGAGGCTTTGAGGACAAAAGAAAAGGATATTCAGGACAAGCTAGACAAGCTTAGAAAGTTCAATGCCAGTGCAGCCAGTATCTTTACGGGGATTGATAACCTCACTCAAGCCGTCACCACAGCCCTCAACCAGCTACAAGGTTCCTATGACACAAGCACGGGGACCTATAAACTGTCAGCTGATCGGACTTGGATAGGCGAGATTGATATCTACCGAAATTCCAAGATGAAGCATGTAGAAAAACGGATTGAACAAATTAAAAATAGTAACTTGTCAGAAGAAGAAAAAGCCAATCAAATCGTCAAGGCTTACGAGGACTATCTCTATGCGACCAATAGGGAGGCTTTTGATGAGTACAGTAAAAAAAGAAAAGCAATAATAGAGGAGGAAAAAAGAAAAGGAATAGAAGAGAAAGATATAAAATTAAATGCCAAAAATCCAAAAGTCAAAAATATGGAAGACGAACTAGAGAAAAACTTACAAAAGTCGGGTGTAGATATAAAAGTACTACTTCAAGAAATAGGAGACCACATTTTAGAAATTGAGAAATTAAAATTGGTTAATTTTACCCCTATTGCAGGTACTAGTATTATAAAAAACTGGGATTTCGCTGACCTAGTCAATACTGGAAAGCCCTTAGATTTAAAGAACCGTGTATATGATGAAAAAAGTGGCTATTCAGTTTGGGCGCGACAATGGGCTAAGGGAATATCATCAGATTATACAGGAAATTACCTCTATGGTTATATTGGTAAAGGTTACTTAAATGCAGCTGATAGCTACCTGAAAAGTATGGCTGGCTTGGCACAAGTATTCTCTGACTTGGACATTATAAAATATGGCAAGAGTCTTTTTAAGGGAGAATACGGTGATAATTCAGGAGATGCTAAAGCTATTCAAGACGGTATAGATGCCTATAAAAGGAGAGAAAAATGACAAGAGAAATTCACAAGAAAAAAAGAAGTTGGAAATTTGGCTGTTTACTCACCTCCCTTTTCTTCCTCTACTTTATTATCTCCGTTTTGAATTATGGTGAATATACGTTAAAACCGGGAGAAAGTGTAAAACTCAAAGTAAATCCAAGAACAGATCAGCTAGAGTATTACTCTATCCTCATCTTTAAGAACCCTAGCGGAGGGAAATTAGAGTTATCGGGTGAGGACATATGGGCCGAGCACTTAGGCGATGTTTTTTATAAGATTAAGGAGCAGAGAATTACAGAACTTAAGGAAAAAGGGGATAAATATGAAGAAGTAGGCTTAACAGAAGCCCCAGTGAATGGGATTTATTTATCTAAAAATGGAATTATTGTTGAGTCGAAAAAGAAACATATTTTTGATGTGACTACTGCTACCAATAAAACTATCACTATAAAAAATCTTTCTAATAAAACAATTTCTTTTTCTGCGGAGGTAGAAAACCATTGAGAACCTTTTTTAAGGCGCCAATGGGAAAAAGGTATGAGCTCTGACTATCTGGGGAATTACCTCTATGGATATGTTGGGAAAGAATATTTGGGCATGCCTGACGGTTATTTAAAGTCTAGCGCGGGTCTGGCTCAAGTCATTTCTGATAAGAATATTTTTAAATATGGGGAAAATCTCCTTAAGGGTAACTATGGTGATAATGCGGGAGACGCTAAGTCTATCCAAGACGGTATCGATGCTTATAAAAGGAGAGAAAAATGAAAAAAATAATTCATAAAAAATTCAATAAATGGAATATAGGTTGTTTAGTCTGTTTGCTTGTTCTTGTGTTTTTCATAGCCTTTTTCATTATTGGTTCTTTGAATTATGGTAGATACAGTCTTAAACCAGGAGAAAGCGTTAAAATAGAGGTGAATTCTTTAACCAATCAACCTGATTTTAGTTCGGAATTGACTCTTGACAACTTAAGTGGAGCAAAACTTGAACTAACAGGAGATGATAGTCCAACTTGGGCAGAGTTAAAAGGGGAAAATAACAGTGAGAATGTGTACTATAATATAGAAACTCAAACGATACATACAAGAAGGAAAAATGAAGAAGGAAATTGGGAACGAGTAGAATTAGAAAATTCTCCGAAGCAAGATGTTTATTTAAAAGAGTCGGAATTTAATCATTCAAGCAAAAGGAGAAAGGGTTCTTGGAGTAACAGACTCTAAAAGATACTACCTTGTTATCAAAAATCTTTCTAATAAAACAGCTCATTTTAAAGCAACGGTTACAAATCGATAATAAGCTTATTCCAGAGGGTGTTGATGCTTATAAAAGGAGAAATAAATGACAAGAGAAATTTACAAGAAAAAATCGAGAACTTGCTTACATGTGTATTTTTCCTTCCCTCTCTTTTTGAGTTTCATTTATTGGTACTTTCTGGCTTAAGAAGTCCCTGCTAGTTTGACTAGTGGGGATTTTTGCTGTCCTCTTGGCGACTGAAATAAAGGTCTCAACTTTCTCCAACAATCTGGTTGTAACTATAAGACGGGGCAACTATTTGGCTTCTAGCCTGGCTTTTTAGGTAGACCTTCTATTTTCTCCTTACTATCTGTTTTTATTCTGTTTTTGATTTGTGGTTGGCGACAGTCCAAGAGTGAACAGTTGCTTGTGTAATTCTTGGTCTTTTTGTTTCCGCTTTCAAATATTATAATGAATTCATAGAAAGAAAATAAATCAGAAAAGAGGAGTTAAGATGAACATCCTTTTAAATATTTTAAACTGGTTCTCGCAAAATATTTTGCAGAATCCTGCCTTCTTCGTTGGTCTCTTGGTTTTGGTCGGCTATGCCCTCCTGAAGAAACCAGCTCATGAGGTCTTTGCGGGCTTTGTCAAGGCTACCGTGGGTTACATGATTTTAAATGTAGCGGCTGGGGGCTTGGTAACCACTTTCCGGCCCATCTTAGCAGCCTTAAACTATAAGTTTAAGATTGGAGCGGCTGTTATCGACCCTTATTTTGGTTTGACAGCGGCCAATACCAAAATTCAAGAAATGTTCCCTCAGTTTGTCGGAGCAGCAACAACAGCCCTCTTGATTGGTTTTGGGGTCAATATCCTACTGGTTGCTCTGCGAAAAATTACCAAGGTCCGGACCCTCTTTATCACAGGTCACATCATGGTCCAACAAGCAGCCACTGTATCGCTGATGGTCTTGTTCTTGATTCCTCAACTGCGGAATACTTGGGGAGTGATTGCTATTGGAGTGGTTTGTGGACTCTACTGGGCGGTCAGCTCCAATATGACTGTTGAAGCGACTCAAAGGCTTACAGGTGGTGGTGGCTTTGCCATCGGTCACCAACAACAGTTTGCTATCTGGTTTGTGGACAAGGTGGCTGGTAAGCTGGGTAAAAAAGAAGAAAACTTGGACAACCTCAAGTTACCGAAATTCTTATCTATTTTCCATGATACAGTGGTAGCTTCAGCAACCCTGATGTTAGTTTTCTTTGGAGCCATTCTTTTGGTCTTGGGTCCAGAAATCATGTCCAATGCCAAGGTGATTACATCGGGTACCCTCTATGCACCTGAAAAACAAGATTTCTACATGTATATCATTCAAACAGCCTTTACCTTCTCAGTTTATCTCTTTATCCTGATGCAGGGTGTGCGGATGTTTGTCTCTGAATTAACCAATGCCTTCCAAGGAATTTCAAGCAAACTCTTGCCAGGTTCCTTCCCAGCGGTGGACGTTGCGGCTTCTTATGGCTTTGGCTCTCCTAATGCGGTCCTATCAGGTTTTGCCTTCGGTTTAATCGGACAACTTTTAACTATCGTTCTCTTGATTGTCTTCAAAAATCCAGTCCTGATTATCACTGGTTTTGTTCCGGTCTTCTTTGACAATGCAGCCATTGCGGTTTATGCAGATAAACGGGGTGGCTGGAAGGCGGCACTCATCCTATCCTTTATTTCAGGTGTGCTTCAGGTAGCTTTAGGAGCTCTCTGTGTGGCCTTGCTAGATTTGGCTTCTTATGGAGGCTACCACGGAAATATCGACTTTGAATTCCCATGGCTTGGTTTTGCCTACGGCTTCAAATTCCTAGGTATTATCGGTTTTGTTTTGGTCTGCCTCTTCCTCTTGGCTATCCCTCAATTACAATTCATGAAGGCCAAGGATAAGGAAGCTTACTATCGGGGAGAAGCTCAAGAGTAGCAGATAGTAGCTAAGTTAAATGTTACAACTAAGATTATCAACTATTAGAAAGATTGGAGAAAAGAAATGGTCAAAGTATTAACAGCATGTGGCAATGGAATGGGTTCTTCCATGGTGATTAAGATGAAGGTTGAAAATGCCTTGCGTAATCTGGGACAAACCGATTTTACGGTCAACTCTTGTAGTGTTGGTGAAGCCAAGGGCTTGGCAGCGGGTTACGATATTGTGATTGCCTCCCTTCACTTAATTAAGGAGCTTGAGGGTCGGACCAATGGAAAACTGATCGGTTTAGACAACCTAATGGACGACAAGGAAATTACAGAAAAATTAAGCCAAGTCCTTTAGATTGACTGGTTTACTCGTACAAAAATAATTAGAGGGTGAGGGTCTGGAGCTTTGGTTTCAGACCTTCATCGTAAGAGAGGAAATTTTATGAATTTAAAACAAGCTTTAAGAGAGAATCACTCCATTCGTTTAGGCCTAGCGGCTAGCAGTTGGCAGGAGGCTGTCAAGTTAGCCGTAGACCCCTTGATTGAAAGCGGGGCGGTCAAGCCGGAATATTATGATGCCATTATTGAATCAACAGAAGAATATGGTCCCTATTATATTTTGATGCCGGGTATGGCTATGCCTCATGCTCGTCCCGAAGCAGGTGTTAATCGAGATGCCTTTTCTCTAGTGACACTCCAGGATTCGGTAACCTTTTCTGACGGAAAAGAAGTCAGCGTTCTATTGGCCCTTGCGGCGACAAGTTCACAGATTCACACCAGTGTAGCCATTCCTCAGATTATTGCCCTTTTTGAGCTGGAAAACTCTATTGCCCGCCTCGAGTCCTGCCAGTCAGAAGAGGAAGTATTGGCTATGATTGAAGAGTCAAAGGACAGTCCTTACCTAGAAGGGCTAGATCTTGATAGCTAATACTCTTTGAAAATGAAAATCATTCGTCGTTAACTCGTCTTGATAAACTTAAGTTTCATCTAGGACCTCGTTGCCTAGCCTGATTTTCATTTTCTTTGAGTATTGAAACCAATTATTCGTAAAGTAAGATATAGAAAGTGAGATAAAATGACCAAACATATTCCAAATTTGCAAGTTGCCCTAGACCATTCCGACCTGCAAGGAGCTATCAAAGCTGCTGTTTCTGTGGGAAATGAAGTAGATATTATTGAAGCAGGGACCGTCTGCCTCCTTCAAGTCGGTAGTGAATTGGTAGAGGTCTTACGCAGCCTCTTTCCAGAAAAGCTAATCGTTGCAGATACCAAGTGTGCCGATGCTGGAGGGACCGTTGCTAAAAACAATGCCCTGCGCGGTGCAGACTGGATGACCTGTATCTGCTGCGCAACCATTCCAACCATGAAGGCGGCCCTCAAGGCTATTCAGGAAGAAAGAGGAGAACGGGGAGAAATCCAAATCGAACTTTACGGCGACTGGACCTTTGAGCAGGCCCAACAATGGCTGGATGCAGGAATTTCTCAAGCTATTTATCACCAATCACGCGATGCCCTCTTAGCAGGGGAAACTTGGGGTGAAAAGGACCTTAATAAGGTTAAAAAACTAATCGATATGGGCTTTCGGGTTTCCGTTACAGGTGGCCTAAATGTAGAAACCTTAAAACTTTTTGCAGGTCTTGATGTCTTTACATTTATTGCAGGACGTGGTATAACTGAAGTAGCGGATCCTGCACAGGCAGCCCGTGAATTTAAGGAAGAAATTCGCCGAATTTGGGGGTAAAATATGGCTAGACCAATTGGTATTTACGAAAAGGCAACTCCAAAGCACTTTAGCTGGAAAGAACGTCTAGAGTTTGCTAAGGACTTGGGCTTTGATTTTGTCGAAATGTCAGTAGATGAATCAGATGATCGGCTGGCTAGACTGGACTGGACCAAGGAAGAACGCTTGGAAATTGTCAAGGCAATTTATGAGACAGGAGTTCGGATTCCTTCGATTTGTTTTTCTGGCCACCGTCGCTATCCTTTGGGCTCAAACGATCCCGTTCTAGAAGCCAAGTCTCTCCAAACTATGAGACAGTGTATCGAATTGGCTCAAGATTTGGGAGTGCGGGTCATTCAGCTGGCAGGTTACGATGTTTATTATGAGGAAAAATCACCGAAAACCAGGGAGCGTTTTATTAAAAACCTCCGCAAGTCTTGCGATTGGGCTGAACAAGCCCAGGTTATTCTAGCTATTGAGATTATGGACGATCCCTTTATCAATAGCATTGAAAAATACCTGGCAGTAGAAAAAGAGATAGCCTCTCCCTACCTCTTTGTTTATCCTGATACTGGTAATCTTTCGGCCTGGCACAATGATCTCTACTCCGAGTTCCTCTTGGGGCACCAAGCCCTAGCTGCCCTCCACTTAAAGGATACCTATCCGGTGACGGAGACCTCTAAGGGGCAATTTAGGGATGTTCCTTTTGGTCAAGGCTGTGTTGACTGGGAGCATGTCTTTGCTACTTTGAAAAAGACAAATTATCAAGGGCCGTTTTTGATTGAAATGTGGTCGGAAAACTGTCCAACGGTAGAGGAAACCAAGGCAGCCATTCAAGAAGCACAGAACTTCTTGTATCCTTTAATAGAGAAAGCGGGGTTAAACTAATGCTGTTACCAGAATTACGTGAGCGAGTGTACAAGGCCAACTGCGATTTACCCAAGCACGGTCTTGTCAAGTTTACTTGGGGAAATGTATCCGGAATTGATCGTGAAGCAGGCCTGATCGTTATTAAACCGAGCGGTGTGAACTACGATAAGCTCAGTCCAGAAAATATGGTGGTGACTGACTTGGACGGCAAGGTGGTTGAAGGAGACTTAAATCCATCTTCTGATTTAGATACTCATGTAGAGCTTTACAAGGCTTTTCCAGAAATCGGTGGAGTCGTTCACACCCATTCGACAGAGGCTGTCGGTTGGGCCCAGGCTGGGCGTGATATTCCCTTTTATGGTACAACCCATGCAGACTATTTTTATGGGCCCATTCCAGCAGCCCGCTCTCTGACTGAAACTGAAATCAATACAGCCTATGAAAAAGAGACAGGCACAGTGATTATCGAGACCTTCCGTAAGAGAGAGATTGACCCGATGGCTGTACCGGGCGTCACCGTCCGTAACCATGGTCCCTTCACCTGGGGCAAGACACCAGAAGCAGCAGTCTACCATAGTGTTGTCCTTGAGGAAGTGGCTAAAATGGCTCGTTTTACGGAGCAGATTAAACCAGATGTGGAGGAAGCACCTCAATATCTTATGGATAAGCATTACCTCCGCAAGCACGGCCCCAATGCCTATTACGGTCAGAAAAACAAGGAAAATTAGATTAAGAAAGAAGATGTGCCAACTAGCACACTTCTTTTTTTATTAGCTTTCTAGAAAAACCTTATTGAAAGTGCTATAATGATTCTTATAAACAAAAGTTATAATTTTTCCAATCGTAAAACTTGTTTAGAGAGAGAATTATGCCAAAAAAAGTAACAATTACCGATATAGCAAATTTAGTCGGAGTATCTAAAGCAACAATTTCTTATTACCTTAACGGGAATACTCATAAGATGTCTCTAGAAACCAGGGAGAAAATTAGACAAACGATTGAAGCGACAGGTTATCAGCCCAATAAAATTGCTCGTAGTTTAGTCACCAAAGATACAAAAACAATCGGGGTTGTGATTGCAGATATTACAAATCCCTTTATTTCTAGTGTTATTAAGGGAATAACCGATACTTGTACAAGCAAGGGTTACACGGTTACATTTACTAATTCAGATAATCAAGAAGAAATTGAACAGGAAAATATTGCAAGATTGAAACAGCAGAATGTATCGGGAATTATTATTGATACAGTAGATGCCAATTCGCCGAATATATCTCAATTAGCCTTTGATAAGACGGTAATGGTAGACCGCCAAGCTAAAAAACTGCGCTTGGACACTGTCGTTTCTAATAATCGTGAATCGACAGTGAACTTTTTAAGAGAGATGAAAAAGGCAGGCTATCAGGAAATTTATTTTGTGTCTTTTCCAATTGAAGGAATTTCTACTCGAGAAATGCGCTATCAAGGCTTTATGGAAGAGGTGACAGAAGATTCCAGTCATCTTTTAATATTGGAGGAACCTGGAGTTGAAAAAAGAATCTACGATTTGATTCAGAAAGCTAAGGATAAAATAGCTTTTTTCACCATGAATGGTCCGACTCTTCTAGCTTTTATGAAAATTGTTAACAAGACTTCCTTTAGATATCCAGAAGACTTTGGGCTAGGTTCTTATGAAGACTTGGCTTGGATGGATGTTTTAAATCCTAATGTTTCTTGCATTAGGCAGGATTCTTATCAAATAGGTGTATTGGCAGCTAGACACTTATTAGCTAAACTAAAAAAAGAAAAGAGTAGCTCCTCACCTAAATTACTAGTTGTTCCCAGTGAATCAGTTATTCGTAATTCTTTTTAAACGACCAGGCAAGCTAGTCATTTTATTTGACTGGCTTTTTTAAAATGGTAAAAAAATATTCTGGAAACGCTTGCAAAAAAATCAAAAATAGTTTAGAATAGAAAATGTAAAAAGTTAAACGTTTAACTTTAACTTTAACTTTAACTTTAACTTTAACTTTAACTTTAACTTTAACCTTCGGGTCGCTTATATTTTTTTGAAAATTAGTTAACCGTTTCACCTAAGAGGTGGAACTAGAAAGGAGGCAGTAGTGTTAGTAGAAAAGATTATTGAGGATGCTTTAGATTCTTGTTATGCAGTTGCTCGCTTGACTCATGACCAAGAAGACTACCTCTTGGTTGCTTCTGAAACAGAAAATCCTTGCTTTGCTTATGATTTAAACAGGGAGTTAAAAAGAAGCTTAGTCTGGGAAACTGTTGGAGGCACGATGTCCATTATCCAGATTCCTGGAAGTTTAGACTTTTTGGCGACTCAGGCCTTTTATCCAGGCTTTAACGCCAAAGAATGTCGTATTATTCGTGGTTTTTATCAGGGAAATGGGCAGTGGAGTATTGAAGAAGTAGCCACCTTCCCTTACCTACATCGCTTTGACTTGATTCAAGACGCAGATGGAAAGATTCTTTTTGTTGGTTGCACGATTGCTAATTCAAAAGCCTATGTTGAGGATTGGACGGATGATGGAAAGATTTTTGTGGCTTCCTTTAATCCGATATCTTCAAAACTGGAAGGCATGAAAGAATTGGAGCTACGCTTGAAAAAAAATCATGGATATTATGGCCGAGCAGAAAAAGGCTATTCCTTGATTACAGGTGTGGAAGGAATTTATAAACTTCACTATCCAGCCTACAGTCAGTCAGGCCAGTGGGAATTAGAGCAGCTTTTTTCTGAGGAGACTAGCGATATTGTCCAATATGATATGGACGGCGATGGCCAGATAGAAAATTGTATTATCCAGGGTTTTCATGGGGATCGTTTTCGGATTTTAAATGAGGACTTTACTAAGGAATTATTCCACTATCCAGAGCCAACTCCCTTTGGTCACGCTATTTGGTCAGGTGAACTCTTAGGAAGACCGACCTATTTATTTGGTTGGAGAGCTGGGGCAAAGCATTTTGTAGCCTTTACTTACCAAGACGGTCAATGGGTAGAGCAGATGATTGACAAAGGAGTTGCTTCAAGTAATTGTTTGGCCTTTGTTAAGGACGGGGATAGTTATATTTTTTCAGCTAATAATGGGCTAAACCAGGTTGCCCTATATAAATTAAAGGAGGAAGCAGATGTCTAAAAAGAAAGTTCTGGTAACAGGAATTGTACCCAAGGAAGGTTTGACTAGGCTCTTTGAGCTTTATGATGTAACCTATTCAGAAGGAGAGCCCTTCAGTCGGGATTACGTCCTAGAACATCTGAAGGAATATGATGCTTGGTTGTTAATGGGACAAAAGGGCGATCGTGAAATGTTGGATGCGGGAGAAAACTTGCAGATGATTTCATTGAATGCCGTAGGTTTCGATCATGTTGATATTGCCTACGCTAAAAGTAAAGGCATTCTTGTTTCTAATTCCCCTCAAGCTGTTCGAATACCAACTGCTGAGATGACACTAGCCTTAATCTTAGCGACTACAAAACGTTTGGCCTTTTATGACCAAGTAGTTCGTCGTGGTGATTGGTTGGATCCGAGTGAGCGTCGTTATCAGGGAATGAGCTTACATGGAGCTACTTTAGGAATCTATGGCATGGGACGCATTGGTTCGACTGTAGCTAGCTATGCCAAAACCTTTGGTATGGAGGTTCTCTATCATGATGTTCACCGACTACCAGCTGAAATTGAAAAAGAATTGAATGTGACCTATGTTGAATTTGACGACCTAGTTACTCAGGCTGATGTGATTACGATTCACGCCCCTTCCTTACCATCAACCAAACATAAGTTTAACAAAGATGTGTTTAAGAAGATGAAGAATCGCAGCTACTTGGTCAATGCAGCTAGAGGTCCGATTGTAGCGGAAGCTGATCTTGTGGAAGCCTTACAGACGGGAGAAATTGCTGGAGCGGGCTTGGATGTATTTGAATTTGAGCCAACTATTTCTGAAGAATTGAGAGCTTTGGATAATGTAATTATGGCACCTCATGCAGGTACTGGTACGATTGAAGCTCGCAGGATTCTGGCTGAGGAAGCTGCTGAAAATATTATTGCTTTCTTTGAGGGTGAGCCAGTCAATGTTGTAAACAAATAATAATTAAAGAAGGATTAAAGGTGGTTATATGCTAGAAGCATTGCAAAACTTTTTCAACGTTTTTGGTGCATCGATTGTTGTACCAATCATGATTTTCATTGTGAGCCTTTTTCTTAAAGTGGCTCCCAAACGTGCCTTTTTCAGTGCCTTGCGCGCTGGAGTTGGTTTGACTGGTTTTGGTTGGGTTATCTCGGCCTTTACTCCACTAGTGACCAAATATGTCCAACAAATGGTCGAATCTGCTGGCTTAAATTTGCCGATTGTTGATATCGGGTGGCAAACAGGTTCGCTGACAGCCTTCTCCTCTTCTATCGGTCTATCATTCTTTGTGTTTGGTTTGTTAATCGAATTGGTCCTCTTCCTTCTAGGAATTACTCGTGTCTTTGTACCTTCTAATTTGTGGAATAACTTTGGTTATATGATTTGGGGAACCATGGCCTATGCTGCAACTGGAAATTTTGTCTTATCCTTTGCTTTTATGGTCTTCGTACTGCTCTATTCACTGATTATGTCAGAAGTAGTAGCAGATCGTTGGTCAGATTACTATGGGGTTAAAAATGCTACGATTAACTCCATTCATAATATTGAAACACTCATTCCAGCCTTGGTCTTGGATCCTCTTTGGAATTTACTAGGTATTAACAAGGTTAAATTAAATCCAGAATCTCTTAAGACAAAGTTAGGAATCTTTGGAGAACCTATGACTCTAGGTTTTATTCTAGGTTTGATTATTGGTATTTTGGGTAGTCTTAAAGAGTTAGGAAAGATGGAAGCTTGGGGAGGAATTCTTGGCTTTGCAATGTCTCTAGCAGCCGTTATGACTATTTTCCCACTAATTACAGGAGTGTTTGCAAGCGCTTTCGGTCCCCTGGCTGAAGCTGTTGAACGCAATAAGAAGAAAGAAAGTGAAGCAGAAGCAGAAGTTGCCGCTAAAAAGCGCTGGTTTATCGCTGTTGATGATGGTGTTGGATTTGGAGAGCCTGCAACCATCATAGCTGGTCTTATTCTTGTGCCAATTATGGTAGCAGTATCCTTGTTATTACCAGGAAATCGTGCCTTACCAGTGGTAGACTTGATTGCCATTCCCTTCATGATTGAAGCTATGATTGCGGTCTCTAAGGGAAATATCCTTAAGGCTATCTTGAACGGAATTGTCTGGTTTTCACTAGGCCTTTACGCGGCAAGTGCACTTGGTCCAATCTACACAGATGCGGTTGTTAAATATGGTGCTGTTCTTCCTGCTGGTGTAGCTCTAATTATGAGTTTCAATCTTTTGGCTCATCCGCTAACAGCCTTGGTTTTCTTTGCTTGGATTTCAGGAAATCCACTATATATTGGAATTACCATTCTCATCTATCTGGCCTTCCTCTTCCTACTTCGTACTCGACGTGAATCCATCTTTGCTTATCTGCGTAAAATGGCTGATAAGAATAGTGGATTTGAAGGAAGTAAAGAAAAAATCTTTATTAGTGAAGACTAATTTTTATCACCAACTATCATTTTATTGGATTCATATAAATTGGAGGAATTAAACATGAAAAAAATTGACGGACACGCTCATATTGTTGATACTATTGCTGGTTTTAATGGAAAAGGTCGTTTGAATGCCTTGGGAAATGGCTATGCAGTTTGGGATGATGGTGAGCTCATCAAATTGATTCCAGATGGCTATGGAGATAAAGACTTTTCAGCAGAGGCCTTTTTGAAATTTTTAGATGCTCATGGTATTGAGAAGGCTGTTATTTTGCAGGGACATTTGAATGGTTATCAAAATTACTATACTCACCTAGCAATGAAACGTTATCCAGATCGTTTTACAGGGGCGTTTTCAGTGGATCCTTATGCTGATAATGCCATGCAAATTGTGCGTCGGCATGTAGAGGAACTCGGATTTAGAGCGATTAAGTTTGAAATTAGTCAAGGTGGGGGTATCCATGGTTATCGCGGCCAAAAAACACCTTTCCGCTTAGATACAGATCCCCATATCAGTTTAATTCTTAGCTACTTATTGGACTACCCAGGCTTTGTCGTAACAGTTGACTATGGAAATTATGATCAAATTAGCCATCAGCCAGACGCTATTGCAAATCTAGCTCGTCTATATTCCAGTTTAGATTTCGTTGTTTGTCATTTGTCTTTCCCTCACGCGGATACTCCAAACCGACTCCGTGCCGAGTTAAATATGTGGAAAGATTTGGATAATATTTATACAGATATTTCTGCTATTCAAGACATCGATCGACCAGATGCTTTTCCATTTCCTAAATCTGAACAAAATGTTCGGATTGCTAAGGAAATTCTTGGAGCTAAGCGTATTATTTGGGGAACCGACTCGCCATGGTCAGCAACCTTTAATACTTATGAAGAGTTGGCAACTTGGCTAGAACATGTAGACATCTTTACACAAGAAGAGTTAGAGGATGTCATGTATAATAACGCTGAGCGCGTATACTTCAAACCGTCAGCAGTCAAAGCTAATCGTGAAGCGGTAGATCCCGCAACAAAAGATTTAGGCTTGTATTAGTCTACTTTTTAGCTAGACTATCAATTCTTTAATATGTTAAAATGGGTGGGAGAAGGTAGCTAAACGACCGTTCTCCCTCTTTTATTATTAGAAAGGGATTTTATGCGTTATTTTTTAAGTATTGACTATGGTGGGACTAATACCAAGGTGATTTTATTTGATGAAGAAGGTCAGCAAAGGGCGGTATCTTCCTTTGGAACGATGAAGATTGAAGAAAAGCCAGGTTATCGAGAAGTTGACTTACAAAAGGCTTGGAGTGGAATCGCTCAAGGGATTCGTCAAGTTCTAGAAGAGTCTCAAGTTCCAGTTGGACAGGTCGCTGCTGTCGCTACCATTGGTCATGGAAAGGGCCTTTATCTGTTAGATAAAACAGGGAAAGAGTTTGTTAACGGGATTTTATCTACCGATGAGCGGGCTAGTCAATTAGCTAAAAAATTTGAAAGTCGTCTGGATGAAATTTGGCCTCTAACCAAACAGCATGTAGTAGGTGTTCAAAATCCTGTTTTATTAAGATGGCTGAAGGAAGAGCAGCCCCAAGTATATGAACAAATTGGAGCCGTTTTATCAGCAAAAGATTTTGTGCGTTTTAAATTAACGGGCCTCATTCATCAAGAAATAGGGGATGCTTCTGGCAACCATTGGATCAATTTTGAAACAGGGACTTACGACAGTCGCATTACAGACTTTTTCCAAATACCAGAAATATATGATATTCTGGCTCCCTTAGTTGACTATAAAGAGATTGTAGGAGGGGTCAGTGCTCAAGCAGCAGCTGAGACAGGCTTATTGGAAGGAACTCCTGTTATTGGTGGCCTTTTTGATATTGATGCCTGTGCAATTGGTTCGGGAGTCTTGAGCTCGGATACCTTTAGTATCATTTCAGGTACCTGGAACATCAATACTTATCCTAGTAAGAAAGCTGCTAGCAAAGAAAGTGGTTTAATGCATTCCTATTTTCCTAATCGTGACTTTTTAGTGGAAGCGGGAAGCCCAACATCGGCAGGAAATCTAGATGCTATGATTAAAATGTTGATGATGGAAGAAATTCAACATCTGAAACAAACAGGCGGTTCAATTTACGATTTGCTAGAAGTATTTTTGGCTGAGACTGATGCTCGTTTTAATAAAATTCTATTCTTCCCTTTCTTATATGGGAATAATATTGGACAAAATGCAGAAGCCTGCTTCTTTGGTTTAACGACCCAATCTAGTAAGTCAGAGATGATTCGAGCAGTCTATGAAGGGGTAGTTTTTGCTCATAAACAGCATATCGATCAACTGATAGCAGGTTTAGGTCAGGCTCCGAAGGTTCTCCGTCTTTCTGGAGGAGCTACAAATTCGCCTGGTTGGATGCAAATGTTTGCTGATATTTTAAATGTTTCCGTAGAAACAGTTGATGCCACAGAGCTAGGTGGACTAGGTGGAGCTATTTCCTGTTTACAGGCACTTGATCATTTAACTCTAGAGCAGGCTGTAAGCGCCATGGTCCGAGTCAAAGAACGTTTTGAACCACAAGCGTCAGAAACTATGATTTATAACCAAAAGTACCAGGTCTATCAAAACCTACTTTTAGCTATGGCCCCGGCTTGGAAAGAGCTTTGTCAATTAAGAAAGAATTTAGATTAAGGAGCCTATTGTGATGAAGAAAGAAGATTTAATCTTAAATACTATTGTTTTTAAAGAATATCTGGATCGCGGCTTAGTCCAAAAAGATTTGTTAGAGTTAGCCCATTCTTTAGGAGTTCGGAGAGTGGAGATTCGTCGTGAATTTATTCAAGATCTAGCTGGAGAGCTACAGAGCATTAGGGAAAAAGCTGACCAGTTGGGGATACAACTTTTTTATAGTGTTAATGAAGACTTTATCGTTGAAGCTGCTATAAATCCCCTATTGCCTCAGTTACGAGAAGAGGCCTCTATTTTAGGAGCCCCTTTTGTAAAATTAAATACGGGCGATGCCTCAAAAATATCCATTGAAACCTTGGCCAAGTTGCTACCAGACTTGCAGGAAGGAGTAGGAGTCAGGGTTGAAAATAATCAGACTCCAGGTCACGCTAGCCTAAAGAACTGTAGTCTAACCATGCAAAAGATTAAAGAGGCAAATCTGCCGCTTAGTTTTGTATTTGATACTGGAAACTGGGCTTGGTTGGGAGAATCTCCTTTAAGAGCAGAAGAGGTACTAGGAGACTACACTAGTTATTTACACTGTAAAAATTATCAAAAGACTGACCAAGGTATAGGAGTAACTAGCTTATTTAAAGGGGAAATCGACATTTTAGCCATGCTTACTAGGTTCAAGGATGTGGACTTGATTGCCCTAGAGTATCCATGCCCCATTGATACCCTCAAGGCTGATATTGCTAAGCTAGTAGGAGAGTTCTAGCATGATATTGATTCTCCTTGAAAGGATTGCCTCCCTCTTTTTAATTGTAGTCTGTGGATATTTTCTTGTAAAAAAAGGACTGGTTGACTATAAGTCAAGTAGGGTGCTTTCGGTTATCAGTATTTATTTGATTACACCAGCTGTGATTATTCATTCTTTCCAGATTGACTATAGTCCTGCAATTAGAGATAATTTTCTATTATCTATTTTTGCAGCCATCTTGATTCATGCCTTGATTATGCTTGTTACTGAAGTTCTTAAAAGGCTCTTCAACTACAATGTTGTTGAACAGGCGTCGATGATTTATACAAATGCAGCTAATTTGATTATTCCACTTATTGTTTCTTTGTTTGGACAAGAATGGGTCATTTATTCTTCAGCCTTTATCATGGTGCAATTATTTATTTTTTGGACTCATGGTCTGTCTCTATTTTCAGGAAAAAACCAATTTGATTTAAAATCCTTTCTGACCAATATCAATTTAGTATCAATTTTCATTGGTGCCAGTTTCTTTTTCTTGCGGATTAAGTTACCAACCTTTCTGAATGGGGCCTTGGCTAGCCTGTCGGCAACAATCGGCCCAGTAGCTATGATTTTATTGGGAATGATTATTGCGGGTAGTCATTATGGACGAAAATATTGGAACTTACGGACCTTGTTTTATGTCTTTACAAAAATGCTCTTTCTTCCATTACTTCTAACGCTTGCCCTTAAATGTTTAGATAGTTTTCAAATTCTTAAGGACAGCTCAACAATTTTGACCATTTCCTTGCTTGCTGCAGTAGCACCATCAGGAGTTGCTATCATTCAGATGGCACAATTATATAATAGGGATGTTGAAGAGGCGAGTTTGATTAACCTATTGACTACCATGTCGAGTATTATTACTCTTCCGATGATGGTTTGGATTTTCACATTATAAAAAATAGCATAGAATCCTTGCTTTAAAATGTGATTCTATGCTATTTTTATATATTTATTTTAAGTAAAATTGTCTAGCTAACTCTCTACTTCACCCCTGTTACTTAAGGTTGGTATCCAGTCCGATCATTTTCTGTGATTTGTCGAATGACTCGACAAGGAACCCCTGCCGCAACCACATTGTCAGGAATATCATGGGTAACAACACTACCAGAACCGATGACGCTATTTTTTCCAATAGTGACTCCTTGATTGACGTGTACCCCTGCCCCTAGCCAAACATTATCGCCAATTGTAATTGGTTTGGCATAGCAAGCTCCTTGGCTGCGTTCTTGAGCATCAATAGCATGATTGGAAGTATACAAACCTACTCGAGGTCCGAAGAGGACATTGTTTCCAATAGTGATTCCCCCACCATCTAATAAGACACAGTCAAAGTTAGCATAAAAATTATCACCAATTGAAGTATTGTAACCAAACTCGCATCGAAGGGTGGGCTCGAAGTGAACGTTGGAGCCGATGGAATGAAAAAGCTCTTTCAAGATAGCCTCACGCTCTTGGGCCGACTTGCCGAAACTTTCGTTATAGGCGTTAGTTAGAAAGACAACTTTTTCTCTTGCTTCAACCAGTTCAGGCGTGAGATCATTGTACATAGCACCAGACAGGATCTGGTTATTTTGTTCTTTAAGGTTCATAAGCATTCCTCCATTTCTAGTATACCATAGAAGTTAGAAAACGGTCTCAAAAAATCCGCTATCCGTGGCTGATATATGGTATACTAGATATATTCTGTATTTTATTAGAAAGGCTTCCGATGTTACTTAACAAAAATAGTTGTACCCTTCTTCGTTACTTATTGGAGCTAGAAGAACCAGAAACGATTATGGAGATTTCTCGTAACACGGGCCAGTCTCGACGAAAAATTTATTATCACTTGGATAAAATCAACGACGCTCTCCCCCAAGGAGTGGATAAGATTGTCAGCCGGCCTCGGGTTGGTCTCTTATTAACTGCCGGACAAAGGCTTGCCTGCCAGAGTTTACTAAATCAAATAGACTCATATAGCTATGTATTGAGCATGGAAGAGCGCATGCAGTTGATTATCCTCTTTGTTTGTGTGCTCAAGGAAAGGGTGACGATTGAGAAGTTAATCGAATTGACTGAGGTTTCCCGCAATACGGTTTTAAATGATTTGAATACCTTGCGTAATCAGTTAGCAGTGGAACAATATCAGGTGAGTTTGATTACAACCAAGTCGCAGGGCTATGTCTTGAAATGCCATCCCCTAAACAAGGTCCAGTATGTCCACGCGCTTTTGACTAAAATTTTTCTAGAAGGAACGACTAGCTTTATCAGGGTCTTAGAAGATAAAATAAGGGCTTATATCCAAGATGACCTACTCTTATCTAAAGTGCTTCAAGGCTATCTGTCCCAACAAGTCCACTTTATCGAGCAGGACCTGGGGAAAAAGATTAACCGTTATGAGTTAGAGTTTATGCTGCGGATTCTGCCTTATCTCCTTCTTTCTTATCGGAATATGGTCTTGAGCGAGCAGGCCAAGTCTGACTTGAAGAGAGAGTTTAGCCTGATTCGTAAACGGGTAGAGTATCGGACTGCCCAAAAATTACAGGAACTTCTAAATCAAAAATTAGGTCTAAAACTAGATGAAATAGAGGTTTCATGGATTGCTATCCTCTTGCTATCCTACCGCAAGGACCAGGATATTCATGCGACTAGCCAGGATTTTGCAGATTTGAGAGTGGCCGTGGATAATTTTATTTGGCAGTTTGAGGCCCATTCTCCCTATGAATTGGAAAACAAGGAAAACTTGGCCCGCAATCTGATGATTCATTGTAAGGCCCTCCTCTTTCGTAAGACCTATGGTATTTTATCTAAAAACCCCTTGACCCGGCATATTATCCATAAATATCCTGAGCTATATGCTTATACAGAGAAAAATGTCTCTATTCTGGAAGAGGCCTGGTTGATTTCTTTGACCAGAGATGAAATTGCTTATCTAGCCATGCATCTGGGAGGGGCCCTAAAGCATCAGGCGCCTGAACAGAAAAAGACCAAGCAGGTCTATATCGTCTGTGATGAGGGAATTGCTGTTCAGCGGCTCTTGCTCAAGCAATGCCAGTCTTATTTTCCAGCTGACTACATCAGGGCGGTCTTTACCAGCGAGCAATACAAGAGTGTGGAAGATTTGTTGGAGGCCGATTTGGTCATCGTGACCAGTGATGGGCTCAATAGCAAATTTCCTCTTTTACAGGTGAAGCCGATTCTTGATTATGAAGATGCGCTTAAGTTAAAGCGTTTCGCAAACTACGATTTGCTGGACGCAGAACACAGTGACTTTAGGTCGGAGCTAGAGCGCCTGCTCAGCCATTATCTGAGCAATAAAGAGGAGGCCCAGGAACTCCAGTACCAGATTGAAAATCTAGTTGAAAAACAAATTTTGACCGATAACTAGTCTTAATAGGCAGTTCAGGAACAAAAAAAGACAGTTTATGGATTTTTGTTCACTTTTGTCAAAAAATTTGTTAGAATCTTGGCTAGAAAGGGCTGACCAAGAAATGAAGGTGGTTGGAAGGCGAGGGATATTGCTTGGAATGACAAGCTGAAACTAGCTGATAGACAAGTCAATCTCTCAACTAAATCACTCAGCCGCTGGGCAGTTATACCAATAGAAAAACATGAAAAAAATTATCCGCTATAGCTATCCTATCTGCTTATTTTATTTCTTAAGAGTCCTCAGCATTATCTGGATTGAGCTTTTTTTGCAGGGAGGAAGAATTGAGCCCTACAGCGATTTTCAGCTGACTTTTGAACTTACGCTCTTATTGGTGACCAGTCTGGCTGCTTTTGGGGCCATTTATTACTGGGGGGATAGGTCTATCTTTAAATGGCCCAAAATAAAAGTGAGCTATCTGTTAGCAACAATCGGCCTTTATTTCTTTCTGCAAGTTTTCAATCAGTACTATTGGCGGTGGTTTCCTTATCATATTACGGAAAATCAAAAAGCCCTAGACGGTATTGTCTACGCTCATCCAAGCGCCTTTGCCTGGGGGAGTCATTTGTTCACCTCGTCGCTTTTGGGACCCTTGCGAGAGGAGCTAATTTTTCGCGGGGCCTTCATGACGAGCTATTTCAAGGAGTCCAAGTATTTTTTAGATGTTTTTCTTTCAGCCATAGCCTTTTCCTACTTTCACATGATTGGTTTTGCCTGGTCCTGGATTGACTTTTTCTTCTATCTGGTGGCCGGTTTAGTTGTGGCGCTGGTTTTTCGCTATAGCAAGTCCATCTACTATCCCTTGCTTTTCCATATTGCTTGGAATGTCTCTAGTTCCTGGAGTCACATTTGGAGTTTTATTTATTGGTATCTTATCAATCCCTAGAGTGCCTGCAAGTTTCAACTTGCGGGGCTCTTTTTATGCTCTCTAGCTCTCCCAGCCAATAGAGCTAGTGGTCAAAAATAAAGTCCAATTTTGAACACTATCTTGTGTTTTATTTGGTCTTTTTTTCTGGCTTAGTCAAGGCTATACTAAAGGAGTAGAATAAAATTCGTTTCGAGGAGGAGTTAACTATGCCTAATGTAAAAGACATCACTAGAGAGTCTTGGATTCTATCAACCTTTCCAGAATGGGGAACCTGGCTGAATGAGGAAATCGAGGCAGAAGAAGTTCCAGAAAATAACTTTTCTATGTGGTGGTTGGGAAACTGTGGAATTTGGCTAAAGACCCCAGCTGGTGCTAATGTGGTTATGGACCTCTGGTCCAATCGTGGAAAATCAACCAAAAAAGTTAAGGACATGGTTCGGGGCCACCAAATGGCCAATATGGCAGGTGTTCGTAAGTTACAGCCAAATTTACGGGTGCAACCAATGGTTATTGATCCCTTTATGATCAATGAATTGGACTACTATCTGGTTTCTCACTTCCATAGTGACCATATTGATCCTTATACAGCAGCTGCCATTCTCAACAATCCTAAGTTAGAGTATGTCAAATTTATCGGACCTTGGCATTGTGCGCGCATTTGGAAGGAATGGGGAGTTCCTGAAGAGAGAATTATTGTGGTTAAGCCGGGCGACACAATCCAACTAAAGGATATGAAGATTCATGCGGTTGAGTCCTTTGACCGGACCTGCTTGGTTACTCTTCCAGTTGAGGGAGCAGACAAGACAGGTGGCGAGTTGGCTGGCCTAGCAGTTACCGATGAGGAAATGGCCCAAAAAGCGGTCAACTATGTTTTTGAAACACCAGGTGGAACAGTCTATCATGGGGCAGATTCCCACTTCTCAAACTACTTTGCTAAGCACGGTAAGAACTTCAATATCGATGTTGCCCTCAATAACTATGGGGAAAATCCTGTCGGTATCCAGGACAAGATGACCTCGGTAGACCTGTTAAGAATGGCCGAAAATCTACGGACCAAGGTCATCATTCCAGTTCACTATGATATCTGGTCTAACTTTATGGCTTCAACCGATGAAATTCTAGAATTGTGGAAGATGCGCAAGGAAAGACTGCAATACCAATTCCATCCATTTATCTGGGAAGTTGGTGGCAAATACACCTATCCACAAGATAAGGACAGAATCGAATACCACCACCCACGTGGCTTTGACGACTGCTTCGAGCAAGACTCCAATATCCAATTCAAGGCCTTGCTATAATTTTTGAAGAATCATTGGAAGCAGTCTGCTCGTTTCCATAGATTTTCAATAGCTATAAAATACGTAAATAAGATTATCCGTATGTTGCGATATGCGGATAATTTTCATATAATAGAGAAGAATAGAAATTTAGAGTGTCAAGGAAGGCAACCTTTTCCAAAAGGGCTGTCTGGTCGCCTATTAGGGCCCAGGAACTGGAAGGAAAACTGTAAATAAATTAGACCATTTTTGGTTTTATCTGCTATCTGAGACGACTCAAATTCAGAGGCCGACCCTTGGGTCTTGGTCTCACAATCGGAAAGGAAATTCTATGTCAAATTTATCTGTCAATGCAATCCGCTTTTTAGGAATTGATGCCATTGAAAAATCCAAATCAGGTCACCCAGGTGTGGTTATGGGGGCAGCCCCAATGGCCTATGATTTGTTTAGCAAGCAAATGCGTATTACGCCAGAGCACCCAAACTGGATTAACCGCGACCGCTTTATTCTTTCAGCGGGTCATGGTTCTATGTTGCTCTATGCCCTCCTGCACTTATCAGGCTTTTCAGATGTGTCTATGGACCAGATTAAAAACTTCCGTCAATGGGGTTCTAAAACTCCAGGTCACCCAGAATTTGGCCATACAGCTGGTGTAGATACAACGACTGGACCTTTGGGACAGGGGATTTCAACTGCGACTGGTTTTGCTCAAGCAGAGCGTTTCCTAGCTGCCAAGTACAACCGTCCTGACTTTAACATCTTTGATCACTATACCTATGTTATCTGTGGGGACGGTGACTTGATGGAGGGGGTTTCTGCTGAAGCGGCGTCCTATGCAGGTCTGCAAAAACTGGACAAGTTGATTGTACTTTACGATTCAAACGACATCAACTTGGACGGAGAAACCAAGGACTCCTTTACAGAGGATGTTCGCGCTCGTTATCAAGCCTACGGTTGGCATACAGACTTGGTTACTGAAGGGACAGACCTTGCAGCTATTGATGCAGCCATCGAAAAGGCTAAAAAAGCTGGCAAACCAAGCTTGATTGAAGTCAAGACAGTTATCGGTTACGGCTCACCAAATAAACAAGGGACCAACGGAGTCCACGGTGCTCCTCTAGGGGCAGAAGAAGCAGAAGCAACCCGGAAAAATCTTGCCTGGGACTATGCTCCATTTGAAATTCCTCAAGAAGTCTACGATGATTTCAAGGTCAATGTAGCAGAGCGTGGAAAAGCAGCCTATGAGGCCTGGGCTAAATTGGTTGAGGACTATAAGGTAGCTCACCCAGACCTGGCTCAAGAGGTAGCGGCTATTATCGAGGGACGTGAACTAGCAGAGCTCAAGGAAGCAGACTTCCCAGCTCATGAAGCAGGCTTCTCTCAAGCAACTCGTAATTCTTCACAAGATGCCCTTAATGCGGCTGCCAAGGTCTTGCCAACCTTCCTGGGTGGTTCTGCTGACCTGGCTCATTCAAATATGACCTACATCAAGGAAGACGGCCTGCAAGATGATGCCCACCGCCTCAACCGCAATATCCAATTTGGTGTGCGTGAGTTTGCCATGGGGACTATCTTGAATGGTATGGCTGCTCATGGTGGTCTTCGAGTCTATGGTGGTACCTTCTTCGTCTTTTCAGACTATGTCAAAGCGGCGGTACGCCTATCAGCCCTTCAAGGTCTGCCAGTGACCTATGTCTTTACCCACGATTCTATCGCTGTCGGTGAAGACGGACCTACCCATGAGCCAATCGAACACTTGGCTGGTCTTCGGGCTATGCCAAACCTCAATGTCTTCCGCCCAGCGGATGCGCGGGAAACCCAGGCTGCTTGGTATCTGGCCCTAACTAGCCAGTCTACCCCATCTGCCCTGGTTCTCACTCGTCAAAACTTGACAGTAGAAGAAGGAACAGACTTTAAGAAGGTGGCCAAGGGGGCTTATGTGGTTTATGAAGCAGCAGGCTTCGATCGTATCCTCCTTGCTTCAGGATCTGAAGTTAACTTGGCAGTAGCAGCTGCTAAGGAATTAGAAACTCAAGGAATCAAGGTACGGGTGGTTTCTGTACCATCTACCGAACTCTTTGATGCCCAAGATGCAGCCTACAAGGAAGAAATCTTGCCAAATGCCATCCGTCGCCGTTTAGCTGTCGAAATGGGTGCGACCCAAAGCTGGTACAAGTATGTTGGTCTAGATGGTAAGGTCCTAGGTATTGATCGTTTTGGCGCATCAGCACCAGCACCAAAGGTCATGGCAGAGTATGGCTTTACGGTAGAAAACCTTGTGGAGCTTGCCAAAGGTTTATAGGATAGCAACTATTTTTGATTAGATTTTCGGAGGATCTTTGTATGAAAAGAAGGACATATATTTTTACTTTAGTGACTCTGACTTGCTTGGCCTTGGTGGCTTGTTCCAGCCAGTCAGGGACAGATAAGAGCCAAGCTTCGACCGAGCAAAAAACTAGTAGCACTAGCTCTGCTAGTCAAGAGGCAAAGGCTAGCCAGAGTTCCAGTGACCAAAGCTCGACCGATCAGGCTAGCTTCTTGACTGATGAGGAAATTAAGGCTGCCAAGACAGTAGGTGATTTCAAGACTTTGAATGCCAAATGGATTGACAGTCTGATGAAAATGGTCAATGACTTGGGGGTAAGTGTAGCAGAGTCAAACAAGGAGGCCTATCAAAAGCAGGTAGACGCTCTCAAAACCCAGCTAGAGGATACTAAGAAAGAATTTGATAACGGTATGGCCCAGCTAGGAGCTGATAGCGTAGAAGTTCCAGACGGAACCCGCCAGGCCATTGCAGAAAATCTCAAAGGCTCTCTGAAATTTGCTCAAAAAATGCTAGACGAAAACAAAAAACTAGCCCAGAATGGCTAGAAAATAAGAAGTTGGGACTATTTATCCCAGCTTTTTTGTTTTAGTCGCAGACCATTAGCCTTTTCTTAGGCATAACATGATATAATAAAACTAAAAAAGAGCGAGGTGTCTTATGACCAATGAGGAATGGATTTATGCCAAGTTAGATGAGATGGGGATTGTCTATGAGCGACTGGATCACGAGCCTATTATGTCGGTGATTGAGGCGGCTGAAAAAGGCATTGTCCTGCCGGGCTGCCAAGTAAAAAATCTTTTTCTAAGAAATAAGAAGGGCCGTCGCTTTTATCTGGTTATCCTGCCCGATGAAAAGATTGCTGACCTCAAGCAGCTGGCGGAGCTACTGGGTGAAAAAGGGCTTTCCTTTGCTAGTGATGAGCGTTTGGAGGAGCTCCTAGAGGTCAAGCCGGGGGCGGTGACGCCTTTTGGACTGGCCTTTGACCGGGATAAGAAGGTCCAGGTCATTATTGATGAAACGGTTCCTCTAGATGCCCAGGTTGGTTTTCACCCCTTTGTCAATACCACCACCCTCAATATCGCCTATTCAGACCTGCTCCGCTTTTTGGACTGGACGGGTCATGAGGTCCGACGGCTAAACTGCTAAGCTGTTCAGAGAAGGAGTCAGTCTCTAGATGGATTTGCCCTGCTGGCTAAGACTCTTTCTTGTCAATCCTTCCAAAATCTGTTATAGTAGTAAGAAAATGGAAATCCAAAGGAGTAACAAATGAATTATTCATTTTTGATAATGTTGGTTGTCATGGTCGGACTTATGTTTTTCATGCAACGTTCCCAAAAGAAACAACAGGAAAAGCGCCTGGAAAGCTTGAAGAAATTGCAAAAAGGCTATGAGGTTGTCACCATTGGCGGTCTTTATGGAGTGATTGATGAGGTTAATCAAGACAATCAAACGGTCGTTCTTGATGTTGATGGCGTTTATCTGACCTTTGAGCTCTCTGCTATCAAGACAATTTTACCTCAGGCTGAAGGACAAGTGGCTGCTGAAACTGCGGGGGCTAGCGACCTATCGGACGAGTCAGCGATTGAAGAGTAAAATCTGGGAAGAAAAATAAAGGGCCTAGGCTCTTTTTCTTTTGGGCTCTTGCAGAAACGGCCTATCTTGTACATTTTCTAGTCTTTTATGGTATAATAAAATGATTAAACTTTAGCAGGAATAAGGACATGTTTAAATTTAGGAAAAAAGACAAACTCCAACTCCCGCTTGATGTTCCCAAGCATATCGGAATCATCATGGACGGGAATGGTCGCTGGGCCAAAAAACGCATGCAGCCGCGCGTTTTTGGCCACAAGGCCGGAATGGAGGCCCTGCAGGGGGTAACCATTGCCGCCAAAAACTTGGGTGTCCAGGTCTTGACCGTCTATGCCTTCTCAACGGAAAATTGGTCACGACCGGAAAAAGAGGTCAAGTTCATTATGAACCTACCGGTGGAATTTTATGAGCGCTATGTCCCAGAGCTTCATCGCAATAATGTTAAGATTCAGATGATTGGGGATGTTTCGCGTCTGCCTGAGGCGACCTATGAGTCTTTGAGAAAGGCGGAAACCTTGACCAAGCTCAATACAGGTTTGATTTTAAACTTTGCCCTCAATTATGGGGGGCGGGCTGAAATCACCCAGGCCGTAAGGGCGATTTCCCAAGATGTCCTAGATGCCCGACTTAATCCGGGAGACATTAGTGAGGAAATGATTGGTGACTATCTAGAAACCAACCGCCTCCCTCGCCTCCTAAGGGATCCGGATTTAATCATTCGGACCAGTGGTGAGTTGCGCCTCAGCAATTTTCTGCCCTGGCAGAGTGCCTATAGTGAGCTCTATTTTACAAACATCATGTGGCCGGACTTTGATGAGGCGGCCTTGAAGGAAGCTATCTTAGAATATAGCCGACGTCAGAGACGTTTCGGCGGAGTATAGGAGAAGATAATGGATAAGGACTTACAAAAACGGGTTATTTTTGCCGGACTGGCCCTAGCTATTTTCATCCCCCTACTATTGGCAGGAGGGATCCTCTTTCAGATAGGAGTTGGCCTCTTAGCCATGCTAGGGGTACATGAGCTACTGAGAATGAAGAGGCTCTCTTCGGTGACCATTGAGGGAGTTTTGGCCATGTTGGCTGCCTTTGTCTTAACCCTCCCCTTAGAGAACTACTTGACCTTTTTGCCTAGCAATGGCAATACGGTCGCTTACAGCCTGATTGTCTTTCTGCTTTTAGGCTCGATTGTCTTTGGCAAGACCTATACATTTGACGATGTGGTCTATCCGATTGCGACCAGCTTTTATGTGGGTACTGGCTTTCACGCCCTGATAGCTGCCCGTCTGGCTGGAGTAGACAAGGTCCTTCTGGCCCTCTTGATTGTTTGGGCGACAGATAGTGGAGCCTATCTGGTCGGTCGAAAGTTCGGGAGAAGAAAGTTAGCACCTAGTGTTTCTCCTAACAAGACCTTAGAAGGTAGTTTAGGTGGAATTGTCTCAGCTTTTCTAGTGACTCTCGTCTTTCTAATTTTTGATAGGACGGTAGCTAGTCCTCATGGTTTTCTGACTGTTTTGGTCTTTTCTATCTTCTTTAGTATCGCCGGGCAATTCGGAGATTTGGTAGAAAGTAGTATCAAGCGTCATTATGGTGTTAAGGATTCTGGGAAATTCATTCCTGGTCATGGCGGGGTCTTGGATCGCTTTGATAGCATGCTCTTCGTCTTTCCGCTCATGCACTTCCTAGGTCTCTTCTAACTAAAGAGAAAATTCTTCCTAGCCTACTTGGCTGGAAGCAAATGGCTAAAATTGATTATATAAAGGGATGGGACTTGGGCCCAGCTCTTTCATTTGCAGAGCTTTTAGTCTCAATCAAGGCGCTTTTTATTCTGGGCTTGTTAGGCTAATTTTGCAATTTTTAAATAAGATTATAAATAGATATAGAAATATAAGAAGGGAAGGTGGATGATTTACCTATGGGAATACTTGCCTTTATCATCATCTTTGGGATTATCGTAGTCGTCCATGAGTTTGGACATTTCTACTTTGCCAAAAAATCGGGCATTCTGGTGCGTGAGTTTGCTATTGGAATGGGACCGAAAATATTCTCACATATCGGAAAGGACGGGACCTCCTATACCATTCGGATTCTCCCCTTGGGCGGCTATGTGCGCATGGCTGGTTGGGGCGATGATCGAACAGAAATAAAGCTGGGCAGTCCTGCTAGTCTGACCCTTAATGAAGCAGGCCAGGTTACTCGGATTAACCTTTCTGGCAAGCAGCTGGACCAACAGGCCCTCCCCATCAATGTGACTAGCTTTGATTTGGAGGACAAGCTGACCATCAAGGGGCTGGTCCTAGACCAAGAAAAGACCTATCCGGTCCATCATGATGCAACAGTGGTCGAGGAGGACGGGACAGAAGTGCGGATTGCGCCGCTAGATGTCCAGTACCAGAATGCTTCTATTTGGGGCCGGCTCATCACCAACTTTGCAGGCCCTATGAATAATTTTATCCTGGGTATCCTAGCCTTTAGTCTCCTCTTCTTTATCCAGGGAGGCGTACCCAACTACCAGAGTAACCAAGTAAAGGTTGTTGAAGGTGGGGTTATGGCCAAGGCTGGTCTAAAGACCGGGGATCGGATTGAAAAAATCGATAACTATACAGTAAAAAATTGGGCAGAATTGACAGAGGCCGTAAAAAAGGCGACAGACCAGGCCAAGGGTCAACCCCAATTAAGGGTGACGGTCTCCAGCCAGTCAAGCCGCAAGGAAGTTCTTGTGGAGCCCAAAAAGCAAGATGGGGTCTATCGAATCGGTGTTCAACCTAGCCTTAAAACGGGCTTTTTGGATAAGCTAGTAGGCGGTGTGCAAACAGCCTGGACCACAGCGACCAATATTTTAAATGCCCTCAAAAACCTTTTTGTCCGGCCTAGCCTGGATCAACTGGGGGGACCAGTAGCCATCTATCGGATTAGTAGTCGGGCGGCCCAGAGTGGTCTCAACGATGTGATTGTTCTTTTAGCCTCCCTTTCCATCAATATCGGAATCTTTAACCTGATTCCTATCCCGGCCTTGGACGGAGGAAAGATTGTTCTCAATCTCTTGGAGGTCATTCGTAGAAAACCGCTCAAGAGAGAAACCGAGACCTATGTGACCCTGGTCGGTGTTGTCTTTATGCTAGTCTTGATGCTGGCCGTAACCTGGAATGATATTATGCGGACCTTCTTTTAGCGGCTAGTAAAGTCAAGAGTCGCTTAGACTTATGAATTAGAAAAAAGGAAAGAATATGAAACAAAGTAAAATGCTGATTCCTACCTTGCGAGAAATGCCTAGCGATGCGCAAGTGATTAGCCATGCCCTGCTTTTGCGGGCTGGTTATGTCCGCCAAATTTCGGCTGGAATCTATACCTACCTACCCCTGGCTAACCGAGTGATTGAAAAAGCCAAGAAAATCATCCGAGAAGAATTTGAAAAGATTGGGGCAGTAGAAATGCTAGCTCCGGCCCTGCTCAGTGCCGACCTCTGGCGGGAGTCTGGCCGCTATGAGACCTATGGGGAGGATCTCTATAAGCTTAAGAATCGGGAAAAGTCTGACTTTATTTTAGGACCGACCCATGAAGAGACCTTTACAGCCCTGGTCAGAGACTCGGTCAAGTCCTATAAGCAACTGCCCCTCAATCTCTATCAGATTCAAGCCAAGTATCGGGATGAGAAACGCCCCCGAAATGGCCTCTTACGGACCAGAGAATTTATCATGAAGGACGCTTATAGCTTCCATGCAAATGATGAAAGTTTGGATCAGGCTTACAGTGACTATAAGGCAGCCTATGAAAGAATCTTCCAGCGCAGTGGCCTAGACTTTAAGGCCATTATCGGTGATGGTGGAGCCATGGGGGGCAAGGATAGCCAAGAATTTATGGCCATCACCCCAGCCAGGCTTGATCTCGACCGCTGGGTCATTTTGGACAAATCGGTAGCTAGCTTTGAGGAAATTCCAGCAGAAGTTCAGGAAGAAATCAAGGCAGAATTAAATAGTTGGCTGGTCTCAGGAGAGGACACCATTGCCTACTCCAGTGAGTCTGACTATGCGGCCAACTTGGAGATGGCAACTAGCGCCTATAAGCCAGGTAGCCGAGTAGTAGCTGAGGCAGAGATGCTTAAGCTGGAGACGCCTAACTGCAAGAGTATTGATGAGGTAGCCGCCTTTCTAGAGCTAGCAGAAGAGGAAACCATTAAGACCCTAGTTTATCTAGCAGACCAAAAGCCAGTCGTCGCCCTTCTGGTAGGAAATGACCAGCTCAATGATGTGAAACTAAAGAACTATCTGGCAGCTGATTTCCTGGAGCCAGCCAGTGAAGCAGAGATTAAAGAAATCTTTGGGGCACCTTTTGGTTCTCTGGGACCAGTTGGTCTTGCTTCTGATATTCGGATTGTTGCCGATCTCAAGGTAGAAGGCATGAAGAATGCTGTTGTTGGGGCTAATGAAGAGGGCTACCACCTAACCGGTGTCAATCCTGGTCGGGACTTCTCAGCAGAATATGCCGATATTCGGGAAGTTCGTGAGGGTGAGCCATCGCCCGATGGTCAAGGTGTCCTGCAATTTGCGCGGGGTATCGAAATCGGCCATATCTTTAAGTTGGGGACCCGCTACTCTGAAAGCATGAATGCGACAGTCCTTGATGAAAATGGTCGAGCTACTCCGGTTATCATGGGCTGTTATGGAATTGGGATTAGTCGCCTTCTGTCAGCTGTCTTGGAGCAACATGCCCGACTCTTTGTCAATAAGACTCCAAAGGGAGACTATCGCTATGCTTGGGGAATTAACTTCCCTAAAGAGCTGGCCCCCTTTGATGTCCACCTGATTACAGTGAATACCAAGGACCAAGAGGCCCAAGACTTGACCGCCCAGCTAGAAAGTAGACTGATGCAGGCAGGCTATGAGGTCTTGACTGATGACCGCAATGAGCGAGCAGGGGTCAAGTTTAGTGATAGCGATCTGATCGGCCTACCTATCCGGGTCACAGTTGGTAAGAAAGCGGCCGATGGAATCGTTGAAGTCAAGATTAAGGCCAGCGGAGATACTATTGAAGTCCATGCGGATAATCTCCTAGAAACCCTGGAAATTCTCTCCAAAAAGGACTGAAAATAAAAAAGGGCTCTTTGTCAACTGTAATGGGGAGAATATGTATTACTATTACTAATGATACTTTTTGATATGGTGCTCGGACGCCAGCTCGAAAGCTCACCTGTCGCTTGACGCTAACTCTAACAGGAGCTAGCTGAACGCTTACGGGAGCTTTCTTTCGTTCAGTCGATTGCGAGCCAATCGACTGAAGCTTGTATTCATGGCTAAACTCTGAGCCTAGATCTCAGAGTTTCCGTCTCTCATCAGAATTATAATTCTGATGAGAGATATCACCATTCAAAAGTATCCTTTACAATTTATTTCACAAGGTAGAAGTTGAAATCAGACCATTACTAGATTGTAAGAGTATATTTTGACTTGAACTAATTTACCCACTACAGATATTATAGAGCCCGAAAAGCTACAACCTGGACAAGACTAATTTGGTCTTGTCTTTTTTGATGTATGCAATGTTTCCATAAGCCCACCGGCTCGCAAGGGCTAGTTGGAATAGGAAGAGGAAGCTTGGCTTTAGGTGCTGGTTTTGATTTTCAAAGAGTCTGATTTATGATAAAATAGGTTCATATCGTACGAGGAAAAACTATGTCATCTACTTTTGAAATTTTAATGGAACAAATCGCCCTACCGCTTGATTGGCGCCAGTCAAGCGCTCTTTTGGATGCCCAGATTGAAAAAGTGGTCGTCCACAAGCTCAGCCGAATCTGGGAGTTTCATTTTTCTTTTAGGGAAATTCTTCCCCTGGAGCTTTACCACCTGCTCAAGCAGCAGTTGAGAGAAGAGTTTGCCAAGACCGGCAATCAGGCTATTTTTGAGATTCATGTAAAAGAGCCCGACTTTACGGATGAGCTCTTGCAGGCCTACTATCGGGAAGCTTTTGAGGAGGGCCCTTGTGCCAGCCAGGGTTTTAAGAGTATTTACAAGGACTTAAAGGTGCGGGCTCAGGGCTCCGACTTGATTATTGAGGGAGCGGCCAGCATTGATAGCCAGCATTTTCGGAAAAACCATCTGCCTAAACTCAGCAAGGAGCTGACCAAGTTTGGTTTTCCGCTTTTTAACTGCCGGATTGAAACCAAGGAAGAACTGACCAAGGAGCAGGTGGAGGCCTTTCAAGCCAGCAATCAAGAGATTGTCCAGGCCGCTAATGATGAGGCCCTAAAAGCCTTGGAGTCTTTGGAGCGTCAGGCTCCACCGGTCGAGGCCAAGCCTAGTTTTACAGACTTTCAGGCTAGGCGGGCGGCTGCCAAGCCCAAGCTAGACAAGGCTGTGATTACCCCCATGGTTGAGATTGAAACGGAGGAAAATCGGATTGTCTTTGAAGGTCTGGTCTTTGACTTGGAGCAAAAGGTGACCCGGACTGGTCGGGTTTTGCTTAACTTTAAGATGACCGATTACAGTTCTAGTTTTGCCCTGCAAAAATGGCTGAAAAATGAAGAAGAGGCCAAAAAGTTTGCCATGATTAAAAAGGGAGCTTGGTTGCGCGTGCGGGGGAATATCGAGATGAACAATTTCACTCGCTCCCTGACCATGAATGTCCAGGATGTGCAAGAAGTGACCCACTATGAACGCAAAGACCTGATGCCAGAGGGGGAAAAACGGGTCGAATTTCACGCTCATACCAATATGTCTACCATGGACGCCCTGCCAGAAGTAGAGGAGTTAGTAGCCAAGGCTGCCCAGTGGGGGCATAAGGCGCTGGCTATTACTGACCATGGCAATGTCCAGTCCTTCCCCCATGGTTATAAGGCAGCCAAAAAAGCAGGTATCCAGCTTATCTACGGTATGGAGGCAAATATCGTTGAGGATCGGGTGCCCATTACCTACAATGAAGTGGATATGGACTTGAGCGAAGCCACCTATGTGGTCTTTGACGTGGAAACAACCGGGCTATCGGCCGTCTATAATGATTTGATTCAGGTGGCGGCCAGCAAGATGCACAAGGGCAATATCATCGACGAGTTTGATGAATTTATCGACCCGGGCCATCCCTTATCGGCCTTTACGACCGATTTGACCGGGATTACCGATGAGCATGTGCGTGGGGCCAAGCCTCTAGAGCAGGTCCTGAAAGAGTTTCAAGCCTTTTGCCAAGGGGCAGTGCTAGTCGCCCATAATGCCAGCTTTGACGTCGGCTTTATGAATGTCAATTATGAACGCCATGGTCTGGATAAGATTAGCCAGCCAGTTATTGATACCCTGGAATTTGCTCGCAACCTCTATCCAGAATATAAGCGACATGGTTTAGGTCCCTTGACCAAGCGCTTCCAGATTGCCCTCGAGCACCACCATATGGCCAACTACGATGCCGAGGCCACAGGGCGCCTCCTCTTTATCTTCATCAAGGATGTAGCTGAGAAAAAAGGGGTCACCAATCTAAAAGACCTCAATACCGACCTGATTGACAAGGACTCCTACAAGAAAGCCCGAGTCAAACATGCGACCATCTATGTCAAAAATCAAAAGGGCCTGAAAAATATCTTTAAGCTGGTCAGCCTGTCCAGTACCAAGTATTTCGAGGGGGTTCCCCGTATTCCACGAACGGTTTTAGATGCCCATCGTGAGGGGCTTATTTTGGGCTCAGCCTGTGATCAGGGCGAGGTCTTTGACGCGGTGCTCTCCCAAGGGATTGACGCCGCTGTTGAGGTAGCCAAGTACTATGACTTTATCGAAGTCATGCCTCCGACCCTCTATGCTCCCTTGATTGCACGGGAGCAGATTAAGGATGAAGAAGAGATACAAACGGTGATTAAAAACCTGATTGAGGTAGGGCGTAGGCTGGATAAGCCGGTCCTAGCCACAGGAAATGTCCACTATATCGAGCCAGAAGAGGAGATTTATCGGGAAATCATCGTGCGGAGTCTAGGCCAAGGGGCCATGATTAACCGGACCATTGGTCATGGTGAGGCCGCCCAGCCGGCCCCACTTCCCAAGGCTCACTTTCGGACTACCAATGAAATGCTAGATGAATTTGCCTTTTTGGGTCAGGATTTGGCTAGGGACTTGGTCATTACCAATCCCAATGAATTGACTAAAATCTTTGAAGAAATCGAAGTGGTCAAGGGGGACCTCTATACCCCGTTTATCGACCAGGCCGAGGAGACAGTGGCCAAGCTGACCTATGAGAAGGCCTTTGAAATCTATGGTAACCCCCTACCTGATATTGTTGACTTGCGGATTGAAAAGGAGCTGACCTCTATCTTGGGGAATGGCTTTGCCGTGATTTATCTAGCCTCGCAGATGCTGGTAGAGCGCTCTAATGAGCGCGGCTACTTGGTTGGTAGCCGGGGTTCCGTCGGATCTAGTTTTGTCGCGACCATGATTGGGATTACCGAGGTGAACCCTCTAGCCCCCCACTATGTCTGCGGCAACTGCCAACATAGCGAATTTGTCACCGACGGATCCTATGGTTCTGGTTTTGATATGCCGGATAAGGCTTGTCCTGAATGTGGGCACAAGCTGAACAAGAACGGTCAGGACATTCCCTTTGAGACCTTCCTTGGTTTTGACGGAGACAAGGTGCCGGATATTGATTTGAACTTTTCTGGTGAAGACCAGCCTAGCGCCCATTTGGATGTTCGAGATATTTTCGGTAAGGAATACGCCTTTCGGGCCGGAACGGTTGGTACAGTAGCGGACAAGACTGCCTATGGTTTTGTCAAGGGCTATGAACGAGACTATAATAAGTTTTACCGCGATGCGGAAGTGGACCGCCTAGCTCTGGGAGCTGCCGGAGTCAAGCGGACAACCGGCCAGCACCCGGGTGGAATTGTTGTTATCCCTAACTATATGGATGTCTACGATTTCACCCCGGTCCAATACCCGGCTGATGATGTGACTGCTGAATGGCAGACCACCCACTTCAACTTCCATGATATTGATGAGAACGTCCTCAAGCTCGATGTACTGGGTCATGATGATCCAACCATGATTCGCAAACTTCAAGACCTATCAGGTATTGATCCCAATGATATTCCTATGGATGACCCGGATGTTATGGCCCTCTTTTCCGGGACCCAGGTCCTGGGAGTGACTGAGGAGCAGATTGGCACGCCGACCGGTATGCTGGGGATTCCAGAGTTTGGAACCAACTTTGTTCGGGGGATGGTCAATGAAACCCACCCAACCACCTTTGCGGAGCTACTGCAATTATCAGGCCTCTCCCACGGTACCGATGTTTGGCTGGGCAATGCCCAGGACTTGATTAAGCAGGGGATTGCCGACCTGTCAACGGTTATCGGCTGTCGGGACGACATCATGGTTTACCTCATGCACAAGGGCCTGGATCCTAAGATGGCCTTTACCATTATGGAAAGGGTGAGAAAGGGCCTCTGGCTCAAGATTTCTGAGGAAGAGCGCAATGGTTATATTGCAGCCATGAAGGAAAATCAGGTACCCGAATGGTATATCGAGTCCTGTGGGAAAATTAAGTATATGTTCCCCAAGGCCCATGCGGCAGCCTATGTTATGATGGCGCTTAGGGTGGCCTACTTCAAGGTCCACCACCCCATTTACTACTATTGTGCCTACTTCTCTATTCGGGCCAAGGCCTTTGACCTCAAGACCATGGGGTCAGGCTTGGAGGCAGTCAAGCGCAAGATGGAAGAAATTGCCCTTAAGCGTAAAAATAATGAAGCCTCCAAGGTCGAGCAAGACCTCTATACCAGTCTGGAAATTGTCAATGAAATGCTGGAGCGAGGCTTCACCTTTGGCAAGTTAGACCTTTATAAGAGTCATGCGACCGAATTTTTGATTGAGGACAAGCAGCTGATACCCCCATTTTCAGCCATGGACGGCCTAGGAGAAAGTGTCGCTCGTCAGCTAGTCCAAGCGCGTGAGGAGGGAGAGTTCCTTTCTAAGACCGAATTGCGTAAGCGAGGGGGTCTTTCTACCACCCTAGTTGAAAAAATGGACGATATGGGTATTTTAGGGAAGTTGCCAGAGGATAATCAATTAAGTCTATTTGATGATTTATTCTAGGAGGATGAAGATGAGATTAGAAATTTCCTGGACTGACAAAAAAGCCCAACAAGACTTTTACTATGAGCTAACCCTTTCAGGCCAAAAGCTCCTACTAGGTGTGGCAGTTCTGAGTGCAGCCCTTGCCCTAAGTAACCTTGTCCGTCAAGGCAAGAAGAAACAGAAATAGAAAAGAGAGAAGAAATGGTGTTAGAAAATTTCCAAGAGAATTTAGAAAAATATGCAAAATTACTAGTAGCCAACGGCATCAATGTCCAGCCAGGTCATACAGTTGTGCTCAATATTGATGTGGAGCAGGCCCAACTGGCCCGCTTGATTGTAAAAGAAGCCTATGCCCTAGGAGCTCGGGAAGTCGTCCTCCAATGGACGGATGATACCATTGTTCGGGAACGCTTGAGCCACATGCCCCTAGAGGACCTAAAAAATGTCCCTGCTTATAAGGTGGGTGAGATGAACTATTTCTTGGACCACAAGGCTAGTCGCTTGGGCGTGCGTTCATCAGACCCTGATGCCCTCTTTGGAGTGGAGCCAGAAAGATTGGCCAGCGCCAGCAAGGCCACCAGTGCCGCGATGAAGCCAATGCAAATCGCCACCCAGGCCAATAAGGTCTCTTGGACGGTGGCAGCAGCAGCTGGTCGTAAGTGGGCCCAAAAGGTCTTTCCTGAGGCAGGAAGCGAAGAAGAAGCAGTTGATTTGCTTTGGGACCAAATCTTTAAGACCTGTCGGGTCTATGAAGAGGACCCCGTTGCAGCTTGGAAGGCTCACGAGGAGCGTTTGAGCGCTAAGGCCAAAATTCTTAACCAAGCCCAATTTACAGCCCTGCATTACATGGCACCAGGGACGGATTTGACCTTAGGTCTACCCAAAAATCACTATTGGGAAAGTGCGGGTAGTCTCAATGCCCAAGGCGAGTATTTTATCGCCAATATGCCGACCGAAGAGGTCTTTACGGCTCCAGATTTCCGTCGGGCCGACGGTTATGTGACCTCGACCAAGCCCCTGAGCTATAACGGGAACATCATTGAGAACATCAAGGTGACCTTCAAGGATGGACAAATCCTCGAAGTCACAGCAGACAAGGGCCAAGAGGTCATAGAAAAGTTGGTTTTTGAAAATGAGGGAGCCCGTTCTCTGGGTGAGGTGGCCCTAGTGCCAGACCCAAGTCCCATTTCCCAGTCAGGCATTACCTTCTTCAATACCCTTTTTGATGAGAATGCCTCCAACCACTTAGCTATCGGTGCAGCCTATGCAACCAGCGTGGTAGGCGGTGAAAATTTCAGCGAGGAAGAGCTGGCAGCAGCAGGCCTCAATCGCTCCGATGTCCATGTGGACTTTATGATTGGCTCTAGTCAAATGGATGTGGATGGCATCCGTGAGGACGGTAGTCGCGTCCCTATCTTCCGCCAGGGAGATTGGGCCATTTAGGGAAGATAAATAATGAAAAGTAGTAGGATTTCCAGAATATCTGAAATGAGGACAAAAATATGCTTGGAAGTTTACTAGTTGGTTTTATCATCGGTTTGATTGCCGCAGCTATCAGTAATCGCGGAGAAAGAATGGGCTGTTTTGGCAAGACCTTTCTCGGCCTCTTAGGAGCCGGTCTGGGCCAATTTCTCTTTGGGAAATGGGGTCCCGTCCTGCGAGATACAGCCATTATCCCCTCTATTTTAGGGGCTATTATCCTGCTAGCCATTTTTTGGCGAAGGGATAGTTAAGTTTAACAAATAGTTACTTATTGAAAAATTCTAATAGGCCAGTCTATGACTGGCCTATTTTTTATGTTAACTTTATAAGAAGAGTCCAAATGAGAATTAAAAATCAGCTACTTTATTTGGACTCAAAAACACTAGCTTAAACAATAGAAAACGGTTACAATAAAAATGAGGAGGACGAAATGACGGATAATAGAACTATTAGTTTGGTTATGGATTTGTTCAAGTATCGAACAATTAGTCTTTATGAGTTAAGCCTCAATACCGGTGTAGAGAAGGATGTTTTGTTAGAAAGTCTTAAAGAGATTAACCAACTCTTGAGGCAAAATAACCTTCCAGCCATTAACCTAAAAAAGGGAATCTATAGCTTGCCGCTTGAATTAACTAGCCAAGCCAGTCGTGTCTTTGATCTTTTTAGAAGTGAACATATTTATCTGTCGCAAAAAGAGAGAATCTCGATGATTTATCTATATACCTTTTGTAGACGGGATTTTATTTCTAATTTTCATTATCAGGATTTGCTAAGTATGAGTCGCAACACCATCTTGGCAGATATTAAGGAGTTAAAGGCGCTGTGCCAGACTTTTGAACTAGAGTTTAACTACAGCCGGTCCAAGGGTTATTACTTACTCGGTCGGGAAGAAGATAAGCATCGCTTGACGCTTTATGCAATCAATGTCCTGTTACATAGCCCTATCGGTACTTGGGCCTTGGCTTATCTTTTTAAAGCTTGGCAAGAGGTTAATGCTATTCAACAGCTTAAGGATTTGACGCAAAGATTTGTTATTCAGGAAAATATCACAGCCTTAGAGGAACGTTTAGATGTTTACCTTTACTTTTTACAATTTTTCGCAATTCGTTATAAGCGAGTCAAAGTCTTGCCGCAAGCTCCAGTGGCAACCAAGAGTCTAGCAGTACACAAACTGGTGGCTAGCTTGTTAGAGGAAGCCGCAGCGATTTATACGGTCAGTGATTTACAATTAGAAGCGATTGAATATTATTTGGCCAGTATCTTTCAAGGGGCTTTCGAGGGAGAGTTAGCAGAAGTCAGTGATTTTTTTCAAGATTTAACCCTGCAAATCGTAGAGGAGATGGAGCGTCTATCTCTTATAGAATTTCAAGAGCGTTCGGATATGATTTTGGGTTTGCAAAGGCACTTAATCCCAGCTTATTATCGCTTGATGTCTCGAATCGAATGCCCTAGCGACTATACCGAAGTCGTAAAAAAAGAACATGCTGATTTATTCCAGCTAGTTAAAAAAGCCTTGAAACCTTTGGAGAACCATCTAGGCTTCGACATGCCAGATAGTGAGGTCAGCTATTTTGTAATCCATTTTGGTGGTTACTTGGAACGGGAAAAAACGCTCCCTTTTCGCTATAGGGCCTTAATCGTCTGTCCTAATGGTATTAGTTCCTCTCTGATTTTAAAGGAGATGCTCAAGCAACTTTTTCCCAATATTGCTTTTTTGGATACTCAGGGATTGGAAGAATTTCAGCTCTTGCCTAATGGGCACTACGATTTGATTTTTTCAACTATTCCCTTAGAAAATCATAAGCCCGTCTTTGTCGTACCCCAGCTGATGAGCGAACGACAAAAGCGGAATTTGTTTCGCCTAGTCAATGAGCATTTTCCAAATGCGGGTTACTTTCCCTTGGAAATCGAGCAGCTTCTAGAAACAATCAAAAAATATGCTAGTATTCATGAGGAGCAAGATTTGAAATACGAATTGGTTCGTTTTATGAATCGTCAACCATTAGAAAGAAAGGAGAAAGCACCGATGTTAGATGAATTGATAACAAGGAAAACCTATGCCAAGACAGATAAAGTCTTATCTTGGCAGGAAGCGATTGCCCTAGCAGCCCAGCCTCTGCTTGCAATGGATAAGATTGAGGAAACTTATATAAAAGCTATGATTGATAAAGTCCACGAATTTGGGCCTTTTATTGACCTTGGTAAGGGCGTAGCTATTCCTCACGCCAGACCCGATGAGGGGGTCAAGTCGCTAGGCATGTCTATGTTGAGTCTGGAGCAGCCTGTTTATCTCTTGGATGACCCAGCTCATGAAATTCGTTTGTTGATTTGCATTGCAGCCATTGATAATCAGACGCACTTGAAGGCTCTGACGCATTTGACTGCGATTTTACGTGAAAATGAAAACATCAAGCGCTTAGTAGAAGCCAAGGATTTTGATGAGATTGCCGATTTACTTAAAAAGGAGGAAAAATAATGTTAAGAATTGGTACAGCATGTGGTTCAGGTTTAGGCTCCAGTTTTATGGTGCAGATGAATATCGAATCTATCTTAGGTGAACTCGGTGTTAGCGATGTACAAGTCGAGCATTATGATTTAGGTGGTGCCAATCCGAGTGAAGCAGATATTTGGATTGTAGGCCGCGATTTAGCAGATTCTGCTGGCCATCTAGGAGATGTTAGAGTACTTAATAGTATCATTGATATGGACGAATTGAGGGAGTTGATTACCGCGATTTGTCAGGAGAAAGGCCTATTATAATATAGAAGCAAGCAAATGAGGGAGGAAATCTTATGCAAGCTGTGTTGAATTTTTTAATTGATATTGCAAAGACGCCAGCCATTCTGGTTGCTCTGATTGCTGTTTTAGGGCTGACTTTGCAGAAAAAACCAGTCGCCGATATTGTCAAAGGTGGAATTAAAACTTTTGTTGGTTTCTTGGTTGTATCAGGTGGTGCAGGCGTTGTGCAAAATTCCCTGCAACCCTTTGGTAAAATGTTTGAACATGCCTTTAATCTGCAAGGTGTGGTACCTAATAATGAGGCTATCGTAGCTGTAGCCTTGACCAAATACGGTACGGCAACTTCCTTGATTATGTTAATGGGGATGATTTTTAATATTCTCATTGCACGTTTCACTCGTTTTAAATATATTTTTCTAACCGGTCACCATACGCTTTATATGGCTTGTATGTTGGCAGTTATCATGAGTGTGGCAGGTTTTACTTCTTTTGGTTTGATTATTATGGGTGGACTAGCTCTAGGAATTATTATGTCGCTATCACCGGCCTTTGTACAGAAATACATGGTGCAGTTAACCAAAAATGACAAGGTAGCCTTGGGACATTTTAGTTCGCTTGGTTATTGGCTCAGTGGATTTATGGGTGACCTTTTTGGTGATAAGTCTAAATCAACTGAAGACATTAAATTTCCAAAGGGCTTAGCTTTCTTGCGCGACAGTACGGTTAGCATTGCTATTTCTATGTCTGTGATTTACTTGATTGTCGCTCTCTTTGCGGGTGGTGGCTATATTGAAAAAGAGCTAAGCGAAGGAACCAACAGTCTGGTTTATGCTTTACAGTTGGGTGGACAATTTGCCGCAGGAGTATTCATTATCTTGTCTGGTGTTCGTTTGATTTTGGCAGAAATCGTTCCAGCCTTCAAGGGAATTTCCGAGCGTCTCGTTCCAAATTCAAAACCAGCTCTGGACTGCCCGATTGTTTATCCTTACGCACCTAATGCGGTCTTGATTGGTTTTATTTCTAGCTTTGTCGGTGGTTTAGTAAGCATGTTTATCCTTATCGTGACTGGCGGTGTGGTGATTTTACCAGGAGTAGTGCCACATTTCTTCTGTGGTGCAACAGCCGGTGTTATGGGGAATGCCTCTGGTGGTGTTCGCGGAGCAGTTATTGGAGCCTTCATGCAGGGTGTATTGATTAGCTTTTTACCAGTATTTCTCATGCCAGTTTTGGGAAGTCTCGGCTTTGCTGGCTCCACCTTCTCCGATGCCGACTTCGGCTTGACAGGAATTTTCCTTGGCATGTCTGCTAAGCAAGGTGGTGTACTTCTCGTTTGTGTGGCGATTTTCATCGTCTTAACTGCTATGTTTGCCCTCAGTTTTGTTGGAAAAAAGCAGAAAGAAGGATAGAATCATGACAGTGACAGCAGAAAAAATCAAGGAGCTCAAAGACTTTGCTCAGGATATTCGTTATCATACTCTAGCTACCTTAAATCATCTGGGCTTTGGCCATTACGGCGGTAGCCTTTCGATTGTTGAGACCTTGGCTGTTCTCTATGGACAGGTGGCAAAGATTGAGGTTGACAATTTTTCTAGCCAAGACCGTGACCACTTTGTCCTATCTAAAGGGCATGCAGGACCAGCACTATATAGCACGCTTTATCTAAAAGGTTTCTTCGATCATGATTTTCTTTGGTCGATCAACCAAGATAGAACTTGCTTGCCCTCTCACCCCGACAGGAACCTGACGCCAGGAGTTGATATGACAACGGGTTCTCTGGGACAAGGAATCAGTGTGGCAACGGGTCTAGCTTACGGTCAAAAAATTCAAAATCAGCCCTATTATACCTACTGCTTGGTTGGTGACGGAGAGTTAAATGAAGGTCAGTGCTGGGAAGCCATTCAGTTTGCGGCTCATCAAGAACTCAGCCACCTTCTGGTTTTTGTCGATGACAATAAGAAGCAACTAGACGGTCCGACTCAACAGATTTGCCAAACCTTTGATTTTGTTGAAAAGTTTGCAGCTTTTGGCTGGGAAGCTCTACGAGTTGATGGTTCTGATGTTAGGGCTATTGTGATGGCGATAGAGGGTTTACAGGCAAGTAGCTCTCCGAAACCCAAGTGCCTTGTCTTAGACACGGTCAAGGGGCAAGGGCTTCCTTTGTTGGAGCAAATGGCAAACAACCACCACTTGCGTTTAAATCTTGATTTGAAAAAGGAGTTAGAGGAAGCGACAGAAAGTTTGCGGCGGGAGGTGAAAAAGGTATGAGACAGACAAAAGAAATGCGTTTAGTCTATCGTGATTTTCTCATAGAACATAGCGCAGCTGAAGAAAAGTTAGCTGTACTTGAAGCAGATTTATCTAGCTCTATGGCGACCAATCAGTTAGAGAGCGATTTTGGCCAGCGCTATGTAGATGTGGGCATTATGGAGCAGGAGATGATAGGCCTTGCAGCAGGTTTGTCGCTGTTAGGCTACAAGCCCTATGTCCACACTTTTGCCCCCTTTATTAGTCGCCGTGTCTTTGACCAAGTATTTCTATCGCTTGGTTATGCTCAGTTAAACGCTACCTTGGTGGGTTCGGATGTTGGAATTACAGCTGAGATGAATGGTGGAACGCACATGCCTTTTGAAGACTTGGGGCTGATGCGTTTGATACCAGAAGCAAAAATTTTTGAGGTTAGTGATGACATTCAGTTTAAGGCGGTCTTAGAAAGAAGCTTAGAGTTAGAAGGGCTTAAATATATTCGGACAACACGTAAAAGTCCCCAAGCTATCTATCAAGGTCAGGAAGACTTTAGTAGAGGTTACTATCTTTTAAAAGAAGGAAAAGATTTAAACTTGCTGGCGAGCGGTATCATGGTCGAGCAAGCCTTGAGAGCAGCGGAATGTTTGGAGCAGGAGGGAATATCGGTTGGAGTTCTTGATTTGTTTCAGATAAAGCCTCTCCCGCATGACTTGTTGCAACTTCTTGTGGGCAAGCCAGTCATCACTGTCGAAAACCATAATCGAATTGGTGGTCTTGGAAGCAGCATCTGTGAGTTACTAGCGGAAGTAGACAAGACGCCAGTTTACCGCATGGGTATTGATGAGCGTTTTGGACAAGTTGGCCATCTAGATTATTTACTCAAAGACTACGGTTTGAGTCCAGAGCATATTTGTCAAAAAATTAAGCAAGTATTAGCTAAAAATGCTTGACTTCATCAAAAATTATAAAAATGACAAAAAACACCCCCAAGTTCCAGTGAACATTACTGGAGCTTGGGGGTCTTAGTTATTTCAAAAGTAGGAGACCTTCTTTTTGTTCAAAGGGGTCTTTTTCATTGATTCGGTCGTAGAACATGATACCATTGATGTGGTCGATTTCATGCTGGACGACAATAGCTTCATAGCCTTTTAGTTTGATTCTTTTTTTCTGGCCTTCTTTATTCCAATAGTCAACAGTAACGCGGGCGTGGCGGATGACATAGCCTGGAACTTCGCGGTCAACCGATAGGCAGCCTTCGCCATCCATTAGGGCGGCTTCTTGGACAGAGTGGGCGACGACCTTTGGATTATACATGACTTCCCTTAAGGCATAGGCTTCTTGGGGAGGATTGCCATCCGCATCTTCAGGATTGGGAAGGAGGACGGCGATAATACGGCGGGAAACATCCAGCTGGGGTGCAGCCAGTCCGACTCCGGCTCTTAGTCCCATCTTTGGCCCTAGGACGGGATCTTGGGAATTTTTGAGAAATTCCAGCATCTTCTCGCCCAGAATGATATCCTGCTCAGATAAGGGCAAGTCTACTTCCTGAGCGGAGGCTCTAAGGGTAGGATTTCCTTCACGGATAATGTCTTCCATCTTAATTTGGTGGGCTGGTTTGGTTAATTTTTCAATCACAGACATGGTCATCTCCTTTTTCATCTACTGATAAATATAACATAAAATGGAAGAGAAATAAAGAAGGGGACTTTTCCTTAGTCAAAATCCAGAGAAAGATTGGAGTTGTCAGAAAATTACAACACCAAAGCACACAAATCTTATCTTTTTCTTAAAAAATAAGCACAAACTACTTAAAATAAAAGACAATTTAAGGCCTTATGTTCGGGGAAATCTTCGCAATTATGTTGCTTCTTTTACTAAAAAAAGGTATGATAGATACATGGGGATACTTCATAAGAGTAACTTGAAAGTAGCATAAATAAGGCAAGAAAATATCTTGTCTTATTTGAGCGCCATAAGAAGGAGAAATCTATTGAAAACCTTACTGATTGGTAATACTAGCTATATTACCAAAGAATTTATCAACACCGCTTTTCCAAGCAGTTCCGTTTTTATTTTCGGTCCAACAGAATTAAAAACATCAAAGAAATCAAACATTACTGTTTTCTCAACCCATATTCGAGAAAACCTGATTGAAGAAGTTTTTGAGTCTTATGAGTTTGATCAGATAGTTTATCTATCCAACTCCCTGACCTATAAAAACAAGGATGTCGGTGAACTGGAGTACTTGCAGTCGGTCTTAACCTACATCAATGACCATAAGGACTTGAAGTTCATCTATCTGACTGGTCCTGAAACGGAGAACCACGAGCAGGTCATCAGTCGGATGGCTCAGGGGCTCTGTCTCAATTGGGAAAACCACTCATCAGTTAGCGTCAAGGTCCTACAGAGTCCTTATTTCTATTCTGCAACCAATCCGCACGACTATCTCTATCAGATTTTCCAAGCGATTGAGCAGGGAGAAGCCTTGGAATTTCCAGAGCCTAAAAAGCAGATTGCCAACTTCATCAATCTAGATGATGTTGCCGATCTTCTCTATAAGATTCTGGATAGCTGGGAGGCTGGAACAGAGCTTTTGGCTATTGAGAATCCCTTCCAGATTACCTATGAAAACTTTGTCCAGTCGCTAAATGACCTGTCAACCACAGAAGGTTACCACCTGGGCTTTAAGGACATGAGCCAGGAGCAGATTGTTTATGTCAACCGCTATGACCGGGTTATCCGTCACCGCTATGGCTGGCTCATCCGTCATTCGATTGTCGATTAGATGGCTGAACTCTACCGGCTTTATTTGATTCGCCGCCGGGGTAGTCAGTACAAGACCCAATTAAAAGAAGGAATTGCCAAGGCCCGTTCTCATTCACCTTTACGCAAGGTTATCGAGGTTCTTTTGCTCTTTGGTTTTTCAGAAGCCATTCACGCTTTTGCCAATGGTCAGTTGCAATTCCGCTTGATTGACGTCCGCCTCCTCTTCGTTGTTTTGGTAAGTACGGTCTTTGGAGCCTCTTACGGGATTTTGGCGGCTGTGCTTTCGGCCACTGCTCTGGCCCTGGCCAACATTACTGGCGGAACCGACTGGCAGCTCCTCTTTTATAATACGGAACGTTGGATTCCTTTTGTTGCCTACATCTTTGTAGCGACTGTCTGTGGTTTCATCCAAACCAAAAATAAGGATGACAACACTGCCCTAGAAAAGGAAAATGGAGTCCTTAAGGAACAAAATAACTTCCTCCAACAGGCCTATACCAACATTATCCATGATAAGCAACAATTGAAGCGGCAAATTATCGGTAGTCGGGACGGCTCAAGCAAGCTCTTTGCCATTTTTAAGGATCTAGATAAGCTAGGAACAGATGAGGTCTTGGTCTCTGCTGTTAAAACCTTGAAGGACCAATTAGAAACCGACAAGGTGGGGATTTACTTCTTTGAGGGCCATCGTCTCTTGGCCGATTTGGCTCCTGCCCTGGCTCAGGGAAGTGAGCTAAGTCAGCAAGTGGACTTGATGGACTTCCCTAAGATAGCCAAGACCCTTAAGGAGAAGGGTATCTGGGCCAATAAAGAACTGGCTGAAGCCTATCCAGCCTATGCCCTAGGTATTTATATGGAAAATCGTTTGAGCTATATGATTTGGGTTGAAGATGTTCCTTACTCACGCATGAATCTCTACCATACTAATCTCTTAAGGATGGTAGGAGAGTTAACTGAGTCAGCCTTGGTTAAGGCCTACTATTACCAAGCCTACACTGACCAGGAAGAAGAACAACGCCAAAACCTGGAAAATACGATTATTGATTTTGAGACAAGAAGGATTGACTAATGACGATAGAAATGATGATTACCTTAGGCTTGCTTCTTCTTCATCTCATTTTATCCTTGATTAGCTACTTCCTTATTAAGACTAACAAAGTTAATTTACCTCTTTATTACATGGTCTTTGCAGTTGCACTACCTTTTGTAGGTATTCTATTTCTGATGGTGGCGACTGGAGATCAGGCCAAGAATGCCAAGGGTCTGGTCGGGACTGAAGAAGAGGAAGGTCAAGTAGCTGTTGCTTTTGAAGATGATTATAGCAGCAATGCTCAGGAGGACTTGAGTGATTTGATTTCCTTGGAGGATGCCCTTCTTTTGAAGGAAGCGGCCACCTCACGAAAATTACTTTTGGATATCATTGGTCAAGGACCAGAAGAATTTTTAGACCTCCTTTACTTGGCAAGACTGAGTGATGACACAGAAGTGGTCCACTATGCTACAACAGTCATTGCCGAGTTATCCCGTCAATATGACCTGCAGATGATGGATTTGGAAAAAGACTACTTAGCAAATCCAGAAGATCCCCGCTTGCTGGGTGATTACTGCCACCTATTGAAGGATTATTTAGGAAAAAACCTAGTAACCGAGCAGGTAGCCCAGCTGACTAGGGAGGAATATGCTGGACTCCTAGCCAAGATGGTTGAGCAAGAGCCAAGTCTTGAAAACTATATCGCTCTTATCGAAAATGACCTAGAGCTAAAACGGTATAAGGAAGTTGAGAAAAACTTGACCTTAGCCAAGGAGCAGTGGCCAAGAAATGAAAAAATCTGGCTGCTCCAACTAGATTACTACTATCAGATGAAAAAAGGGGAAAAGATAGGAGAATTAGTAAAATCCATTAAGGAAGAAAATATCTATATTTCGGCCGAAAACCGCGCTTTAGTCGAGTTTTGGTCTTGATTTAGATGAGGAATAAACATTGAGAAGGACAAAAAAACTATTTCGCTATAAAGAGCCATTGTTTGTTTTACTACTTTTTCTAGTACTTGCGGGCTTTCTTTTGGTACAAAAGAGAGGCCAATCTTATGCAGTCAATACAGACCAGTCCACTTATTTACAGGGGCCGATTCCATCAACCAAGAAGGTCTTAGAATCTCTTTCTAAGGACACCTTGGTCTTGGTGGACTCTCAGGATGAGTCTAGTATGGTTGCGAAAATTCAGTTTGAGCAAATCTTAAAGGATATGCGGATGGGCTATGACTTGGTCGATATTTCCAAGGCCAAGATTCCCAACTTTTCAGACTATAAAAAGGTTGTCGTCCTACTGTCAACCTTGGAGAATTTTCAAAACAAGCACAATGACCTAGTTGAGTGGGTCTCAAACGGAGGCAGTGCCATGTTTGGGGTCACCCTCTTTCGGGAGGAAAACCTAGCCTCTATCGAGCAAAAGCTAGGAATTGAAAATCTAGACTATGTCAATACAGCTGTATCTAATATCTTTATCGATAAGAACTTTATGATTGGCGGAGGCCGCAGCTATAAGATTGACGAGCCATTCAACTCGGCTTGGAAGGTGAGTCTCCTAGAAGATGCCAAGATCCATGCCTGGACCGATGAGGAAGCTAAAATTCCGCTGGTTTGGGAAAGAAATCATGGTCAGGGTAAATTCGTTGTTGACAATATCGGAATCTATGACAAGTCTATTCGGGGAATTTATGCAGCCTCTTATAGCTTGATGACCGATGCGACAGCCTACCCAGTTATCAATGGTTCGACCTACTACCTGGACGACTTTCCATCACCAGTTCCTGCTGGAGATGCGACCTTTGTCAGACGGGACTACAATATGTCTGTATCAGACTTCTATACCAATGTCTGGTGGCCAGACCTATTGACACTTCATAAAAAATACGGTATTCGCCATACAGGGGTGGTTATCGAAAACTATGAAGACAATACCAGTGGTTCAACCAACAAACAGACCGATATTGAACGTTTTAAATATTTTGGAAATTCTTTACTGGCCAATGGCGGAGAAATCGGGTATCATGGTTATAACCACCAACCATTGAGTCTCAGCAATGTGGACTATGGTGATGTTTATCCAGAGTACAAGACTTGGAAGAGTAAGCAGGCTATGGAGGCTTCTTTGAGGGAGCTTGTCCGCTTTACAGATTCGCTCTTTCCTAAGGTTGAAAAGTCAGTCTACGTTCCACCTTCAAACGTCCTATCGCCAGAAGGTCGGGAAATGATTGTCAAGAAATTCCCAGAAATCAAGAGTATTTCAAGTAACTATTTCTCTGGTAAATTTGCCTATGCCCAAGAGTTTGAGGTGGCAGAGGACGGCATGATTGAGCAACCGCGGACAGTGGCGGGGGCTATTTGGGATGACTACTCAACCCTGACGGCCTTTTCTGAGCTAAACATGCACTATGTCAACAACCACTTCCTCCACCCAGACGATGCCCTGGATGAGGAGCGGGGAGCTGCCCAAGGTTGGGCCAAGATGTTTGCTAGCCTAGAAGGCTCTGTCTCTTGGATTGAGACCATTGCACCAAATATTCGCAACTTAACCGGTTCTGAAATGGCTGGGGCGGTTCAACGCTATGGTATTCTCAAGGTTAACCAAACCAATAGTAATGACGAAATCAAGCTTAAACTAGACAACTTCCACGACAAGGCCTACCTCATGTTAAGGATTAACAAGGGCCAACCAGGAAAAGTAACTGGTGCTAAGCTAGAAAATCTGACTGGCAACCTCTATCTCCTAGAGGCTAAGTCAGCCAATATCACCATTAAATTGAAGTAAGGAGGGAAGCATATGAAAATTTGTTTAGTTTTAGAAGGCTCCTATCCTTACGTCCATGGTGGGGTGTCCACCTGGGCCCACCAATACATCACCGAGATGAAGGAGCATGAATTTGTCATCTGGGCCATTGGGGCCAAGAAGAAAAAGCAGGGAGAGTTTGTCTATGACCTGCCGAGCAATGTTATCGATGTACATGAAGTCTTTCTAGACGACCTATCAGCACCAGAAAAGACAGCCAATGCCCAAAAGCCGATTACGGAAGTGGAATACGAGGCTCTCTACCAACTAGTATCTGGTGGTCGTCCAGAATGGGCCATCATCTTCCAGCTCTTTCAAACAGGGAAGCTAACACCAGATAGTTTTCTGGAAAGCGAAGAATTCTTTGCAATTATCAAGCGGATGTGCTCGGAAAGGTATGCCCTGACTCCCCTGGCGGATGTCTTTCATACCATGCGCTCCATGCTCTTTCCGCTCCTTTGCTTGCTTTGTAAGCAAGCGCCAGAAGCGGATGTTTACCACGCTATCTCGACCGGTTACGGTGGAGTTTTAGCCACTCTAGGTAGCTATGTTCATCAAAAGCCCCTGCTTTTGACCGAGCATGGAATCTACACTCGTGAGCGAGAAGAAGAGCTGATTCGTTCAGACTGGGTTTTACCCTCAATGAAACAGCAGTGGATTGAGTTTTTCTATGTCCTGTCCGACGCTATTTACTCGCGGGCAGACCGGATTACCAGCCTCTTTACCAAGGCTAGGGAAATCCAGATTGATATCGGTTGTGAACCCTATAAATGTCAGGTTATCTCAAATGGGATTGACTTTGATGGCTTCTCCAAAATCCCCCTTAAAAAGGCGGATGGCTGGGTCGATATCGGGGCCATTATTCGGATGGCACCGATCAAGGATGTAAAAACCCTTATCTACGCCTTTTATGAAGTTTCATCTCGCTTGCCCAAGGTGCGCTTGCACATCATGGGTGGGATTGATGATCAAGAATACGCAGATGAGTGCTTCAGCCTAGCCAAGAAATTACAACTGGATAATTTGATTTTCACCGGCCGGGTGGATATCAAGGCTTATATGGAAAAGTTGGACTTTACAATCCTGACCAGTATTTCCGAAGGTCAGCCCCTATCGGTCCTTGAATCTATGGCCGCTGGCCGTCCCTGTGTGACCACAGACGTGGGCTGTTGCAAGGAACTCTTGGAAGGCCGGGCAGATGACGAGCTGGGCTTGGCAGGCTACTGCGTACCGCCTACCTATCGGAAGGGTCTGGCTGAGGCCATGATTGACATGTGCCAGCAGGACCAAATTCGGACGCAAATGGGTGTGGTCGCTAAAGAAAGGGTTAAATTGAACTATCAATACCCACAAATGATCCAACAATATAGACAATTATATAAGGAGTATGATCCTCAATGGCAGGTATAGGTTTTGAATTAAGAAAAATATATAATGAGGACGGCCTCTTATCCAAGCAAAGAGCCTATGGTTATGCCAGTGTCATCTATGCTGGTCCCATGATTCTAGGGATTCTCTTGGTTGTTGGAGTGGTAGCTCTCAGTGTTCTAGGTAATCTAGAAAATGAGGCCCGCGATAGTCTGTTAGGAATGATTTCCTACACCATGCTGGCTTCTATTACAATCAATAATTTTTTCTCCCTAGTCGTGACCCGCTATGTATCGGACATGCTCTATGAGAAGAAATACGAAAAAATCCTCCCCTCCTACTATGCCTCAAGTGCTTTAATCTTGGCTATTGGAGCGGTTGTTTACGGGATTTTTCTACTGGTTTCAGGGATTTCTTCCTTGGATATGTTTTTATGCCTCATCTTATTTGGGGAGTTGGCCCTATCCTGGAATGCCATGAACTATCTGACGGCCGTCCAGGACTACAAGAGCATCATGTTGGCTTTTATTTCAGCGATTGGGGTGACCCTGATTCTAGGCTTTGTGGCCATTTACTTTGGCCTACCTCATGGCCTCTTGCTCAGTATCTGTGCAGCCTATGGGGTTATGCTTTTATGGACAACCCGTCTCCTACAAAAGCACTTCCCAGGTCGTCAAGAGGTTTCCTTTGAGTTTCTCAAGTGGTTTGACCATTTCTCTGACCTCTTTAAGATTGGGCTCTACCTCTTTATCGGTCTCTTTGCCCACATCATCATCGTCTGGTTTAGCCCCTTGGGCAGCAATATCATCGGTCTCTTCCGTACGGCACCGACCTATGATGTACCAGCCATGTTGGCCTACTTGACCACCCTGGTTTCAACCATTAACTTTGTTGTCTCCGTCGAGGTTTTCTTCTATCCTAAGTTTAAGGAATACTACCGCCTCTATAATGAGAAGGGCAGCCTCTTAGAGATTAAGGAAACCGAGGTTGAGATGTTGGAGGTCCTCCACAATGAGCTTAAGTATCTGGCCTGGAAACAGCTCCTAGCAACCATCTTGATTATGTTTGCTGGTGAGTTTGTCCTGACCCTTTTGCCCCTAGGCTTTAATGGTCAGATGAGCGGTTATTTCCAAACCCTCTGCCTGGCCTATGGGCTCTATGCTATTGGAAACTCCAATCTCCTCATCCTACTTTACTTTTCAGACTATCAAGGTGCGAAAAAGTCTGCTCGCCTCTTCGCCCTTGCAACCATTATCTTAACAATCGCTTCCCAGTTCTTTGATTCCTCCTTCTATGGCTATGGTTTCTTGGTTGCTGGAGCCTTGTTATACTTGAGCACTGCCGGAAGATTAAATGAATATATAGAAGATTTGCCTTATCATGTTTTAGGATCACAAAAAATGGTTCCCACAAGTAAAGAGGGACTATTTACGAAACTAGCTAAACGTCTAGCTAGATAAGAAAAACGAGGTGGCCCAATGAAAAATAAGACAAAACAGCAACTGTTTCTCCTTCTGACCACTCTTGCTGTAGGAACTCTTTTAGCTGCTTGTAGCAGCAAGGGTTCTCAAAGCCAGACTGGGACCAAGGTTGATAAAGCCAAGGAAGAAAAGATTGAAGATATGCAGTTGCGTGATAATGATAGTCTTTACGCCAATCGCGACGATACCAGTGTTGTGACCATGTATTTGACCGTTCGACGAGGAAATTCCTCAGAAGGAACCGACCATTCCTGGCAAGAAATCAATGGCTTGTCAGCCTATGATTATGAAAGGATGGGCGTGGACCGCTACAAGGTAGCCGGTCTCTTGCAGGTAGGTGACGACAATGGCCCCCAGGCCGGCCAATTTGGTTTTGATGAAGCTGTTCCCAATGCGACTGTCCAGGTTCGGGGACAGAGTTCCAGTAAGGGAAAGCAGAAGAACTATAAAATCAAAATCAAAAAGACCAAGGGAAAGTGGGAAGGTCAAAGAACCATCAATCTCAATAAGCATGTCTATGAGGGCCTGCGTTTTCGTAACAAGCTAGCCTATGACCTCTTAGAAGGAATTCCCCAAATTATGAGTCTTAGGACCCAGTTTGTCCACCTTTATGTCAAGGACGAAACGGGTGATGGTCAGGCGACCTTTCAAGACTATGGTCTCTACACCCAGGTAGAGCAGCTCAATAAAACAGCCCTGGAAGCGCATGGTTTGGACCGCAATGCCAATCTGTATAAAGTAAATAATTTTGAATTCCGTCAGGAAGAAGATAAGATTGTCAAAGAGGACGATGCCAAATTTGACAAGAAGAAATTTGAGGAGCTCCTCGAAATTAAGGGTGATCACGACCATACCAAATTAGTCAATACCCTCAAACGGGTCAACGATCCGTCGGTTTCTGCTGATGATCTCTTAAAGAAGGATTTTGATGCCGAAAATATCCAATACTGGATGGCCTTTCAGATTCTGATGGGAAATATCGACACCAAAAATCGGAACATGTATCTCTACAGTCCTCAACTTTCTAGCAAGTGGTACATCCTACCTTGGGATAATGACGCAGTCTTTCTCAAGACCGAAAGAGAGTACCTAGGAGATGATAAGGACAGTGGCAATAGTTGGGAAGTAGGAGTCAGCAACTACTGGGGGAATATCCTCTTCCAGCGCCTCCTTAAGTCGGACAAGTTCCGGGAGGGTCTGAACAAGGCGGTTAATGACCTCAAGCAGTATTTGACCGAAGATCGGATCAATGAGATGAGTCGTAAATATGCCAGTGTTGTCCAACCTTATCTGGCCAAGATGCCCGATGAAGCCCATGCTAGATTGACCCCACCTAAGTATGAAGAGGTGCTCAATCGCCTACCCAAAGAAGTGGAGCGCAACTATCAGGCCTATGTCGATAGTCTGCACAAGCCCCAACCCTTCTTTATCAGTGACCCGACTATCGAAAATGGCAAGATGCACCTGGCCTGGGAGACAGCCTATGATTTCTCTAACAAGGACGTCAGCTATCATCTAGAAGTGGCCAAGGACTACAATTTCAATGACAAGGTTTTAGATCAGGACAATCTTCGCAGTCTGACCTTTGATACGGATACCCTGCCTAAGGGCCAGTACTTTATCCGAATCACCGCCACCAATTCAGATGGAGCTAGTCAGCGAGCCTTTGATACCTACTTTGCAGATTCTAGCAAATTCTATGGAATTAAGAGTTTCTATGTTCTGGAAGATGGAAAAATTGGAGCAGATAACTATGTCGACTAAGAAGGAACAATATCGCCATGAGATGAAGTATCTCATCAGCTATCCAGAAAAAGAGCTGCTGGTCAAACGTTTCCAAGAACTTCTTTCCCTAGATCGCCATGCCTCTGGAGGAGGCTATACCATTCGGAGCCTCTACTTCGATGACCACTGGAATCGGGCCTATGAGGAAAAGGAAGCAGGGATTTTGATGCGAAAGAAATACCGCATCAGGATTTATAACTTTAGTGACCGTAGCATCAAGCTGGAACGCAAGAAAAAGTTTGGCAGTCATATTTATAAGGAGGCTGCTCCCCTAACTAGGGAGGAGACCGAAAAGATTATCGCGGGAGACTATGACTTTCTCCTAAAGAGTGAGTATAGTCTCTGCCGCGAATTTTACTATGAATGTGTCAGCAATGTCATGCGGCCCCGGGTCATTGTCGATTATGAGCGAGAGCCTTGGATTTTTGATTTGGGGACGGTCCGTCTGACCTTTGATGCAGATGTTCGGGCAGCAGTTGGTAGCTTTGACATCTTTGATCCCAATCTCCCCAGCCTCCCTGTTTTAGAGCCTGGGAAATTGGTCTTAGAAGTCAAATATACCGAATTTCTTCCCCAGGTGATTAAGGAGATTATTCCCACTCAAGCAGATGAATTTGTAGCAGTTTCCAAGTATGTCCTATGCTATGAGAAAACCCGCTACTTAAACGGCTTTGAATATTGGTATGAAACATAGAAAGTGGAAATAAAGAGAACCCTATTAAGAGGAGACGTATATAAATGAGTGTTCAAGATATGATTAAAAATTCGGTCTTACGATCGGAAAACTTTGCCTCCCAAGACATCGGAAAGGTCATTTTTTCGCTGATTCTAGCCATCATTCTGGGAGCCTTCATCTACTTCATCTACAAGAAGTTTTTTACCGGTGTCGTTTACTCGCGTAGCTTTGCCATGACCCTGATTGGGATGACTATCCTGACAGCCATGGTTACCCTGGCTATCAGTTCCAACATCGTTATCTCGCTCGGTATGGTCGGTGCCTTGTCTATCGTCCGTTACCGGACGGCCGTCAAGGATCCCATGGATCTGCTCTATCTCTTCTGGTCGATTACGACCGGGATTACCGTCGGAGCAGGCATGTATGCCTTGGCCTTACTGACCGCCCTCGTTCTCTTCTTGATGCTTCTAATCTTTAGCCGCATGCAACACAAGGGCAAGGTTTATATCCTAGTTGTTCACTATACTGGTGACGAGACGGGCGACCAAATTCTGCGAACCTTTGGCAAGATGAAATACTTTGTCAAATCAAAAACCATGCGGGGAGCTCAGGTTGAGATGGCTGTTGAGGTCTTTTGCAAGAAGGATGATTTGATGTTTAGTGAGCGAATCCGCAATCTAGACGGTGTTCAAGATGTGACTCTGATTCAGTACAATGGAGAATATCATGGTTAAAAGCTAGAGAATGGCAGGTGAAGAATGAAGAAGAGAGTACTGTTTGTTGTGTTAATTGTATCGATTATTTTTAGTCTTATCTTTTTCATAGTATCCGTTTTTATGAAAACTGAATCTCATCATCAAAGCTTTGCCTATTCTGACAAGGTGCTGACCAATCCTTTGGTCGGTTATGCCCCGTCAGCTCTGGAAAAATCTGTCTCAGATGATATCAGTTTGGTCTATGTAGATGTGACTTGGAAAGAATTAGAGCCTAGTAAAGGCGTCTATGATTGGGAGAGTATTGAAAAGGAAAATCAGTTTGACCGTTGGCGTAAGGAAGGCAAGCATGTCGTCTTTCGCTTTGTCTTGGATCTCCCTTCCAAAGAAGTCCATCAAGACTTGCCAGAATGGCTGACCCAAGAAATGGCAGACCCTGGAGATCGCTATGATTCCTCTTATGGCAAGGGCTTTTCTCCCAACTATTCGGACCCAACCTTGATTAGCTACTATCAAAAGGCTGTCGCGGCTATGGCCCAGCGCTGGGCCAAGGATGAGCTGATTAGCTACATCCAGCTAGGAGTTGTCGGTCACTGGGGGGAATGGCATATTAACCAGGAAGCGGGCACGATTCGCTCGCTACCGACCCAGGACGTTTTGGACCAGTATGTCAGTCCTTGGGTGGAGGCCTTTCCTGACAAGGACATCTTGATGCGTCGGCCCTTTGCCCTAGCCAAGAAATATCAACTAGGAATTTACAATGATATGGCGGGGAATGCTCCTAGCACCAAGACCTGGCTCAAATGGATTCAGTCAGGTGGAGTCTACGATCAGACCGGAGAGACAGATGCCATTGTCGCCATGCCTGATGCCTGGAAGAAATCCCCAATCGGTGGAGAATTTACCAGTGCCAACAGCATGCAGACCCTTCTAGAACGGGATTTGGACCAGACCGTTGACTTGATTCGGGAATCCCATACCAGCTTTTTAGGACCCAAGATTGCCCAAGATGTCAATGATAATAAAAATGGCTATCAAACCGTCCTGAAAAACATGGGCTACCGTCTCTGGATTTCCGATGCCAATCTACGCTTTGAAGGCAAGGAAAAAACCCGCCTAAGCATGGTCTGGAAAAATTCTGGGGTCGCCCCTCTCTATCGTAACTGGCAGGCCTATGTCTATGTCAAAAATTGGGCCGGGCAAGTGGTGGAGAAGGTTCCCCTAGACTTGAAACTGGCCAACCTAGAGCCAGACCAGAGTCAGGAAGTGGCCGTTACCTTGACCACCAAGGGGGTCTTTGATGCCATTAAAAACCAATATTCAGTCTCGGTTGGGGTGGTCGATCCCATGACCCAGACAGATGCCCTCCATTTTGCCGTAGAAGGGCAGGAGGAAGCCAAACAACTGGTCTTATTTGAATAAAAAACATATAAAGTAAAGGGGACAATACATGTCAATATTAGTAACTGGTGGAGCTGGCTATATCGGTAGCCATACTGTTGTAGAATTGTTAGCAGCTGGCTATGAAGTCGTAATTGTCGATAACTTTTCTAACAGCTCACCCGAAGTTTTGAAACGCCTCAAGACCATTACCGGTCAAGAACCAACCTTCTATGAGGGTTCTATCCTGGACAAGGACTTCATGACCAAGGTCTTTAAAGAAAACCAAATCGAATGTGTCATCCACTTTGCTGCCTTTAAGGCAGTCGGTGAATCCGTTGAAAAACCTTTGATGTACTACCACAATAACATCACAGGAACCATTGCCCTCTTAGAGGTTATGGCTGAAGCGGGAGTTAAAAACATCGTCTTTAGCTCCAGTGCAACCGTTTATGGAATGAACAATATTTCACCTCTGACAGAGGACCTACCAACCTCTGCCACCAACCCTTACGGCTACACCAAGGTTATGATGGAGCAAATCTTAAACGATGTTGCCTTTGCTGATAGCCAGTGGTCAGTGACCAACCTGCGCTATTTCAATCCGATTGGGGCCCATGAAAGTGGCCTGATTGGGGAAGCGCCAAACGGCATTCCCAACAATCTCATGCCCTACATCACCCAGGTTGCTGTCGGCAAGCTCAAAGAACTCAGTGTCTTTGGTGACGACTACGATACAGCAGACGGGACTGGAGTTCGGGACTACATCCACGTGGTGGACTTGGCCAAGGGCCATGTCTTGGCAGTCAAGGATAACCTAGAAACCAAGGGTGCCAAGGTCTATAATCTGGGAACGGGAACAGGTTACAGTGTTCTGGATTTGGTCAAGGCCTTTGAAGCAGAAAATGGTGTGACTATCCCTTATGTGATTAAACCACGCCGGGCGGGCGACATTGCTACCTGCTATGCCGATCCAAGCAAGGCCAAGAAAATCCTAGGTTGGCAAGCAGGCAAAAACGTCCATGACATGGTTCGTGATTCCTGGAAATGGCAAAGCCAAAATCCAAATGGTTATCAAGAATAAAATTTGGGTCAATCCTAGTGGATAACCTAAAGTTAGAATAGGGACAAGACTGAGCTGGTCTTGTCCTTTTTAATTTAAGAAAATTTTCTTATATCCCCGTAGTAAGTTCTCTTAATTTTGGGCTTGATTGCTAGGAATTTTGAAGGAAGAATTTCAGAAAAAATACTGGGAAATTTTTTCCAAAAAATCCTGCAAGTGGATTGCTTATTGGCTCAAAAAACTGTATGATAGGGTTAGTCTAATCTTTGAGGAAATGCAATGAAAAAGTTTATGGAAAAAGTTAGTATTTTGGGCTTGTCCACTATTCTAACGACCTCCTTTTCAATCTCTAGTGCCCTACCGGCCATGTCTAAGTTTTATAAGTCCTATCCGGCTAGCCAGTTGGAACTTTTAGTTTCCCTGCCCTCTATCGGGATTATCATCATGCTAGTCCTAAATGCCTATATTGAGCGCTACTTATCGGAAAGGCAGATGATTGTGACGGGGCTCAGTCTCTTGTCTCTTTCGGGTTTTGTCCCCCTTTTTACCACGAACTACTGGCTCATCTTTGCTTCCCGTCTCGTTTTTGGCTTGGGAGTGGGACTCATGAATGCCAAGGCGATTTCCATCATCAGCGACCGCTACCAGGGCCGGGAGCGCCTCCAAATGCTGGGCTATCGGAGCTCGGCTGAGGTGGTCGGAACAGCCCTCTTGACCCTAGCGGTCGGCCAACTTCTGCATTGGGGCTGGCAGGCTAGCTTTCTCATCTATGGGGCAGGTTTTCCGATTTTACTCCTCTACCTCCTCTTTGTATCAAAGCCAGAAGCAAGAGCTGCAAGTGAGAGTCTGGCAGAAGCAAGTGATAGCAAGCTTAGGGCCGGTCAGTTAAAAATCATTCTGTTCTTAAGTCTCCTAGCTGGGGTCATCGTCCTTTGTAACACCACTCTCAATATTCGGATTCCCAGTCTCCTGATTAAGAATAAGCTGGGGCAAGAAGAGACAGCTAGTCTAGTTTTGGGGGCCATGCAGTTTACAGGAGTTGTGGCTGGGATTAGTTTTGCTAGTTTGGCGGCCCTTTTAAAAGAGCGCCTCTTACTAGTTGCCGGCCTCTCTTATGGTCTGGCCCAAATCCTTCTGGGCCTCTCGAGCCAACTCTGGTTTTTGGGTTTTATGTCTGTTGCTGCTGGTTTTAGTTACAGCGTTTCTTTGACAGCTATTTTCAACCTCTTATCGGACTTTTTGCCAGCCGATTTAATCAATCGGGGGACCTCCATCATCATCTTAGGCTGTAGCCTAGGAGCTTCTAGTGGCCCCTTTATCCTCCTGCTTTTAGGAGTGATTTCGGACCAGGTCTTTTTACCCTTTGTCCTCCTAGGAGCCCTGATGATTCTAGCAACCAGCTTGATTTATCCAATCAGTAAGAAAATGATAAGGGAAAGAGAAGGAGGGCAGGTAGATGCGTCTAGATAAGTTTTTGGCCGGTAGCGGCCTAGGAAGTCGCAGTCAGGTTAAGCAGGTCCTGAAAAACAAGCAGATTCGCCTCAATGGTCAGATTGAAAAACAGGCCAAGACCCAGGTGGATCCCCTTTTAGATGATATTAGACTAGATGGTCAAAAATTAAGCTACCAAAAGTATCTCTACTATCTCTTAAATAAACCCTCAGGCTTTCTTTCAGCAACCGAGGATAGGACGCAAGCAACGGTCTTGGATTTGCTGGACGACGAGGCTAGACAGCGGCAGGTTTTCCCTGTGGGGAGACTGGACCGAGATACTCGGGGCCTACTCTTGTTAACTAATAATGGCCCCCTGGCCCACGCCCTCCTCTCTCCTAAAAGGCATGTAGAAAAGACCTACCTGGCCCAAGTGGCAGGGATTATGACAGCAGAGGATCAGACAGCTTTTGCTGGTGGCCTTGCCCTCAAGGACTTTACCTGCCAGCCCGCCTCTTTAAAAATCCTGGACCAGGACCTTGAGAAAGAGACCTGCCTGGTAGAGATTACTATTTCAGAAGGGAAACATCATCAAGTCAAGCGCATGGTCCAGGCCCGTGGCAAGACAGTGACCGATTTGAAGCGCCTGAGCATGGGACCATTAGAGCTAGACTCCGAGCTAGCAGAAGGAGACTATCGTTCTTTGACAGCTAGTGAATTGGCCAGTTTAGAGGTCTATGGGCTAGAGCTTTAAGAAGGGCTAGCTAAATCTTGACAAAAGGGGGCCTTCTTGGTAGAATAATAATGTCCTTGAGACAAATAGCTATTTCTTGGTTGAAGGTTAGCCAAGCCCCACACTCGGATTTAGCAGAAAACAAAGGAGAAGAATCATGGCAATCTCAAAAGAGAAAAAAAATGAAATCATTGCACAATATGCACGTCACGAAGGTGACACTGGTAGTGTTGAAGTTCAAGTAGCTGTACTTACTTGGGAAATCAACCACCTCAACGAACACATCAAGGTTCACAAAAAAGACCACGCTACTTACCGTGGTTTGATGAAAAAAATCGGTCGCCGTCGTAACCTTCTTGCCTATTTGCGTAAGAATGACGTTAACCGTTACCGCGAGTTGATCAACTCACTTGGTCTTCGTCGTTAATCAAAGAAAACTCTACGAAAAGTAGAGTTTTTTTATCTGGCAGATTATGCTAGGAAGAGTTAACTTAGATAAAATCAGAACGACTAGGAGGCAGTTATCTGATTCAAAATCAAAGCCCTTGGAACTTGATAGACTCCAGGGGCTTTACTTTTCTAATAATTGGATAATGGCTTTTAATTTCTTCTCTTGAACTTCCTGAGGGTATTGGGCTAGGAGCTGTAGGATATAGGTTAGCTCAGGGCTATCAGCTTGCAAATCAAACTGAAAAAACTCGCTATAACTGATATCTAACGTATCCAGTAGGCGCTCGACGGTATCCAAACGAGCATTGTAGCGATTGTTCTCAAATTTATTGACATAGCGGGGGTCAAGGTCGGCTTCGGTAGATAGCTGTTATTGACTGATTTTTTTACTTTTTCGAATAGCCTTTAGTCTGGCTGCTACAAAAGCATTTAAGCTTATCTTTTTTACCATTACTTTCTTCCTTATAAGACCAGAATAGCATGATGAAAGATAAGAAAAAAGGCTTATAAAAAGAGGGGTGTTCCCTTTATAGGGGTATTTCTGAAAATAATATATCTGATATAATATAACTAGAAATTGGCCCAGTGCTCAAGTTCTGACAACAATATGATATAATTTTAAAAAGGAGCCATTTATGGTAGAAATTAAAAGTAATGCTTCAATAGCGCGTGGACATGCCACCCGCTTGCAGACAGCCGGCCGAAGCTTATCAGGCCTAGCCGCTATTCAAAAAGACAGCTTAACTACTATGCAAGGCAATAGCAATGCCCAGCAACATGTGGAATTTCTATCCAGTCTAGCAGGCAAGATTGGGGGAGCTCTTAGCACAGCCTCGACCAATCTTCAGAGTGCAGCTGGCGAATTTGAAGCGAGCGACCAAGCAGCGGCTTCTAGTATCAAGGGAGAATAAAGAGCTATGAAGGAGCAAGATAAATGGGAAGCCTTGCGGGCTCAGGAGCTAGACCTAGATGACCAGCTAGCAAGGACGGAGAGAGAACGTTACCGAACTCAAGAGTTGGCTCTGGACTGGCAGGCCTATATTCCTCAAGCCAAAGAGACGAATCAAGAGCTCCTGCTAGCCTATCAAGGGTCAGACCAAGCCCAGCGGATAGAGTTGACGATTAGAGAACTGGAGGGCTATTCTCTAAAGATTGAGGATAACTACGAGTCACTTATTCAAGCTTATCGTAAAAAGGAGAACCGCTTGCTGGATGACCTAGAGGCTATCGCTCGGCAAAAGCGCAAGCTAGGTCAAGAGGAGAAAAAGTCATGGTAAAGTTAAACTTAGTTCTATCAACCGTTCAAGCCCACACGACAGCTAGCAACTGTCAAGGCCAACTAGCAGCCTATCAGGCCATTCAACAGGCTATCCAGACCTTTGTAGCCGATAGCGAAAACCTCAAGGGACAAGCTTACGATTCGGCGCGGGCCTATTATTCCGCAGTCTTATTGCCAATCTCCCAAGGAGCAGAACTCTATGTTGAGACGGCCGAGACCTCCATGAAGAATCTTCCCAGTGAGTGCACGGCCAAGTGTGGGGCTTTCCTGCTAGATACAGAAGAAGTAGAGCGTTTGATTCAAGCCCAAGAGGCCTCTATTTCTGCCCTGGAACTCCAGTATGATGGGCTAAGGGCGTCTAGTGTTCCTATGGAGGCTAAGAAGTCCAATCTCGCCTACATGGCCAAGCAAGTGGAGATTCATCAAGGGATTAAGAAAGACTTGGAAGAACAACTTCAAAAATTATTTGACTTTGATGCTTATTCTCCTCAAATCTTTTCTGAAGCGGACGCCTTAAAAGCTGACCTTGAGAAGGGGTTGAGTCAGACAGAGAATAGTTGGGACGCTTCCAGTCAAAGCTTCATCATTTCAGAAGATTTAGCTTGGGCTCGTCATTTAAGCACCCTGCATAGCCTAAAAGATACTAACTATACTGTTCAAGAAAAAGAATTTATCTATAACCTCCAAGAACAGTATGGGTTTGATAAAGAAGAATCAGAAATCATGCTGAAAGCCTACAATAGTATGGTCGATAAAGTAGGAACTAAAGAGGCTAATAAGAATTGGACACTCATTATGTCATCTATTGTATATGGTGGTCCGACTTGGTGGTATACGAATGGTGCGCTTAATGAATCTGAGATTTCTACTGTCTTATGGTTATTGGGGCTCAATCAACAAGAGGTGAGGAAATTAGAAAGTGCGATTATCAACCAACATAAGTTGGCTGCAATTGAGAAAATATCAGATAATGAAAGTGCTGAAAGTAAGCAACAAAAGTTAGATAAAGTTGCAAATATACTTTACGGGACTAAGGATAAAATTGTTACATTTTCTGAATTAACAAAAGACAAACAAAATAGAGCGCAGGATTTACTTAAACAATTTGGTAACACGATTGACTTTTCTCACATGAATGCAACCATTGCAACTTACTTTAATCAATCGCCAGCAGAAGATGTTGCAGATGTTTTATTAGGTGGCTTAAATGAGCGTTCTGGTTATTTGGGAGATGTTGCAGGTGCTAATGGTGCTGTACCTAGTATGGGGAATGATGATTATCGTGCGGATTTAGATGCGGTTAATCTTTATCAACGGTGTAAGCATGGTGCTAGTTTGATAAATTCTTATAATTCTTATTATAATGATGTCGAATCAGATTCAACATATAGAACTAAAGAGTTTGTGAAAAATATTGGTGGTTGGACTAAATTGCAAGAAGATTATAGAAAATATGACGAAAATACTCGTCCTGAACTTATTAAGCAAAGTCAACAAAAAATCAATGAAGGGAATGCATTACTAGAAAAAGGAAAAAAATTGAATGATTCTAATTATATCAATGAAGGGAAACAGATAATAGCTGAAGGTAAGGAACTTGATAACTTACAGAGGACTTTCGATAATTTTATTGTTAATCTCATTAAAGGGAACAAAGATTTAGTTGATTATACAGGTAAATAAATGAAAAAGAAAACTTTTCTACAAAAAATTATAGTATTTATAACACTTGCTATTTTATGCTTAGCAAAGCCTACCTACGATTTATTATTTGTGTATATTGCTTCAAATACTCGCTTAGCTCATAAATTTATGAATCCAGATGTCTATCAAGAAAAATGGGAAAGTGTGGGAGCATATCATATGAATTGGGATAATGATGCTTTGAAAGAGGGGATTAAAAAAACATCTCCAGCTATTTTAAGAATTGATGGGGTCGAAATTTTGGATATTCCTTTAAATGACAAAGCTAACCCTAGTTTTCAAGTTAATGAAAATCCAGAAAAATATGTTATTTTCCGTTTCAACTTACAAAATAATAAATATGAAGTCAATAATCTGGGAACGAGTGATTTAGAAGTTAACGAAAAGAATAATCAAGCACTTATAGAGAGAACGGGAAGAAACATGACTACATTACAACAGGAAATTTTTCGTTATAAAAATAAATTTCTTTCTAGTTTAGAAAAGATGAAGTCTCTGGAAAAAAAGGCAACTCTTATTAGCTTTTTATGTTGGTCCATTGGTTTGTCTGTAATTTACGGTGTCTATCTTTTAATCATGATTGACTGGGACGCAGTGCGACGGAAAAGGTTGTTTAAAGGCTTGGATATATCATAGCAGGTCATAGGCCAGAAGGAAAAATCGAGACATTGAATAAGCAAAAACAGCAGGTGAATTTCCTGCTGTTTTTAATTCTTCTTAATTCCTTGCTTCTAGCTCCTCACTATAGGCGATAATCTGATCTACTGTATCGGCTAAGAATTGGATAGTGTCGCGTAGGGGCTTGTCGGTAGAAATATCGGCTCCGATAATTTGGGCGGTTTCAAGTGGGGTCTTGCTGCCGCCGGAGCGGAGGAAGTCCAGCCAGTCTTGAGCTCCTTGGGAACTATTTTTTAGGTGAAGAAAGCCAGCTGTTGAGATAACCAGACCAGCTGAGTAGGTGTAGCTATATAGGCCCATGTAGTAGTGGCTCTGCCGCATCCAGGTCAGGGCGGCATCGTCATCGATTTCTAGGGCATCGCCCCAGAAGTCGCTTAGGACCTCCTTCATCAGGCTATTTAGTTTGCTTGCCCCAAAGGTTTCTCCAGCCTCAATCAGCTGATAGACCTTACGCTGAAAGGCTGCTTCTAGTAAATGGGTGATAAAGTTATGGAAGTAGGTGTCGGTCAGCCTGTGGGCTAGGGCAAAGCGTTTTTGCCGCGGAGAGTCAAAGGCCTGTTCTAGATAATCACTAAGAAGGAGCTCATTAAAGGTGGAAGGAGCTTCAACATAGTAGGTGGACATGTGGGTATTAAAGTAGCTCTGGCTATTGTCGGAAAAGATAAATTGACCAGAGTGGCCGATTTCGTGGATGAGGGTGTAGACATCGCTCATCCGTCCTGTCCAGCTCATGAGGACATAGGGGTGGACCTTGTAAGGGTCGGCGGCGTAACCGCCGGCTTCCTTGCCGCTATTAGCCGCAAAGTCAACCCAGCGTTCGCTTTGATAGTTTTTGACTTGCTCTTTATACTCTTCACCCAGAGGTTCCACGGACTTCATCACGAGGTCATAGGCATCATCGATGCTAACAGGGGGATTAAGCTCGCTATCTAGGTCTAGCTTCCAATCAGCAAAGGTCATCTTTTCTAGACCATTGACCTTGGCTACATGTTTGAGAAATTTACGAGCAATCGGTGCAAAGTCCTCCATGATGAGGTCAATCTGGCGATCAAACATAGAGCGGTCCACTTCCTGCTCGGCTAGAAGATAGTCAAAGACGGAATCGTAACCCCGCATATCAGCCAAGACTTTTTCTGATTTGACCTGGGCTAGATAGGCTGCGGCTGCGGCATGTTGGTGCCGGCGGAGTCCTTGAGAGAAAGAGCGAAAGGCCTTTTCTCGAACCTCGGCATTCTCATGGTTTTGGTAGAAGTTTTCATAGGTGACAAAGCTGTTTTGATAGGTCTTGCCGTCTACTTCAAAGTCGGCCATAGCATAGTCGCCAGCCCGCATTTTTGAGTAGATATCTTGGGGGCTGTAAAAGACCTCGCTTAGTCTAGTCAGGGTTTTCTCAGTCTCAGCACCCAAGTAGTGTTTCTTTTTGATTTTGGCCTGGCGAATGGCGCTACTTAGGCGGGGGACCTGCTCTAATTGGTCCAAGACCTCTTGGTCGGCCTTGATAAGGGCATCGTCAAAAAAAGATAATTCGACTGCTGCCCAGGTTTCAAAGTCCATACCTGCTTGGGCGATTTGGGCAAAACTCTCATCATGATAGTCTGTCGTTTGGGGCATAAAGGCATAGGTTGAGATGTGGCTGATTTGGATATAGATTTCTTCTAGCTCCTTAAAAGCCCGTTCAAAGTCTGCAAAACTTACTAAACTGGTCTGGTAATCGCGACTAAATTGATTGATGTCCTCGCGTGCTTTTTCGATGGCCCTTAGAAAATCTTGCTGGTCCTGGTAAAGGGCAGTCAGGTCCCAGAGTTCCTTTTCTGGAAATTCTGAACGTAGTTTTTGTTCCATGATTTTACCTCTCAAATTCTTTTCCTCTAGTATAGCAAAAAATTCATGGTCGAGGAGATTATCTATTCTTTTTTATCCAAAAATATGTTAAAATAGGCTCTATACGTGGTTTTGTGCAAAGCTGAATCTTGGCCCTCAACCAGGAGGCCCAGAGGCGCTTGCTAGAGCTAGCTTTGCCTAGGTTGAGCTTTGTGGAAAACACGTAAAAATTTATTTGAGGAGTAGTCTAAATGACCAAACAAATTTTTGAGACCTTGTTTGCCGGTAAAAAGTTAGTCGTGGAAACAGGTCAAGTTGCCAAGCAAGCCAATGGAAGTGTTCTTGTGCGCTATGGAGATAGCACTGTCTTGACAGCAGCCGTTATGTCCAAAAAAATGGCGACCAGTGACTTCTTTCCCTTGCAGGTAAACTATGAGGAAAAGATGTATGCAGCTGGGAAATTCCCCGGTGGCTTTAATAAACGAGAAGGCCGTCCGTCAACGGATGCGACCCTGACTGCCCGTCTGATTGACCGACCTATTCGGCCCATGTTTGCGGAAGGCTTTAGAAATGAAGTCCAAGTCATCAATACCGTTCTTTCCTACGATGAGGACGCTTCAGCTCCAATGGCAGCTATGTTTGGTTCCTCTTTGGCCTTGTCTATCTCAGATATTCCCTTTAATGGACCGATTGCGGGTGTTCAAGTCGGTTATGTAGACGGTGACTTGGTCATCAATCCAGACAAGGAAGCAGCAGAGCGCTCCCTATTGGACTTGACCGTTGCTGGGACCAAGGAAGCCATCAATATGGTCGAGTCTGGAGCTAAAGAATTGTCCGAAGAATTGATGCTAGAAGCTCTACTCAAGGGCCACGAAGCCATTCGGGAGCTGATTGCCTTTCAAGAACAAATTGTAGCAGCCGTCGGTAAGGAAAAGGCCGAGGTAGAGTTGCTCCAAGTAGATGAAGAATTGCAGGCCGAAATTATTGCCTTTTACAATGATGACCTGAAAAAAGCTGTCCAAGTTGAGGAAAAATTAGCGCGTGAAGCAGCGACTGAGGCAGTCAGAGATCAGGTTATGACTACCTACCAAGAAAAATATGCGGACCATGAAGAGTTCGAGCGGATTATGCGCGATGTGGCAGAAATCCTGGAGCAAATGGAGCACGCCGAAGTTCGCCGCCTGATTACTGAGGATAAGATTCGCCCTGATGGCCGTCGTGTAGATGAAATTCGTCCGCTAGATGCCGAAGTTGACTACCTGCCCAAAGTGCATGGTTCTGGTCTCTTTACTCGGGGTCAAACCCAGGCCTTGTCAGTCTTGACCTTGGCTCCAATGGGTGAAACCCAGACCGTAGACGGACTGGCTCCAGAGTATAAGAAACGCTTCCTCCACCATTATAACTTCCCCCAATATTCAGTCGGTTCAACTGGTCGCTATGGAGCACCAGGTCGCCGGGAAATTGGTCATGGTGCTCTCGGTGAGCGGGCCCTAGAGCAAGTTCTTCCAAGTCTAGAGGATTTCCCTTATGCCATTCGTTTGGTGGCTGAAGTCTTAGAGTCTAACGGCTCCTCCTCTCAAGCCTCAATCTGTGCGGGCACACTGGCCCTGATGGCTGGTGGGGTGCCAATCAAGGCGCCTGTTGCTGGGATTGCCATGGGCTTGATTTCTGACGGCAACAACTATACTGTCCTGACCGACATTCAAGGTCTGGAGGACCACTTTGGAGATATGGACTTTAAGGTTGCGGGGACTCGCGCAGGGATTACAGCCCTACAAATGGATATTAAGATTGAAGGAATCACCCCACAAATCTTGACCGAGGCCTTGAGCCAAGCCAAGAAAGCTCGTTTTGAAATCCTTGATTTGATTGAAGAGACTATTCCTGAAGTTCGACCAGAATTGGCACCAACCGCACCTAAGATTGACACCATTAAAATTGATGTGGACAAGATTAAAATCGTTATCGGTAAGGGTGGGGAAACCATTGACAAGATTATTGCCGAAACTGGTGTGAAAATTGATATTGATGAAGAAGGAAATGTTTCCATCTACTCAAGCGACCAAGCTGCTATCAACCGGGCCAAGGAAATCATTGCCGGTTTAGTCCGCGAGGCTAAGGTTGATGAGGTCTACCATGCCAAGGTTGTTCGCATCGAGAAGTTTGGAGCCTTTGTCAATCTCTTTGATAAGACCGATGCCCTGGTCCACATCTCCGAGATGGCCTGGACCCGGACCAATAATGTGGAGGATTTGGTCCAAATCGGTGACGAGATTGATGTCAAAATCATCAAGATTGATGCCAAGGGTCGTGTAGATGCTTCCATGAAAGCTCTCTTGCCTCGTCCGCCAAGACCAGAAAGAAAAGAAGGCGACAAGGGCCATCATGGACATAAGCGCCATCACAAGGCTAAGACAGAGACAGCTAGTGAAAAGTCAGAATAAGAGATAAAAAGAGAGGAAAATTATGGGTTGGTGGAAAGAAACCATTGATATTGTCAAAGAAAATGATCCGGCCGCCAGAACCTCATTGGAAGTTCTTTTGACCTATCCAGGTATCAAGGCCTTAGCGGCGCATCGCCTTTCTCATTTCTTGTGGAAGCATGGCTTTAAGCTCCTCGCCCGCATGCACAGCCAGTTTTGGCGTTTTTGGACCCAGATTGAGATTCATCCAGGTGCAGAGATTGCCGAAGGGGTCTTTATCGACCACGGATCGGGCTTGGTGATTGGCGAGACGGCTATCGTGGAAAAGGGCGCTATGCTCTATCATGGCGTGACTCTTGGTGGGACAGGAAAGGATGTTGGTAAGCGCCACCCGACCATTCGACGCGGTGCCCTGATTTCCGCTCATTCCCAGTTGATTGGACCGATTGAGGTCGGGGAAAATGCCAAGGTTGGTGCTGGGGCGGTCGTTGTGGCAGATGTACCGAGCGACGTGACCGTTGTCGGCGTGCCGGCCAAGATTGTCCGCGTTCACGGTCAAAAAGACGAGCCGACCATTAAATCTTTGGAAGAAATCCGCGAGGAAAGCTACTATTCGTCCAAGTTGTGAGGGAGTATGCTATTTGAATAGTTTTGAGGAGTTCTTAGAAAGATTACTCAGGAGGAAATATCATGGATTTTACAAGAGAAACATTTGCAGCTCAATTAGAGGGACAAGCTCAAAGCCGTTTTTCTAAGATGTCGCCTAGTCATCAGAAAGAGTGGCTCCGCTATATCAATGAAGCCAAAAAGGACCAAACCAAGCTCCGTCGGATAGAGAAGATGCAGCAGGATTTATTGAAGGATTAGAAGATGATTAAAATTTACGACACCATGACCCGTAATTTGCGCGAATTTGTGCCGCTTGAGCCTGGCAAGGTCAAGATGTATGTCTGTGGACCAACGGTTTATAATTATATCCATGTTGGAAATGCCAGAAGTACAGTGTCTTTTGACACTATTCGCCGTTATTTTGAATACCGCGGTTTTGCGGTGGACTATATTTCTAACTTTACCGATGTCGATGACAAGATTATCAACCGGGCCCAGGAAGAAGGCATTAGCCCTAAAGAGGTGGCCGACAAATATATCGCCGCCTTTCTAGCCGATGTGGCGCAGCTCGGGGTCAAGCCTGCTAGTCAAAATCCGCGCGTCATGAATTTTATGGAGCAGATTATTGAGTTTATCAAGGTCTTGGTGAACAAGGGCTTTGCTTATGAAAGCCAGGGTGATGTCTATTTCCGCGTGGAAAAGTCTGTCAATTATGCTAAGTTAGCCAATAAAACGCTGGAAGATTTGGTGCAGGGAGCCTCTGGCCGGACGGATGAAGAAACCGCCCGCAAGGAAAATCCGCTGGATTTTGCTCTTTGGAAGAGAGCTAAAAACGGTGAGATTTTCTGGGACAGCCCTTGGGGGGCGGGGCGTCCCGGCTGGCACATCGAGTGCTCGGTTATGGCGACAGAAATATTGGGTGACACCATTGATATTCACGGTGGCGGAACCGACCTAGAATTTCCCCACCATACCAACGAGATTGCCCAGTCAGAAGCTAAAACAGGGAGAACCTTTGCCAACTACTGGATGCACAATGGTTTTGTCAATATCGACAATGTCAAGATGTCTAAATCCTTGGGCAATTTTATCACCGTTCACGATGCGCTTGAGACCATTGATGGCCAGGTGCTGCGCTTCTTTTTTGCCAGCCAACATTATCGCAAGCCCATCAACTTTACGGAAAAAGGAGTGGCAGATGCGGAGACAAATCTCAAATATCTGAAAAACACCTACGAGCAGCCCTTTACCGGAGTAGTTGATGAAGCAGAATTGCAAACTTTACTCCAGAAATTCACTGCTGCCATGGACGAAGATTTTAATACGGCAAATGGGATTACAGTGGTCTTTGAGCTGGCTCGCTGGATTAACTCAGGCAACTACAATGCCGAGGTCAAGGAGAAGTTTCGTCAAGTGCTAGAAGTATTTGGCATTGCTTTTGCAGAAGAAGTGCTGGACGCTGATATTGAAGCCTTGATTGAAGAACGTCAGGCTGCCCGAGCTGCCAAGGACTTTGCGACAGCCGATCGTATCCGGGACCAATTGGCCAGCCAGGGAATCAAGCTTTTGGATACCAAGGAAGGTGTAAGGTGGACTCGTGTTTGATGTCAATCTGATTAACGGGATTGCCCTAGCCTTTGAGGGCGATGCAGTCTATTCTATGTATATTCGTCGCCACTTACTTATGCAAGGCCTGACCAAGCCCAATAAACTCCATCAAGAGGCGACCAAGTATGTATCAGCCAAGGCCCAGGCCAACTTGATTGAGGCCATGTTAGAGCAGGGATTGCTAACTGAAAGGGAGCAGGGTATCTACAAACGGGGCCGCAATGCCCATAGCTACACCAAGGCAAAAAATGCAGACATCGTTACCTACCGCATGTCCACAGGTTTTGAGGCAGTCATGGGCTACCTCCATCTGAACCAGCAAATAGAACGTTTGGAAGAGTTGATTGCCTGGTCTATCGATTTTATAGAGCAAGAATAAAAAGTCAGACCCAAGTTTTCACTGAAAACTTGGGTCTGCTTACTGTTAATAACTGTACTTTTTTCCCACTTTCAACTATAATGAAGTGAGTAAATGAAAGGAGGCTTATTTTATGAAAACTTTCGGAAAATGGCTATCGGTCTTGGCAGGAATGCTCTATGTTTTCTTTGCCCTCTATCTATTTTTTAATCCTCTGGCTAACTTAGCCGCCATCAGTTGACTTTTTGCCTTTTTCATCTTTTTAGGAGCTGTCTCAAACTTTACCAACTACCTGACAGCAACCGAGGCGGAGCGTCGAGGCCATCTCATCTATGCTCTAATCAATCTGATTTTTGCAGTCTTATTTTTGGCCTATGGTTACTTAAGCCTGCCCATCCTTATTCCAACGATTCTAGCGGTTGCCTTGATAGTTTCTTCTATCGGTGGGATAATTCGAGCTAATCGTCTGAAGCCCTGGGCACCGAAGATGAGTGACCTCCTTCTGGGACTTTCGATTATCGGTCTCCTTTTAGGTCTAGTCCTTCTCTTTAATCCGATGATTGCTAGTATTTTCGTCTCATACATTATTGCTCTCGGCTTTGTTTATAACGGAGTTACCTATTTGCTCCATGCCCTGACTCGCTTAGAAGAGTAAGAAGCAAAAGAAATACGAGCATGGCCAGTCTGCAAGAGTCTTGAAGCTAGATCTTAGAGAGGCCAACCTCTTACAATTAGCTTGTTTAGTTAGGACTCCAAATAGCCCTGTCAGTTTCAAACTGGCAGGGCTTTAACATTGCAGCTAGAGCTCTTGGAGTCAAGATTAAGAGACTAGGTTAGCTCTTTTAGAAAATCTTGTCCCCCCCTTTGCTAGTAAAAAAGCAGACAAGGAAAGCCTGGATTGTCCCTTGCCTATGTTATAATTAAGAAAAATAGACAGAGGAGTGTTTTATGCCTAAAAAACCCATTCCCCACGCTGTATTTAGCAAGAGCAAGAAAGAATTGCTAGTTCTCGCCTTTCTTTTGCTCTTTGGTTCGACCTCTCTAGCCCAAGCAGATAGTCTTTCAGCGCCAGAAAGAGATTCTAGCAGTCAAGAGACTGTTCTAGCTAGCGCAGGGCAGGAAATCCCAGCTGCCTCAGAAGAGTCCGGTATTCCAGCCAGTCAAGAGCTACCAGCTTTAGCCCAGGCTAGCGATGAGACGGTCCTTGCTTCTGAACAAGTTTCCTCGCCTCTAAGCTTGGACCAATACCAAAAAGCGGATGCTAGTAGCTTGGCTGAGCAAGTACGTTCAGGCCAGGTGACCAGTGAAGAATTGCTCGATTTAGCCCTGGAGTCTATCGCAAAAACCAATCCAGAACTCAATAGTGTGATTAGCCTGAGGGCTGATGAAGCCAGAAAGGAAGCCCAAGCCTTGGTTGATAAGGGCCAACCCTTTCTAGGTGTGCCTATCTTAGTAAAAGGTTTGGGACACAGTATCAAGGGAGGCGAGTCCAGTAATGGCTTATCATTTATGAAGGACAGTACCAGTAAAACGACTGGTGCCTATGTCAAAGCCCTGCAAGAAGCCGGTTTTATCGTAGTCGGCCAAAGCAATTATCCCGAGATGGGCTGGATTAATGTAACCAATTCAGATTCTCACGGGATTAACCGTAATCCCTGGAATTTAGACCACAATCCTGGTGGTTCTTCTGGTGGTTCAGCGGCCGCAGTTTCTGTCGGCCAAGTCCCTCTAGCTTCCGCCAGTGACGGTGGTGGCTCTATCCGGATTCCTGCCTCCTGGAGTGGCCTGGTTGGCTTCTTTCCAACGCTTGGGGTGACTGCTGGAAATACAGCATCTGAGCATGGTCAGGTGGTAAATTTTGCCATGACTAGGACTATGAGAGATACAGAAACCCTCTTTAATGCCCTCCTGAAAAAAGAAGTCCTGCCCAATCAGTTGCAAAAAGACCAGCCGATTGCCTATACCACTAAAACCCCAGCGGGGACTCCGATTAGTCCAGATGCTGTTCAGGCGGTGAAGCAGGCAGTAGACTTTTTGAGGAGTCAAGGCTACCAGCTAGTAGAGGTAGATTATCCTGTTGATGGTGAGCAGTTGATGAAGAGTTACTATAGCTTGGCTGCAAATTCCGCCAAGACAGTTAATTTCTTGGCCAATCAAAAACTCAAGCGTAATCTGCAAAAGGATGACGTAGAGCTTCTGACTTGGGCCCTATACCAAGCAGGTAAGGACTTGAGCAAGGAAGATATGGACAAGACCTACCAACATATCGCCAAGGTTCGCCAGCAGATGACTGACTTCTACCAGCAATATCCCATTTTCTTAACTCCGACCAATGCTTATCCAGCCCCGGAAGCTAATTATCATCATATTCCGCAAAATTTAGTGGCGCAATTAAGCGATATGTCAAATTTGACTCAGGCCGAAAAAATGCAGCTTATCTATGACCAATGGCTACCAGCCTGGACCCTGACCCCTTTCACCCAGCTGGCTAATCTGACCCAAACCCCAGCCATCAGTCTCCCTACCTATGTGACTGCCCAAGGCTTGCCCCTAGGCATTATGTTTAATACCTACAAGAACAATGACCGTAGTCTACTAGCCTTGGGACGCTTATTTGAGGAAGCCAATCTCTTTCAAACCCTCTACCAGCACCGAGGAGTTCAAGAAGATGATAAGGACCCGTCTAATCTCCCCTTGGATTCTGGTGAAGATTTAGTTGGCCAAAGCCCTCATTCTCAGCTAGTTGGTCAGCTGACCCTAGGCAGTCGAGAAGAAAAGGGAGACCTCCCCATCAAGGCGAGCAGTCAGACCAAGCTACCCGAGACAGGCCAAAAGACCGAGGCCTATCCCCTCGTCGGCCTGATTAGTCTTTTGGGCCTCTTCTGCTTAAGAAAAAAAGCCAAGCATTAAAAAAGATTGAAGAAGGCCTCCCTGGAGGATAGATTCTTCAATCCTTTTATTTTTTAAAAGGTTTTTACTATATTACAAACCTTATCTATTGATAACCTTGTAAAGCTTTCAAGGTCAGCTGACCCTATTAGGAAAAACTTATTGATGAAGGTAGAAGAAAGAATTGGCGGCTTATATATTTAGGGTCTCAAAAATCAAGCTAGTCCCCTTGATATTGCTCATAAAAGTCCACCTTGATTTGGATAAAGCGTTCCATATCGCGCAGGAGCTGAAAGAGCTGGGCCCGACTTTCAAATTCAGCCCTTGTCTGGGGCAGGGGACGCTGGTCAAAAGTCCGGTGGAAATGTCCGATTGCCGCCAGCAAGTCATGGGCAGGATTTGTCTGACTGAGTTGGAGGGCTGTCTTGGCAAAGAGTTGAGCCAAAATCTGACTTTCCTCCCCCTTAAACTGACAATGATTGATGTCAATAGCCATATCTTTGAGAATTTTATTTTGTCGCTGGCGCATTTCAAAATAATGGACCTCATAATCCGTCTGAAAAAAGACTTGGTTATGACGATCATAGTAGACTAGGCGCAAGGCTTGCTCTAGCTGATGGTCCAACTCCTTAATCAATTGGGCATCATTGCTCCCATCTCCTGTCAAAAGAAAGTGCTGGAAACGAAGCAGAATTTTTTTCAGTTGCTCCTCGACCAGTTGATGATAGACCTTGATTTCTTCCTGTTTGGAGGGCATATAACTATTAAAGATAAGGGCCAGAAGGGCACCGATTACAAAGAGGGCCAGTTCATTGCCCCAAAGGAGAAGGGAAAAAGATTTTTGGCTCAAAAGATGGGTCACGAGGACAGTGCTGGGAGCTAGGCCTAGTTCCAAACCAAAGTGATAGGCCAGGGGAACATAGAGAGCCATGTAAAGCCCTAAGGCCAGGAGCTGAAAGCCCAGAAGTTTGAAGGAAATAAAGGCCAGAGCCAGGGCTAATAAGGTAGACAAGAGCCGCTTGCCAGCCGCCTTGAGCGAAGAGCGACGAGTATCCAGTAGGCTTAAAATGGCGATAATTCCTGCCGAAGGAGCATAGCTCAAGCCCAGGACTTGGGCTAGATAAATGGCTATAATCGTAGCAAGCGTCAGTTTAATGGTTCTTTGTAAGAGTGACATCTCTTCCTCCCAGAAAGTTTCTTTCTTTATTTTATCACAATTCCCGCTACTCCATCTTGGTAATGTTTGCCATTCATGGTACAATAGAAGCATGGAAAAAAACGATATTGTCTACGGCTTTCATGCCGTAACCGAAAGCTTGCTTGCAAATACCGGAAATAAACTTTACATTCAAGAAGATTTAAGGGGAAAAAATCTCCAAAAAATCAAGGAATTGGCAAGGGAAAAAAAAGTAGCCATTTCCTGGACGTCAAAGAAGAGCCTGACAGAAATGACAGAAGGGGCAGTACACCAGGGCTTTGTTTTGCGCGTGTCAGAGTTCGCCTACCAGTCCCTATCTGATTTATTGGGAGCAGCCCAGGAGCAAGAAAACCCCCTCTTTCTCATTCTAGATGGGATTATGGATCCCCATAATCTAGGTTCTATTTTGCGGACAGCGGATGCGACCAATGTTGCCGGAGTTATTATCCCCAAACATCGAGCAGTAGGTGTCACCCCGATTGTCGCCAAAACAGCAACTGGAGCCTTAGAGCACGTCCCCATCGCTAGGGTCACCAATCTTAGTCAGACCCTCACGAGTCTAAAAGAAGCTGGCTTTTGGATTTTTGCGACAGATATGGAGGGAACTCCCTCAACCAAGTGGAATACCCAAGGAAAACTAGCCCTCATTATCGGAAATGAAGGAAAGGGAGTCTCACATAATCTAAAAAAATTAGCTGATGAGATGATTTCTATTCCCATGAATGGTCATGTCCAAAGTTTAAATGCCTCAGTAGCTGCGGCCATCCTCATGTATGAAGTCTTTAGAAACCGCCTATGAAAAGAAAAATTTTATTAGTTGATGGCTACAATATGATTGGTTCCTGGAAAGAGACCAGGCAACTTTTCAAGAAAAGTCAGCTGGATGCTGCCCGCAACATCCTCCTGAATCGCCTCAGTAATTATGCTAGCTTTGAAGGGCTAGAAATCGTCTGCGTTTTTGATGCCCAATATGTTCCAGGACTGCGCCAGCGTTACGACCAGTTTAATCTGACCGTTATTTTTACAGAAGAAGAGGAGACAGCCGACTCCTATATTGAAGCTTTGGCAGCCCAGCTAAACAATCCCCGCAATCAGGTATCGGTGGCAACCAGTGACCTTAATGAACAATGGACCATCTTTGCCCAAGGGGCCTTGCGGGTCTCTGCCCGTGAATTAGAAAAGCGGGTGGCGACTGTCAAGTCTGACTTGGACCAGTTGAGCAATCATATCGATTTAAGCAAACCACCCCTGCGCCCTTGGAATGACCAACAATTAAAAGAACTAGGTAGCCTCTTGGAAGATATATCAGACTAACCAGCCTTTAGGCTGGTTTTAAAGGCTTTTTTTGGTTTGAAGAGAAGATCGATATAAAAAAAGTAAAAAAAGGAGTTAAAAAGTATTGACAAGGCATTAAGTAGGTGATATACTGATATAGTTGTCTCAAGGGGACAAGGACCATTGAAAACTGAACAAGACGAACCAATGTGCAGGGCACTACTAAGGAATTAGTAGTACTGTAACAATAAAAAAACAATAAATCTGTCAGTGACAGAATGAGTGTAAGACTCAAACGATTAATGAGAGTTTGATCCTGGCTCAGGATGAACGCTGGCGGCGTGCCTAATACATGCAAGTAGAACGCTG
>NZ_PRDG01000003.1:8990-350222 GCF_017883985.1 Streptococcus oricebi | reverse complement strand
CCGAACACAGCAGTTAAGCCCTAGAACGCCGGAAGTAGTTGGGGGTTGCCCCCTGTGAGATATGGTAGTCGCTTAGCTAGAATCCGCAATAGCTCAGTTGGTAGTAGCGCATGACTGTTAATCATGATGTCGTAGGTTCGAGTCCTACTTGCGGAGTTTCTAAAAAGGATTGGTTTTTCAATCCTTTTTTCTTTTTTCTGATTTTAGTCCATCTAGCTTTCTAAGATGGCAGGCAAATAGACTAGTCCTAGATTGCTACTTATAATTTACTAAGCTTAACTGAAGATAGCCTCTTAGGTTCTAGGCAATAAAAGACCAGCCTATTGGAAATTTACCTCCAATAGGCTGGTCTGTGTCTGCTGCGAATATCTTTTAGGCTTCTTCTTGGAAAAAGGCCTTGTAGAGCGCCTTAATAGCGGCTTTTTCTTGTTCTGAATTGATAACAAACATGATGGAAACTTCACTAGAACCCTGGGACATCATCTGGATATTGATATGATTGTCTGATAGGGCCTTGGTGGCGGTCGCTGTAAGACCGATGTGGCTCTTCATTTTTTCTCCGACAATCATGATGATGGAAAGGTCATGCTCGATTTCAGCATGGTCTACCTGGATTTTTTGTCTGAGTTGACGGAGGATTTCCTCTTCTTTAATCGGAGTTAGTTCACGCTTGCGTAGGATGATGGAAAGGTCGTCAATTCCTGTTGGCATGTGCTCCCAGCGGATGTTTAAATCTTCGAGAATCTGGAGGACCTTACGTCCAAACCCAACCTCTCTATTCATCAGGTACTTGGACATGTTGATGCTGACAAAATTGGAGTCACCGGCAATACCTACGACGGGAATTTCCTTTTGGCTGTGCTCTAAAACAATTTTTGTTCCAGGATGCTGGGGATTGTTGGTGTTTTTAATAACCAGGGGAATCTTACCTCGGTAGGCTGGAATCAGAGCTTCATCGTGAAGTACTGAAAAGCCAGCATAGGCCAATTCCCGCATTTCCCGGTAGGTTAATTCTGGAATGGAGCGAGGATTTTTGATAATTCCTGGGTGGGCTGCAAAGATACCGTCTACATCGGTGAAATTCTCGTAGAGGTCTGCCTTGACGCCGGCAGCAATAATTGAGCCGGTGATGTCGGAGCCACCCCGAGAAAAGGTACAGATTTGGTTTTCTTGTGTGACTCCAAAGAAACCTGGAATAACTAAGACCTCGTCTGTTTCATTTAGTTCTTCAATCTTATCGTAACTGGAGGGAAGAATGCGAGCATTCCCTGGTTCATCAGAGACAATCAGGCCGGCTTCTTTGGGATGGACATAGCGGGCCTCGAGGCCATTTTGGTTAAAGTAGGCTGCGATTAGTTTGGCATTGTTGTCTTCTCCAGCTGCGAGAAAGCTATCGTAGAGGAAGGGGTTATTGTCAATGGGGAGTTTGGCCAAATCCAGGATGCTTTGCTTGATTTTATCAAGGACAGTTGGTTTGAGCTTTAGCTCCTCAACCATGGAAGCATAACGATTGATGATGCGCTTTTGGGCATTGCTGACATCCTTGTCCTCTGTGTACTTGCGGTAGTAGCGAATCAGTAAGTCGGTAACCTTGGTATCTTCGGCGTCTCTCTTGCCTGGAGCTGAGACAACTACAAAACGTCTTTCAGGATCGTCTTGGACAATTTTTAATACTTTTTCTAATTGGCTGGCAGACGCCAAGGAACTTCCGCCGAATTTAACAACTTTCATGTCTTCTCCTATTCTTGCAATAGCTCCTTAGATTATAGCAAAAAAGCGGGACTTTGTCAGTCTTTTCTGGTTAATAATTGCTTGCTCTTTTTATTTTTTAACTAAATGGACGAGAGCTAGCATTTTTACTTGGACAAAGTATAAAATTATGCTAAAATGTAGATAGTTTGACTCTTTGATATTCAAACTATTTTATTATCAAAGGATTTGTTTGGAAGTTATCATCCAACGAATTTTAAAAGAGGAATGGAGAACGATATGAACTTTAATGGTATTCTATATAGCGTTAATGATGGTGTGGCCAGACTGACTCTCAATCGCCCTGAGGTCTCTAATGGTTTTAATATTCCCATGTGTCAAGAAATTTTAGCGGCCCTTGACTTGGCTGCTAAAGACGAGAATGTTGCCATTGTCCTGATTGATGCTAATGGGAAGGTTTTTTCTGTCGGAGGGGATTTGGCGGAAATGCAACGTGCTGTAGATGCCGACGATATTCAATCCTTGGTTGAAATTGCTGAATTGGTGAATAAAATTTCCTTCTCTATGAAACGCTTGCCTAAGCCGGTGATTATGTGTGTAGATGGGCCGGTAGCTGGCGCTGCTGCCAATATGGCTGTGGCGGCGGATTTTTGTATCGCTTCAGAAAAGGCTCGCTTTATCCAGGCTTTTGTGGGTGTTGGTTTGGCACCTGATGCGGGCGGACTCTATCTCTTGGCCAGGGCTATTGGGGTGACTAGGGCCAGTCATTTGGTGTTGACTGGTGAGGCCCTGACAGCAGACAAGGCTATGGAATATGGCTTGCTGTACCGGCTTTGTCCCAGTGAAAAACTGGAGAAAACCTGTGAGCAGTTGATTAAGAAGCTAAAACGGGGCTCAGCTAACTCTTATCGGGCAATAAAAGAGATGATTTGGAAGAGCTTATTTACAGGCTGGGATGACTATGCTCAACTAGAGTTAGAATTGCAAAAATCCTTGGCCTTTACAGAGGACTTTAAGGAAGGGGTCCGGGCCTATTCGGAAAAGAGACGGCCTAAGTTTTCAGGTAAGTAGGAAGCTAGCGGTGCTGTGACTTTTTTGTGAAAAAAACTTGCAATTTGCTTTCATATTTGATATACTTTGAAAGTCAAATGTTTTGATGATTGAACTTATTTTTTTAAAGGGGGGTAGATTTTTTGAATTACCAATTAGTGAATGATTACTTGACATCCATTTTTAATAATGTATTGGTTATTGAAGAATCTAGTCTGCGAAGTAGCCGCTTCAATGATGTCTCCATTAAAGAAATGCATACGATTGATGTCATTGGTGAGACGCCTAATGCTACTCCAAGTGATGTTTCAAGAGAGTTGATGGTGACTTTGGGAACTGTGACGACTAGCTTGAACAACTTGGAAAGAAAGGGCTATATCGAGCGGAGCCGTTCCTCAGTTGACCGTCGTGTGGTGCATCTGAACTTGACAAAAAATGGTCGTCTTTTGTACCGGTTGCATCGGCGCTTCCACCATGCCATGGTTGATAAAATCATTGCTGGAATGAGCCCGGATGAAATCAAGGTCATGAAAAAGGGACTGAAAAATCTTTATAAATTTTTAGAGGACTTGAAATAATGAATTATGCAAAGATTAGTCAGGTTGCTCACTACGCTCCCCAGCAAAGGGTTACCAATGATGATTTGGCCCAGTTGATGGAAACGAGTGACGAGTGGATTTCAAGTCGGACAGGAATTAAGAATCGTCATATTTCTCAGACTGAATCGACCAGCGATTTAGCGAGTCGGGTTGCCGAGTCCCTGTTGATTAAGGCAAATCTAAGCGCTGACCAAATCGACTTTATCATTGTGGCTACGGTGACACCGGATTCGATGATGCCTTCAACGGCTGCGGCTGTTCAGGCCAAAATTGGGGCCAAGAAGGCCTTTGCCTTTGATTTGACTGCGGCTTGCAGTGGCTTTATTTTCGCCCTTTCAACGGGAGAAAAGTTGATTGCTTCTGGCCGTTACCAGAAGGGCTTAATCATTGGTAGTGAGACCTTATCCAAGGTTGTTGACTGGTCCGATCGTAGAACGGCTGTTCTCTTTGGTGATGGGGCCGGGGGGGTCTTGCTAGAAGCAAGTTCAACCCAGCATTTCTTAGCTGAGGAGCAAGGAACAGATGGTAGTCGTGGTCAATATTTGATGTCGGGTGTGACGGGCTTATCTTCACCTTTTTCGGAGAAGGAAGAGGACCAGAAGTGCCTAACCATGGACGGGCGGACAATCTTTGATTTTGCCATCCGCGATGTGGCCAAATCAATCAAAGAGACGATTGCCAAGAGCCCGGTCGAGGTTGAGGATTTGGATTTTCTCCTGCTTCATCAGGCCAATGTGCGGATTTTGGATAAGATGGCCAAGAAGATTGGTGTCGAAAGAGAAAAACTTCCTGCGAATATGATGGAGTACGGCAATACCAGTGCCGCAAGTATTCCAATCTTACTCTCGGAGTGTGTTGAGCGAAACCTTATCAGGCTGGACGGAAGTCAGAAAATTTTATTATCTGGTTTCGGTGGTGGTTTGACATGGGGGACACTTATTGTTACAATTTAGTTAATCGATGTGACTAGTCACATTATTAAAAATTTTTATTTTAAAAGGAGTCTATCATGGCAGTATTTGAAAAAGTACAAGAAATTATCGTTGAGGAACTTGGTAAAGAACCTTCAGAAGTGACACTTGAATCAACTTTTGATGATCTTGAAGCAGATTCATTGGACTTGTTCCAAGTTATCTCAGAAATCGAAGATGAATTTGATATTCAAATCGAAACTGAAGAAGGATTGAACACTGTAGGTGACTTGGTTGCCTATGTTGAAGAAAAAACAAAATAAACAGGCTTATGGGGCTGAGAAAGAACTTCTCGCCCTCTTTTGAAATAGGCTGACTGGTCGGGGTGGGAGAAGCGACTTGTTTTACAAGATTTTTCCACTCCCTCTTGTTTAGGTAATAGTTTGACTGTCAAACTATAGGGGATAAGTCCATGCTTGTAATAATAGCTTGTTAATCATATTATTACTTAAGCAAGAAGTATTGAGCTTGGGCTTCTTAAGAAAATAAAGACTAGTAGAATTTATTTCCCAAGGTCCTCGTATCTTATGAAATTAAGGATGCTCTAGAAGGCTTTTAAGCGAGTGAAAATGGCTCTAGAATGGTCGATTTTCTCTTGCTCTGCCTTTCTTAAGGAGCTTATTAAAGGAAGGTAATATGCAAACACGTATCACAGAACTATTAAATATTGATTATCCAATTTTCCAAGGGGGAATGGCCTGGGTTGCTGATGGTGACCTGGCTGGTGCCGTATCCAAGGCTGGTGGTCTGGGAATTATCGGTGGCGGAAATGCTCCCAAGGAGGTAGTCAAGGCCAATATTGATAAGATTAAGGCTCTGACAGATAGACCTTTTGGTGTCAATATTATGCTTCTTTCTCCTTTTGCCGAAGATATTGTTGATTTGGTGATTGAAGAAGGGGTCAAGGTGGTGACGACTGGTGCTGGAAATCCTAGTAAATATATGTCTCGTTTCCATGAGGCGGGGATTACAGTCATTCCGGTTGTTCCAAGTGTGGCCCTGGCTAAACGGATGGAAAAAATCGGTGCGGACGCTGTCATCGCAGAAGGAATGGAAGCAGGTGGTCATATCGGTAAACTGACGACCATGTCTTTGGTACGTCAGGTTGTAGAAGCGGTCAATATTCCAGTTATTGCGGCAGGAGGGATTGCTGATGGTCATGGTGCTGCTGCTGGCTTTATGCTGGGTGCAGAGGCTGTGCAGGTCGGAACTCGCTTTGTTGTAGCCAAGGAGTCCAATGCCCACCAAAACTATAAGGATATGATTTTGAAGGCTAGGGATATCGATACGACTATCTCTGCTCAACATTTTGGTCATGCTGTTCGGGCCTTGCGAAATAAATTGACAAGAGACTTTGAAAAGGCTGAAAAAGAGGCCTTCAAACAGGCTGAGCCAGACTTGAGCGTTTTTGAAAATCTAGGAGCTGGGGCTTTGGCGAATGCCGTTGTCCGCGGTGATGTTGAAAACGGATCAGTTATGTCTGGTCAGATTGCTGGTTTGATTTCTAAGGAAGAAACTTGTGAGGAAATCCTCAAGGACATTTACTATGGAGCCGCAGAGGTTATCCAAAAGGAAGCAAGCCGTTGGGCAGGAGTAAAGAGACATGACTAAGACAGCCTTTTTATTTGCTGGGCAAGGGGCTCAATATCTAGGTATGGTGCGGGATCTCTATGACCAGTATGAACTGGTCAGGGAAACCTTTCAAGAAGCCAGTCAAATCTTGGGCTATGATGTTCGCTCCTTGATCGATGAGGACGAGGACAAGCTCAATCAGACCCGCTATACCCAACCAGCTATTTTGACGACCTCAATCGCTATTTACCGTTTGTTGGACCAGGCAGGTATCAAGCCCGATATAGTGGCGGGGCTTTCTCTGGGAGAGTATTCAGCCCTGGTAGCGGCAGGTGCCCTTGATTTTAAAGCTGCTCTTGCCTTGGTGGCTAAACGTGGAGCCTATATGGAAGAGGCGGCGCCAGCTGGGTCAGGTAAGATGGTTGCTGTTTTGAATGCAGATGTGGCCCTGATTGAGGAGATTTGTCAAGCTTCCTCTAGCTACGGGGTGGTTACACCAGCCAATTATAATACTCCCAGCCAGATTGTGATTGGGGGAGAGGCGCCAGCTGTTGATCGGGCAGTGGCGGCTCTTAAAGAAGCAGGTGTCAAGCGTCTGATTCCCCTCAAGGTATCAGGTCCTTTCCATACAGCTCTTTTAAAACCAGCTAGTCAAAAATTAGCTATTGCTCTGGCTGAAGTTGAATTTTCTGATTTTGAGATTCCCTTGGTAGGCAATACCGAGGCTAAAATCATGAAAAAAGAGGAAATTAAAAATCTCTTAACTCGTCAGGTTATGGAACCCGTTCGTTTTTATGAGAGTATTGCCCTGATGCAGGAGGCTAGAGTAGAGCGCTTTATCGAGATTGGTCCGGGTAGCGTCTTGACAGGATTTTTAAAGAAACTTGCTAAGACAGCTAGTCTGAACCAGGTCGATAGTGTAGAGAGCTTGACAGCCCTTTTGGAAAAATGAGGAAAATTCATGGAACTTAAGAATAAAAATGTTTTTATTACAGGCTCTACTAGAGGGATTGGCCTAGCAATTGCTCATAAGTTTGCTAGTTGTGGGGCCAATATTGTCCTGAATGGTCGGGGTTCGATTTCTGAGGACTTGCTAGCTACATTTTCTTCTTATGGAGTTAAGGTAGTGGCGATTTCAGGAGATGTTTCAGATAGCCAAGATGCCAAGCGGATGGTCCAAGAGGCGGTTACTAGTCTAGGTTCGGTAGATATTCTGGTTAATAATGCTGGAATTACTCGAGACAAGCTCATGCTCAAGCTGACAGAAGCTGACTTTGAGCAGGTCTTGAAAATCAATTTGACCGGAGCCTTTAATATGACTCAGGCGGTCTTAAAACCGATGACCAAGGCGCGGGCTGGAGCGATTATTAATCTATCCAGTGTGGTCGGCTTGACCGGAAATATTGGCCAGGCCAACTATGCGGCTTCCAAGGCCGGCTTGATTGGTTTTTCAAAATCAGTTGCGCGTGAAGTGGCGGCTCGAAATGTCCGGGTCAATGTGATTGCCCCAGGCTTTATCGAGTCGGATATGACGGAAGGCCTACCTGAAAAAATCAAGGAAGCCTCCCTGGCTCAAATCCCGATGAAGCGCTTTGGTAACACCCAAGAAGTAGCGGATGTTGCCCTCTTTTTAGCAAGTCAAGAATATCTAACTGGTCAAGTCATTGCCATTGACGGTGGCCTTACTATGCAGTAATCATTAAAGGAGTTCAGTATGAAATTAAATCGAGTTGTTGTGACAGGATATGGTCTCACTTCACCTATCGGAAACACCCCAGAGGAGTTTTGGCAGAGCTTGGTTGAAGGTAAAATTGGGATTGGTCCCATCAGCAAGTTTGATGCTAGTGAATACAGTGTTCACAATGCGGCAGAAATCAATGATTTTCCTTTTGATAAATACTTTATTAAAAAAGATACCAATCGTTTTGATAACTACTCGCTTTATGCCCTCTATGCTTCCTTAGAAGCTGTGGAACATGCTAAATTGGACTTGGATAGTCTGGACAAGGACCGTCTGGGAGTCATCGTTGCTTCTGGTATCGGGGGAATCAAGGAAATTGAGGACCAGATCGTGCGCTTGCATGACAAGGGGCCAAAACGGGTCAAACCGATGACTCTTCCTAAGGCCCTGCCAAATATGGCGGCTGGAAATGTTGCTATGCGTCTAGGAGCTAATGGTGTATGTAAGTCTATCAATACAGCCTGTGCTTCTTCAAATGATGCAATCGGTGATGCCTTCCGTTCGATTAAATATGGTTTCCAAGACATCATGTTGGTAGGGGGAGCAGAGGCTTCTATCACTCCATTTGCCATCGCTGGTTTCCAAGCTCTTACAGCTCTTTCAACGACAGAAGATCCTGCCCGTTCTTCGATTCCTTTCGATAAGGACCGCAATGGCTTTATCATGGGTGAAGGTGCAGGGATGTTGGTCTTGGAAAGTCTGGAACATGCTGAAAAACGTGGGGCGACAATCTTGGCTGAGATTGTCGGCTATGGAAATACCTGTGATGCCTACCACATGACCTCTCCTCATCCAGAAGGCCTGGGTGCCATCAAGGCCATGAAATTGGCCCTGGAAGAGGCAGAAATTGAGCCGAGTCAAGTGGCTTATGTCAATGCTCATGGAACTTCCACCCCAGCCAATGAAAAGGGAGAAAGCGCCTCTATTGTTACCGTTCTAGGTAAGGATGTGCCGGTTTCTTCAACCAAGTCCTTTACAGGACACTTGCTGGGAGCGGCGGGTGCAGTTGAAGCGATTGCTTCTATCGAGGCTATGCGTCATAGCTATGTACCGATGACTGCTGGAACTAGCGAACTATCTGATTATATCGAGGCCAATGTCATTTATGGTCAAGGTAAGGAGCAAGAAATTCCTTATGCTATTTCCAATACCTTTGGTTTTGGTGGCCACAATGCCGTTGTTGCCTTTAAACGTTGGGAGGACTAGATGAATATCCATGAAATTAAAGATTTGATGGCCCAGTTTGACCAATCAAGTCTCCGAGAATTTTCCTATAAAAATCAAAGCGATGAATTAAGCTTTAGTAAAAATGAGGCTGCTCCTTCGCTTGCTAGTCATCCTGTTGCAGCTGCCAGTCCAGCACCTGCTCCAGTGGCAGCAGAAACAGCTTTGGCTTCTGGCCCACTTGCAGCACCTAGCCCAGCTCCTGTTGAAGAGATGGCAGCGCCAGCGCCAACCCAGGCTGCTGAGGGTGAAATTGTGGAAAGTCCTTTGGTCGGTGTAGCCTATCTAGCGGCTGGACCAGACAAGCCAGCCTTTGTCCAAGTAGGCGATCAGGTCAAGAAGGGCCAAACCCTGATGATCATTGAAGCCATGAAGGTAATGAATGAGGTCCCTGCCCCTAAAGATGGTTTGGTGACCGAAATTCTAGTTGAAAACGAAGAAATGGTCGAGTTTGGGAAAGGTCTGGTAAGAATTAAATGATTGATATTACTGCGATAAAAGAAGCCCTGCCCCACCGCTATCCTATGCTTTTGGTGGACCGCGTTTTAGAATTAAAGGACGACGAAATCGTAGCCCTAAAAAATGTAACGGTCAATGAACCCTTCTTTAATGGGCACTTTCCGGAATATCCTGTGATGCCTGGTGTCTTGATTATGGAGGCTCTAGCGCAGACAGCAGGGGTCCTGGAATTGTCCAAGGAAGAAAACAAGGGCAAACTCGTCTTTTATGCGGGAATGGACAAGGTTAAGTTTAAAAAGCAGGTTGTTCCTGGAGACCAGTTGATAATGACAGCGAAATTTATCAAACGTCGGGGAACGATTGCTGTGGTAGAAGCCAAGGCAGAAGTGGATGGTAAGCTTGCTGCAAGTGGAACCCTCACCTTTGCCCTTGGTCAATAGAAAGAGGAACTTTCACCATGTTTCGTAAAATTTTAATTGCCAACCGTGGGGAAATTGCGGTCCGGATTATTCGAGCAGCTAGAGAGCTCGGTATTGCAACCGTGGCAGTCTATTCGACTGCAGATAAGGAAGCCCTCCATACTCTCCTGGCTGATGAGGCCATCTGTATCGGGCCAGCCAAGTCAACCGACTCTTATCTCAATATGAATGCGGTCTTGTCTGCGGCAGTCTTGACAGAGGCTGAAGCCATCCACCCTGGTTTTGGTTTCTTAAGTGAAAATTCCAAGTTTGCCACCATGTGTGAAGAAGTAGGAATTAAGTTTATTGGCCCGTCTGGTGCGGTAATGGACCTGATGGGGGATAAAATCAACGCCAGAGCGCAGATGATTAAGGCGCAAGTACCGGTTATCCCAGGCTCTGACGGGGAAGTTCATACATCGGAAGAAGCCCTAGAGGTGGCCCAAAAGATTGGCTATCCTGTCATGCTTAAGGCCTCTGCTGGTGGTGGTGGTAAGGGAATCCGTAAGGTTGAGCGGGCAGAGGATCTAAAAGCAGCCTTTGAGTCTGCCTCTAGCGAGGCCAAGGCGGCCTTTGGTAATGGTGCCATGTATATGGAAAGGGTTATTTACCCTGCCCGCCATATTGAAGTCCAAATTTTAGCGGACCAGTATGGTCAGGTCATCCACCTAGGCGAAAGGGACTGCTCTCTTCAAAGAAACAATCAAAAGGTTTTAGAGGAGAGCCCATCGGTAGCGATTGGAAAAACACTCCGCCAGGAAATCGGCGAAGCCGCTGTTCGGGCCGCCGAGTCTGTGTCCTATGAAAATGCCGGGACCATCGAGTTCCTACTGGATGAAGCCAAGGGGGAGTTCTACTTTATGGAAATGAACACCCGGGTCCAGGTAGAACATCCGGTTACAGAATTTGTTACTGGAGTGGATATTGTCAAGGAGCAAATTAAGATTGCTGCGGGTGAAAAATTATCCCTCCAACAAGCGGATGTCAGCATCTCAGGCCATGCTATTGAATGTCGAATCAATGCTGAAAATCCAGCCTTTAATTTCGCCCCTAGCCCAGGAAAAATTTCCAATCTTTACCTACCTAGTGGAGGAGTCGGTCTGCGGGTGGACTCAGCCGTCTACCCTGGCTATACCATTCCCCCTTACTATGATAGTATGATTGCCAAGATTATCGTTCATGGAGAAAATCGCTTTGATGCTCTGATGAAGATGCAACGGGCCCTCTATGAATTGGAAATTGATGGCTTAGTGACCAATAGTGGCTTCCAATTAGATCTGATTTCTGACGCCAACGTGATTGCGGGAGATTACGATACCGCCTTTTTGATGGAAAAATTTCTTCCTGCCTACCAGGAAAAGATGCAAGAAAAAGAAGGCTAGGCCTTCTAGCTGATAAAGGAGTAAGTATAAGTAATGGCTTTGTTTTCAAAAAAGGATAAATATATCCGTATCAATCCAAATGGGTCGAGTCGGGAGAAGCCTCAAGCAAAGCCTGAGGTGCCAGACGAGCTATTTGCCAAATGTCCAGCTTGTAAGCATACAATTTATCAAAAGGATTTGGGCTCCAACCAAACCTGCCCCTATTGTAGTTATAATTTTCGGATTTCAGCCCAGGATCGCCTAGCAATTACTATTGATGAGGGAACCTTTGAGGAGCTCTTCACTGGTCATGAAACGACAGACCCGCTAGCCTTTCCTAAGTACAAGGAAAAGCTGGCCCAGGTTCGGGAAAAGACTGGCTTAGATGAGGCAGTAATGACTGGTCTGGCTCAAATTGCCGGCCATAAGACAGCTCTGGGGATTATGGACTCCAACTTTATCATGGCCTCTATGGGAGGGGTTGTCGGTGAGAAAATTACCCAACTCTTTGAGTATGCGACGGAGAAAAAGCTACCAGTGGTGCTCTTTACAGCCTCTGGAGGGGCCCGGATGCAGGAGGGAATCATCAGTCTGATGCAGATGGCTAAGATTTCGGCTGCTGTCCAACGCCATTCCAAGGCGGGCCTCTTTTATCTGACTATTTTGACAGACCCAACTACCGGTGGTGTGACAGCCTCCTTTGCCATGGAAGGGGATATTATCCTAGCTGAACCTCAAACTCTAATCGGTTTTGCGGGTCGGCGGGTGATTGAGTCTACCGTTCGTGAAACCCTGCCAGATGATTTCCAAAAGGCAGAATTTCTGCTGGAACATGGCTTTGTTGATGCCATTGTTAAACGGGCAGACTTGCGAGCTAAGATTGCCAAACTCTTGGAATTTCATGGAGGTGGACAATGAGTAAGATTACCAGAATTATCAAGGAAGCGCGGGATCAAACCCGCTTGACCGCCCTAGACTTTGCTAGAGAAATTTTTGATGATTTTATCGAGCTCCATGGAGATCGGTCCTTTCGGGATGATGGTGCAGTTATTGGCGGTATCGGTAAGCTCAATGGTCAAGCGGTAACTGTCGTCGGGATTCAAAAAGGAAAAAACCTCCAGGACAATCTGCGGCGCAACTTTGGTCAGCCCCATCCAGAAGGCTACCGTAAGGCCCTGCGCCTGATGAAACAGGCGGAAAAGTTCGGCCGTCCAGTCGTGACCTTTATCAATACAGCAGGGGCCTACCCGGGTCTCGGTGCTGAAGAGCGGGGACAGGGAGAAGCTATTGCCAGAAATCTTTTGGAAATGAGCGATCTCAAGGTTCCGATTATCGCCCTTATCATCGGTGAAGGGGGCTCTGGTGGGGCCCTGGCCTTGGCTGTGGCCGATAAGGTTTGGATGCTGGAAAATTCAATCTATGCCGTTCTTAGTCCGGAAGGTTTTGCCTCTATTCTCTGGAAAGACGGTAGCCGCGCCATGGAAGCCGCAGAATTGATGAAAATCACGTCGCACGAGCTTTTGGAAATGGGTGTGGTAGACAAGGTCTTGTCAGAAGCAGGACTCAGCAAGCACGACTTGCTAGCTTCGATTAAGCAGGAGCTGGTTTCTGAGTTGGCTAGCCTATCGCAGTTGCCACTAGATCAACTTCTCGAAAACCGTTACCAACGTTTTCGTAAATATTGATAAGCATTCAAGGGAGCTTTCTTGCTGGCGCAACAGTAAGGAGCTTCCCTTTTTATAAACTTTAAGAAGGAGTAGGACTTTTGAGTCGACTAGTTGAAATTAAGGCTCCGATTTTTTAGAGATGCCTCTGCTAGCAAGTTTTTCCTAAAGTTAGCCTTGTTTGGCCCTCAATATAGGAGTTATATATGATTAGAAAACAACCCCCTTTAGTTTTTGCTGGATTGATTTTAGGTCTCTTTGGCCTAGCCAATCTTCTGGCTAGCCATCATATTTTACTGTATCATGTCTTTAGTGGTCTGGGGCTTTTATGCTGGCTTTGGCTAAGCTTCTTTTTGCTCAGCCATTTGCCAAACCTATTTAGGGACTTGCAGGAGGCCCCCTTGGCCTCTAGTTTTGCGACCTACCCCATGTCCAGCATGCTTTTGGCTGCCTACCTCTCTTCTTTTGCTGGCCCTTGGTTAGGCTTGGCTAAAATTTTATGGTTTTTGGCTTTTTTAGTTCACCTTCTTTTAATTCTTTATTTTACCCGAAAATTCTATCCCTATTTAAGGCAGGGAAAGATTAGCCCGAGTTGGACCGTCCTTTATGTGGGAATAGCCATGGCTGCCCTGACAGGTCAGGTGGTACAAGTGCCCTTCCTGGCCTGGTTTGGTTTTGTATTTGGTCTAGTCCTGAGCCTGCTGCTCTATCCCTTTATCTTTCAGCTCCTGGCTCGTGGGACCCTGCCAAGTGGCTTGAGACCCCAGTTGGCTATCTTTTGTGCTCCTTTTTCTCTCCTTTTAGCGGCCTATATCAAGCTAGCTGCTGCTGATTTTAACCAGCCCTTCCTGCTTATCCTCTTTCTCTTGGCCCAGTCCTTCTATCTTTTTGCCCTCTTTTTTGTCAGAAAAATTATTCGCGAGCCCTTTCTTCCTAGCTTTTCCGCCCTGACCTTCCCTTTGGTAATCTCGGCTCTATCCTATAAATTGAGCCTGCCCTTGCTGGGTTTGACCCAGCCCTTCTTTCTGGCTTTAGGCCTTGTGGAGGAGGGACTTGCCCTTTTGGTCCTCATATATGTATTAAAATCTTATTTGGTCTATTTTGGGCAGACAGATGAAGGCTTGATAAAAAATGACGAGACTTGAAAAAAGTCTCTTTTTTTGATTGCTTTTAGCGAATAGTTAGGTAAGGAGGTCTTATGGTTCAAGAACTTGCACAAAGCATGATTAAAGATGCTAAGAAAGAGGGCGCTCAGGATATCTATTTTGTTCCTAAGAAAGCCTGCTATGAAATCTTTATGCGAATTGGTGATGAACGACGTTTCATTGATAGTTATGATTTCGAGCAAATCGCAGCCGTTATCAGTCATTTTAAGTTTACCGCAGGCATGAATGTTGGTGAAAAAAGAAGGAGTCAGCTGGGCTCTTGTGACTATGATTGTGGAGAAAAGAAGGTCTCTCTGCGTCTATCTAGTGTTGGGGACTACCGGGGCTATGAAAGCCTGGTCATTCGTCTTCTGCATGATGAGGAAACTGAGCTGAAATTTTGGTTTAATCAATTTCCAGAGCTCAAAGAAAAATTCAAGCAGCGGGGACTCTATCTTTTTTCGGGACCAGTAGGGTCGGGTAAGACGACCCTCATGTATCATTTGGCCCAGCTCAAATTTGGCCAGCAGCAGGTCATGTCTATTGAGGATCCTGTTGAGATTAAACAGGAGGAGATGCTCCAATTGCAGCTCAATGAGGCTATTGGTTTGACCTATGAAAGTTTAATTAAACTTTCCCTTCGTCACCGACCAGACCTACTGATTATCGGCGAAATTAGAGATAGTCAAACTGCTAGAGCAGTTGTGAGAGCCAGCCTGACAGGAGCAACGGTTTTCTCTACTATTCATGCCAAGAGTATTCGCGGAGTTTATGAAAGACTGGTAGAGCTAGGGGTCAAGGCCCAGGAGCTGGATATTGTCCTACAAGGGATTTGCTACCAACGTTTAATTGGGGGAGGAGGTGTCGTTGATTTTGCCAGTGAAAATTACCAAGAGCATGAGTCTAAAGACTGGAATGAGCAAATTGCTCAGCTTTTTGCAGCAGGACATATCAGTGCTGAACAGGCAGAAAGTGAAAAGATTATCTACCAATAAGCAGAAAAAGATTATTGAGCTCTTTAGTAATCTCTTCTCCAGTGGCTTTCACCTGGCCGAGACAGTCCACTTTTTTCAGCGCAGTGCCTTGATTGAAAAGGCCTATGTAGACAGGATGAGAGAGGGACTGAGCGCCGGCCAATCCTTTGCTAGTATGATGGCGAATCTAGGCTTTGCTGATCATGTGGTCACCCAGCTTTCACTAGCTGAAGCCCATGGAAATATCAAGTTGAGTCTGCTTAAAATCAGTTCCTATCTAGAAAATTTGGCCAAGGTCAAAAAGAAATTGATTGAAGTAGCCACCTATCCCTTGATTTTGCTCCTCTTTCTGCTCTTAATTATGCTGGGTCTGCGGCACTACCTTCTTCCCCAGCTAGACAGCAAAAATCTTGCCAGTCAGCTGATTTCCAACCTGCCTCAGATTTTCTTGCTAACAAGCCTAGGCCTCCTATTTTTTGCTTTGCTTGCTCTTTTTTACTACCGTAAAAGCTCGAAACTTGCCTTCTTTTCCCGCTTGGCTAAGCTACCTTTTTTAGGAGCCTTTACTCGCTCTTATCTGACAGCCTACTATGCCAGGGAATGGGGCAATATGATTGGCCAAGGGTTAGAATTAAGCCAAATTCTAGTCTTAATGCAGGATCAAGCCTCTGCTTTATTTCGAGAATTGGGCCAGGATCTGACCTACAAGCTTCAAAATGGCCAGGAGTTTTCCCAGGCTGTGGCCCAGTATCCCTTTTTTAAGCGGGAGTTGTCCCTTATTATCGAATATGGGGAGGTCAAGTCTAAGTTGGGGAGTGAGCTAGAAGTCTATGCTAGTAAGACCTGGGAGGAATTTTTCAGCCGACTTCATGCTACTATGAACCTGATTCAACCCCTGGTCTTTATCTTTGTTGCCCTAATGATTGTCCTGCTTTATGCAGCCATGCTCTTACCCCTTTACCAAAATATGGAGGTCCACCTATGAAGAAATTAAAAAAATTGCAGTTAGAAGGTTTTACTCTAATAGAAATGTTGGTTGTCCTTCTCATCATCAGTGTCCTGCTCTTGCTCTTCGTTCCTAATCTCAGCAAGCAAAAGGATGCCGTTTCAGATACGGGAAATGCCGCAGTCGTTAAGGTTGTCGAGAGCCAGGCTGAGCTATATGAGCTCAAGCATGGTAGCGAGCAGGCTACCCTAGCGAAATTAGTCAGCGCGGGCAATTTGACCCAAAAGCAGGTTGATTCTTACAAGGCCTATTATGGAAAGAATAAGAATGAACATCCAACGGTTGCCGATTAAGGCCTTTACCCTCTTTGAAAGTCTCTTGACCTTGTCTTTGATGACCTTTGTTTTACTGGTCTTGTCTGGCTCGGTCCGAGCCAGTTTTGACCAAGTTGAAAGTCAGATTTTCCTGTTGGAATTTGAGCATTTTTATCGGGAAAGTCAAAAATTAAGTGTGACGGGGCAGGAAGGCTTGACCTTGCGGATTTCCCAGGGAGAGATTTCTAACGGCTATAGCCGCTTAAGTGTTCCTAAGTCGGTCAAGGTCTTGGAGGACTTGGACTTGCATTTTGACCAGGCTGGTGGAAATTCTTCGCTAGAGAAAATTCGCTTTCAAACCCAGGAAGGGATTGTCAATTATCAATTATTTATTGGAAATGGAAAAATTAAGAAAACAAAGGATTGAAGCTAGTATTCTTTTGGAAGCCCTCTTGGCCTTGGCTGTTTTTTCGCTGATCGCTGGTCTGATTTTAGAGGAAATCAGACTGTCACGCAAAGAGCAAGTCAGGTTACTTGAGCAAGAAGAGCTATTACGGGCTGGTCAAATGGCCCTCCAATCCAATCAAGATAGGTTAGAAATAAATGGTGTGGTCATTCAAGTTAAAAGGAGTTCGCAAGCTATTGGGGTCTATCATCAGGGGGAGGAGTTGATTCATGTTGAGAAGAAGTAGGCTAGCGGCCTTTACCCTACTGGAAGCCCTGGTCGCCCTGCTGGTCATCAGTGGTAGCCTCTTGCTCTTTCAAGCCCTGACCAAGCTCTTAGGAGCGGACTTGGCCTATCAGGAAAGCAATAAAAAGCAAGAGTGGCTTTTATTTGCTGACCAGCTGGAAGCAGAACTGGCTAGAAGCCAGTTTGAGAGCTTAGACCAGGATAAAATTTTAGTCAAGCAAGATGGAAAAGGAATTGCCTTTGGCCAGTCCAAGGCCGATGATTTTCGTAAGACAGATAGCCATAACCGGGGCTATCAACCTATGATTACTGGTCTTAAAGAGACGACTATTAAAAAGGAAGGCTCCTTAATCATCATTCATTTTAGCTTTAAAGAGGGGTTAGAAAGGGACTTTGTCTATGGTGTGGAGGAAAAAAATTGAGGCCGGTGTCCTCTTATATGCCCTCTTAATGGCAGCTATTTTCAGCCTGCTCTTGCAGTTCTATCTCAAACGTCAAATCAACTATCAGGCTTCAGTCTTGCGTCAGGAAGAAAGGCTCAAGGCTTATGCTATGGCCCTTTTGACCAAGGAAGCAGCAAGGGAAAATAGCGGACAAGTAGACTTTGTCCAAGGGAAGTCTAGCTATCAAAGAGAAGGAGAAAAGCTTCTGATTAAGGTAGAGCAGGGGGATAAATCTTATCAGTTTAATTTTTATTTGAATAGCAAAAAGGACTAATTTTTGGTATGATAAGAGGCGGAGGACGATATGAATTTTGAAAAAATCGAAGAGGCCTACAACCTTTTATTAACCAATACCCATCTACTTCAAAGTCACTTGGCTACGAATTTTTACGACGCCTTGATTGAGCAAAATAGTATCTATCTGGATCAAAAGACTGATTTAAAGGAGTTGCTAGTCAATCAGCAAAAGCTCAAGGCACTAGAGCTTAGCCGGGAGGAGTGGCGGCGGGCCTATCAATTTATTTTGATGAAGGCGGCCCAGACCGAGCCCCTACAAGCCAATCATCAGTTTACACCTGATGCAATCGGCTTTATCTTGACCTTTCTAATTGACCAGTTGGGGGATAAGGAGGAGCTGGACCTCCTAGAAATCGGTAGTGGAACGGGAAATCTAGCCGAGACCATTGTCAATAATAGCAGTAAAAAAATTGACTATCTGGGCTTGGAGCTAGATGATCTCTTAATTGATTTGGCGGCGAGTATCGCCCACGTTGTGGATGCTAGAATTAGTTTTGTTCAAGGAGATGCTGTTAGACCCCAGGTTTTAAAGGAGAGCGATTTTATCATCAGCGATTTGCCAATTGGCTACTATCCAGATGATCAGATTGCTAGCCGTTACCAGGTAGCCAGTTCTGATGAGCACACTTATGCCCACCATCTTTTGATGGAGCAATCCCTCAAATATCTAAAGCCAAGAGGTTATGCTATTTTTCTGGCGCCCAACCAACTTTTGACCAGCCCCCAGAGCCCTCTATTAAAAGAATGGCTCAAAAAGGAAGCGCAAATTTTGGCCATGATTAGTCTGCCAGAGTCTATTTTTGCTAGTAGCAATCAAGCCAAGACTATCTTTGTCCTAAGAAAGCAGGAAAAGAAGCCGTTGACTCCTTTTGTCTATCCCCTGCAAGATTTGCAGAAGCAGGAGGAAATCGTGAAATTCAGTGAAAATTTCCAAAAATGGCGCAAAGATAGTGAAATCTAAACAAAGTTTTGATATAATAAACTGAAAACGCTTAAATGAGGTGAATTATGTCAAAAACAATTGCAATCAATGCAGGAAGCTCTAGTCTGAAGTGGCAACTTTATTTGATGCCTGAAGAAGAGGTGATTGCCAAGGGCTTAATTGAGAGAATCGGTCTCAATGATGCAATCTCGACTGTAAAGTTTGATGGAAAAGAAGAAAAGCAAGTTCTAGCTATCGCTGATCATACCCAGGCTGTAAAGATTCTATTAGATGATTTGATGCGCCTAGGCATTATCAAGTCCTATGATGAGATTACAGGGGTTGGCCACCGGGTCGTAGCTGGTGGTGAGCACTTTAAGGATTCGGCTTTGGTAGATGAGGATGTCATTCAAAAGGTTGAAGAGCTCACCCTTTTAGCACCTCTTCATAATGGAGCTAATGCTGCTGGGATTCGAGCTTTTAAAGAAATCTTACCAGACATCACTAGTGTGGTCGTCTTTGATACCTCTTTTCATACCAGCATGCCTGAGAAGGCTTACCGTTATCCCCTACCTAGCAAGTACTATCGGGAAAATCAAGTTCGTAAGTATGGCGCTCACGGGACCAGTCATGAGTACGTAGCTCAGGAAGCGGCCAAAATTATGGGTAAGCCTTTGGAAGACTTGAAGTTGGTGACAGCCCATATCGGAAATGGGGTCTCTATCACAGCTATTGATTCGGGTAAATCAGTTGATACTTCTATGGGCTTCACTCCCCTAGCTGGGGTCATGATGGGAACGCGGACTGGGGACATCGACCCAGCTATTATCCCATATCTTTTAGAGCATTCAGACGATTTTCAAACTGCAGAAGACATCAGTCGCATTCTCAATCGAGAGTCTGGTCTTTTAGGAGTTTCAGAAGTTTCTAATGATATGCGGGATGTTATGGCAGCTATGGAACAAGGTGATGCCAAGAGCCAACTGGCCTATGATATGTTTATCGATCGAATCGTCAAATACATCGGCCAATATTTGGCTGTCCTTTCAGGAGCTGATGGAATTATCTTTACAGCAGGTATCGGAGAAAATGATCCAAAGGTCCGTCAGGATATTATCCGTCACTTTGAATGGGCAGGAGCCAAGCTTGATGCTAGCAAAAATGAAGTCCGTCCAGTTAAGGGCTTGATTTCAACAGAGGATGCTAGCTTGAAGGTCTTGGTGATTCCGACCGATGAAGAATTGGTGATTGCGCGTGATGTTGAACGTCTGAAAAAATAAAGCAAGCACATCATCTAAACCAGCATGCCTGGGCCATCTTGGTCTTGGGCATGTTTTTTTGTCAGCTTTCCAAAGAGGATTCCACAATTCTAGAAAGGCAAGTCATCTAGGAAGGCTCAAGCAGGTCCGTTCCAGACTAAGCCCTATTTGCAAGGGATTTTGAAAAATAAGTAAAGCAGGTGAAAATCGTTTCAGCTAAAGGTTTTTCAGACTTAGTTCCGCTAGCCTTAAAGTTAATTTGAGTTTATAAATCATAGCCAAACCACATTGAGTAGAGAGGGGCAACTAAGAGAAGCTAGAACTTTTGATTCAATCCTTTTATGCTAGACCAAGAAATTTTCCCCTGCCTTTATAGGGACGTTTTCTAGTAAAGGAAGACTGGCCCAGCTACTAAAAATAGCTTTTACATAGATGACAAATGCCCTTTGCCCAGGCCTGAAAAATATGGTAAAATGGGAGAGACAAACCCACTTGATAAGAAAAGGAGGGTGCTTGGTTCAAGCCCTCTTTTACTAGTATAAAGGAAGTAGTATGGAAAAGATAAGCAGGTCAAAATCCCCTAGAAACAGAGAGAAAACAAAGTTAGCTGCCATCATCAATGTGACGCCCGATTCTTTTTCTGACGGTGGAAAATTCGATACGGTGGACAAGGCCTTGCACCAAGCGCGAAAGCTTATAGGGCAAGGAGCAGATATGCTGGATATTGGTGGTGAGTCGACCCGACCAGGCAGTCATTATGTGGAGATTGAAGACGAGATAAATCGTGTGGTCCCAGTGATTGAGGCCATCCGACGAGAGAGTGATATTCCGATTTCTATCGATACCTGGAAGGCGCCGGTTGCTGAGGCCGCCCTGCAAGTGGGGGCAGATTTGATCAATGATATTACGGGCTTTCTGGGAGACAAACAAATGGCAAGCAAGGTCAAAGAGGCTGGGGCTTCTGCTATTTTAATGTTTAATCCGGTGATGGCCCGGCCTGGGCATGCTAGCTCTAAAATTTTTCCCAGTTTTGGCTTTGAGCCAGCCTTCTCTGCTGAGGAACTGGCGGTCTTTGAAGGGCTGGGAATCAGAGACTTGATGTGGCGTTTCTTTTCCAAATCCTTAAAAGTAGCTGAGGCTGCGGGCTTGGCCCAGGAAAATCTTTACTTGGATCCAGGGATTGGCTTTGGTCTGACGACTCGAGAAAACTTTCAACTTTTACAGGCCCTAGCTAGTATTCACCAAGCCGGCTATCCCATTTTTCTCGGGGTATCGCGGAAGCGTTTTATTGTCAACCTTCTGGAAAAAAATGGCTTGGAAACAGACCCGGCAACGAGTGAGGGCTATCGCAATCGAGATTTAGCCTCTGCCCATCTAACTAGTATTGCTGCCAGAAGTGGAGTGGAGATTCTGCGGGTCCACGATTTGGCAGCCCACAAGCTAGCTGCTGAAATCGGTGATGCTATTCGCCTGGCCCAGGAATTAGAAGATGTCAATCTAGGACAGTACAAATAATATGAAACAAGAAGAAAAACCAAACTTGGACTGGCTTTTGGCCTATCGGACCAAGGAGCCTCATTTTGGCTTGGAGCGCATGGAAAGGTTGCTAGCCTTACGGGGCAACCCTCATCTAGCCTTGTCGGTCATCCATCTGGCAGGGACCAATGGCAAGGGCTCAACCCTGGCTTATCTGCGCCAACTTTTGCAGTTGCGGGGCTTGACAGTCGGGACCTTTACTTCTCCCTATCTGACGAGCTACAATGAGCAGATTGCCATCAATGGCCAGGCTATTGGCCAGCAGGAGCTGGAGCAGCTATTAGCCACTTATCGGGACCTCTTTACGGATGAGACCTTGGCTAAGGAGTTGGCAGGCACTAGCGAATTTGAAATTATTACCGCCCTGGCCTATGACTACTTGGCCCAAAAAGGGGTTGATGTAGCCCTGATTGAGGTGGGCATGGGGGGGCTTTTAGACAGTACCAATGTCTGCCAACCAGACCTAACAGCCATTACAACTATCGGTTTGGACCATACGGCCTTACTGGGTTCTAGTCTAGAGGCTATTGCTAAGCAGAAAGCAGGAATTATCAAGCCCGGTGTTCCTGTATTTACAGGCAAAATTTCTGAGCCCGCCCTTGCTTCTATCAAGCAAGAGGCTAGGGAGAAAAAAGCCCCCCACTTTAGCTATCAAAAAGATTATAAAGTTGAATGGCAGGCCAGTCTGGCCAAGGGAGAGCAGTTTCTTTTTCAACTAGGAGAAGAGCATGGGCAAATCTACCAGACTCCCCTGGCGGGCCGCCACCAGGCTGATAATGCAGGTCTAGCCCTGGCCCTGGCCCAAGCCTACTGTCAAATCAAGCAGTTGACCCCGCTCAGCCCTCAAGAAATCAATCAAGCCCTAGAGGCAACCGTTTGGCCGGCTCGTATGGAGAAAATTTCAGAAGAGCCCTTGATTATTCTTGACGGGGCCCACAATCCCCCTGCCCTGGATTCGCTGATTACCAGTCTAGAGGAGACCTATCCAAAGCTTGACAAGCAGATTTTATTTACCTGTATTCAGACCAAGGATTTAAGGGCAATGCTGGCCCAGTTAAAACAGGTGACTAAGAGTCAGCTAATCCTGACTAGCTTTGAGGACCCGAGGGCGATTTCAGCTAGGGATATGCAGGCCCTGGCCCAGGAGGAGGGACACTCTTATCAAGCCTGGCCAGAATTTTTGGCCGACTATTTCGGACGGGAGCCTGCTAAAAAGGATTTACTAGTGATTACAGGGTCGCTCTACTTTTTAGCCCAGGTTAGGCCCCATCTACTAAAACAATTAAAACAAAAATAGGAGTAAGTATGGACACAAAAAAAATTGAAACAGCAGTTGAAATGATTATTGAAGCTGTCGGTGAGGATGCTGATCGTGAAGGTCTCCAAGAGACCCCGGCTCGGATTGCTAAGATGTATCAGGAGATTTTTGCTGGCCTGAATCAAACGGCTGAGGAGCATCTGTCCAAGTCCTTTGAAATTATTGACAACAATCTGGTCGTTGAAAAGGATATTTTCTTTCATTCCATGTGTGAGCATCATTTTCTGCCCTTCTATGGTAAGGTACATATCGCCTATGTTCCCAACGGTCGGGTAGCAGGCCTGTCCAAGCTAGCGCGCACAGTTGAAGTCTACGCTAAGAAACCACAAATTCAAGAACGCCTAACGGTCGAAATTGCCGATGCCCTGATGGAATATTTAGGGGCCCAAGGGGCCCTGGTCTGGGTCGAGGCCGAGCACATGTGTATGAACATGCGGGGGGTGAGAAAGCCAGGAACCGCAACCGTTACAACTGCAGCCCGAGGACTTTTGGCTAGCGACAAGGAGCTTAAGGCTGAAGCTTATAAGATGATGGATAAGTAGGAATACTGATAAGGATAAAAAATGGACCAATTAAGGATTAAAGATTTAGAAGTATATGCCTATCATGGCTTGTTTGGAGCTGAAAAAGAATTGGGCCAGCGTTTTGTTCTGGACCTTATCTTGGACTATGATATGACTCGGGCTGCACAGACCAAGGACTTATCAGCCTCTATCCACTATGGTGAGTTGGCCGAGCAGCTGACACGATGGTGCCAGGCTGAAAAGGAAGACTTGATTGAAACCTTGGCCTATCATTTAATCAATCAAATTTTTTTCCACTATCCCCTAGTTGAAAAGGTCAGTCTAGAAGTCAAGAAGCCCTGGGCTCCTATTCCTTTGCCCTTGGATACTTGTTCGGTGAAATTAGAGCGCAGTAAAAGGAAGGCCTTTATCGGCCTGGGGACCAATCAAGGGGACAAGGCAGCCAATCTGGATGCGGCCTTGAAAAAAATAGCTGACAATCAAAAAATTCAAATCTTAAAAACTTCCAGTCGGCTTAAGACCGAGCCTTGGGGAGGGGTGGAGCAGGAGGACTTTCTCAACCAAGTCATCCAGCTTGAAACTTGGATGACTCCAGAGGAATTGCTAGAAACCCTATTAACTATTGAGCTGGATTTGGGTCGAGTGCGGGAAATAAAATGGGGACCGCGCCTGATTGACCTGGATATCCTCTATATAGGGCAGGAGTTGATTGATAGTCCAGATTTAATCCTGCCCCACCCTTATGTAGCAGAACGAGATTTTGTGCTTAAAAGCCTAGTCGAGCTTGCTCCCCATTTCATCGATCCCGTAAAAAGAAAGAGCATGAGACAGCTCTTGGCAGAACTAGAAAAAAATCATCCTTAGCTTAGGGCTAAAGATGATTTTTTCTATGCTAGTAATTTTTGATTAAATCGACTGTTGAGCGATCTAATTTTTTGACCAAGGCTTGGAGAAAGGCTTGAGCCTCTAAGAAATCATCTAGGGCATAAAGGGTTTGGTGGGAATGGATGTAGCGGGCGCAGACCCCGATTGTAGTAGAAGGCACTCCTCCGCTCATCAGGTGGGCTGCCCCAGCATCGGTCCCGCCCTTACCGCAGTAGTATTGATACTTGATACCAGCTTCCTCGGCTGTAGTCAAAAGGAAGTCCTTCATCTGAGGCAGGAGGAGGTGACCGGGGTCAAAGAAGCGAAGTAAGGTTCCTTGACCAATTGCCCCTTGACCACCAAAGACATCACCAGCTGGAGAGCAGTCAACGGCTAAGAAAATTTCAGGTTCAAACTTGCTAGTGGCTGCATGAGCTCCCCTTAGGCCCACCTCCTCTTGAACATTGGCTCCTAGATAAAGCTGGTTGGCCAGCGTTTCCTTAGATAGGGCTTGGGCCAATTCACTGACCATTAAGACCCCATAACGGTTGTCCCAGGCCTTGGAAATGACATTTTTTCCATTGGCTGTTAGGATAGCAGAACTTTCAGGGATAATGGTATCTCCCGGACGAATCCCAAAGCTCTCTGCCTCTACCTTATCGCTAAAGCCTCCATCAAAAATAATATCAGAAATGGCTGGTAGGCTAGGATTGCCTCCGCTTCCTCTAGTTAGATGGGTTGGAACAGAGCCGGAAATAAGGGGCAGGGCCTGTCCTTCACGAGTCAAGAGAGTAAAGCGTTGACTGCTGACACTGAGAGGATTCCAGCCCCCAATTTCTACCACTCTTAGAGTCCCATCAGCCTTAATCTCGCTGACCATAAAGCCCACCTCGTCCATGTGGGCGGCAACCATGATACGGGGAGCCTTGGCTACTTGAGAATGCTTGATTCCAAAGATACCACCAAGCCCATCTGTGACTAATTCGTCAACATGCGGTTCCAGTTGCCGTTTCAGATAATCTCTGACAGGACCCTCGTGACCAGAAATAGCAGCAAGTTCTGTTACTTCCTTGATTTTTGAAAATAATTCTGTCATAAAAACACCTCTTTATCAGATACAGGGCCCTAGTAGAAACAAATAGAGGGAAATCCTTGTCGCACCAAGCCCTTGTACAAGTTTATTTGCCCCTATTTTACCATTTTTTGCAGGAAAATAGAATAGAGAAATCAATACCCACTACGATTTGGAGGAGAGCAACTCTTCTGTTTATCTGAAATAAGGTGGTCAATCCTGTATGAGAACAGTAGGATAAGTAGAGAGAACAGCTTTTATTCGCATTTTCTGAGTTCTCCTGTTGTTGCTTTATAAAGGATAGCAATATGTGATATAATGGAACGAATAAATTTGAATAAGTGAAAGAAAATATGGATAAAGTAAATAAAACACTTTTTATACCCTTGTATGGAAAATCTTTTTGGAGTAAACGAGGCATTATTCTTCATGATGCAAAAGCTGAAGAAATATGAGCTAAAGAATCTTTTGAAGTAAAGAGGAAATCGAAATCAAAATGGTTAGCCTATAAAAGGTATTTGACGATTGGACGAATTTGATGTTACAAAAAGACAAGGCTTCTATAGTCATTCATATAGGTTGTGGTTTAGATAATAGATGCCTAAGGGTTGAACAAAGTTATAAACATTGGTTTGATTGTGACTTTTTAGATGTAATAGAAACGAGAAGAAAGTACTATGAGGAAACAAAAGAATACACTATGTTGCCCCTAGACGCCACCAATCATGAAAACCTTCAATCACTTCCGGCTGCAAATAGTGCTATTATTATCTTGGAAGGATTAAGTATGTATTTGAAAAGAGAACAACTGATTGCTTTACTACAAACCTTAAAAGAGAAGTATAACCGCTTGCATATTTTGATGGATGTATATACCGAATTTGGAGCTAGGGCATCAAGGTATAAAAACCCTGTCAATGATGTTGGAGTGCGGACATTGCATGGTCTCGACCAGATTGATGAGCTAGCAACAAGCACTGGACTAAAATTTATCAAAGAACATTCATTGACACCTGATTATTTAGTAAATGAATTGAGCGGTTTGGAACAAATTTTATTCAAATGGATGTTTACGGGAAAACTGTATTCAAAAATTTATCGCTTGTATGAACTGAGTTGAACTATAACATCCCCGCTCTTTGAGTGGAAAATGGAAGTTAAAAAACTAGCCTTCGTCATAAAAAGTCTAGCCACTACAGTGGACAAAGAGTCGATTTTACAAGGCCTTAAGGGATAAGCTGAGTTGGAGCACAAGCCGGTCTTTTTCTGGCTCTTGAATGCTAGCTTGAAGTTCTCCACCCATTTCTCTAGCTAAAGTCTGCGCAACAGTCAATCCCAGCCCGGTGCTGCCTACTTGCCGAGCCTGGTCTTGACGATAAAAGCGGTCGAATAAATGAGGGATATCCTCCGGACTTAGGGAATCACTATCATTAGTGAAATGCATAAGGATTTCTTCCCCTCTTTTTTCTACTTCGATATTTAGAAAGCTTTTGGCATAACGAGCAGCATTTTGTAAAAGGTTGGCAAAAATCCGTTCCAAAGCAAGGGCGTCTCCCAGAACTAAGAGCGATTTAGCAGGAATATGGGTATCAATCTTTAGTTGGGCCTGTTCCAAAATTTGGTAATGGCTGAGCAGGTTTTCCTTGAGAAGTCGACTAATATCAAGGCTATCTAGCTGAAGTTGGTAATCCTGGGCAGTCAAGCGTGAAAAATCATAGAATTGTTCAACTAAGGTTCTCATGCTTTCCGCCTTCTTTTCTAGGGTTATAAGCGTTTCTGATAATTCATTCTTGGACAAGTCTTTTTTCTTGATAAACTTCAAATAGCCTAAAATAACTGTTAGAGGAGTCCGCAAGTCATGGCTGATGCTCTCGATTTGCTTTTTAAAATCTCTTTCTTGCTTGTAAAAGGCCACTCTTTCTTTTTGCATATCGCTGAGGAGATGATTAAAAGCCACCAAGAGGGAGGCAAGGTGGCGATTGGGTGTCGGCAGATGTAAAGCATTGTTTTGCTGGATAGTCTTACCAATCCCTCTGATTTGATTTTCAACTTGCTTCAGAGCAAATAGCAAGGAATAGTATCGCCATGCCCAGTAAAGTCCTAGGCTGGCAAAAAGAATCAGTAAAATCAAGTGCATGACAAGCCTTTCTAAGTTAAATATCTTTTTTTCTGACAGTTGAAATTCCGACAAGAGAGAAAAGGATAGTGGCAATAATTCCTACTACCAAGCATTTGAGCATGCCCGGCCAAGTTGCCCAAATCGGACTACTTTGGCTCATATTGACAGGCATATTTCCTGAGCTAAAGAAATTGGCCGGTAGATACATAGCCAATCGATGGAGCCAAGGCAGTTTAAAGCCCAGAGAGATAGAATAGATAGCTTGAGGAATGATGTTCCAAAAGAGGAACCAGGCCCCCAAAGCCATAATCATTCTATCAAAAATGTAGAGACAATAGGTCATAGAGATGACAGAAGCGACTGCAATGAAAAAAGTAGCTGGAACTTCTGTGACTAGGTGCTGGACTGTCACTGGTCCGGTATGTGCTAGCAAGAAATAAGCGCTAGTAAGATAAACAGCAAGCGTTATTAGCATCACCAGACTAGAAACTAGCGTAGTAATCAAGCACTGACCCAAGAAAATATCTTCTCGTCTGATTCCAAAGGCGATTGAGTTCTTGATACTTTTGCTCTTTTTAGCATTTTCGTAAAATAGCAAGCTAATCAGCGCACCCGCAAGGACAAAGAGCATGGGACTAGCGACCAGATTGGACAGGGAGTAGGAAAGGGTCGCATAGGGAAAACCGGGTTTGGCTGCTAGACTTAGCAAGAGATTAGTCAGAAAAGCCAGACTAGCGAGGCTCGTGCCTAAGATATAAATCGTTTTGGTGTGAAAAATACGATACCATTCACTTTTTAGGTAATTGCTCATCTTATTGGTCTCCTTCCTTGAGTTTTAGATAGTAGTCTTCCAAGGAGGATTGAACAGTTTTCATACTCGTCACATAAATATCGTGCTGGGCGGCTAGCTTGCTGTAAGTTTCAATCTCTTCCTTGGGCTCATAGATAAGGAGACGCTGGTCGGCAAGGACATGATAATTTTCCTGAGGAAAATATTTCTCCAATAAGACAAGAAAGCCTTCCAAGTCAGAAAAAGTAAATTCAAGATGATTGGAGCATTTTTCATGCAAGTCTTGCGAGCTGATTTCTTCCAGAAGTTTTCCTTGGCTTAAAAAACCGTAATCGGTAGCGATTTGCTGCAATTCCGATAGAATATGGCTGGAAATAAGAATCGTGATATTTTTCTCTCGATTGAGGCGCTGAAGGAGTCCGCGAAATTCGACAATCCCGCTGGGGTCCAAACCGTTAATGGGTTCGTCTAAAATTAAGATTTGCGGCTCACCCATTAAAGCGATGGCTAGGCCCAGGCGTTGCTTTTGTCCTAGCGATAAATCCTTTCCCTTGCTCTTTCTTTTAGCAGCAATTTTAGTCAGCTCCAGCATCTCGTCTACTTTTTTCCGATCAGGAATGCCTTTTTGTAGGCAGTAGTAGTGAAGATTTTGCTCGACAGTCATATTGGGGAAAAAAGCAGCTTCTTCAACCAAGCAGCCAATCTTTTTTCGGACCTGGTTCAAAGATTTTTCCCTGCATTGACCGAGGATTTGAAGACTTCCTTGGCTGGGAAAAGTATGCCCAGCAAGTAGCTTCAAAAGACTTGTTTTTCCGGCGCCGTTGTCGCCGATTAAACCGTAAATACTTCCTCGTTTGACATGGATAGTCACTTCTTGTAAAGCCTGAAAGGAGCCGTAGTTTTTACTAACTTGCTTGGTTTCGATAACCAGTTCTTGCATTTTGAAATTCTACCTCTCTCATAAAATAATGTTTCATCAGGTTTGATGAGTCAGATGATACCCGTTTGAATCATCTGTTAGCATTATTCTAGCCTTTTCTCTCTTAAGAAGTCATAAATAACTTATAAAGAAGTTATAAAGTTTTACAAAAGTTTAAAACCAATCCCATAAACGGTTTGAATATAATCAGCTTGCGGCAAAACTTCCTTTAATTTTTTACGAAGATTGCTAATGTGAACATTGACAGTGTTGTCCCCACCATAGTAGCTATCCTGCCAGACGGTTTGATAGAGTCTTTCTCGCGAATAAACTTTTTCTGGCTCTTTCATCAAAAGATAGAGAATGTCGTATTCATGGGCAGTCAGAGACAGTTCTTGATCAGCCATGAGAACCTTACGAGAAGAAGGAAAAAGGGTCAATTCCCGGTAAACAAGTTTTTGCTTTTGGTTTTGCTTGGTCCGCCTTAAAAGGGCCTCCACACGAGCCAAAACCTCCATGGGTTCAAATGGTTTAACAAGATAGTCATCAGCTCCCGCCTTGAGGGCAGTAATTTTACTTTCTAGCAAGGTCTTGGCAGAGATAATCATAATCGGCAGTTCAAAACCTTCTTTCTGACGAATTTTGGCTAACAATTCTTGACCAGTCAGACCTGGCAGCATCAAATCTAGCAATAATAAATCAAACTTTTCTTTTTCTAAGAGCATGAGCGCTTCAGTACCCGAAAAGGCTTGCTTATATTGATAACCGGCCTCTTCTAAGATTTTTGCCAGAAGATTGTTAATATCAGGGTCGTCTTCGACGATTAAAATAGTGTGAGCCATACTTTTTTTCCTTTCTCAGACTATATCCATTATATAGCGCTTTGGCTCAAAATACAAATAGGAATTTTCTTTCAGCTGGGTGAATGGGGGCTCTTTATGGTATAATATTCTTATGAAAGCTAAAAAATTTATTTTAACGACGACGGCCTTGCTAGGGGCGGGGGCTCTGGCCTATGGCGCCAGCAAGTTGATAGAAGAACAAAAACGCTTGGCTAGCCAGCAGGAGCTTGTCCAGCTAGTCCGGGATTTTTTCCAGGAAATGGGAGAGATTGCCACGGTCTATGTCCAGCTCTATGAGTCCAGTGCAGATCGCCTGGTCGGGGGCGTTATCTTTGAGGACCAGCGGCATTTCACCTTCCTCTATGAAAATGGCGAGCTGTCTTACGAGAAGGCGCAAGGATGATTGCTCCTAATAATTTTGAGGAACTTGCTTCTTTGCTGGAGAAATCTGGTAGGCAAGTGCTCTTTTTTTCTGCGGAATGGTGTGGCGATTGTCGCTATATCAAGCCCTTTTTGCCAGAGATTGAGACAGAAAATCCAGAATTCACCTTTATTTTAGTGGATAGAGATGCCTTTATCGACTTGGCAAAGAAATGGGATATTTTCGGCATTCCTAGTCTTATCCTGCTGGAAAACGGGCAGGAAATCGGACGCTTTGTCAGCAAAAATCGCAAGACCAAGACTGAGATTCAAGTCTTTTTAGAAAAAATGAAATGAGGAAAAAGATGATTTTTACATATAATAAAGAGTTTGTGGGCGATGTGCTCATGCTTATCGTAGCAGACAGCGGAGCGGCTAAGTTGGCTGTGGAGCGTAAAGGAAATGTGGCTCGCATTTACCGTCTGGATAATGAAGAGACGGTAGCTTGGAATATTTTTGCAGTGTCGAGCCTGCTAGAAATCGAAGGGCGTGGTCAAGTATGGCTGACCGACGAGCAAGTGGCTAGCCTCAACCAAGCCTTGGCTCAAGCGGGCTTTTCAGACGAGCTAGTCAATGACACCGAGCCAAAATTTGTCGTGGGTGAGATTGTCGAGATGAAAGCTCATCCAGATAGCGACCACCTCAACATTTGTCAAGTAAAAGTGGGAGTAGACAAAGTGCTGCAAATCGTAGCTGGCGCACCCAATGCGCGTCTGGGACTCAAAACCATTGTGGCTTTGCCGGGTGCCATGATGCCCAAGGGCAATCTGATTTTCCCAGGAGAGTTACGCGGTGAAAAGAGCTTTGGCATGATGTGTAGCCCGCGCGAATTGCAGCTGCCTAATGCGCCACAAAAACGAGGTATTATCGAACTCTCAGCCGCAGAAACTGTCGGCACCCCCTTTGACGCAGCTAAGCATTGGAGAGGGTAGACACTAATTCTCAAAAAACTAAAAATTATTCTTTTTTAAATCTGCTTTCCCCTCCTTTCTACGAATAATGAGGTAGGAGGAAAATCAAATGTACAATAAAGTGATTGCGATTGGTCGTTTGACGGCGACGCCAGAGCTGCAAAAAACGGCCAGTGATAAGAGTCTGGTTCGGGCTACTTTGGCTGTTAATCGGCGTTATAAGGCAGCAAATGGTGAGCGGGAGGCTGATTTTTTAAATCTAGTCCTCTGGGGACGGTTGGCTGAAAGTTTGGCTAGCTATGCCAGCAAGGGAAGTTTGATTTCTTTGGACGGGGAATTGCGGACCCGCCACTATGAGCGAGAAGGGCAAAAGCACTATGTGACCGAAATTCTGGGTCATGGTTTCCAGCTGTTGGAAAGTCGGGCCCAGCGAGCGGTACGAGAAAATAATAGCGGTGCTGATTTGGCCGATTTGGTCTTGGAAGCAGAGGATTTGCCCTTTTAGCTAGATAAGGTGGCGAGTTTTAAGATTTGCTTCTTCAAAGGTCGGCTAAGTTATTTTAAGTGAAGGATTTAGTTCTGGTTGCTACTAGACTAGGTCCTTTTCTGCTTTTGTCAGTTGCTGGCTTAAGTGGTTGAGGCTAGTGCTGGGGCTTGTCTTGTTACTTTTATGCAAATTTCATTTCATTTTCAGAAAAATGCTTTAAAAATTTACTCAAATTCCAGCCCGTCCTTACTGGGGCGCGCTAGAAAGACAGCCTCTAAAAAGATGCTTTTATTTTTTAGATTCTTCTATATTTTCTGAAAAATGGTATAATATAAGAAATTGTCAATTTTTCAGCTTCCACAGATTAGCTTTAGTCGAAGTAAAGGAGAAAGATTCGTGGCATTTTATCGCAGAAGTTTTTATTGGTCGGTCCTTATCCTAGTTCTTATCGGGATTTTGCTCATCTATAGTAGGGCTAGTTTACTAGCGGGAAATCCCCAGCAATTAAGGGTTGGAGCTACCTACATGACCATGAACAATGACTTTTATAAGACCCTGAATGCGGAGATTGAAAAGTCAACCAACCAAAAAGGGGGCCGGCTCTATGTCCGGGATCCCGAGCTGGATGAGAGTAAGCAAAGTCAGCAGATTGACTACTTTATCCGCCAAAAGGTTCAGGTCATTGTCATCAATCCTGTCAAGAGTGATAGTCCTGTCATTCTTAAATCGCTGCGAGCAGCCAAAAAGGCTGGTATTAAAATTATTGTGGTAGATACCCAGATTAGTAAAGACCTGGCCGTAGATACGACCATTATCTCTGATAATTATCAGGCTGGGGTCCTCTGTGCCCAAGACATGATGAAACAGCTTGACTCTGCAGATATCCTGCTACTGGAACATAGTAATACGGTTTCGGCTGTCGATCGTGTGCAAGGCTTTTTGGATACCATTAAGAATAAGCCAGCCTACCGGATTGTCTCCCAGCGGGAAACTCTGGGGCAGACCGAGGTCTCTATGCCCCAGGTTAAAAAGGCTATTGAAACGGGGACTTCCTTTAATGTGGTCATGTCCTTAAATGACCGGGCAGCGATTGGGGCCCTGGCAGCTATCAAGAACCAGGCCCTGGCGAAAAAAATCTATATCTATGGGGTGGACGGCTCGCCGGATATGAAAAATCTACTGGCAAATACGCTAGATATCCAGGCAACGGTAGCCCAGTCTCCTATCAAGATGGGGGAGAAGGTTGTGGAGGTGATTGATAAGATGAGCTCCAAAAAAACATACCAGAAGGAATATGTTATTCCGGTCGAGTTAATCAATAAGAAGAATATCGGCCGCTATGACCTATCAGGGTGGCAGTGATGAAGCCAGTTAAGAGCATTATCTACGCCAAAAGAGCCTTGATGGTGATTAACTTTATTGCCATACTCTACAATGCCTCGCTCTATCTGTTTGCGACCAACTACCTGGTTAGCCAGGGCTTAAGCCACTCGCTCTTGGAAAGTCTAGACCATATTCCTAACTCGCCCACTTATATCTTCTTTTGCTCACTCGCCCTTTATGCCTGTCTCTTACTCTTAATCCACTATCGTGAAAAGCACCCCAATCAGTTGTCAGTCTACGACCGTCTGACCCTGCTGGAAATTTTTCTTATGCTGGGAATTTTTACGGTCCTCCATTCTTCCTATAATGGGGTTATCCTCCTGGTCTTTGCTGATATCTTCTATGGTTCCAAGGAGTTTAATACCTCAAGGGACCGCAAGTATTGGATTGCCTTTATCGTTCTCAGCTTTACCATGCTGCTCCTGTCCAATTATGATCTCTTGTCGCTTTTTGTGGATTTGCCCTCGCTTGATGCCTATATCCGCTTTTATCCAGAGTCGACCAAGATTATCATTTTATTCTTTAAAAATTTCCTGGTTTCCCTAAATATTATCGTCTTTATCATCTCTCTCTTGTCCTATATCCTGTATGCCATTACCGAGCGTCATCATATCGAGGAGGAGTTGAGAATGGCTTCCCAGGTCAATCGGGAGCTAAATAGTTATCTAGCCCTATCAGAAAAAATTGTTGAAGATAGGGAGCGGAAGCGAATTGCCAGAGAAATCCATGATACCCTGGGCCACGCCTTGACAGGAATCTCGGCCGGAATTGATGCGGTCAGGGTTCTGGTCGATATTGATCCCCAGAGGGCCAAGGAGCAATTACAGAGTGTTTCTCTGGTCGTGCGTGACGGGATTAGAGATGTTCGAGGTTCGCTCAATAAAATGAGACCAGGTGCCCTAGAAAATCATACCTTAAAGGATGCCCTCTTAAAGATTATTCGTGAATATCAGGCTATTTCCAATCTGGAAATCCAGCTCCACTACGAGTGGGAGGAGGTTGATCTGGATATTGCGCGTGAGGATATCGTCTTTCGGGTCATTCAGGAGTCCATTACCAACTCGGTCCGCCATGGCCATGCCCAGAAGGTCTGGATTGAACTTTTGGATCAGGAAAAATACATCATGACCATTCGGGATGACGGGGTCGGTTTCGAGGAGCTTCACTATGGTTTTGGCCTACAGCAGATGCAGGAGCGGCTAGCCATCATTGGCGCTAGCGTTCGTTTTGAAAACAAAGAAGGATTCTACACTTATATTGAGATACCTAAGTTAGGAGGGGGAAATGATTAAAGTCTTAATTGCTGATGATCAGGCGCTCATTCGGGAGTCGCTACAAATTATCCTATCGGCCCACACCAGTCTAGAAGTGGTCGGGACAGTCGCCGACGGAAAAGAAGTGCTGGAAAAAATTCCGCAGCTTCGGCCCGATGTGATTTTGATGGATATTCGTATGCCGGTCATGGACGGAGTTCTCTGTACCAAGGCCGTCAAGGAGCAGTATCCGGATATAAAAATTATCATTCTCACCACCTTTGATGACGATGATTTTATCTTCTCAGCCTTGAAATACGGGGCTTCGGGCTATATGCTCAAGGGGGTTTCGACAGAGGAGCTCTACCAGGCCATTCAGACCGTCTATAAGGGAGGGGCCATGATTAACCCCAACATCGCCAGCAAGGTCTTTAAAATCTTTTCGCAAATGGCCCAGTCCAACTTTGCAATTTCCGTCCAGGAGGAGAATGTTGCGGAGATGAGCCAGACCGAATGGCGGATTATCCAGCAGGTCGGCTTTGGGGTCTCCAATAAGGAGATTGCCTCCAAACTTTTCTTATCGGAAGGGACTGTCCGCAACTACTTGTCTACTATCTTGGCCAAGTTAAATCTCAGAGACCGGACCCAGCTGGCCATTTGGGCAGTCCAAACCGGAGTTACTACCAGAGATTTTAGTAAGGAAAATGACAAATGAAATGGAGAACAAAGAAGTTTCTAGTCCCCCTTATCGTCTTAGTCCTGCTAGCTGGACTTGGTCTAGGCTACTGGCTAAGCAGGCGACAGGTCATTATTCGCCTGGGTATCTATGCAGGTAGTAGCTGGGATGTTCCAACTAGCCGGGAGAACCGGGTGCTGGATAAGACCATTCGGGAGTTTGAAAAGAAATACCCCAATGTCAAGGTGGTCTACGAAAGCGGGATTACCAAGAAAGATTACGGAGATTGGTTGGCTGATCAGATTTTAAAGGGAGAGCAGCCTGACCTCTTTATGGTCCCTGAGGATGACTTTTCCCTCCTAGCTAAAACGGGTGCTCTGAAGGACTTGAGTCCCTATATTAGTCAAGGTCTAGCCGACTCCTTCTATCCAGTTGCCTATCAGGCCGGCAAATACCAAGGGAAAAACTATGCCCTCCCCTTTGAAAGTAATCCGACTATGATGTGTGTCAATAAGGACTTGCTAGAGCGAGAAGGAATTGCCATTCCAGAATCTGGCTGGACCCTGGCTGAATTTTATGAAATTTGCCAGAAAATCACCAAGGATACCAACGGGGATGGGGTAATCGATCAATACGGTAGTACCGACTATACTTGGCAGCAGGCCTTGGTAGCCTATGGTGGCCACTTGCTCAAGGATTCCAGTCTAGCGATTGATAGCTCTGAAATGCACAAGGCCCTGACCTTCATCAGCAAGTTAGAGGCCCTTAACCAGCATTATAATGTCAGTTCTAACGACTTTGACGAGGGCAAGGTAGCCTTTTTTCCCATGACCCTGGCCCAGTATCGGACCTACAAGCCCTATCCCTATCATGTAGCCAAGTATTCTAGCTTTTCCTGGACCTGTATTCCCATGCCAGCAGACTCCAGTCAGTTTAATGCAACCCAGGTCAAGACCTCCCTTTTTGGTATGTCGGCTAAGACCAAGCAGGACCAACTGGTCTGGGAGCTGATGACTCTACTCTGCCAAAGGGAGAAGAGCCAGCAAGAGGTATTTGAAAAATCGCAGGGCATGTCCGTTTTAAAAACAGTGGTAGACAGTAAGCAAAGTAAGCAAATCTTGCAGACCGATGATTTCGGGGCAGACTCGCTGACAGCCCAACGTCTCGATGCCATGATGAAGAATGCCGTTCTGGACATTAGCCGAGAAATCAACAGCCATTCGCTCAAACAGCTAGACTACCTACTCAATAATGCTATTAAAAAGCAGGAGATAGATAGCGTCCTGCCTAGCATTCAAAAAGAAATCGAAAGCAGATAGAAGTGTACTCTACCCCAAAAGTTAGACCTTTTATGGTCCAACTTTTGGGAGTGGTAGACATATCTGCTTTTTTCTATCTATTTAGCATTTCAGAAGGCGAGGGAGGACATTTTAGGCCTTTTTATTTTTTGATATGACATTTGTCACTTTTTACTTAACAAATGTCACATTGAATAGATGACATTTGGCAATGTGAAACCGGTTCCAATTAAACTATAATAAACTTATCCAAATAAATGAGAGGTAGAAAAGCTATGAAATATCTTGTATTGGTCAGTCATGGCGGTCTAGCTCAAGGGATTCAAAGTTCCTTGGCTATGTTTGCTGGCGATAAGACAGACCAGATTATAGCTGTCGGTTTAAAGGAAGGAAAATCAGTAGATGATTTTGCCCTTGACTTTCGTCAGGCCCTATCGGGCTTAGAAGCAGAAGATCAAGTTTTGGTCTTGGCCGACATTGTTGGAGGTAGTCCTTTAACTACAGCTTGTAGTGTCCTAGCTGACTTAGGAAAGCTAGATGGGGCGGTTGTCCTAGGAGGAATGAATCTGACCATGGCCCTAACCGGTCTGGTGATGAAAGATTTATTGGAAGGTCCAGAGCTAGCCAAGTCTATCCTAGCTGAAGCCTCTGCTGCCTTACAGGAGTTTGAAGTTGCTTCGTCTGATGACCAAGATGATGACGATATCTAAAAATAAAAATACTTAAGGAGATTTATCATGTCTATTTCATTTGTAAGAATTGACGACCGGATGATTCACGGTCAAACTGTTACCCGCTGGGCTAAGGAATATCCTTGTGACGGTCTGATTGCTGTCAATAATGCAGCAGCTGGCAACAATGTTTTAAAACAGGCTTATAAGGCTGCTTCTGATAAGAAGACCTTCGTTTGGACCAAGGAAGCTTGGCAGGAAAAATCCCAAAAGGTCCTGGACTCAGATAGTCGTTACTTCCTGATTACCAAAAATCCAGTTGATATGAAGGAAATCTTGGTAGATCAAGGCTTTGTACCGAGTGATGTCAAAGAAATCATCGTCGGCCCAGCCAATGATCGCCCGGGAGCCGTTAAGCTCGGAAACAACCAGTCTATTACCCAAGAAGAAGCAGAAGCGATTGAAGCCATTCAAGCTGCTGGCTATAAGGTCAAATTCCAACTCTTGCCAGACGTTTCTATCGGTTACTGGGATGATTTCAAATCTAAATTTGGTTTTTAAGAGGTGATGGGGTTCTAGCACGCTCACTTGAGTGGAGGTCTTTTAAAAAAGATAGAAGTCTAATCTCGCTGACTTAGCGCTTAAGTCTCGACTTATTCATCAGACTCTGCCTGATTTTTGGGCCGGGCCCCGTTTCCCTCAATCTTATAAATAAAAAAGGAGAAGAAGTTATGACAATTTCTTGGATACAAGCTGCCTTGCTTGGTTTATTTGCTAGTTTGTCATCTATGCCAGGTATGGGTGGTTCCAGCATCGGGAACTATACTCTAGGTCGTCCTCTAGTTGGTGGACTGGTCTGTGGTTTAATCTTGGGTAATGTCCAATTGGGAATTATCTGTGGGGTAGCTATGCAGTTGGTTTATATCGCTCTAGTTACACCAGGGGGAACTGTTTCCGCTGACGTTCGGGCAGTTTCTTATATCGGGATTCCCCTCGCCATGGTGGCTATTCAGTCTCAAGGTTTGTCTGCCAACTCAGCTGGCGCAGCCGACTTAGCTAAATCCATGGGAACCTTGGTTGGAACCTTGGGAACCGTTCTTTTCTACGGTACAGCTACCTTGAACTTGGCTTGGCAACATATTGGTTGGAAGGCCGTAGAAGAAGGTAAATTCAAACGCTTGTATGCTGTAGACTGGGGACTCCCTTGGATTTCTCACCTACTTTTCTCATTCATTCCTACTTTAATCATGTGTAGATATGGTGCTGAGGCTGTTAATGCTCTTAAAGATGCCCTTCCAATGGACGGTCTACCAATGAAAACCCTCTTTACAGTCGGTTCCCTCCTACCATGTGTCGGTATTGCCATTCTCTTAAAACAGATTGTTGAAAAAGCAACTGACTTTATCCCGTTCTTTGTTGGCTTTACCTTGGCAGCATCTCTAGGTCTTAACCTAGTAGCCTGTGCAGTAATCTCTCTCATCTTCGCCGTACTCTTCTATGAAATCCAAATGGCTAAGAATGTAAGAGCCCAAGCAGCTTCAGGTGCTGACTTTGATGATGACGATGAGGAGGACATTTAAAATGGTCAAAAAAATTAGTAAAAAGACATTAGCGAAATCTTTCCATCATTGGTACTATGGGCATTTGACTTGTTTCTCACAAGAGCACATGCAGACCTTTGGTTATCTGACCTCCATGCTACCAATCGTTGAGGAACTTTATCCTGATAAAGAAGATCAAGCTCGCTCCATGAACACTTATACAGCCTTCTTCAATACTGAGCCTCAACTTGGATCCATTGTAGTTGGGATTACAGCTGGTCTGGAAGAAGCACGTGCTAATGGGGTAGACGGAGTAGACGATGAAACCATTAACGGTCTACGGGCAGGACTGATGGGACCAATCGCTGGTATCGGAGATTCTCTGATTGTTGGGACCTTGATTCCGGTAATTTTGGGTATCGCCTTGGGGCTTTCTAATGGCGGTTCTCCCATCGGGGCGGTCTTCTACATCCTGGTTTGGAACTTGCTAGCTTACTTTGGTATGCGCTTTGCCTACTTTAAAGGATACGAACTAGGAGACAAGGCAGTTGAATTTTTGGTAGGTCCTCAAGGACAAGCTATCCGTAAGGCGGTTTCTATCGTTGGTGGTATGGTTATCGGGGCGGTTGCCGCTACATGGGTTCCAATCAAGTCTGCCTTGGAATTGAAAGACTCATCAGGTAAGGCCTTCTTGAAAATTCAAGACCAGTTAGATGGTGTTTATCCAGGTCTCTTGACTGCTGCCTTTATCGTCTTTTGCTGGTGGTTGATGGCCAAGAAGAAACTATCTCCAATCACAGTGATGTTGATTCTTGTAGTCATTGCCTTTATCGGTGTTCTAACTGGCTTCTTTAACCCAGGATTGAAATACTAGATATAAAAAACTATTTGCTTAGAGCTTATATAGCTAGGGCAGGATTTTACTGCCCTAAGCTCTTTAAGATTGAAAGGAGAAGAAATGAACAGACGGGAATTGATTGAAGGTTATGAGACGGAAATCGCCTACCAAAAGCACATGATTGAAAATCTAGGACGTTGGTTTAGTCTTTTCTTCACTCTGGCTAGTCTAGGTCTGGTTCTGCTTTACTTCTTTCGCTCAAATAATATCTGGCTCTTTAGTCTCGGTTTGATTTTGCTTATCTTAGGTGTTCTGGCCATGCTTTTGTTTGGCTATGGAATTTACAGAGGCCGCCACAATCTACAACTAGTGATTGATGATTTTGAAGCCAAGTTAAAAGCCTATCATTAAAATTTTGCCTAGAGCAACTGCTCTTTGGAAGTCAGGACCTACTGATTTGCTTTGGCTTGCAACCCTTGTTTTCGAGCTAAATTTCCGATCTTATCAGCTCCTGATTTTCTCCTATCATTCTTTGAAAAAACTTTGTCATTTGGCAAAGTTTTTTCTTGACTATTTCTGACCAAGTGATACAATAGGAACATAGGACTTAGCACTCTGCATGTAAGAGTGCTAAAAAAGAAAATTGGAGGAATGAATATGTTAAAACCCTTAGGTGACCGAGTGGTCCTCAAAGTAGAAGAAACAGAGCAAAAAGTAGGTGGCTTGGTTCTAGCCGGAGCTAGTCAAGCAGCAACTAAGCCAGCAAAGGTTGTTGCTATCGGTGAAGGAATCCGGACCTTGAATGGTGATTTAGTGGCCCTGACTGTCAAGGAAGGAGACCGGGTTCTGGTTGAAAACCATGTCGGTGTAGAAGTCAAAGACCAAGATGAAAATTACTTGTTGGTCAGTGAGTCTAACATTTTAGCAATTATTGAATAAGCGAGAAAAGGAGTTATAAGATGGCAAAAGATATTAAATTTTCAGCAGATGCAAGAAGTGCGATGGTGCGCGGTGTCGATACTTTAGCAGATACGGTTAAGGTGACCTTGGGACCTAAGGGACGTAATGTAGTCCTAGAAAAATCCTTTGGTTCACCCTTGATTACCAATGATGGGGTAACTATTGCCAAGGAAATTGAACTAGAAGATCCTTTTGAAAATATGGGGGCCAAATTGGTATCAGAGGTAGCCTCTAAAACCAACGATATTGCTGGTGATGGAACAACGACAGCTACTGTTTTGACCCAGGCTATCGTGCGCGAAGGGATTAAAAACGTGACAGCTGGTGCTAATCCAATCGGGATTCGTCGGGGAATTGAGGCTGCTGTAGCTAGTGCGGTAGAAGCTCTTAAGACAAATTCTGTTCCGGTTTCGGGTAAGGAAGCCATTGCCCAGGTTGCCGCAGTGTCATCTCGCAGCCAAAAGGTGGGTGAATACATTAGTGAAGCCATGGAGCGCGTGGGGAATGACGGAGTCATCACCATTGAAGAGTCTAAGGGAATGGAGACTGAACTGGATGTCGTTGAAGGAATGCAGTTTGATCGTGGCTATCTTTCCCAATATATGGTGACAGATAATGAGAAGATGGTTGCGGACTTAGACAATCCTTATCTTCTCATTACTGACAAGAAAATTTCTAATATCCAAGAAATTTTGCCCCTGCTAGAAAGTATTCTAAAAACCAATCGTCCTCTCTTGATTATCGCAGACGATGTAGATGGTGAGGCCCTGCCAACTCTGGTCTTGAACAAGATTCGTGGAACCTTCAATGTGGTAGCCGTTAAGGCCCCAGGCTTTGGTGACCGTCGTAAAGCTATGTTGGAAGATATTGCTATTTTGACAGGCGGTACGGTCATCACTGAGGACCTAGGTTTGGAATTGAAAGACGCGACCATTGAGGCGCTAGGTCAAGCTTCTAAGGTGACTGTTGATAAGGATGCAACAACTATTGTAGAAGGAGCTGGTGATACAGAAGCTATCAGCAATCGAGTGGCGGTGATTAAGTCACAAATCGAGTCTGCAACTTCTGAATTTGATCGGGAAAAATTGCAAGAACGCTTGGCCAAACTCTCAGGTGGTGTTGCAGTAGTCAAGGTTGGAGCAGCAACCGAGACAGAACTCAAGGAAATGAAACTGCGGATCGAAGATGCTCTGAATGCAACGAGAGCAGCAGTTGAAGAAGGGATTGTTGCAGGTGGAGGAACTGCCCTAGTCAATGTTATCGGAGCAGTAGCAGCCCTTGACTTAGAAGGTGACGAGGCTACCGGCCGGAATATTGTCCTGCGTGCCCTAGAAGAGCCTGTTCGTCAAATCGCCCTCAATGCCGGTTTTGAAGGCTCTATCGTTATTGACCGCTTGAAAAATGCTCCAGTCGGAACAGGTTTCAATGCAGCTAGCGGTGAGTGGGTCAATATGATTGAAGCTGGAATTATTGACCCCGTCAAGGTCAGCCGTTCAGCCCTCCAAAATGCGGCTAGTGTAGCCAGCCTTATCTTGACGACAGAAGCGGTCGTAGCCAACCAGCCAGAACCAGCAGGAGCTGCTGCCCCAGCCATGGATCCATCCATGATGGGTGGCATGATGTAAGCTACCTTATAAGTAATGAAAATAACTCATAACATCCAAAGCCAAGTCGGTTTTGGATGTTATTGTATTTTAGAAATCGCTTGCAATTTTTCTTTCTTGTGTTATACTTAAACTGTAGGCTGTTACTAATTAGGCGGAGTTAACCTAAATAAATATGAGAGTAAAAAGTAGTGACTTCTACTTTCTATTTGATATTTATTTAGGTTTTTTCATAGCCTGACTGGCTTACTGGTAAACTTGCTACTCAAGGAAATCATTAAAAAATCAAGTAGTGCTATTTGAAAACTAGGGAGGACTATTTTGAGAATAGCTAAGTTGGTCTAAAGATGATTTCTAAAGAGTAATTTTAGAGATGATGGAGGATTTCTAATGGCAAAAGATTATACAGACTTAGCCCGAGACATTGTTGCTCATGTAGGTGGCCAAGACAACATCAATAAGCTGGTGCACTGTGTGACACGTTTGCGCTTCTCGCTCAAAGATGAAAGCAAGGCTGATGATGATTATCTCAAGGCCCGAGAAGGGATTGTAACTGTCGTTAAGGCTGGTGGGCAATATCAGGTAGTTATTGGCAACCATGTACCCGATGTCTATGAGACAGTCCTCAAGGTGGCTGGCCTCGGTGCTAGCGCTAATGATTCAGCAGATGATGGAGAAGAGCAAGTAGAAGGGAATTTGTTCGACCGGTTTATTGCTCTCGTTTCAGGACTTTTCCAGCCCGTTTTGGGAGTTTTGTCAGCTGCAGGTATGATTAAAGGATTGGTGGCGATTTTAGGAGCATTTGGTTTGCCATCAACAGACGGAGTCTATATCGTTTTAAATGCAGCTGGCGATGGACTCTTTCAATTTCTGCCTCTGGTCCTAGCATTGACTTCTGCCAAACGCTTTAAAATTAATCAGTTTACTGCACTAGCAATCGGTTTTGCCTTGGTCTATCCTAATTTAGCAACAACTTTTGCAGAGAATAAGTCCCTTTATACCTTGTTTTCAGGGACCTTTATTGAATCGCCAATCAAGGCAACCTTCTTTGGCTTCCCCATTATTTTTCCAGCTTCTAGCTACCTGTCTACAGTTTTACCAGTTGTGCTAGCAGTTTGGACAGGGGCTAAATTTGAGCATATCTTTAAAAGGATTATTCCTGATGTTATCAAGGTCTTTTTTGTTCCCTTCCTAACCTTACTGGTTACGATACCTCTAGCATTCATTATAATTGGTCCAATTATGACTTGGGCTTCTGACTTGGTAGGTGTCGTCTTCTCAGCCATTTACAATTTCAATCCTGTTATCTACGGTATTGTTCTAGGTGCTCTCTGGCAAGTCTTGGTTATGTTTGGTCTCCACTGGGGCTTGATTCCTATTTACTTTTTGGAGGTAGCCAAAGGGCCAAGTACGATTATTGTAGCCTCAGTAGCTATTTGCTTTGCGCAAGCGGGTGCTCTCTTGAATATCATTTTGCGAACTAAGGAAAAAAAGGTGCGTCAACTTTCTATCCCAGCCCTGATTTCTTCCTTTTTCGGAGTAACGGAACCGGCAATTTATGGGGTGACTCTCCCCATGAGAACTCCCTTTATCATCACCTGTATCGCGGGTGCTGTCCAAGGTGCCTATCTAGGTTTTGTTGACGCAAAACTTTTTACTTCAGGTGGCCTAGGAATCTTTGCCTTTCCTTCTTTTATCAATCCTAATCAGTCTGGAAATTCCTATGCTATCAACTTTATCATAGCTGGTTTGATGGCATTTGCTCTAGCCTTTCTTCTTACTCAATTTACCAAAATTCCTCTACTTTATAGTAAGGAAGAGGAGCTTTTAGAAGGAGAAGAAGGTGAAAATCAAGCGACAGTTTTGACTCAAGTCTTGGCCAGTCCTTTAGCAGGCAAGGTCCTTCCACTGGAAGCAAGTCCTGATCCTGTTTTTGCTAGTGGAGCCATGGGTCAAGGACTAGCTATCGAGCCTAAGATGGGGGAAGTAATTGCACCAGCCGACGGAGTAGTCCGCTTGCTTTTTCCTACCAATCATGCGATTGGTATAGCTACTGATGAAGGAGCTGAAATTCTCATTCATATAGGTATGGATACAGTGGCTTTAGAGGGCCAAGGTTTTACAGCCCATGTAACCCAAGGCTCCAAGGTCAAGGCCGGTCAACTTTTGCTTAGCTTTGATATAGCTGCTATCCAAGAGGCTGGTTATTCGGTAACAACACCGATTATTGTGACGAATACTGAACGCTATGAAACGGTAACTGTCTTGGCTGGGGAAAAAGTTGATTTTGGTCAAGATTTATTAAGTATGAGTTGATGAGCCTTACAGTCATTTTAACTTGTTTTGTACTCCTAGCCTAAAGTTAGGGAGCCTAGATGATAAAAGACCTAGACTTATTCTAGCTCTGACAAAGTATTTGTAACTTTGGGGAGTCAGTCAAGTCCAGGTCTTTTTCATTTTTCCTAAGGGAATGTTAAAATGCTTTATAAGTTTTTGCCACTTAACCATGGGAGATAGGGAGTTTTTGTATCGACTAAGAAGGGCTATTCGTCCTGCGATACTGGCTGGGGGTCATCTGGTAGTATTTTTTAAATTGGCGGTTGAAATTGGAGAGGTTGTTAAAGCCGATTTGCTGGGCCACCTCCAAGATACTGATGGTCGAATGTTCCAGTAGTTCCGCAGCCTTTCTAAGGCGAAATTGAATCAGGTATTCCATACAGGAAACGCCCAGGTGCTTTTTGAAGAAGTTCATAAAGTGGGTAGGGCTGTAACCGCAATAGGCAGAGAGGTGTTCAATGCTTAGATTGTCTTGGTAGTGTTGGCTAATGTAGTCGATTAGGGAGCGAATTTTTTCTTCCTTACGGTAGCTCTCCAAACTGCGATGATTAGAGGTAATATAGCTTTGGCTAAAGAGTAGGTAGAGCAATTGATTGAGCTGGGCCTTGAGTAAAAATTCAAAATATTCCCCCCTATCGGCTCCGATTTCCATGGCTCGAAAGAGGCAGGCTTTAATGGCTGGATAGGCTGCCTGGTCTGGTTTTATAACTCTGATAAAGTCCAATTCTCCATTGTAGAGAGGTTGTAGATAGTTGATGCTGGCAGCATCCATGGTTGAGTAGCCGGTCAGATCTAAATGAAAGTTAAGAGCATCCATAGAGTGTCTCTCGTTTCCGATTGGATGGATAGAGTGGAGGGCCTTGGGTCGGATAAGGATAATGTCGCCGGCCTGGCTGGTAAAGTAGTCTGAGTCGATATGAAAGCGAGCTCGCCCTTCATGGACATAGACAATTTCTAGGTCTGTATGCCAATGAAAGAGAATATCGGGCCTACCGTTCTGGGTAATTGTCCGGGTCAGTGAGTAGGGGGTTCCTTGTTCTTTATAGGCGATATTTTGCTGGAGTTTATTAAGTGGCATATTGGGCTCCTTGTATCAGAGGATAGTATCAAAAATAAAGATAATTGTATAGGAAATAAGACTTTTATAAGATTATAATATAAATAAACTAAAAACGAAAGGAAAAATAAGATGTCACTATTTCCAAAAGATTTTCTCTGGGGTGGAGCCACCGCTGCCAATCAATATGAGGGGGCTTATAAGGAAGCTGGTAAGGGCTTGTCTGTCCAGGATGTGACCCCCAAGGGGGGACTTCCTGAACCGGGAAATACTAGTCCTCTGATTACGGAAGAGCCAACTGCTGATAATCTAAAACTGCAGGGCATTGATTTTTACCACCGCTACAAGGAGGACATTGCGCTTTTTGCTCAAATGGGCTTTAAGGTCTACCGGACCTCTATCGCTTGGACGCGGATTTTCCCCAATGGAGATGAAGAAGAGCCCAATCAAGCAGGTCTAGAGTTTTATGATAACTTGTTTGACGAGTTGGCCAAGTACGGAATTGAACCCTTGGTTACTCTGTCTCACTATGAAACCCCGCTTCATCTGGCTAGAAAGTATAATGGTTGGGCCAGTCGAGACTTGATTGCTTTTTATGAACGCTATGTTAGGACCGTCTTTGAACGCTATAAGGACAAGGTCAAGTATTGGCTGACCTTCAATGAGGTAAATTCCGTCCTCCATGCTCCTTTTATGAGCGGAGGAATTACCAGTCCGGTTGAAGACCTATCCAAACAGGATCTCTATCAGGCCGTCCATCATGAACTGGTGGCTTCCGCCCTAGCGACCAAGGTTGGCCATCAAATCAATCCGGATTTCAAAATTGGCTGTATGGTCTTGGCCATGCCAGCCTATCCCATGACTCCCAAGCCAGAAGATGTCCTAGCTGCCCGCCAGTTTGAAAACCAAAACTATCTCTTTTCAGACCTGCATGCTAGAGGGCGCTATCCAGCTTATATCCGGCGCTTTTTCAAGGAAAATCAGATTGAGATTCAGTTTGCCCCGGGAGACGAGGACTTGCTGGCCCAGCATACGGTAGATTTCATTTCCTTTAGCTACTATATGAGTGTGGTCCAAGCCCACAATCCAGAAGCCTATTCTAGCGGGCAGGGCAATGTCCTAGGTGGTCTCCAAAATCCCTACCTGCCTAGCTCAGAGTGGGGCTGGCAGATAGACCCAATCGGGCTTCGTTTGGTCCTTAATGCCTTTTATGACCGTTATCAGCTGCCTCTTTTTATCGTGGAAAACGGTCTAGGAGCCAAGGATGTCTTGGTAGAAGGACCTGATGGGCCGACGGTTGAGGATGATTATCGGATTGACTACCTCAAACAACACTTGCTCCAAGTAGCCCAAGCCTTGGAAGACGGGGTAGAAGTTTGGGGTTACACAAGCTGGGGTTGTATTGATTTGGTTTCGGCCTCTACTGCCCAGATGAGTAAGCGTTATGGCTTTATCTATGTGGATCGAAATGATGATGGTAGTGGCAGTCTTAACCGCTATAAAAAGAAATCCTTCGGCTGGTACCAGAAGGTCATTGAGACGAATGGTCAGAGCCTCTATGAGGACTAGTTGGCTACAAATGAAAGGGCCCTTTACTTGTTAGTGGCTGGTTTTTAGAAGGAACTTTTGCCTCAAGTCGTTAGAAAATCCCCTTTTGAAAACCTTCTCATTTTTTTCTTGACATGCCTTTTTTAAAATCATATAATAAAAGTATAAATTGAATAACTAACTATCCAGGGGGGGTAGGTATTAAAAGCAGAAGTAGCCTTGAGCTTTCTTAAGGTCTTCTGTCCTTTGATACTGCTCTCTCTTTTTTGGTAGTTTAAGGAGGACATCTATGAAAAAAACTAGATTTTTCTTAATGATGCTAGTTTTCACTTTGCTAATCGGTGCTTGCACAAACCAGCAGGGAAAACAGGGTAGTTCGAGTATCGCTCAACTTAAGGAAAAGTATGAAAAGAAGATGCCTTATGAAATCCAGGATAAGGTTATCACTGTTAACGAAAACGAGAACATTTACTTCCCTAGTAAACTGACTGTCTCTTCTAAGATAGAGGATGGTCACAAGCAAGGAAATCCCTATAATTCCATGTTTAAGGTTTATGGAGATGCAGAACTCAAGCGCTTATTAACAAGTAACTATGCTTTTACTAAGAAAAAAGGGATTGACATTAGCCCGCTTGATATTAAAGGTTATGTTGCCCCTAACCGAAGTTTAAACCAACATAAAACCTTGAATCTTATCAGCACAGATGACAATAAGACTGGAAGCTGGGGTTCCTTTAGTAAGCTCTACGTCCTACAATCAAACGACTTGGAGAGCGGTAAAAAGTTGGCCAAGCCTAAACTATGGGTAGTCGAGGTTAAAAAAGATAAGAAGAAGCAAGCCCAGCTGACGGTCAAGCAGACCTTGCTTTCTGATGGTCGGATGCAGTTAGAATGGGGAGAAGTCCCTGGGGCTGACAGCTATTCCATCATCAAGGCCGAACCTATCGCTAAAAATAAGAACAAGGGCGGTTGGACAGAGGTCCTGCATAAGTATGAGGAAATAGATCGGGTCAAGAGTACCCTTTATCGGACGCCCTATCCGGCCGACCATGGAGATGTCCCTAAGGAAGATCAAGAGGCCGCTCGTACCCTGGAAGCCTATGAGCGTCCCTTATCAGCGGATGAAAGCAAGATTATTACCGAGGCTAAACCTTATGAGATTATCGTTGTTCCGCTTAAGGATGGTAAAATCTTTGGTAGCATGAGTAACTATCTTTCTTCAGACAAGTTTGCCAAGGAAAGTCCCGAATTCATAGATTATAAGGCTTTTGAACATGACTATTTAAATAAAATAGGTGAAAAAGGCTTACCTGAAGAAGCCCCAGTTATGATGCGGGATGGTAAGCTCCGCAAGTTCCCCCTCCAGTATGATACTGCTTCGCTCACGGTTAACGCCCAAGGTAAGTTCTTGATTCAAGTCTCAGTGCGAGGCTTGCCGACCATTAAATATAAATTTAAGGTCACCAACTCTTCCAAGACCAAGGAAGAAGTAGTTCAAATCTTAGAAGACTTAAACAAAAAAATAGCTGAAAAAGACCGTTCAGGGGTTAGTGATGTCTATGTTGATGTCAAGGACGCAGATTTGGACCTGAAGGGTAAAAAGATCGTCCGCGATGTCCAAGATATCAATGTCATCGTTAAAGCCCAGACTGCTGCTGAAGAATATCTAGGCAAGGCCCTGGCTAGCGAGGCTAACTATATAGATATGAGTAAGTTCCCAGAGCTCAACTATAGCGACATCATGGCTTCCATGGAGCGTGTGGCTGCTACCAATCCTGAACTGCCCGAGGCAAAATCTTGTGTTTATTCCTATTCAGAAAAGGTCCTAGAAGTAAGCTATGAAGAAAAAGCTAAAAAAGCAGCAGAGGAGAACAATAAGAAGGCTAAAGAAATAGTACAGGATATCATTAAGGATGGAATGAGTGATAAGGACAAGGTTGAAGCAATCAACCAATATTTGGTGGACCATGTAACTTATGATTATGATGCCTACAATAAATATAAAGAATTGGAAGCCCAAGAAAAACAGGCAGGGGAAGATGGAAAAATCAATGATATGATAAGAGAATTGGTAGATAAAAGTGCGTGGAAAACTAGAGGGGCCCTGATAGAAGGACGAGGAGTCTGCGCAAGTTATGCGAAGGCCTTTAATATCTTGGCTGTAAAAGCAGGATTAAAGAGCCTCTATGTGACAGGTAATGTCTCTACAGGAGGTCGTCATGCTTGGAACTATGTGCAAGTAGACGGTAAGTGGAAGGTGGTAGATGTGACCTGGAATGATTCGGAAAGCTCTCCTAATAAATATCTCCTTCTAGACCTAGATTCTCCAGTGTATCGAAGCGATCATTATCCAGAAGATTTATACTCTAAATATAAGTAGTCGGTTCTTAGTAGAAAAGCTAGTAGTAGTTTTCCTATATTAGTCTACAAAAAGAGATGAAAAATTCATATTTTGATTGTTTCCTAGTTTGTGAGCATAAGAAAAGGCGTGAAATCCTACGTATTAGAAACGTTGATTTCACGCCTTTTGCTTCATCTGGAAATAATTCCCAGACTCTTTTGGCTATCTAGTCCTTTATCTTCTTCTAGCTGATAAGGGCATTCGATGTCTTAATTTACCAGTCTTGGTTTATTTCTTCCAGTTATCAACTTCTTTCTTATGCTTTTGAATCCATTCCTTGGCAGCATTTTCAGGACTAGCGCCTTCATTGATTTTTAGCATGACTTCTTCCATATCCTTTTGGCTCCATTTGAATTTATCCAGCAACTTATAGACCTTGGGTAGATCCTTGTCGAGATTTTTTCGACTAATCGTGTGGATAGCTTCCTTGCCTCCCATGCTACCTTTAGGGTCTTCCAGATACTTGAGTTTGTATTTGGAGAACATCCAGTGGGGGGACCAGCCGGTAATGACAATGTCTTCCTTGTTTTTAATAGCCTGCTCCAGGGCGATAGTCATGGCTCCGGTAGATGAAGAGGACAGTTTCCAGTCCTGCAGGTTAGGGTAGGCCTTGAGGGTCTCATCAGCGGCCTTCATGACTCCTGCTCCAGGCTCAATACCAGTAATGGTCTTTTTGGCCTGATTGCTTAAGTCGGCAATGGATTTGGCAGATGTATAGTCTGGAGTAACTAGACCTACCCGCACCCCCTCTAGGTTTGGCCCTAAATCAACAATCTTATCCTGGTATTCCTTATATTGGCTGGCATGGGTAGTTGGTAACCAAGCTGATACCATGGCATCGGCTTCACCATTAGCTACTGACTTCCACATAACAGCATTGTCTAGAGGAGTGATAGTGACTTTGTAGCCCATTTCTTTTAAGACCTCGGCCACCACATTAGTAGAAGCTACCTCAGAATCCCATTCAACATAGGCCAGATTGACCTTTTCTTTTTGGGCTTCTTGATTTTTTTGTAGTTCCTTACCGATAAAGGCTAGGAGGAAGGCTGCGATGACGGCCAGCCAAACCAGTCTTCTTTTCTTTTTATCCTTACTGGTGACAGGACTTTTAGCGACTTGGTCCTGATTGAGGTTTTGTGTAAAGCGGTCGATAATAATGGCTAAAATAACCAGTGAGACCCCGCTGACAAAACCAGCTCCAATATCAGCGTGTTGGAGGGCCGATAGGACTCCTCGTCCCAGGCCAGGCGCCCCAATCATTGAGGCAGTAACAACCATGGATAGGGCCAGCATAATAGTCTGGTTAACCCCGGCTAAAATAGTATTCTTGGCAAGGGGGAGCTCCACCTTAAAGAGCTTCTGTCGGTTGGTTCCGCCAAATGAGTCGGAGGCTTCGATTAGCTCTGTCGGAATTTGACGAATAGCTAGATTGGTAAAGCGGACGGTTGGTGGCAGGGCAAAGATAACCGAAGCAAAGACACCTGGGACCATACCGATACCAAAAAAGGCTACAGCAGGAATCAGGTAGACAAAGGCTGGCATGGTCTGCATAAAGTCCAGCAAGGGCTTGATAAGCGCTTCCATCCGATTGCTCTTGGCCATCCAGATTCCCAAGGGGATTCCGATGACGATGGACACGATACTAGATACAATCACCAATGTAATGGTGTTCATCAGGTTTTCCCAGAGCCCCTGATTGTAGACAAAGAGGAGTCCAAGAAAGGTTAGAATAGTCAGGCCCCATTTTCGCTTGGATACGATATAGGCCAAAAGACTTAGGAGGGCGATAAAGAGAAGGGGCGGGATAAAAAGTAAGGTTTCAGTAATCCCGTTCATTATCGCATTGCCCAAGGCCTGCAAGAAGCCAAAGAGCCCAGAAAAAGTACTAGTTAACCAGTTGGTAAAGCCTTCCACCCATTGGGCAAGAGGGATAGGCTGTTGTAAAATATTCAAAGTAACACCTCTCTATTCCTCAGCATCATTGGTATTAGCCAAGGCTTCAATCACCCGTCCCTTGATAATAACACCGATGAGTTTATCCTCTTTATTGACCACAGCCATAGGAGCTGGTGAGTCGTAAATCAAGGGGAAAATATCGGTAATCAGGGTATCTGGATCAATCTTACGGACATTTTTATCGATAACCTCGGCCAGGGCCAAATGTTGCTTGCGGGCATCTCTGGCAGCCTCGGCGGTCAAACTCCCCTTAAGATGTCTTTTGCGGTCTACTGCCAGAAGCATGCTGACCTCTTCTTTTTTCATCCGGTTAAGAGCAACGGTCGGACCGTCAATATCGATATTGGTCGTTAAGGGACTGGTCATGATATTTTGAGCAGTTAGGACCTTGGAGCGGTCTACATCTTCGACAAATTCTCGCACGAAGTCATTAGCAGGATTGGTTAAGATTTCTTCACCCGTCCCAATTTGCATAATCTGACCGTCAGCCATAATGGCAATGCGGTCTCCGATTCTTAGGGCCTCATTAAGGTCATGGGTGATGAAGATAATGGTTCTTTCTTGTTCAGCTTGCAAGTCTAAGAGTTCATCTTGCATTTCCCGACGAATGAGGGGGTCTAAGGCAGAGAAGGCCTCGTCCATCAAGAGAATATCAGGATTGTTGGCTAGGGCGCGTGCTAGGCCGACCCGTTGTTGCATTCCTCCGGATAATTGGTCCGGATACTGATCCTTAAAGGCCAGTAGACCAGAATTTTCCAAGGCCTGCTCAGCCAAGCGGGTCCGTTCTTCCTGCTCAACGCCCCTAACCTCTAAACCAAATTCCGTATTTTCTAAAATAGTCCGATGGGGGAAGAGACCGAAGTTTTGGAAGACCATGTTAATCTTATGACGACGGACTTCCCGTAATTCCTCTTCATTCATCTTGGCTACATCTTGCCCGTCGATAAAAATATCACCAGAAGTTGGGTCAATTAGTCGATTGAGAAGACGAATCAAGGTAGATTTCCCACTACCTGACAAGCCCATAATCACGAAAATTTCGCCAGCCTTGACCTGAAAGTTGACATCATAAACCCCAACCGTAGCCCCGGTTTTCTCCAAAATTTCCGTTTTATTTTTGGCCTCTTGGACCATTTCTAAGGCCTGCTTTTGCCTTTTACCAAATATTTTAGTCAAATGACTAACTTCTAACTTATACAAAAAATAACTCCTTAAATAAGATACAAAGCCCGTAAAGAAAACGAAGAAAAAATAGGAAATACGACGACGGAGCCCCAGCTCCTAGGAGTATTTATCTTTTTTTCAAAGTTTTTAGGGCGTGTTCAATTATAAGATACAAAGGGCGTATAAAAAGCGACTGAAAATTAGGAAATCTAACGAAGAAGCTCCAGCTTCTAGGAAGATTTATCTATTTTCCGAGCTTTTAGCCCGTGTTCAATTACAAGATACAAAGGGCGTTAGCAGACTGCTTCATCGCTATTGCGAAAGGCAATGCTCTGAAACGAAAGCCACTAGCGTGTCCTTTCTACAGTCTGCATTAATTTTATAAGCAAAAATTATCGTTTTGCTTGTAAAATGTCGAAAAACGAGAGCACTGCGCGAGAGTTCCTCTCGCCAGCATCCATATCCCTAAGCGAGTAAAACTCGCAAGGGCTACGGAAAAATATCAGGCTGAGCAGAAATTCGCTAGAATTTCGTTGCGAAACCTAGGCAAAGCTGCCTAGCTAGGTGGCAAGTCACTAGTGACGATGGCAACTAGCAGACAGCTACTGCGCAACTCTAGCACCGCTTCGATTAAGCAAGGCAAGCGAGTCTTTTTTACTAGGATTTTAGCCCGTGTTCAATTAGTAAGATACCGAGCCCGTCGACAGACTGCTTCATGGCTATTGCGAAAGGCAATGCTCTGATTTTTCACTGCTCCTTAGCCTAAAAATGTTTACTGAACACTCAAATTCGCAAGTGACTACACATTTTAAAATCAAGGTTGTCACTTTAGAGACCACAATAGTATAACACGGTATGGGCACTTTGTCAAATAAGGAGATTGGAAGCTAGGGAAATTACTTGACTGGTTAAGTAATTTTGTTTATAATAAAAAAGAAAAATTTTTCTAAATCTTAAGCAAGAGAGGAGGAAGATGATGGAAAAAATAGCCTTAGCTACTGCCTACCGGCAGTTGAAGAGTCCTAACATCAAGACGAGAAAGCGGGCCTTGAAGGTCATTCAGGCTTATCGAAAAGCCAAGTAAAGTCAGCTTAAAGAAGCTGGTCCCTTGCTAAGACTAGTCTTAGTCAAGCTTGTTTTGAGCTTTAGAAGTTCAGACTGATAAAACAAAAAGACCAAATCTAGCAGAAGGACTCAGGGACTTGTTATCCCAATCTTTCTGTTAGTTCTGGTCTTTTTAGAGGTCTTAATCTTCCTCCTTGCTATCATTGAAAAAGAGGTTGTGCATGAGACCGACAGAGAGTTCACTGCCGACAAAGTAGATGGTATGGCCACTCTCTAGTTTGGTATAGGGGCCGGGTGAAATGAGTAATTCCTCCCCTTGTTGAACAGCCAAGATGGTCGCTCCGGTAGAGTGCCAGATGTTGAGCTCATTGATTGTTTTTCCTAGGTTCAAGGCTTCTGAGGTCAGGACCAATTCGTAAGGATTGAAGGGGAAGCGCTGTTGGATATCCTTGGTTCTGGTCAAGAGTTGATTGAGGAGCTGGGAAAAGTTGCCAAACTCTTCTTCCTGTTTTTTAATGCTTTGGTTGAGTTTGTTTTTCAAGTCTTGCAGGGAGTTGACATTTTGATAGCTTTCAAGAAATTGCTTGGCCTTTTCCTTGGAGGAAATATAGGCGCCACTACCATGACGGACTTCCATGATTTCCAAATCTACCAAGACATTGATGGCTTTGCGGGCTGTTTCGGGCGAAACATTGAAATTGCTAGCCAGGGTGGAGCGGGCATAGATTTTACTGCCGACGGCATATTTACCATCAACGATGCGCTCGGCGATTGCTACGGCGATTTGTTGGTAGCGGGGGAAAGAAACTTCTTTTTTATTACGAATAGCCATAATCTTCTCCTTTAAAGCTTGAGGGCTAGAAAGTCACTAGCCTTGAGCAACCTTCCTTTTCAGTCAAATCTAGTTACGATTATAATATAAAAGTTCCAGAAAGAAAAGGGGCTTTTTGACATTTCCTTGAGCAATCTTTTAGGGTGCTTTTTTTACCGAAAGGTATTATACTAGAAGAAGAAAATGAAAGGAGCCGGAAAGATGGCTGTCAAATTATTGGATAATTGGATTTTAAAAGAACAGGCCCAGATTCAGAAAAATTATGAGGATTTGAATGCTCTAGCAATCAAGGAGCCAGCTGTGATTTTTTTGGGAGATTCGATTGTTGAATACTTTCCCCTGCACGAGTTACTAAAGACATCTAAGGTGCTGGTTAATCGTGGGATTAGGGCATATAAGTCCTACCTCTTGCGTCAGCATTTAGACTCTTTACTCTTCGGTCAGGCTTTAGATAAGATTTTTATCCTGATTGGGACCAACGATATTGGAGAGGACCTAGCACTTAAGGAAAGTCTAGCTAATCTAGAGGCGATTATCCAGGAAATTGCGCGTGACTACCCCCTGACCCAGATTTATCTCTTGTCGGTGTTACCGGTTAATGAGGGAGAGGCTTATCGCAATACGGTTTATATTAGAACCAATGCTCGGATTCAAGCGCTCAATCAGGCCTATCAAGATCTGGTTCAGAACTATCACAATGCCTCCTTCCTCAATCTTTATGACCTCCTCTTAGATGAAAAGGGCCAGCTGGCAGCTGATTTTACCATTGATGGTGTTCATTTGACCATTGCCGGCTATGCTCGTCTGGCCGAAAAATTGAGGACCTATATTTAAGGCTAATCATAGAATAGTATTAGGATATCGTGTTATTCTGCAAGTTTTATCATTTAGAATAGAGTATAATATAGTTATCGTAAAATAAATAAGGTAAATGAGGTGCTCTTATGTCAGAAAAATTAAGTTTTCCAGCTGGCTTCCTCTGGGGTGGCGCAACCGCTGCCAATCAATGTGAGGGGGCCTATCAGGAGGATGGTCGTGGTCTAGCTAATGTTGATGTGGTACCTATCGGCCCAGATCGTTTGGCTATTATCACAGGGCGCAAGAAGATGTTTGACTTTGAAGAGGGTTACTTTTACCCTGCCCAGGAAGCCATTGATATGTATCATCATTTCAAGGAGGATATCGCTCTCTTTGGTGAAATGGGCTTTAAAACCTATCGTTTGTCCATTGCCTGGAGTCGGATTTTTCCTAAAGGGGACGAGTTAGAGCCCAATGAAGCAGGGCTGAAATTCTATGAGGACCTCTTTAAGGAGTGCCATAAATATGGAATTGAACCTCTGGTAACCATTACCCACTTTGACTGCCCCATGCACTTGATTAAGGAATACGGTGGTTGGCGCAATCGCAAGCTCTTGGAATTTTATGAGCGGCTCTGCCGAACCCTCTTTACTCGCTACAAGGGTCTGGTCAAGTATTGGCTGACCTTTAACGAAATCAACATGCTCCTTCATGCTCCTTTTATGGGGGCAGGGATTTGCTTTGAAGAAGGAGAGAATGAGGAAGAAGTCAAGTTTCAGGCGGCCCACCATGAGCTAGTAGCCTCAAGTCTTGCGACCAAATTAGCCCATGAAATTGACCCAGAAAATAAGGTGGGTTGTATGTTGGCGGCCGGCCAGTGCTATCCTAGAACTTGCAATCCAGAAGATGTTTGGCAGGCCATGCAGGAGGACCATGAAAACTTCTTCTTTATCGACGTTCAGGCTCGGGGTGAATATCCCAACTATGCTAAGAAGTATTGGGAAAGACTGGGCTTAAAGCTCCAAATGACTGAGGAGGACCTGAGCCTACTCAAAGAGCATACTGTAGACTTTATCTCCTTCTCCTACTATTCTAGTCGAGTAGCGGCCGCTAATCCAGAGGCTTCTGAGGAGACCGAGGGCAATGTCTTTGCCTCGCTCAAAAATCCCTATCTTCCTTCTTCTGAATGGGGCTGGCAAATTGACCCGCTAGGTTTAAGGATTACCCTGAATATTATCTGGGATCGTTATCAAAAGCCAATGTTTATCGTAGAAAATGGTCTGGGAGCTATTGACCACCCAGATGAAAATGGCTATGTGGAAGATGACTATCGGATTGACTATCTAGCAGCTCATATTAAGGCTATGCGACAGGCTATTAACGAGGATGGAGTGGTCCTTTGGGGCTACACAACCTGGGGCTGTATTGACCTGGTTTCGGCAGGAACAGGCGAGATGAAGAAGCGCTACGGATTCATCTATGTGGACCGAGACAATGAAGGCAAGGGAAGCTTTAAGCGGTCCAAGAAAAAATCCTTCTACTGGTATAAGGATGTCATTGCTAGCAATGGTGCCTGCCTAGGGGACTAAAAAATAAAAGCAAGACTGTAAATAAAGGCCTCTTGGGCTTGGGAAACAATTCCAAGTCCAAGGGGCCTTGTCTTGTATGAATTTTTTATCTTGTTTGGCGAAAGACTTTTCTAGGAGTTGGGCCTAAATCAAGCGCTGTTGGATCTATTTGGCTCGGCCTAGTAGGAGGCTGGCTGATACGGTGATTTCTGTCAGTTGGGTCCAGTCGATTTGGCTCTGGTCCACATGAAAGAGTAGGGGCGTCATGGCTAGAAAGGCCTGACGTTGGTTGTCATTTAAGGGGAAGATCCGGCTGACTGTCTGCTTGTCAAGGAGCTCAAAGTGCTTACTAAAATGCTCCAAGACCTTCTGATTGGAGTAGTCTTTCTGTCTAAGCTGGTCTTGGGCTAGCTGTCTGATTTCTAGTAGATGGTCAACATTGGGAATGACCTTTAAGAGCAGGCCGTCTTTTTTTAGGACCCGCTGAAATTCCTGGTAATTGGCAGGGGAAAAGATGTCTAAGACGGCATCCATAGACTGGTCTTGCAGGGGTAGGCGGGCTAGGTCAGCTACAAACCATTTAACTGTTCGAGACAAATCAAGCTTGCTAGCTAGCTGGACAGAGGCCTTGGATAAATCAAAAGCATAGATGTCAGAGGTTAACCTTCTCTGAAGCTGGCGGGCGTAGTAGCCTTCGCCACAGCCAATATCTAGCAGATTATGAAGGTTCTTTTGTCTTTCTAAATGCAGGACAATGGTGTCCAGAACGTGCTGGTAAAAACCAGCCTCCAAAATAAGGGACCTCTGCTCGAAGGAAGACTGGTCATAATCATTGGAGACCTTGGCTTGGGGAGCCAGATTGACATAGCCAAATTTAGCTAAATCATAGGAATGGCCCTGGGGGCACTTGAGACTGGCGTCGACTAGCTGGAGGTCCTGCTGGCATAAGGGGCAGCTAAAGAGGAGCTGGCCGGCAGCAAAACGCTGGAGTTTGGGACTTAACATAGGATTTCCTCTAGAGTAGAAAACGAGCTTGCGCTCGTTTTTTCTTAGTAAATTAGTAAGTGAGAACAAAGTATTTTTTCTTACCACGGCGGATAACGGTCAGTTGGCCTTCGAGCTTATCGCTGTCCTTTAGACTGTAATCCAGGTCTTGGATACGGTCACCATTGATGTAAATGGCTCCGTTTTGGATATCCTCCCGAGCTTGACGCTTAGAAGAAACGACTCCGGCAGTTACGAGGATATCAACTAGGTTTAGCTGGTCATCAGCCTTTACCTGGTAGTTTGGCACGCCTTTTAGGCCTTCCTTTAATTCCTTGACAGAAAGGTTTTTGATTGCTCCTGCAAAGAGTTGCTCGGTAATCTTGAGGGCGCCTTGGTAGGCTTTGGCTCCATGGACTAGGGTGACCACTTCTTTTGCCAAGATTTTTTGGGCCAGGCGTTCATGGGGAGCAGCCTCAAACTGTTGGCGAATCTCTTCGATTTCTTCCAAGCTCAGGAAGGTGAAAATTTTGAGGAAGCGGATAGCATCTGCATCCATGACATTCATCCAAAACTGGTACATTTCATAAGGAGAGGTTTTATCGGCGTCCAACCAGACGGCATTGCCCTCGGACTTTCCAAATTTCTTACCAGTCGCATCGGTAATGAGGGGGACGGTGATGACGTGGCCGGTCTTGTCGGCCTTGCGGCGGAGCAGCTCGGTACCTGCAGTCATATTGCCCCACTGGTCGCTCCCGCCGATTTGCAGGGTCACATTGTGCTTGCGGTTGAGCTCGTAAAAGTCAAAACCTTGCATAATTTGGTAGGCAAATTCGGTATAGGAAATTCCTGTTTCGATCCGTTTCTTAACGGATTCCTTGCTCATCATATAGTTGACGGTAAAGTACTTGCCGATATCGCGCAGAAAGTCGATAAAGCTAATATCAGAAAACCAGTCATAGTTATTGACCATTTGGGCCTTGTTGTCTCCCGTTTCAAAATCCAAAAAGCGGGAAAGCTGTCCTTGGATACTCTTGACCCAACCGTCAACGGTTTCCTTGGTCTGGAGGCTGCGTTCGCTATCTTTAAAAGAAGGGTCGCCAATCAGACCAGTTGCTCCACCGACCAAGGGATAGGGCTTGTGGCCTGCCAATTGTAGGTGGCGCAAAACAAGAATGGGAACCAGGTGACCTAGGTGCAGGCTGTCAGCAGTTGGATCATAACCTGAATAGTAGGAGATGCTTCCTTCTTCCAAGGCCTTGCGCAGGGCGGCTTCATCGGTTGTCTGAAAAATCAGACCACGTTCCTTTAACTCATCAAAAATGTGCATCTTTCGCTCCTTAAAAAGTTTCTTATCCCTTATTGTAACATAATATAGCTAAATAGCAATTTACTTTATTAAAAGATGGTTAAAAATAGTCCTTCCTTTCTTCTACCTTGTAATAAATAGGATAAATTTGCTATAATAGGCAGTGCGAGGAATATATACAATGTGGAAAGAATTTTTAGAAAAGGGCCAGCGCTTAGGGCGAAACCTGGCTAAAAATATATCTAAAAAGAAAAGAAAGTCAAGAAATCAGGAAGGTTGGTCCATTTTAGACATTGGAGCGATCATGCTTCGGACCCTAAAGTTATTGTCTAATGTGGCCTTTGTCCTGGTCTTTTTGGGTGGCTTGTTTGGTCTGGGCTTGTCCCTGGGTTACGCGGCCAATCTTTTTGACAAGGTCCAGGTCCCTGATAAGGAAAGCCTGGTCAAGAAGGTCCAAAATATCTCGGCCATCTCGGATTTGACTTATGCTGACGGGAGCTTGATTTCTAGTATTGATAGCGATCTGCTTAGGGTGACTGTGGATAGCTCGGCTATTTCAGAAAATGTAAAAAAAGCTGTGATTGCCACAGAGGATGAAAATTTTGAGACCCATAAAGGAGTCGTACCCAAGGCTGTACTAAGGGCGACCCTGGGCTCGGTTATCGGTGTTGGCTCATCCAGCGGTGGTTCTACCCTGACCCAGCAGTTGATTAAGCAGCAGGTGGTGGGGGATGCACCAACCTTTAGCCGTAAGGCGACGGAGATTGTTGATGCCCTGGCCTTGGAGCGTTATATGACCAAGGATGATATCCTGACGACCTATCTCAATGTCTCACCTTTTGGTCGCAATAATAAGGGGCAGAATATAGCAGGTGTAGAGGAGGCAGCCAAGGGCCTCTTTGGGAAATCGGCCAAGGATTTGACGGTGCCCCAGGCAGCCTTTATTGCCGGCCTACCCCAAAGTCCTATTAGCTACTCTCCTTACACAGCCAGTGGGGAGAAAAAAAGCCCAGAGGAAATGGCCTTAGGCCTAGATAGGGCTAAGGATGTCCTTTACAATATGTATCGGACGGGTGCCCTGACTGGAGAGGAGTATAATCTTTACAAGGATTATGATGTAAGTCAGGATTTCCTGCCTGGCCAAAATGTTTCTAATGCTTCCAAGGGCTATCTCTATTATGCTACCCTATCCGAGGCTCAAGACGTCATGTATGACTACCTGATCCAGCGGGATAATGTAAGCCGCCAAGAGCTTAAAAATGATGCGACTGTCAAGGCCTATAAGGAATTGGCCGCTCGAGAATTGAGCGAGGGGGGCTATACGGTCAAAACGACTATCAATAAGAATGTCCATAATGCCATGCAAGAGGCAGTGGCAAACTTTGGCTCTATGCTTGATGATGGAACAGGGCAGATAGAAGTAGGGAATGTCCTGATGGACAATAAAACAGGGGCCATTCTGGGCTTCATTGGTGGTCGAGACTATGCTAGCAATCAAAACAACCATGCCTTTGATACAGAGCGTTCTCCAGGATCAACTATTAAGCCTATCCTGGCTTATGGAATCGCTATTGACCAGGGCTTGATGGGAAGTGCCAGTGTCCTTTCAAACTATCCAACCAACTTTTCAAGCGGAGACCCGATTATGCACGTTGATAGTCGGGGGACAGCCATGATGGACTTGGCCGAGGCCCTCAATACCTCTTGGAATATCCCAGCCTACTGGACCTATAAACTGCTCCAGGAAAAGGGAGTCAATGTCAAGGACTATATGGAAAAAATGGGCTACTATATTGATAACTATAGCATTGAGAGCCTACCTATGGGAGGGGGGATAGAGGTTTCTGTCGCCCAACATACCAATGGTTTCCAAACCCTAGCTAATAATGGCTCCTACAAAAAGGGCTATATGGTGGCCAAAATCACAGATAGGAAAGGTCAGGTAATCTATGAGCACAAGGATAGCTCTGCTCAGATATACAGTCCAGCTGCAGCGACCATTATGCAGGAAATGATGCGGGGAGTTCTGAATTCGGGTAATACAACCACCTTCAAATCCCGTCTGGCCCAGGTCAATGGGAGTCTAGCTGGTGCAGACTGGATTGGTAAGACTGGGACAACCAATATCAATGGTGATATGTGGCTGATGCTATCCACCCCTAACCTGACCCTAGGAGGCTGGATTGGTCATGATGATAATTCACCTATGGCTCCTTTGACGGGCTATAATAACAATGCTGGCTACATGGCCAATCTTGTAAATGCCATCCACCAGGCCGACCCCAACCTCTGGGGAGTCAATAAGAAATTTGCTTTAGACTCTAGCGTCGTCAAGTCAGAAGTTCTTAAGTCGACAGGAGAAAAACCGGGCAAGGTCAATATCAATGGTCGTGAAGTTAATGTCGGCGGTCAGACCGTGACCAGCTACTGGGCCAAAAATGGAGCTCCGACCACTAGCTATCGTTTTGGAATTGGTGGTACAGACAGCGACTATCAAAGAGCCTGGTCAGCCATTCTAGGTGGTCGATAAGAAAAAGCAAAAAAAGTGATTAAAAACGTTTTCTAAATCCTTGGGAGACTTGCTTTTTTCGAGGAAATAGGATATAATGATACCAATCATTTGTCGTCTGCTTTTTTGAAATATTGTCCAAAAGAGCTTACAGCAGTTAAATCAAACTTTTACAGTCCGATTTAGCTGCTCTTTTTGTGCCTATTTTTAGAAAAAAAGAGTCTTGTTATCAACACTTAATGATTCTAAAAATTCAGACAAAAAGGACAAAGGAATGTTTTGGTTGACCAAATCAAAATAGATGAGATATGACCGTCTCGTAGACCTATTTAACTGAACACGCCCTAAAAACTTTGAAAAATTCGCTAATGGACTAGTGGTGAACTCCAGACGCAGTAGACATCTGCTTGTAGGTAAGCTCAAGCGCCACCTCCAAGCTAGTTGTCCTTGCGGGGGTCTCACAACGGAGTTGCTAGCCACTCCTGTTCGGCCGCCTATTTTTTCTTCGTTTTCTTTACGGGCTTTGTATCTTATATAAAGGAGCTAATATCTTGGCAGGACATGAAGTTCAATACGGTAAGCACCGTACTCGTCGTAGTTTCTCAAGGATTAAAGAGGTTCTTGATTTACCAAACTTGATTGAAATCCAGACCGACTCGTTCAAGGATTTTCTGGATCATGGCTTGAAAGAAGTTTTTGAGGATGTTCTTCCAATCTCAAACTTCACTGAAACAATGGAATTGGAATTCGTTGGTTATGAAATCAAGGAACCTAAATATACGCTGGAAGAGGCTCGGATTCACGATGCCAGCTATTCAGCACCTATTTTTGTAACCTTCCGCCTAATCAACAAGGAGACCGGTGAGATTAAGACCCAGGAAGTTTTCTTTGGTGATTTTCCACTGATGACCGAGATGGGAACCTTCATCATCAATGGGGGTGAGCGGATTATCGTTTCCCAGCTGGTCCGCTCTCCGGGTGTTTACTTTAATGATAAGGTAGACAAGAACGGAAAGATTGGCTATGGCTCAACTGTCATTCCTAACCGGGGTGCTTGGTTGGAGTTGGAAACGGACTCAAAAGACATTGCCTACACCAGAATTGACCGTACTCGGAAGATTCCATTTACAACGCTTGTACGGGCTCTTGGTTTTTCTGGTGATGATGAAATTTTCGATATCTTTGGCGACAGCGATTTGGTCCGCAATACAATCGAGAAGGATATTCATAAAAATCCAATGGACTCTCGAACAGATGAGGCCCTCAAGGAGATTTATGAGCGCCTGCGTCCAGGTGAGCCTAAGACTGCCGAAAGTTCTCGCAGTCTCTTGATTGCCCGCTTCTTTGACCCACGCCGCTATGACTTGGCAGCTGTTGGTCGCTATAAGATTAACAAAAAACTAAATATTAAGAGTCGCTTGCTCAACCAAACCATCGCGGAGCCTTTGGTGGATCCTGAAACTGGAGAAATTCTAGTAGAAGCAGGGACAGTGATGACCCGTAGTGTGATTGACTCGATTGCAGAGCAATTGGACGGGGGCTTGAACAAGATTACCTACATTCCTAACGATTCTGCTGTCTTGCTTGAGCCAGTTGAATTGCAAAAATTCAAGATTGTTGCTCCAACTGATCCAGACCGGGTGGTGACTGTGATTGGCAATGCCAATCCGTCTGACAAGGTCCGGACAGTCACTCCAGCCGATATCTTGGCAGAGATGAGCTACTTCTTAAACCTGGCTGAAGGGCTAGGTCGGGTCGATGACATTGACCACTTGGGGAACCGTCGGATTCGGGCAGTTGGTGAGCTTTTAGCCAACCAAGTCCGGCTTGGACTTTCTCGGATGGAGCGCAATGTGCGTGAGCGGATGAGCGTCCAAGACAATGAAGTCTTGACACCGCAACAAATCATCAATATCCGTCCTGTGACTGCGGCCATTAAAGAATTCTTTGGTTCTTCCCAGTTATCCCAGTTCATGGACCAGCACAATCCCTTGTCTGAGCTGTCCCACAAGCGTCGTTTATCAGCCTTGGGACCTGGTGGTTTGACTCGTGACCGGGCCGGCTATGAAGTTCGGGACGTGCACTACACCCACTACGGTCGGATGTGTCCGATTGAAACGCCTGAAGGACCGAACATCGGTCTGATCAATAACCTGTCTTCTTATGGACATCTCAATAAGTATGGTTTCATCCAAACTCCATATCGTCGTGTGGACCGTAAGGCTGGCCTAGTAACCAATGAGATTGTTTGGTTGACAGCTGATGAAGAAGATGAATATATCGTAGCCCAAGCCAATTCCAAGCTCAATGAAGCTGGTGGCTTTGCGGAAAGCATCGTTATGGGACGCCATCAGGGTAACAACCAAGAGTTCCCTTCTAGCGAAGTGGACTACATGGACGTTTCACCTAAGCAGGTAGTAGCGGTAGCGACGGCATGTATTCCTTTCCTTGAAAACGATGACTCCAACCGAGCCCTCATGGGAGCTAACATGCAGCGGCAAGCGGTACCTTTGATTGATCCTAAGGCCCCTTATGTGGGAACTGGTATGGAATACCAAGCAGCCCACGACTCCGGTGCAGCAGTGATTGCCCAACATGACGGAACTGTTACCTATGCGGATGCGGACAAGGTTGAGGTGCGTCGTGAAGACGGTTCACTCGATGTTTACCAAATCACTAAATTCCGCCGTTCTAACTCAGGAACAGCCTACAACCAACGTACCCTAGTTAAAGTGGGCGATAACGTTGAAAAAGGTGACTTTATCGCTGACGGACCTTCGATGGAAAATGGGGAAATGGCCCTGGGACAAAACCCAATCGTTGCCTATATGACCTGGGAAGGTTACAACTTTGAGGACGCGGTTATCATGAGTGAGCGTCTGGTCAAGGACGATGTCTATACTTCTGTCCACCTGGAAGAGTATGAGTCAGAAACCCGCGATACCAAGTTGGGCCCTGAAGAAATTACCAGAGAAATTCCAAATGTGGGTGAAGATGCCCTGAAGAATCTTGACGAAATGGGAATTATCCGAATCGGTGCTGAGGTCAAAGAAGGTGATATCTTGGTTGGTAAGGTGACTCCTAAGGGAGAAAAGGACCTATCAGCAGAGGAACGCCTCCTCCACGCTATCTTTGGGGACAAGTCTCGTGAAGTGCGGGATACCTCTCTGCGTGTGCCTCATGGGGCTGACGGTGTTGTTCGGGATGTGAAAATCTTTACTCGGGCCAATGGAGATGAGCTCCAATCTGGGGTCAATATGCTAGTTCGTGTTTATATTGCCCAAAAACGGAAGATTAAGGTCGGAGATAAGATGGCCGGTCGTCATGGTAACAAGGGGGTTGTTTCTCGGATTGTGCCAGTTGAGGATATGCCTTACCTACCTGATGGAACACCAGTTGATATCATGCTTAACCCACTCGGGGTGCCATCACGGATGAATATCGGTCAGGTTATGGAGCTCCACCTAGGGATGGCGGCTCGCAACCTGGGTATTCATATCGCAACTCCAGTCTTTGACGGAGCAAGCTCAGACGATCTCTGGGATACCGTTCGTGAGGCTGGTATGGACAGCGATGCCAAGACCATCCTTTACGATGGTCGGACCGGTGAGCCTTTTGACAACCGCGTCTCTGTAGGTGTCATGTACATGATTAAACTCCACCACATGGTTGATGACAAGCTCCACGCTCGGTCAGTCGGACCATACTCAATGGTTACTCAACAACCGCTTGGTGGTAAAGCCCAGTTTGGTGGACAACGTTTCGGGGAAATGGAAGTTTGGGCCCTAGAAGCCTACGGTGCCTCAAATGTTCTCCAAGAAATCTTGACCTACAAGTCAGATGATGTGAACGGTCGTCTCAAGGCCTATGAAGCAATCACTAAAGGAAAACCAATTCCAAAACCTGGTGTGCCAGAATCCTTCCGCGTGCTTGTAAAAGAGCTGCAATCACTGGGTCTGGACATGCGTGTTCTGGATGAAGATGATCAGGAAGTCGAACTTCGAGACCTCGATGAGGGGGAAGACGATGACGTTATCCATGTAGATGATCTAGAAAAAGCACGTGAAAAAGCAGCCTTAGAAGCGCGAGCAGCCTTTGACGCTGACAGCAAAGAATAAGCAAAGAAATGAAGAAAGGTAAGAAATAGTGGTTGATGTAAATCGTTTTAAAAGTATGCAAATCACCCTAGCTTCTCCCAATAAGGTCCGTTCATGGTCTTATGGGGAAGTGAAGAAGCCTGAAACAATCAATTACCGGACCCTCAAACCAGAGCGAGAAGGTCTCTTTGATGAGGTGATTTTCGGCCCAACCAAGGACTGGGAATGTGCCTGTGGTAAATACAAGCGAATCCGCTATAAGGGAATTGTTTGTGACCGTTGTGGGGTTGAAGTGACACGTGCCAAGGTCCGTCGTGAGCGGATGGGCCATATCGAGCTTAAAGCGCCCGTTTCACATATCTGGTATTTCAAGGGAATCCCAAGTCGTATGGGTCTCACTCTTGATATGAGTCCTCGTGCCCTGGAGGAAGTCATCTATTTTGCGGCCTATGTGGTCATCGATCCTAAGGATACGCCACTAGAGCACAAGTCTATCATGACCGAAAGAGAATACCGGGAACGTCTCCGCGAGTACGGAGCAGGCTCTTTTGTGGCTAAAATGGGAGCAGAGGCTATCCAGGACCTCTTGAAACAAGTGGATTTGGAAGCTGAAATTGCGGTTCTCAAGGAAGAATTAAAGACAGCAACCGGTCAAAAACGGGTCAAGGCTGTCCGCCGTCTGGATGTTTTAGATGCCTTCTACAAGTCAGGCAACAAGCCAGAGTGGATGGTACTCAACATCTTGCCGGTTATTCCACCAGACCTGCGTCCCATGGTTCAGTTGGATGGGGGCCGTTTTGCGGCATCTGACCTCAACGACCTCTACCGGCGGGTAATCAACCGGAACAACCGTCTGGCCCGCCTCTTGGAACTCAATGCTCCAGGAATTATCGTCCAAAATGAAAAACGGATGCTCCAAGAAGCGGTTGACGCCTTGATCGATAACGGCCGTCGTGGTCGTCCGATTACAGGACCAGGTAGCCGTCCTCTCAAATCCCTTAGCCACATGCTAAAAGGGAAACAAGGACGCTTCCGTCAAAACTTGCTCGGTAAGCGGGTTGACTTCTCTGGTCGTTCCGTTATCGCTGTCGGTCCGACCCTTAAAATGTATCAATGTGGGGTTCCACGTGAAATGGCGATTGAGCTCTTCAAGCCATTTGTGATGAGAGAAATCGTGGCGCGTGATATTGTCCAAAACGTTAAGGCTGCTAAACGCTTGGTTGAGCGTGGTGATGAGCGAATCTGGGATATTCTGGAAGAAGTAATCAAGGAACATCCAGTACTCCTTAACCGGGCGCCTACCCTCCATCGTTTGGGAATCCAGGCCTTTGAGCCAGTTCTGATTGACGGGAAGGCCTTGCGTCTTCACCCGCTGGTCTGTGAAGCCTACAATGCCGACTTTGACGGGGACCAAATGGCTATCCACGTGCCTCTGTCTGAAGAGGCCCAAGCCGAAGCCCGCATTCTCATGCTAGCGGCCGAGCATATCCTTAATCCTAAGGACGGAAAACCAGTTGTAACACCGTCTCAAGATATGGTTCTCGGGAACTACTATCTGACTATGGAAGAAGCTGGTCGTGAAGGCGAAGGCATGGTCTTTAAGGACATGAATGAAGCGGTCATGGCCCTACAAAATGGCTATGTTCACCTGCACTCCCGTGTGGGAATTGCTACGGACAGCCTCAACAAGCCTTGGACTGAGAGTCAAAAGCATAAGGTGCTCTTGACAACAGTTGGTAAAATCCTCTTCAATGCGATTATGCCAGACGAGTTGCCTTACCTACAAGAGCCAAGTAATGTCAATCTGACTGAAGGTGTAGCTGACAAGTACTTCTTAGAGCCTGGTCAAGATATCCACCAAGCGATCGAGCAGTTGGAAATCAATCCGCCATTTAAGAAGAAGAACTTGGGAAATATCATTGCAGAAATCTTCAAGCGTTTCCGGACAACTGAAACTTCTGCCCTGCTTGACCGCCTCAAGAACTTGGGTTACTACCACTCAACCTTGGCTGGTCTGACCGTGGGGATTGCCGATATTCCAGTTATTGATGATAAGGAAGAAATCATCGAGGAAAGTCACAAGCGGGTAGAGCAGATTACCAAGCAATTCCGCCGTGGGATGATTACCGATGATGAACGTTATAATGCCGTTACTGATGAATGGCGTTCAGCCAAGGAAAAACTGGAGAAACGCCTAACAGCTAGCCAAGATCCGAAAAATCCAATTGTTATGATGATGGACTCAGGAGCCCGGGGAAATATCTCCAACTTCTCCCAGCTAGCCGGAATGCGGGGCTTGATGTCTGCGCCTAATGGACGGATTATGGAATTGCCAATCCTGTCTAACTTCCGTGAGGGTCTCTCTGTTCTTGAAATGTTCTTCTCAACCCATGGTGCCCGTAAAGGGATGACCGATACGGCCCTTAAGACAGCCGACTCAGGTTATCTGACCCGTCGTTTGGTCGATGTGGCCCAAGATGTTATTATTCGTGAGGATGACTGTGGTACCGACCGCGGACTCTTAATCACTTCTATTGCTGATGGTAAGGAAATGATTGAGCCGCTTGAAGAACGCCTGGTTGGTCGTTACACCAAGAAGACTGTTAAACATCCAGAAACAGGTCAGGTCTTGATTGGGGCCAATGAATTGATTACTGAAGATAAGGCAAGAGAGATTGTTGCAGCTGGTGTTGATGCTGTAACTATCCGCTCCGTCTTTACATGTAACACCCGCCACGGGGTTTGCCGTCATTGCTATGGTATCAATCTAGCAACCGGTGATGCCGTTGAAGTAGGGGAAGCAGTCGGAACAATTGCTGCCCAATCTATCGGTGAGCCAGGTACCCAGTTGACCATGCGGACCTTCCATACCGGTGGGGTTGCTTCTAGTGAAGACATCACCCAAGGTCTGCCTCGGGTCCAAGAAATCTTTGAAGCTAGAAATCCCAAAGGGGAAGCGGTTATCACAGAAGTTAAGGGAACCGTTACTGCTATCGAAGAAGATGCCTCTACTCGGACCAAGAAGGTCTTTGTGGAAGGGGCAACAGGTCAAGGTGAATATGTGGTGCCATTTACGGCTCGCATGAAGGTGGAAGTGGGCGATCAGGTCTCTCGTGGGGCCGCTCTGACCGAAGGGTCTATCCAACCGAAACACCTCTTGGCAGTGCGCGATGTTCTGTCAGTTGAGACCTACCTCCTTGCGGAAGTCCAAAAGGTTTACCGTAGCCAAGGGGTAGAAATCGGTGACAAACACATCGAGGTTATGGTCCGTCAAATGATTCGCAAGGTGCGGGTCATGGATCCAGGAGATACAGATCTACTCATGGGGACTCTTATGGATATTACCGACTTTACCGATGCTAACCGCGATGTAGTTATCTCTGGTGGAGTACCTGCGACCGCTCGTCCAGTTCTGATGGGAATTACCAAGGCCTCTCTGGAAACCAACAGCTTCTTATCAGCTGCTTCCTTCCAAGAAACCACTCGGGTTCTGACAGATGCAGCTATCCGTGGTAAGAAGGACCACCTGCTTGGACTCAAGGAAAATGTTATCATTGGTAAGATTATTCCAGCAGGTACAGGTATGGCCCGCTACCGTAATCTGGAGCCTCAAGCAGTCAATGAGATTGAAATCATTGAAGAAGCTCCCGAGACAGAAGCACCAGTCCTGGAAACTAGTGACAGCGATAAAGAATTAGTTTAAAAGAGCCTGTTTAAATCAGGAAATCTTGCTACAAATTAAAACTCTAGGAAGCCCTTAAGTGGCTTTCCTGGAGTTTTTTTGATGTCTTTTAATCAGTTTTTCTTTATTGGAAAAATATATTTATTTATGTTTGCTAGGTCATTTTTACTACTAGACGTCCAAGTCGCTGTCAGTCAGCATGATCAAGCTAAGTTTAAGTGGATTTTTTTCTAAAAACTACTTGTCTAGGCCCCTTCTTTAGTGATATAATAGGGGGAAGCAAGATGTTCAAAAATGTTATTTAACTACTTTCTGCTTGCTAGTCTGCTTTGCTTACTTATAAAGGTGGCGAGCCGGGAGTGAACATTTATCAAGGAAAAAGGGGGAGAGATTTAAAAGTCAAAAAGTTGTTTTTAAAGTTGATTTGTAACTAAACTCTGACTTGAGATACTTTTTAGTATTTTATGAGGAGGAAAAGATTAAAGGAGAATAAAAATATGCCCAAAATTCATAAGGGCTTCAAAAAGTTAGTTGTCGCAGTACTTTTGCTAGTGGTGGCTTCTTTCTTGTTGCCCCTGAATCGAGCCTTTGCCTTAAGTGAAATCAAGGACGATACGGACTTAGCCCAGTTTAGTCCCTACCAGTTTCATTTGGCCACGGATAATTTTACCGTCTTAGAAAAAGCGTCAAATATTGATGAATTTTTTATGAAAACCCCGGGATATGGAGGCTTGGCTTATCCTCAAAAGCACCCCATGCAAAACTTTGCCCTCAAGGTCGATAAGTCTAAAAAGGCTGACCAGGTCTTTGAAAACTTGCTCTCGCTCAAATTTACCAATGCGGGTACGGTCAATGGAAAACAAGTAGATGCTTATCTTAAAATCAACCGAGTGAGCCTAAAGTACTTAAATACAAGTAAAGCGCAAGAGCAGATGGATAATTCAAGCATGACCGCTGTCCAATTCTTTAATATTTCTGAGAATTGGGGCAAGGATTCCTTTGAAATCGGGAACATTCCTTATATGGATGAGGCGCATAACTACTTTATGGATAGTGCCTTTGCGGTGGATGTTGACGTAACTGCTGAAATCAAGTATGCGGATGGATCTAGCTCCGATATGAAACTGGTCATGAAACCGTCAGATATTGATGCAGTTAATGATGGCTTGAAAGAGTCCTTTTATATCAATAATTATGAGACCAGCGTCAGCAAGCGATTGGTCAATACGCGCAATGTCCTAAATGAGGTCAAGGATGGGACCAAGACTGTCTGGGAAGGAACTCAAGGAACTAATGGGGCAGATGAGGAAAATAATGTATCTGGTATGGCCCTGCGCTCGGTCAATGATAGCCTCAATTTTGGCTACCGCTCAACTGCCTATGCCTCAGCTGTTTTTGGCCTTTATATTGAGAGTGGTATGAAAGCGCCAGTTAAGGCAGTTAATCCCGCTCAAATCCCTGCCCAAGCAGGTCAGACGGTGACCTATCAAGCTACCTACACTATTCCAACACCAGGTAAGGATATCATGACTACTCTTGATAGCTTGCAGTTGACAGATAGCTTTGATAGTCGTTTGGATTTCCAAGATTTAACCGTTCAAGTTGGAGGTCAAACCCTAACCGAGGGAAGCGATTATAGCCTTGAAAAGCAGGGACAAACCGTCACTGTCAAGATGGGAGCAGCCTATCTGGATAAGAGTAAGGCCGGCCAAGAAATTCTGGTAAGCTATCGGACCCTGACCAATCAAACGGTAAGCGCCCAAAATGCTAGTCCGATTGAAAATGTGGCTAGTCTCAAACCGGATACCTTCTCTGTTATCTCTAATAAGGTCAGCACCCAGCTCCTCTACAACAAGACCTACGAGTTTAAGAGTAGCACAGCAGGCAAGGATTTGCCAAAAGAGGTAACGGATTTGTTGCCAACCAAGGAAGCGGGCTTTAGCAATGGCCAAAGCCTCACGCCAAATCAACCTCAAACAACCAAGGTTGACCTGGCTGATGGTTCCTGGGTCTTTAAGGGTTATGATGCCGACAGCAAGCAAGTAGAAGGTCAAGATGTCCACTTCTTAGGAACTTGGGAATTTGAGCCCAAGACCGGAAATGTCATTGTTAAGTACGTGGACGAAGAGGGTAAGGAAATTGCTCCAATCGAGACTCTGAAGAGCAATGCTCCAGTGGGAGAATCTTACAGTGCTAGCCAAAAGACGATTGCTGGTTATGACTTTGTCAAGTTGTCTGACGGCTCTGCTCCAGCAAGCGGTACAGTAGTAGAAGGTACAACAGAAGTTGTCTATGTCTACAAGAAAACTGCAACGCCAGCACCAAAGACTGGTAATGTCATTGTTAAGTATGTGGATGAATCAGGAGCTGAAATCGCTCCAAGCGAGACCCTCAAAACTGATGCACCAGTAGGTGAGGCTTATAGTGCTAGTNNGTATGTGGATGAATCAGGAGCTGAAATCGCTCCAAGCGAGACCCTCAAAACTGATGCACCAGTAGGTGAGGCTTATAGTGCTAGTCAAAAGACGATTGCTGGTTATGACTTCGTCAAGTTGTCAGACAGCTCTGCCCCTGCAAGCGGTACAGTAGTAGAAGGTACAACAGAAGTCATCTATGTCTACAAGAAGACAGTAAGTCCAGCACCAAAGACTGGTAACGTCACCGTCAAATATGTGGATGAATCAGGAGCTGAAATCGCTCCAAGCGAGACCCTCAAAACTGATGCACCAGTAGGTGAGGCTTATAGTGCTAGTCAAAAGACGATTGCTGGTTATGACTTCGTCAAGTTGTCAGACAGCTCTGCCCCTGCCACTGGTACAGTAGTAGAAGGGACAACAGAAGTCGTCTATGTCTACAAGAAAGCTGCAACGCCAGCACAGACTGGTAATGTTGTTGTAAGGTATATAGATGAGCAAGGCAATGAAATTGCCCCAAGTGAAGAACTTAAGACCGACGCTCCAGTAGGTGAGTCTTATAGCTCTAGCCAAAAGGCCCTTGCCGGTTATGACTTTGTTAAACTATCTGAACTTTCAGCTCCTGAAAAGGGAAGTGTGACTCAAGGCAGGACGCAAATCGTCTATATCTACAAGAAGAGTTCACCTTCGCAAGGTGGATCTGGAACTGAGGTCATTGGTGCAGATAATCCAAAGAAGGAAGTGAGAGTTAAACCGACAACTATCCTACCTAAAACTGGTAGTGTAAGTAGCATCTTACTGTCCGCTCTAGGAGTCCAACTCTTTCTTCTCGGTCTTAACTACCGTCAGAAAAAATCTTAATTTGATTTATAGATAAGAAGCTAAACTTTTGTTTAGCTTCTTTTTCTTAAAATAGAGGTCGAGACAAAAGTTCTTTGGCTTCTGAAATACATTCGGTTTATGCGCTAGATGCGGTAGCCGCGTCAAAGGTCTTTTCGCTTTATGCTTGCTTTCCTGCAAGCTAACAGTTTCCAGTCTTTTCCTTCTTTCAAGTCATTCATCGAATGCCTAGAAACAAGAAAGCTGACGAACTATTCCTTTTAAGTTTTTTGTGATAAGCTTTGCTTACTTTATTCACAAGCTCCAATAGTCTCCCAGACTATTGGAGCTGTCCCACTCCCATTTTTATTTTTTTGATTTTATTTTTCAAAAATACTTGAAAAAATTCAAAAAATTTGCAATAATATGGACATTGGCAGCAAGAGTGTCCAATTTTATGTTTGGGCATCTTGCATTGGTATGGGAGAAAGGGACAATGGCCTCCTACGTCCAAAAGGAAGTAGGCTAGGTTCTGGCTATTATCATTAAGAAGGCTTATTCTGCGGTTTAGCCGCTGGAAGGAGTAGCTAGATGAAAAACTATTGTCGCCAAGATTCTAGGCAGGGACATTTATGGAAATGCTCCTTGCTCTTACTCTTCTTTAGTCTCAATCTAGGAGTTTCGGAGCTTGCTGCTGATAGCAAGGAAGAGCAAATAAAGGTTCAAGACGCCTTGAGTCTAGAAAAGAGTGGCCAGTCCAGACAGGAGGAATCGGCTTTGCAAGGTCAGGAGCAGGAAAATCAGAGCTCTAAGGAAGAAGCCAGACAAGCCCAATCCCCAGCCCGGCAGGACCAGCAAGGTCCAGAACTTAGCTGGGATTCTGGTTTGGCTAAGACTGCTAGCGAAAAAGCTGGTTCAAAAGATAAACTGGATTTGGCAAGAGAAAAAGAGGAGAAAATCGAGGTCGCTTCCTCGGGAGAGGTGACTAAAAAAGAAGACCCCAAAGGGGCCGAGCCCAAGGCTGAGGCAGGACCTCCTGAGTCGCTTTCTTCTCTGGACGAGAAAAGGGAGGCTAGTTTAAAGAGAATGCAGGACTTTGATCTAGGAATGAAGGATTGGGATGTTTTTTCTGAGGAGCTTAGGCAGGCTCAAAGCCAGGCTGACCTGACCCAGATTCTAAAGCGAGCCCAAGACCGATCAGACCAAAACAAACTTCCTATTCTAAATAAGGCTAAAGAAGAGGCTAGTCATCGTCTGCAAAATCTAGGCTTAAGTCAAAGAGACTTAGCGGTCTTTAATCGAGAGTTAAGGGGCCTAAAGACTCCAGACCAGGTCCAGGAACTGCTGGAAAGGGCACGGCAGAAAAAGGACAAGGCTTCTTTCTCGAATTCTATCGAAGACCCTGTGGAAAAGATAAAGGATAGCTATGATCACAATCAGACCTTGTCAGATCCGGTCAGCACCCTCCAGGCCTTTAAGGAGGGGCAGGATGTACCGGTTTCCTTCTCCTTTGCTAACAGCAGTAAGCAAGATCAGATTATCACAGCCCGGCTAGAAGTCTATCATGCCCAGCGCAGACTTGGCTCAGCTATCGAGGCTCAGGTCTTTTTGAGGAGCGGAGACTCGATTTCCTTGGAAAAAGAGGCTAGTTTGCAGAAATTTTTCACCATTCCAGCCTCTTGGCTGAAAAATGATACTGGCTATGCAGTCAAGGTCAGCATTCTTGACCAGCAAAGGCAGCTTATGGCTTCTAAGGTTATGGGCTTGTCTGTTGAAAGCGATTGGACCAAGTTTCCTCGTTATGGAACGGTGGCTGGCTCTGAAGACTACCAAAATAGTATTTTAGATAAGCCTGAGCTCAAGGCCAGATATGCTAAGGAATTTGAACAAATGAAAAATATGCATATCAATGCCCATTTTTACTATGATGTCTACCAGCACCCAACTCAACCCTTTTCAAAAGAGGACCAGGTCTTTAAGCAGGAGTGGAACTGGTGGAGTCAGTCCCAGATAGATAGCCAGGTTATTAAAGATTTGGTCAAGCAGAGTCACCAAGACGGGGCCAAGGCCCTGCTCTATAATATGATTAGCGCCCGGACCAATTTTGATCCAGCCATTCCAGTCAAAGATGACCAGCTAGTCTATAACTATGAGGATAATTATTTTGGTAAAAAGGGAAGCCCTATGACCAACCCCATGTTAAAGGAGGGGGAAGAGCTAAAGGTCTATCAGGAATACTACAATCCAGCCAGTCCTTCCTGGCAGAACTACATCACTAAAACCATGCAGGAGGCCATGGATGTGGCTGGTTTTGATGGTTGGCAGGGCGACACCATCGGGGATGCCCGCGTCAATACCTCAGAGCAAAGGCAGAGCAAGAAAAACAGTGATTCCTTTTTGATGTCTGATACCTATGCCCACTTTACCAATCGGGTCAAGGACCTGATTCCTAATAAGTATTTCACCTTAAATGCAGTAGGCGGTCAAGGACTAAAGGATTTGGCCAAGTCCAAGCAGGATGTCGTCTACACCGAGGTCTGGGCCAATGGCGATCGGGACGATAATAAGACTGGAACCGGGCGTTTCCATACCGAATATGGAGATTTGAAACGCTTGGTGGACCAAGTCAGGGAACTATCTGGCAAATCCCTGATTGTAGCAGCCTATATGGAACTGCCAGGAGACGGTAATCCTTCAGCCAAGGATGAGTATTTCCAGACAGACGCAGCCCTTTTAGTGGACGCGACCGTAGCAGCAGCTGGGGGCTACCACATGACAGTCGCCGCCAATGCCAACTCTAAACATAAGTACGGGGTAGGGATTCTTGATGCGGCCTACTACGCCAGCCAGGGCTTGAAAGTTTCTGAAGAGCTAAATCGTAAGCTCTATAACTACCAGCAATTTATCACCGCCTATCAAAATCTCTTGCGGGGAGATGGGGTAGAAAACGATCAGGTCCTAGCCAAGGTCTTTAATCGTTCTGGCCGGCAAGTCTCCTTTGATGATAATAATGACCCTGAAAAATCGGGCATCTGTGGTCACCAAGTCTGGACCTTTACCAAGAAGGGACCGGGCTTTCAAACCATCCAGCTCATCAATCTGCAAGGAATCAACTCGGACTGGACCAATAAGGCCGGTCTATCGGAAAATAAACGGCCCAAGGAAGAAAGAAACCTAACTGTTTATTATCCTTTGACCGGCCTGACCAAGCAAGAGGCTGAGAAAAAAGCCAAGTCTGTCTACGTTAGCTCACCCGATGACTGGCTCAAGGGAGATATGAAACAAGTCAAAGCTCGAGTTGTCAAGAGAGATGGAAGCTACGGTCTCCTGATTCAAGTTCCTCGACTCACCCTCTGGGACATGATCTACCTACCAGACTAAGAGAAGCCCCCTTTTTGTTAGGGGAATGTGAAGGCCAGGAAAACCTAATCTGCCTGCTTTCATCTTCATTTTTATATAGCTTTCATAGATAAAAGTAAAAGTTTTAATTTTTTCATTTGAACAAGGTCTTTTGCGGAATTTTTACGATTTCCTCAAAATAAAGGGGAATAAAGTTTTCTTTAAGCCCTATCTGTTTTTTAAAGAACAGATAATTGTCCCATAATGTTCAAATAAATTTTTTTATCTGAAAAACTAACTGTCTAATTTGGCTTGAAAAGGACAGATTAGGAAGAGCTCGAAAGCCCACCTTATCAAACGATTGAGTGGTCACTTGGGCTCTTTTTTATTTTTATGGACAGACTGTTTGTAAATGTGTTGTATTTTAGAAAATTCAGAATTTTTACCATTTTCTATTGAACTTGTAAATTTAAAATATTATAATGGGGGAGGATAGACAGGTGTGTATCCACCAAGTCTTAGTTTGTGTAAAAGGCAAAGGAGGTTAATGCCGATGAAAAGACAAGACACGTCGAAGAAAAAGATGTACAAGAAGGGGAAGTTCTGGGTGGTAGCAAGTATTGCTGTCGGCCTAGCAAGTGCCAACCAAGTGTTGGCTGAGGAAACTGCCCCTGCTCCAGCAGAGGGAGTTCCAGATGCTCCAGCAGCTCAAGCTCCAACTGAGGAAAAGCAGGTAGTGGTTGATGAAGGTCAGGCTCCTGCAACAGGACCAGTCTACAATGCTCCAGCCGCCGCAGAAGTAGCCCCAGCAGCTAGTCCTGAAAAAGCCCAAGAGGCTCCTACTCCAGCGGACCAGCCGGCAGGCAAGGAAGTAGCAGAAACAGCTAATCCAGCCCAAGAAGCTAGTGTCTCTGACAAGGGAACTAACAAGCAGAATGCAAATTCGCTTAAGACTGGCGAGAGCCCAGAAGTTCTGACGGACACCAAGCAGGCACCAGTAGCTGCTCCAAATTATACCAGCTCCAACTATGGAAGACTGGGAGAGACAGCTCAAAAGTTGGTGGCTGAGGCTGGATTTACAGATGCCCAGTTGGATCAGTTAACCGATGTCCAAATCGAGGCCCTCAACAGGGTCCGAGTCGATGATACAGCGGAAGCTGGTACTCGAATGACCTACAAGAATTTTGCAGATATTGCCCAATCCTTGATTGATCAAGACCCCCGCTATGCTATTCCTTTCTTTAAGGCGGATGCCATTAGAAATATGGATGCAGCTACTACTCGCAATGCCCAATCAGGCAAGGTAGAAGAATTGGAAGTTTGGGATTCTTGGCCAGTTCAGGATGTTCGGACCAAGCTGGTGGCTAACTGGAATGGTTACCAACTGGCTGTTGCCATGATGGGGGTTCCTGGTACCAATGACAACCACCTCTACTTGGTTTACAATAAGTATGGGGACAACAATCTACAAAACTGGAAGAATGCAGGCTCTATCTTTGGTTATGGTCTAAGTGAGAACCTGCAACAATGGTCTGGTTCAGCCATTGTCAACAAGGACGGCTCTATCCAGCTCTACTATACCCAAGTTGATGGTAGCGAAGGAACCAACCACCAAAAATTGGCCTCTATCACCCTCAATCTTGAACATAATGACAAGGATGTCTGGATCAAGTCAACTGAAAATGACCAGGTTATCTTTGAGGGGGATGGCTACCACTATCAAACCTATGATCAGTGGAAGGAAACCAACCGAGGAGCGGATAATACAGCCATGCGGGATGCCCATATCGTGGAAGATGAAAATGGGGACCGCTATATTATCTTTGAATCCAGTACCGGAACCGAAAACTACCAGGGTGAAGACCAGGTTTACAACTGGAAGAATTATGGCGGAACGGCTGCCGAAAATATCAAGAATCTCTTCCAAGTCATCAATAATCCAGATATTAAGAGCCGGGCTAGCTGGGCCAATGCCTCTCTAGGAATCATCAAATTAACCAATGATGAGAAGGCTCCTAAGGTAGACAAGGTTTATAGTCCTTTGATTACAGCCAATATGGTCAGCGACGAAATTGAACGTCCAAGTTTGGTTCAGTTGAATGGTAAATACTACCTCTTTGCGGCAACTCGTCTCAATCGGGGAAGTAATGATGATGCCTGGGAAGCAGCCAACAAGGCCATTGGAGACAATGTTGCCATGATTGGTTACGTTTCTGATAGTCTCCTAGGTGGCTACAAGCCTCTGAATGAGTCTGGTGTCGTTCTGACTGCGACCGTTCCTGCTGACTGGAGAACAGCGACCTATTCTTACTTTGCTGTTCCAGTTGAAGGCTCAAACGATACGGTCTTGATGACCTCTTACATCACCAACCGTAATGGTGTGGCTGGTCCTGAAAATAAGGCTAGCTGGGGACCAAGTTTCTTGGTTAAAATCCTACCAGACGGTACAACTCGTGTTCTAGCCAAGATGACCCAACAAGGGGACTGGATTTGGGATGAAGGTAGTGAGAGCCAAGATATGGTTGGTACTCTAGAAACAGCCAAACTTCCAAATGAAGACTATTATGTGGATTGGGAACTAATCGGTTACAACCTCAAGGACCACAAGCCAATTGACGATCCAGCAGATCCTAAGAAGGATAATAGTGGAGCTAGCCTTGTCGCACCTCTAGTCTACGATCCAGGTGAGCTTGTGATTCCAGCTGACTATGATCCAAACGATCCAAATGGTGGTCAAGGAGCAGCTACTAGAAACTTGGCAGCTAGTCAACTGGCTAATTCCAAGGATCCAAGTGGACTGGCAAACAGTAAGAATGGAAAAGACGGTCAAAATCCAGACCTAGCTAAGGCTTCTGCCCTCCCTTCTACTGGAACAGTAGCTACCCAAGCCTCTATCCTGGCTGGTATTGCTGGTCTTGTCGGAGTAGTATTTGCTGGTGCAGCCTATCGCAGGAAAGAAGAACGAGACTAAGTTTTTGCTTAGCCCTATAAAAAAAGAGGAGTTGAGAGTCATCTCAGCTCTTTTTTCAGTTTTTTAATAAGGACCTAAACAAACAAAAAAAGAAACCAGTTTAAGAAAACAGGAAAGCGCTTGCAAGAAAACTGAAAAAGTTATAAAATAGAGCTAAGAAAATCCACTAGCTAGAAAGGAGAGCTTATGAAAGCTTATACTTATGTCAAGCCAGGTTTGGCCCAGTTTGTCGATGTGGATAAACCACTGATTCAAAAGCCGACAGATGCCCTGGTTCGCCTAGTGAAAACCACTATTTGTGGGACCGACCTCCATATCATCAAGGGAGATGTCCCAGCGGTGGAGAGCGGTCGAATTTTGGGTCATGAGGGGATTGGCCTTGTTGAGGAAGTTGGTAGTGCAGTGACCAATTTCAAAAAGGGAGACAAGGTCTTGATTTCCTGTGTCTGTGCTTGTGGCAAGTGTTATTACTGCAAGAAAGGCATCTATGCCCACTGTGAGGATGAAGGAGGTTGGATTTTTGGTCATCTGATTGATGGGATGCAGGCAGAGTATTTGCGGGTACCGCATGCGGATAACACCCTCTATCACACACCTGAAGGCCTATCTGATGAGGCCCTGGTCATGCTATCAGATATTCTACCGACTGGCTATGAAATCGGGGTTTTAAAAGGCCAGATCAGCCCTGGTTCGACTGTGGCCATTGTCGGCTCGGGTCCTGTCGGTTTAGCAGCCCTCTTGACAGCCCAATTTTACTCTCCAAGTAAGCTCATCATGATTGACTTGGATGAGAATCGGCTAGATAGGGCCCTCTCTTTCGGTGCCACCCACAAGGTCAATGCTTCAGATGCCCAGCAGGCGATTGAGCAAGTCTATGCCCTGACTGATAATCGTGGGGTGGATGTAGCGATTGAGGCGGTGGGGATTCCAGCCAGTTTTGACCTCTGCCAAAAGATTATTGGGATAGACGGCACTATTGCCAATGCTGGAGTCCATGGTCGGCCAGTTAGCTTTGATTTGGATAAGTTGTGGATACGCAATATCCAGGTCACTACGGGTCTGGTCTCTACCAATACGACACCTCAGCTCTTAAAAGCTCTGGAAGGTCATAAGATTGCCCCTGAAAAGTTAGTAACCCATTACTTCAAGTTGAGCGAGATTGAAAAAGCTTATGAAGTCTTTTCAGAGGCTGCCAAGCACCAAGCTATTAAGGTCATTATTGAAAATGACATTTCACCCCAAACATGATTGACTAGTAAGTCACTTAAGGTTCTGAGATGATTTTAAGCTCATCTCAGAGCCTTTTAAGCTTGGATAAAAGCTAGAGAAGAGCCGAGACAGATAAGACTTTCTAGGACTGGGAAGTCTTTTTCCTTGCTCCCCTTGTTTGGCCTTGAGGCCGGGTCTTTTTCTCCCCTTTTGAGCATATCTTTTTTAAAATGCCTCGATTTCCTATATAATATACGGTAATGAAGGATGTGAGAAAATTGTATCGTGTGGTAGAAATGTATGGGGATTATGAACCTTGGTGGTTTTTAGACGGTTGGGAGAAAGATATTGTTAGCAATCGCTCTTTTGAGCATTATTATGACGCTTTGAAATATTATAAAAGAGCATGGATAAAATTGTCAGAGCAATCACCGCGTTACAAGAGTCGTAGTGATTTGATGACTATTTTTTGGGATCCCAAGGACCAGCGCTGGTGCGAGGAATGTGATGAGTATGTCCAGCAGTACCATTCCTTGGCTTTGCTTGAAGACGAGCAGAAAATTCCGAAAGCCAAATTCCGCCCTGGCTATGATAAGCAAAATGCTACTGAGAAACATCGGATTTGTGGGATAGGTATCAAAGACTAAGTAAGGTTGGGAGTAAACCCAGCCTTATACTATTTTATAGGGACTAGGTTTAAAAGAGAGTCAGCCCAAGTCTAAGAAAAAGGCATAACATCCAGCTGGATGTTATGCCTTCTTTCTTGTGGAGCCATCAACCTGCCTCTTATCTATCAGATTTTGTCTAATTCTTTTCTTTGTACCTTGTAACTAGGTAAGAAAAGGCGCTCATAATAGTTAGGCCTACTAGGCTAAGCAGAGAATCCTGCTGACCAGTTGCTGGAAGTTCTTCTTGGCCTTGTTTCATTCTTTGAGGGTTAGTTGTTGGACTAGTGTTTGGCAAAATGATTTCTTGTTGGGAGCTAGTCAAGCGCAGAACTGAACCAGAGTTAGTTTCCTTCTTTCCCTTGCTTGGCTGAACAAGAGGGACATTTTCTTGGCTCGGCTCGATATAATTGTATCTAAATTCTCCAAAACCTGGACTAGTTTGAGAAGGGCCCAAGTAGCTAATGTCAGACTGGCCGGCAATCAAATCTTTGGCATGATCGGCAGTTAAAAAGCGGATATCCAAGCCTTTGATGGTATCGCTGAAACCCCAGTTGTAATCAGCTGTAGGATTGATGGTTTTCACGGCCAGGATATAGTTGATAATGGCCTGCCGATTTTCGAGATTTAGGAGACGATTGAGACTGGCCTCTCTGACTCCTGGGAATTTTCCATTGGCCCGATAGTTGTTGGTAACAACGATAAATTCTTGTTGCGGATCCACATCTCTACCTTGGTATTGGAGATCGCGTACCCGGCTGGCTTGAGGATTTACTAGCTTACCTTCCCGGTCATATTTATTGGGCTGGGTAATATCGAATTTATAGCTGACCCCATCGATAACATCAAAATTATAGGTTCGATAGTTAGTATTGACTAGTTCTTGAGCTTCCTTCTTGTTAGGGTCAATCCGATTGAACTGGCCTGCCGACATTTCTAGCCATTCCTTGAGTTGGGCTCCAGTTACTTTGAGGATAGCTGTGACATTATCGTAGAGATAGAGGTCAGCTACATTCTTGATTGCAATAGGCCCCGCTGCTATATCCGTATAGGCACTGGCATCGCCACGAGTTCCGGCCTTGAAAGGAGCCGCAGCAGATAGCAGGGGTAGCTCGGCCTCAGTCGTTCCTTTGAGTTCATTTTTGGCATACCAGAGCTGAGCATTGTTAACGATTTGGACAGACGGATCGTCCTTGACCAAGGAGAAGTAGATGGTGATAGGAGCGGTTGTCTGCCCCACTTGCTGGCGGACGTATGTAATTGTGCCTTCATGAGCAGGTTTGGCAATATCAATGACGCGCTGATCCGCAAGATTTGACTTGCTGTCGACCTTGCGGATAGAGCCCTTGCTATTGCTAACCTGCCATTTGCCCTCTCTATAGGTCAGATTGAGGTCAATGACGCCCAAGTGATCGCCATATTTACCAGCCATGGTAACTGGTGTGCCGTTAATCTTACCATTAACTCCGTCCACGCCCTTATATTTTTCATAAAAGCCTGTTCCATTTCCGCTAGGAAATTCGGCATGGGAATGACCAGTGACCACCGCGTCAACACCGGGGAGGCTGGCGATTTGATAGCCCTCATTTTCCTCCCCCTTTTCGTACTTATCATCTCCGATACCAGAATGGGAGAGGACCAGAGTAATGTCTGCCCCAGCCCGGCGCATGACTGGCAGGATATCTTGAATGGCCTCAACCGAATCCTTGACCTCAATCTTACCTTCCAGATGAGCCTTGTCCCAGCTGAGGATTTGTGGAGGGACAATCCCAGTTACTCCAATCTTGAGGCTAACCTTGTGCCCCTCGGTATCTGTGAAAGTCTTATTGATAATCTTGTAGGGTTCATAGAGAAAGTTTCCGGTTTTTTTATCGATTACATTGGCATTGACAATGGGCATGCCGGCCGTGGCAATTACCTTTTTAAGATAGTCCAAGCCGTAGTTAAATTCATGATTACCCAGGGTTCCCGCTTCAAAACCCAAGGCCTCTAAGGCAGCATACATGGGGTGTTGCTCCCCTTCAGCAATCGGCTGGACAATGGCCTTGTAAGTACCTAGGGGTGTCCCTTGAATGGTGTCACCATTGTCGACCAGAAGGACATTGGCATTTTCTTTTTTTGCTTCTTCAATGAGTAAGGCAGTCTTGGCTAGCCCTAAGGTTTCAACGGGCTTATCCTGATAGTAATCATAATTGACCAGATTGGTATGAAGGTCTGTTGTAGCCAGGATTCGGACGTCTACCTTTTGCCCTTCGATTGGAGCTAGGTCTGCTTGGTCAAGCTGGGCTTGTTCTGCTTGAGCAAGGACGGCTTGTTTCGTCTCGCTATTGTCTTGGAAACTTTCTTCCTCGGAAGAGACTGCTGCTTAATTGAGCAGTTCCCAATTTTCATTATACAATATGAGCCTACCTTCATCAATAGGACTAGAAGAGGAAGACTTTCTGCTTCTATCTACTTTTCCCCTTGCCACTAGAATTATAGGTCTAAGAGGTTTTATTCTTGGCTTAAAAGTGTTAAAATGGTAAGAAGAACTGGAGAGTAAAGATGCCAAAAGAAGTGAATTTAACAGGGGACCAAGTTGTCGCTCTGACCAGAAAGTATTTAGCAGCAGAAGATGTGGCCTTCGTTCAAAAGGCGCTGGTTTATGCTGTCGACTGCCATAGCGGTCAATTTCGTAAATCAGGAGAGCCCTATATCGTTCATCCCATTCAGGTGGCGGGGATTCTTGCCCAGTTAAAACTGGATGCGGTAACGGTGGCCTGTGGTTTTTTGCATGATGTAGTTGAGGATACCAAGGCCAATCTAGATGATTTGGAGCGGGAATTTGGCCATGATGTAAGGGCGATTGTGGACGGGGTGACCAAGCTAGGGAAGGTCAAGTACAAGTCCCACGAAGAACAGCTAGCCGAAAACCATCGCAAGATGCTCATGGCCATGTCCCAGGACATTCGGGTCATCTTGGTCAAGCTAGCCGACCGTCTCCACAATATGCGGACTCTCAAACACCTGCGTAAGGACAAACAGGAAAGGATTTCGCGGGAAACCATGGAAATCTATGCCCCGCTGGCTCATCGTCTGGGGATTTCCAGTGTCAAGTGGGAGTTGGAGGACCTTTCCTTTCGCTACTTGAACGAAACCGAGTTTTACAAGATTTCCCATCTGATGAAGGAAAAACGACGGGAGCGGGAGGCCCTAGTAGAGGAGGTCGTCTATAAGATTGAGACCTATGCTGGAGAACGCCATCTCCATGGCCAAATCTATGGTCGGCCCAAGCACATCTACTCTATCTACCGCAAGATGCAGGATAAGAAGAAGCGCTTTGATGAGATTTATGACCTGATTGCCATTCGCTGTATCCTGGAGACCCAGAGTGATGTCTATGCCATGTTGGGCTATATCCATGAGCTCTGGAAACCCATGCCGGGTCGTTTCAAAGACTATATTGCCAACCGCAAGGCCAATGGATACCAGTCTATCCATACTACCGTTTATGGTCCCAAGGGACCGATTGAATTTCAGATTCGGACCAAGGAAATGCACGAGGTAGCCGAGTACGGGGTAGCTGCCCACTGGGCCTATAAAAAAGGGGTCAAGGGCAAGGTAGATAGTCGTGAGTCAGCTATCGGGATGAACTGGATCAATGAACTGATGGAATTGCAGGCTGAGTCAGGTGACGCCAAGGAATTTGTTGACTCGGTCAAGGAAAACTATCTGGCCGAAGAGATTTATGTCTTTACCCCAGATGGTTCGGTTCGGGCCCTGCCCAAGGACTCAGGCCCAATCGACTTTGCCTATGAGATTCACACCAAGGTTGGAGAGCGGGCGACCGGGGCCAAGGTCAATGGTCGCATGGTTCCCTTGACCACCAAATTGCGGACAGGAGACCAGGTTGAAATCATCACCAGCTCCAACTCCTTTGGACCTAGCCGGGACTGGATTGGCCTAGTAAAAACCAGCAAGGCCCGCAATAAAATCCGTCAATTTTTCAAAAATCAAGACAAGGAACTCTCCATTTCCAAGGGCCGGGAACTACTCCAAAATCAATTTCAGGAGCAGGGCTATGTGGCTAACCGCTATTTGGATCGCAAGCACATGGAAGAGTTACTCCAAAAGACCAGCTACAAGACCGAAGAAGCCCTCTTTGCGGCAATTGGTTTTGGTGAAATCAGTGCGATTTCCATCTTCAACCGTCTGACTGAAAAGGAAAGGCGGGAAGAAGAGAGGGCCAAGGCCAGGGCCGAGGCAGAAGAGTTGGTTAAAGGAGGAGAGGTCAAGCGGGAAAATAAGGATACCCTCAAGGTCAAGCATGAGGGGGGCGTGGTTATTCAAGGGGCATCAGGTCTCTTGATTCGGATTGCCAAATGTTGTAATCCTGTACCTGGAGATGAAATTGTCGGCTACATCACCAAGGGACGAGGGGTGGCCATCCACCGGATGGACTGCATGAACCTCAAGGCCCAGGACAATTATGAACAACGTCTGATTGATGTCGAATGGGAGGACAATAATAGCAGCAAGGAATACATGGCCCATATCGACATTTATGGCCTCAATCGCAGTGGCCTACTCAACGATGTCTTGCAGGTTCTATCCAATACCACCAAGAACATCTCAACGGTCAATGCCCAACCGACCAAGGATATGAAATTTGCTAATATCCATGTTTCCTTTGGGATTGCCAACCTGTCTACCCTCACCACAGTGGTGGATAAGATTAAGAGTGTCCCAGAGGTTTACTCGGTCAAGCGGACCAACGGTTAAATTAGTCCCACAGAAAGAGGAAAATGGAGGTAGCTAAGAGATGAAAGTAGTCATTCAGAGAGTAAAGAGAGCCTCTGTCACCATTGAGGGGCAAGTCCAGGCCGCAATCGAGCAGGGTCTGCTCCTCTTGGTAGGCTTTGGGCCGGATGATGAGTTAGAGGACCTGCTCTACACTAGTCGTAAAATCAGGGATATGCGGATTTTTGAAGATTCAGCTGGCAAGATGAACTTGTCCATCCGAGATATTCAAGGTCAGATTTTATCGGTTTCCCAGTTTACCCTCTATGCCAATAGCAAAAAAGGAAATCGGCCCGCCTTTATTGGGGCGGCTGCCCCTGATGTGGCTCGGATTCTCTATGAGGATTTTAATCGTCTTCTGGCCCAGGACCTCCCGGTCCAGACAGGTGTTTTTGGGGCGGATATGAAGGTAGAGCTAGTCAATGACGGTCCAGTCACCATTCTTTTAGACAGTAAAAACAAGTAAAAAAGAGCCCGAGTCAGCCCCAGCCAGTTGAAGAACTGGCTGAGACTGACAGGCTCTTTTTGTTATGGACTCGATCAAGCTAGTAGGGCCGTCTTTAGGGCTTCTAGCATTTTTCGACATAGATTTGTTGGGCGATTAGGGGGCCGACCTGGATTTCCTGGTCCTTGACTTCCAGCAGGTAGACTTGGGTATAGGGGTCGTAGTGGATAAGGCGAATTTGGTCCCCGATTTTTAGTTCCTGCTTTTCCAAGTATTTGAGGAGCTCAAAGTCATCATGGACCCGGCGCAGGATATAGTTTCCCGCCTCCTTGGCCGCTTCCAGGGTTAGCTGGTATTGTTCAACCAGGAGTTGACCCTTGGCTGGAACTGTTCCCCCATGAGGACAGGTCTCGGGAAAATCAAGCATTTGATCCAGGCGTTCGACAAAGCGTTCAGAGACGGTATGCTCCAAGACCTCGGCTTCTTCATGGATTTCATCGGTTGTATAGCCCAGATGATTGACCAGAAAGACCTCGATTAAGCGGTGCTTGCGGTAGAGTTCAGAGACCAGCTCCAAGCCTAGCTGGGTTAGTTTATAGCCCCGCTTCTTGTCCTTGACAAGCAGGTTTTCAGCCAGCATTTTCTTAATCATTTCGGTTACGGCTGGTGGCGAGACCTGCATGAGCTGGGCGATTTCTTTATTGGTGATTTTCTGGGTATGGGTACTAATCTCGTAGATACATTTGAGATAGTCTTCTTTATTTGGCGTCATGGTGGACCTCTTTGTCTTTTCTACTACTAGTATATCAAAAATAGACCTAATAATAAACCTTGGGCTTCTGTGTTATAATAGGTAAGAAAAGATGGAAAGAGGAGGGGAGGAGCCTACTATGAAAGAAAACCATCATCAGCTTCAAGCCAAGTTAGAAGAAGAAGGAAAAATTCTGCAAGCAGAAGGTTGGTCTAGGAAGGCTGCTAGTCTCTATCAAGAAGAGCTGGCGGACTTGCCTAGTTTAGAGGACTGGACTTTAGCCTTGGCCAGTCTCCGCCTTTTTGGGAGCCGTCTCTTTAAAAAGCTATGGCGACTGGATAGTCAAGGGGCCTCTCAAGAAAGAGCCCGCCAACTTTTACGACTAGCCATGACTTATCTGGGCATGCCCCAGGAATTAACCGGCAGTCAAAGGGAGGCCCAGGAGCTAGTCGAACGGATAGACCCTGCTCTGAGTCCAGCCGATCCCTTTTGGGCTGAATTTTCCAGCCTACTCCGCCGGGCCTTTCCTGCCGAGACCTTTACCAGTAGAGGAGAAGAGGAGATACTAAAGCGCCAGCTCCACCAATTTCGCTATGTCATCTCAGCCCAGCAGGCCCAGTGGGTACGAGACCACTATCGAAAAGGAGCCATGACCGATAGTCAAGCTCTGGCTGCCTATTTTAGAAGTGATAAGAAACTCTCCTATGCCATTGGGCCGTCTGCTCGTCTGCATAATAAGGCCTATATTGATGAGGCTGGTCAAGCTGTCTATCCCAGCGGTCAAGCCTATCAGGCCAACTATAAAATTCTGATGAATTTTCATACCGAGTTTATCCTAGATGCAGCTGGAAATTTTCTCAATGAAATCGACCCAGAAGGGGCCAGTATCAACGGTATTGTCAATGGGGCCAGCTTTAACTATGGTCAGGATGATTCCGTCCAAAATCAAAAATCCCATACCCGCTACGATGTCAAGCCCCCAGCCCTCTGGGATCCCGCCTTTCGAGACAGGGTTGTTAAAAATCAAGGTCAGCGTTTTCGAGCCCCTAAGTATGATAAGAGTCAGCATGGTTACCTAGCTCCTAAAGGCTACTATGCCCAGGCCGGTAAGAGTAACAAGGCCTGTGTTGACCAGGCTTGTCGGGACTTTAAGGACCTGCTAAAAGAGCCCTGGTGGCGGTTTTCTCGGTTTAGAAAAATCTTGAGCCGCCTCTTTTTCAGGCGATTTTAAAAAAATTGTCTAAAAAAAGAGAACTATGCTATACTATAAAAAACGTCTTTTAGGAGGATTAGGATGACTATTGCAAGTAATTCCCAGCTAGCGGGCCAACACGCCCAGGCAATCGTTCAAGCTGCAAATAATCTGACTCTGATTGGAGAAGCGACTTTAGATAATCAGAGCCAATTCCAGACCAATAGCGACTTACAGGCCTATCTGAGTCGAGCTCAGAGCCGGTCTCAGGAACTGTCCCAGCAGGAGGTTGACTTTGTTCAAGCCCTTCAGACAGTGGCTAGTGACTTTGATGCCGCCGATGCCCTGTTAAGCCGTCAAATAAAGGAGCAGCCCGCCCATGGACAAGCCCAAGACTAAGCTAGCCAGCCTTGAAAAGGAAATCAATCAGCTAGAGGAGGCGATTGAAGAGACCTATCAGGCCCAGATTGACCTAGATAAGCGGGAGGAGGGGACTTTAAGCCAGTTTGCCCAAGGTTTTTCCTACTTGCAAAAAATGGAGCTGGAAGTCCGCCCGCCCAAGGAAGAGATGAAACAGCTGGAAATCTTGGCAGATTTTAGGGTCTTAGAAGGCCAAATTGCCCAAGATTTTCAGGATAGTCGCGAGGAGCTTAAAAAGCAAAGATACGACTTGGAAGACCAACTAGATAGCCTTCACTATAAGCGCCGTCGTCTTTACCAGCAAGAGGAGGAAGAAAAAAATGGCTAAAGTATTTTACCAAGCCTTAGAAACTCAAGGGACTAGTATCGCCCAAGTCATGCAGAGCCAGGCCCAGTCCTATAGTGCCATTCAAAAGGCCCTGCAAGACTTTATCGCAGAAACCGCCCTTAAAGGGGCAGCCTACAGCAATGCCCAGAGCTACTCCAAATCAATCTTAGTTCCCGCAGCTCAAGGAGCTAGCCTTTTAGTTGAGCAACTGGGACAGGCCGGAGTTGCCCTTTCCGACCTCTACCAGTCTATGGTTGGAGCAGAAGATTTGGACAGTGAGGTTCTCGAAAGAGATATAGCCAATTTGGACAATTCCCTGCACTCTCTCCTAAATGCCTATAATATGATGTCCAAGTCCCCTGACACTAAGCCTGCTACCCTCCAGAGCTTTTCGACTAAAATGGAGGGGATTAAGACCCAGCGAGATGAAAAACTCGAAAAATTACGCAAGCTCAACAGCTTTCTCCAAGCCGCTCCGCAGGTATTGACCAATATCTCTGAGCTCGAAACGGCCGTCCAAACAGGACTAGGCCAAATTTCAACTGACCTATCCCACTTTGCTGGTAGCTTTCCAGCAGTCACCAGTCAGCCTGACTGGAGTAAAAAAATCGACCAAATCAAGACCCAGCACCAAGAAGCGATTCAGAAAGCTAAGATAGAAAAAGAAGAGAAAAAACTTCAAAAAAAGGTGGCTCAGATTAAGAAAAGCACTGCTACAGCCGTAGATAAGACCGATAAAATCGTCAAGGCTTATGAAGATTTTCTATATGCTATCAATAAAAAAGCCTTTGATGAGTATTGGAAAGAAAGAAAAAGTTATAAGCCCAAAGAGGGAAAGTGGAATGCAACAAATGACCAGAGAGTTAGAGATATTGAAGATAAGCTAGGAGAAAAGGTACAAAAATCAGGGATTGATATTAAAAAAATAGCTCAAAAATTAGGGGACGATATTCTAGATATAGGAGAAAGAAAGGCTGAAATCAGAGTGGATAACGTTACTATAAAGAGTGAACGTACTCATGATTTTTTTAGGGACAACTTAGCTTTTGTAGGTTTAGTCAATACAGGTCAGCCGCTAGATTTAAAAACGCGAAATTATAGCGATAGCTATAAATTTTCCGTCTGGGGACGCCAATGGGAAAAGGGCATGAAGCCAGACTATCTAGGAAATTACCTCTATGGCTATGTTGGAAAAGAGTATTTGGGCATGCCTGACGGTTATTTAAAGTCTAGCGCAGGTCTGGCTCAGGTCATTTCCGATAAAGATATCCAAAAATATATGGAAAATCTTCTTGAGGGCAACTATGGGGATAATGCAGGAGATGCTAAGTCTATCCAAGATGGAATTGATGCTTATAAAAGGAGAAAGTAATGCCAGAGTTGACTATTAAAGAAAAACAAAAAAAGAAAAATCGGGGTTGTTTTGTTTCATTAGCTGTTTTTATTGTTGTATTAGTTGGACTTATTTTGGGGGTATCAAATTTAGGGAAATATACTCTGAATCCTGGGGAGGTTGCTAAAATAAATATACGCCCTAATCTTAAACAAGAAGAGGGTTCAACAGAAATAACGATTAATAATCTAAGTGGTGGAAAGCTAAAATTGATGGGAAGTTCAGTCTGGAGAGATGAGAATACAGATACTTATTACAATACGGAAGAACAAACTATAACCAAATATATCCAGACAAGTCAAGGAATTCAGAAACAACAAGTTGAAAATCTTAAAACCAATGATATATATTTGGATAAAGACGGGATTATAATGCAATTTAAAGGTAAGAAAACAATAAATATTAACTCTGGAAAAAATTATTCGATTGAGATTAAAAATTTGTCAGACAAAATCATTGATTTTAAAGCAACGGTGACCAATCGGTAAAAATCTCCAAGACGGCATTGATGCTTATAAGAAAGGACATAACAAATGATTTATATTCTTTGGTTGTTAATTCCATTGGTCTTACTTTTGCTTATTGTCCCAAATTTTTATGTGCCCAAGAAAAAAAGAAAATGGTTGTTCTTGATTTATCTTCTAGTGTTTGGTTGGGGAGCCTATTATATTTTTTATCAAAGCGACCAACCTGATATTTTGCAACCTGGTCAAAGTGTGGAAATTGAAATTAGGCCCAATACAGAGGGACTGGAGCCCATTACCGAATTGTATATTGATAATCTGGACGGAGGTCAGTTACTATTAACAGGCCGTGATTCATGGCATGAAAAAGAACATGATTTACAATTTAATATAAAAGAAAAGGAAGTGTCTTATTGGGATAGCCAGGCCGGTTATCGAAAAATTTTAAATGATAACCATTCGCACGGAATTACCTTAACAAATAAGGGTATCATTATTGATAAAAAAAGAAAGTACACGTTTTCTACGACAGAAAATAAGACTTATAAAGTGAGAATCAAAAATTTGTCAAACAAAAAAATACACTATAATGCATTTGAAGTGTTCAGATAGATTATAGTAGAGGACACAGCAAATGATTTCATTTTTATTATTACTCTTGCTTCTATTTTTTCTTTCCCTTAGGATTTCTTTTCTGATGAGTAAGAGGAGCCACCATGATTAAACAAACATATAAGAAACAGAATAGTTGGAATATGGGTTGTTCTCTCTTTCTTGTTGCAGTCGTTATGACTAGTGTAGCCTTTGCTTTTTGGTTGAATAATACAGGAAAATATACAGTACAAGTGGGAGAAACAATAGAAATAAAAGTCAACCCAAACCTAAATTTTCAGGAATCTTCTACAAGACTGATTTTAAAAGAGCTAGGAGGTGAGAAATTAAAATTTTCTGGTAGTTTAGTATGGAAAGATAGTAGAAGTGGTATTTTTTATGATGTGGAAAATCAGACTGTTAGTAAATTGGTTGAAAAAAGCGAAGACTACAAAGAAGAACTTGTAAAGAATTCACCAATTAACGATATTTATTTAACCAAGGATGGGATTATTTTAAAAGTCAAAGGTGAGAAGATTTTTTATATAGATTCAGGAAGGAATTATACCATTAAAGTAAAAAATCTTTCTAATAAAACTGCCCATTTCAAAGCAACGGTTACAAATCGATAATAATCTTATCCAAGATGGCATAAATGCCTATAGGGAGAGTGTGAAATGAAAAATACGATTGGTAAAAAATGGAACAAGTGGAATATAGGCTGTTCGGGTTTTCTGATTGTAGTTCTTCTTTTTATCGTCTATATCGTTGTCGGTGGATTAAATTATGGCAAATACACTCTCAGACCTGGAGAAAGTGTCAAAATAGAGGTGAATTCTTTAACCAATCAACCCGATTATAGTTCAGAATTGGAGCTTGATAATTTGAATGGAGCCAAGTTACAATTATCTAATAGTCCTAGACGTAGTTGGAAAGAATATATAGGAGAAGAACGGAATAAATTTATATCTTATGATACAAAGACTCAAAAAGTCACAAGTTATAATTGGGATTCCGGAGAAAAACAGAAACAAGAACTAGAAAATTCTCCTCAGCAAGATGTTTATTTAAAAGGTCAAAATTTAATTATTCAATCTAAGGGGAAAAGACTGTTTGGAGTGACTAACTCTAAAAAATATTACCTTATAATCAAAAATCTTTCTAACAAACCAGCTCATTTTAAAGCAACGGTGACCAATCGGTAAAAATCTCCAAGACGGCTTTGATGCTTACAAGAAAGGACATAACAAATGATTTACATTCTTTGGTTGTTCATTCCATTGGTCTTACTTTTGCTTATTGTCCCAGCTCTTTATTTGTCCAAGAAAAAAAGAACGTGGCTGTTCTTAATTTATATTCTAGTGCTTGGTTGGGGGGCTTATTACATCTTTTATCAAAGCGGTCAGCCTAAAACTCTGCAACCTAATCAGACAATAGAAATTAAAGTGAAGCCTAAAGATGAAGGTGCTGATCCAGTTACAGAATTATATTTTGATAATCAGGACGGTGGACGGTTGTTATTAACAGGGCAGGATGTTTGGTATGATGAGGAAAACAAACTCACCTTTGATGTAAAAAAAGCAAGGCTACTTATCAAGACGAGCGAAATAGTTATAAAAACCTAGATAATAAGCAATTACATGGAATTACCTTAACAAATAAGGGGATCATTATTGATAAAAAAAGAGAATATCTGTTTGACGCAGGAGCTCCAAATCCTTATACGATAAAAATTACGAATCTCTCTAATAAAACAATTCGTTATACTACATGGCTTCAATATCGCTAGTGGCTGGTAAGAAAGGACCTAATAAATGATTTCATTTCCTTGTCTCAATGTTGGACCATCACATCATACAAAAATCCTAGCCCTCAAAGCTAGGATTTTATTTTCTTAGAGGCTTTTAACCGCCTCAATAGCTGCCTGATAGTCAGGTTCGGTATTGATATTGTCGACATACTCGGCATAGGTAATCTTATTATTTTCATCAAGAACGAGTACAGCGCGTGCCAATAGGTGCCATTCATTGATTAAGAGGGCATAGTCGCGACCAAAAGAGTGGTCGAAGTAGTCAGAAAGCATAATCGCATTTTCAATTCCCTCAGCAGCACACCATTTCCCTTGGGCAAAAGGCAGGTCAACTGAAATGGTGATGACCACTGTATTGTCCAAATCGGACAGTTCTTGATTAAAACGGCGAGTTTGGGTCGAGCAAACCCCGGTATCAATAGATGGAATGATGCTCAAAACCTTCTTTTTGCCAGCGAAGTCAGCTAGGCTTTTCTTGCTGAGGTCGGTAGTAGTAAGGGAGAAGTCAGGAGCCGTGTCACCGACTTGTGGTTGTTGACCTGTAAAGCTTACAGGATTTCCAAGAAAGGTTGTCATAAAAAATCCTCCAATAAAAGTTCTATCCCTATTGTACTATATTTTGAAAGAGCTTTCTAAATGATTTGTTTGGAAATTTTCCCTTGTGCTAGTAAAAAAGAGCCCTGATTTATCAGAGCTCTTTCTTTATTTAGCCAAGCCTTCGGCAATCTTATCCAAGTTCCACTTCATCATGGAGTAGTAGCTATCTCCGTCCTTGCCCTCTTCGGCAATAGAGTCGGTGAAGATTTTGGAATAGATAGGAATATTGGTATCCTTGGAGACGGTCTTCATCGGACGTTCATCGACACTGGATTCGACAAAGAGAGATGGGACCTTGGTTTGGCGGAGTTTTTCAACCAAATTCTTGATTTGGTCAGGGGTTCCTTCTTCTTCAGTATTGATTTCCCAGATGTAGGCAGAAGGCACTTGGTAGGCCTTGGAGAAGTATTTGAAGCAACCTTCGCTGGTGACAATCATCTTCTTATCCTCTGGGATATTCTTGAATTTCTCCTTGGCTTCCTGGTCTAATTTGGTCAATTTCTCAGTGTAGGCCTTGAGATTTTTTTCATAAAAGTCCTTGTTTTTAGGATCTTTTTCGCTCAAGCGCTTGGCAATATTTTGGGCATAGATGATACCATTTTCCAGATTGAGCCAGGCATGGGGGTCTTCCTTGCCCTTTTCGTTTTGCCCTTCTAGATAGATAATATCCACCCCGTCACTGACTGCATAGTAGTCCTTGTTTTCTTTTTTCTGAGCATTCTTGACCAGCTTGGTGAACCAGGCATTACCCCCAGTTTCCAAGTTGATACCATTATAGAAAATCAAGTCGGCCTGGGAGGTCTTCTTGACATCTTCGGGCAGGGGCTCATATTCGTGAGGGTCCTTGCCGATTGGGACGATTGAATGGAGATTAATCTTATCTCCAGCGATATTTTTGGTAATATCAGCAATGATAGAGTTGCTAGCTACGACCCTTAATTTATCAGAGCTAGCAGTCTTATTCTTAGATGTTGAACAGGCAACCAAGACCAGACAGGCCAGTAGGCTAGAGATTAAAATAAATAGTTTTTTCATAATGCATCCTCTTTATTTTTTGGCAAATTTGGCTTTGAGACCACCCTTCTTGGGAGCGATGAAGAAGCTGATTGCAAACATCAAGGCAGAGGTAAGGACGATGCTGGAACCAGCTGCTACATTGAAACTATAGCCGATAAAAAGTCCCAGAGCAGAGGCCAAGGCCCCCAGACCAGATGATAGGAAAATCATGGTCTTGAGGCTATTGGCGTAGAGGTAGGCGGTTGCTGCTGGCGTAATCAGCATAGCGACAATCAAAATCGTTCCCACACTTTGCATGGCGGTCACAGAAACCAAGGTTAAAATAAACATCAGTAAATAATGATAAAAGTTGACAGGCATGCCCATGGCCTGGGCTAGCAAGGGATCAAAAGAAGTAATCAAGAGCTCCTTGAAAAAGAGCCAGATGACCAAAAGAACCAAGATAGCTACTCCGATACTAATCCACTTATCCAGATCTTGAACAGCCAGGATATTCCCAAAGAGAATATGGAAAAGGTCGGTCGAACTATTGGCCACCCCAATCAAGATAACTCCCAAGGCTAGAAAGGAGGAGAAGGTAATTCCAATCGCTGTATCACTTTTGACAATAGAGTTGCCCCTGATGTAGGTGATGATGACCGAGGCCATCAGGCCGAAAATAATAGCTCCGATAAAGAAGTTAATACCTAAAATATAAGAAAGGGCTACCCCTGGTAGGACTGCATGGGAAATGGCATCCCCCATCAAGGACATACCTCGCAGGATGATAAAGCAACCAACTGCTCCGGCCACAATCCCGATGACAATGGCTGTAATCAGGGCATTTTGCAGGAAGTGAAACTTCTGTAGGCCGTCAAAAAATTCAGCAATCATCTAGACACCTCCCGTCATAAAAATCTGAGAACCATAGGTCTCTTTCATGTTTTTCTCAGTGAAGGTCGTCTCAACATCTCCGGCAGCAACCAGATGACCATTTAGGAGAATAATCTGATCAAAATAGCTGGTCACCTTGCTGAGATCGTGGTGGACAATCAGAATGGTCTTGCCCTGGTCCCTTAGTTGGCGCAGGGTGTCCATGATAATCTCTTCGCTGACCGAGTCAATCCCGACAAAGGGCTCGTCCAAAAAGATATAGTCAGCTTCTTGGACTAGGCAGCGAGCAATTAAAACCCGCTGAAATTGTCCGCCAGAAAGTTGGCTAATCTGCCTGTCAGCATAGTCAGTCAAGCCGACCAAATCAAGAGCGGCAGCGACCTTATCCCAGTCCTTAGCCTTCAACTTGCGAAAGAGTTTAATCCTAGGATAGAGTCCCAGGGAGACACACTCTCTGACCTTGATGGGGAAGTTGTAGTCGATGTTAACCTTTTGCTCTACATAGGCGACATTTTCCAGCTCTTTTTCTAGGGGCTTGTCATCTAGTAGGGTCTGCCCCTCATGGTCAATAATGCCCAGCATACCCTTTAAAAGGGTGGACTTACCTGCCCCGTTGGGTCCGATAATTCCGGTTATTGTCGGACCAACAATTTTTAAAGAAAGTTTTTCTAAGGCTAGTCTATCGCGATAACTAACACTTAAATCTTTGATATCAATCATAATTTTACCTCTAAGTTTAATATAACTTAATTTAAAAATTAAGTCAAGTTAATTTTGTAAAAATCCCCTAAACTTTTGATAAAAGTTTGCTTATTATCCTCTTTTTTGCTAGGATAGGAGAAAATACTATTCCGGGAAAATCAAACTGGAGGAAAAGGACGCTGAAAGGTTCAGCCAGTCTTATCTAGCCAAAATCGATGATTTTCAGGAATTATAAGGAAAGCGAGAAGTCTATGACACGTTTACAAGATGATTTTTACGCCGCGATTAATGGAAGCTGGGAAGAGACGGCAATTATTCCAGATGACAAGCCGGTCACTGGTGGTTTTACCGATATTCATGACAAGATTGAAGAGCTAATGTTGGAAAGAACGGACAAGTGGTTGGCTGGAGAAGACCTGCCCCAGGATCAGGTCTTAGCCAACTTTGTCAAGTACCACCGCCTAGCAGCTGACCAGACCAAACGGTCTCAAGATGGAGTGGCCCCTGCTCAAGACTTGATTGAGGAATTTAAGGCTCTAGACTCTTTTAAGGCTTATACAGACAAGCTAGTCGATTTTGAATTGGCCGGCAAGCCCAATGCCCTGCCCTTTGGAGTGGCTCCTGACTTTATGAATGCCAAAATCAACGTCCTCTGGGCAGAAGGACTTTCAACCATTCTACCCGACACTAGCTATTACGCAGAGGACCATCCCCAAGGGGAGGAACTTCTAAATAAATGGCAGGAGACAGAAGCGGCCCTCCTTGAGGCTTACGGTTTTGAAGAGGAAGAGATCGCCGATCTTCTAGCCAAGGTCTTGGAGCTAGATGCCCGCATTGCCAAGGTAGTCCTATCCAGCGAGGAGTCTTCCGAGTACGTCAAACTCTATCACCCTTATGACTGGGCTGATTTCGAGCAGTTGGCTCCTAAGCTCCCTCTAGCTGATTTCTTTAAGGCCATACTGGGTCAGGTGCCAGACAAGGTAATCGTACCCGAAGAGCGCTTCTGGCAGGCGGCAGATCAGTTTTATAGTGAGGAAGCCTGGCCCCTGCTTAAGGCCAGCTTGATACTAGGAGCAGTCCGCACGACTACTGCCTATTTGACTGATGAAATCCGAGTTCTGGCTGGAGCTTATAGTCGGGCCCTGTCCGGAACGCCAGAGGCGCAAAATCAGAAAAAGGCAGCCTATTACTTGGCCCAAGCTCCTTTTAGTCAGGCCGTAGGCCTCTGGTATGCAGCTGAGAAGTTCTCCCCCCAAGCCAAGGCAGATGTGGAGCAGAAGGTTGCCAGCATGATTGAGGTCTATAAGAAAAGACTATCTGAAAATACCTGGTTGACTCCTGAGACCAGAGATAAGGCCATTGTCAAATTAAATAGCATCAAGCCTTATATTGGCTATCCAGACAAATTACCAGAGCGCTATTATAAAAAGCTGGTTGATGAAAATCTCAGCCTGTTAGAAAATGCTCAAAATCTGCGCCGAGTAGAGATTGAACATGGCTGGAGCAAGTGGAATCAGCCGGTCGATGACCAGGAATGGGCCATGCCTGCCCACATGGTCAACGCCTACTACGACCCCCAAAAGAACTTAATTGTCTTTCCAGCTGCTATCTTGCAAGCCCCCTTCTATGACCTTCAGCAGACCTCTTCTGAGAATTATGGAGGAATTGGGGCAGTCATCGCCCATGAGATTTCCCATGCCTTTGATACCAATGGGGCTTCTTTCGATGAAAACGGGAGTCTCAGCAACTGGTGGACAGAGGCAGACTATGCTGCCTTTCAGGAAAAAACTCAAAGAGTGGTTGATCTCTTTGAGGGGCAGGATTCTTATGGAGCTAAGGTCAATGGTAAGCTGACCGTCTCTGAAAACGTTGCTGATTTGGGAGGTTTGGCCTGTGCCCTAGAAGCAGCCAAGAAGGAAGAAAGTTTCTCAGCTGAGGACTTCTTTACCAATTATGCCCGCATTTGGCGCATGAAAGCGAGAGAAGAGTATATGCAACTCCTGGCCAGTGTCGATGTTCATGGACCAGCTAAACTAAGGGTCAACCTACAAGTACCTAACTTTGACGACTTCTTCACAACCTTTGATGTCAAGGAAACAGATGCCATGTGGCGGGAGCCAGCAGATCGTGTCGTGATTTGGTAGGAGCTGCCTTCCATACTTCCTGCTAATATTTTAGGCTAAAAATCTATTATCGTCCTTAGAATTTATCTAAGGACGTTTTTTGAGCAAAGGGGTTGACAAGTTGGTTGAAATTTGATTTTTTAAGTTTAAACATTTCAACGCGAGGTTGCTTATGAGCCAGAAAACGATGACAATACTGAAAGAAGCCATTCCCTTTTTTGATATGCTAAAAGATGTCAATCGTCAGGAATTGCTGATGCTCCTCTTTGATAAGGGAGAGCAGACAGTTAACCAATTAACAGAAAACATCTCCCTTTCGCGTCCGACAGTCTCTCATCATCTAAAACTCCTCTTGCAGGCGGGATTGGTGAATGTAAGGCAAGAAGGCAAGGAGCGTTATTACAGTATTGATTTGCGGATAGCTTTGGAGAATTTAAAAAGGCTAGTCTCTTCTATCGAAAATGATATGAAAGAAAGCTAGCTTTCTCATTTGTAAAACGAGTTGAAAAGTTTAAACTTATAAAAATAAAAAAGAAAGTGAAACATTATTTATGAATTATCAATCTCAAACTACTTGGAAAAAGATTATGCAAGCTTTACCTAGCAACTATCATTTTACAAAAGATTATCACCCGACAGAAGAATGGTGGGCTTGGGGAGAGCATAAGGTTCACTTGGATACCTTTCGTAATCCTGCTGCGCCTGCTAAATTGATTTGTTTTCATGGTGTGGGAACGAACGGTCGGCAGATTTCTTTGATAGCGGGTGGGCCACAGGCAAAAGCTGGTTTTGAAACAATTATGATAGATATGCCGACTTATGGTATGACAGAAGTAGCCAATCGCAATCAAGTTACTTATGATGACTGGGTGCAAATTGGGAGTGATTATATTGATTTTGAGCTAGCGCGTGATAAGCGTCCCATTTTTCTCTATGGGCTGAGTGCTGGTGGTATGGAAACTTATCATATTGCTGCTCTAAATAAAAAAGTGAAAGGAATTATTGGGATGACTTTTCTTGACCAGCGTGTTCCTTTGGTGCGCAACGAGACGTCTTATAATTATTTTATGGGAAAAATCGGTGTTCCGATGACAGGTCTTGCTCGTCGCTTTGGTCTCGGAAAAATGACAACACCCATGAAAAGGGCGTCTAAGATGTCTGCCTTGGTTAATGATGACCAATTACTAGACTTGATGCTACAAGACAAAACCTCTGCGGGCAACCGTGCCTCTATGAACTTTTTGGACAGTTATATGAATTACCTTCCTGCTGTGGAAGCGCCTGACTTTGACCTTTGTCCAGTACTTTTGACTCAGCCTGAGTTAGACTGTTGGACACCGCTTGAGTTGAGCAAGCCCCTGCTAGATAAAATCAGCCAAGTTCCTGTTGACATCGTCATTTTACCACAAGGTGGACATTATCCAGTTGAGGCATCAGCCCTACAAGTCATGAATCAGGCAATTACAGACTTTATCAAAAAACACAGTTGAAAAGCGGTTCAGAGATATCCCTCTTGGCACTTTAACTTTCTTTGTTCCATTTAACAATAACCCTTTGGTTTATATAATCTCTTAAATCAGCAAAATGTTTTTTTACTTCTGAATAAAAAATTAAACCGTTTACATTTTAAAAGACTTGTGCTATACTTTAATTGATAATAAAAAATAAACAAAGAAGCATAAAAAAATATTATATTAGTTAATTGTTAATGATTGATAAAGAAAAAGGTGTAAAATATGGTTAAACGATTTATTAGTTCCAATGCTTCTGAAATTTTAAAGATGACCGCAGCCGAGCTCAAGCAGAGTATCAAGGCCAGTGAAGGACGGATTATCCTATCAGAAAATGTCGCCTTCAAGGAGTCCTATATCGGAGATGTGACCAATGCTGAAATTGCCCGGGCCTTTGGAGCCGACCTTATCCTGCTAAATGGTTTGGACCTCTTTGAACCGCTGGTTGCTGGCCTAGACAATAGCGCCGACTTTGTAACAGAGCTTCATCGTTTAGTTGGACGGCCTATCGGTGTCAACCTAGAGCCTGTTGACAATCAAGCCCAAATGGCGGGAGAAAGACTGGATATCAATGAAGGACGTAAGGCCAGTCTTGCGACCATTAAGCGCGCCCAGGACTTGGGAGTTGACTTTATCTGCCTGACAGGTAACCCTGGGACAGGGGTGACCAACCAGGCCATTATTGATACCATTCGTTTGGTCAAGGAGAATTTCTCGGGTCTTCTCATTGCTGGAAAAATGCACGCCTCAGGTGTAGATGAGCCAGTAGCTGACCTAGAGGCTATCGGTAAATTTATCGCAGCAGGAGTGGATATTGTCCTAGCGCCAGCTGTTGGAAGTGTGCCAGGCTTTGATGAGCAGGACTTGAAGGTAGTGGTCCGCTTAGCCCACCAACAAGGAGCACTGGTCATGAGTGCTATTGGAACCAGTCAGGAAAGTGCTGATGAAGACACAGTGAAGCAGATGGCCATCCGCAATAAGATTTGTGGTGTGGATATCCAGCACATCGGCGATTCAGGCTATGGCTGTCTGGCCCCGGTAGAAAATATCTTTGCCATGAGTAAGGCCCTGCGAGGCCAACGTCATACTATTTCGATGATTTCACGCTCAATCAATCGTTAAAAGCCCCTCCAAATAAAAAAAGCCCAGGCCTGAGTTCAAATGAAGTTTTGACTTAGGTCTGGGCTTTTATGCTGATTTTCTTATAGTTTTTAAGTATATTGAGGTTCTAAAAAATCCTGGTAGACACAGAGACTAACAGCAGCCTGGGCAATATTGAGGCTGGAGTAGGGTTTGATGGCAATCTGGGTCTCTTTTTGTTTGGGAAAGAGTTGGCTAAAGTCCTGGAGTTGCTTTTGGACCTGGTCAGCGATAATCGGGTAGGAAAAGATTTCCCCATCAAGGTAGATTCGTTCGCAATCAATGAGCTGACAGAGGTTGGAAATGGAAATGCTGAGATATTTGCAGGCCGTATTGATAAGCTCGATACTGCCCAAGTCTCCTAGTTGATAGGCGGTAAGAAGGGTACTGAGGTTGATATCCTTGGAATCGGCAACCAGGGTCCTTAAGAGGGAGATACGGGAGGAGTGGTAGAGAATGGTGGCCTTATTGATAAGGGCACTTTCACTAGCGTAGTTTTGTAGGCAGCCATTTTTACCACAAGGACAGCGTTCTCCTTCTGGGTTGATGATGGTATGGCCGACTTCACCGATTAGAAAATTCTCCTGCCCATAAATCTGTCCTTGATACATATAGGAGCAGTGTATCCCACGGGCTACATGGTAGACGATGAAATTACTGTCCTTGGGGTGCTGGCCAAAGAGGCGCTCGGCCAAGGTCAGGCAGTGGGACTTGTTGCCGAAGTAGACAGGGATAGAAAAGGCCTCCCTGATGGTCTGGAGATTGATATTATCCCAGTGGGGGTTGTTGGCGATAATGGTCTCTGTCTGCTCCAGCTGGACATGGCCTGGTAGGGCTAGGGCCAGGGAGGAGACGGGATAGCGCCGATGTTTTTTTAGGAAGTCCTTGATCAGCTGGATGATCTCGCTATCACTAGGGCCGCCCCCTTTTTCAAGCTCATAGGGGGTCCACTTGCTGGCTAGGACCTGACCTAAATTATCAGCGATGACCAAGGCTAGATATTTCTCTGAGATTTCAAAGCCTAGATAGTAGACCTGCTTGGGAGCAATGTCTAGTAGGGTTTTCTTGCGGCCGACGGTTTCGTCGTTTAGTTCGCCCAATTCTAAGACCAGACCCTCCTTGATTAGCTCATTGATGGTGCTGCCAGTCGTGGCTGGGGTAATCTGAGTTTCTTTGGAAATATCAATGCGCGACAGGGGTCTTTTGGCATAGAGTTGATCCAAAATTGTCGCCCGAATTTGGGCTTGTTTTTTTGTTAATACCATAAACTTTCTCCTTGCTGTCATATTATCAAAAAATAATTAAAAAGACAAGATGAAAGCGTTGACATTTCCTTGGAAAGCCGATATAATATTTATAGAATATTAACAATAACTTAATTATAATAATTTTTTTGCTTTTTTGTTTACATATTGCAAATAATATATATTTGTAATGGCCGATTGCTAGAAGTAAGTGAGGTGCCTATGGAAACCAAGGAAATTATGTTGGTCTGTGCAGCGGGGATGAGTACCAGTCTAATGGTTACCAAGATGCAAAATGCCGCCCAAGAAAGAGATTTGGCAGCTAAAATCTTTGCTGTTCCTGTGCCAGAAGCCAAGGAATATCTGGCCCAACATTCAGTAGATGTCCTATTATTAGGACCGCAGGTTCGTTATTTGTTAGACGGTTTTAAGGAAGACTACCCAGAAATTCCAGCTGAGGTTATTCCCATGACCGACTATGGCATGATGAAGGGGGACAAGGTTTTAGACCTAGCAGTGTCCTTGATGAACGGGTAGCACAATGGCAGAAGAAGCAAGTTTAGAAGTTGCAATGACCCTAATTATGTATGGAGGAGAAGCCAAGTCCTGTGCGCTTGAGGCGATTTCTGCTGCTAAAAAGCAAGACTTTAAGCAGGCAAAAGAAAAGTTGGCCCAGGCTCAAGAGGCCTTGTTGTCTGCCCACCATGCACAGATGGAGATGTTAAGTAAGGAGGCTCGCGGCGAAAAGACAGACTATAGTTTATTTATGGTGCATGGGCAGGATCACCTCATGACCAGTATTGCCTTCCTTGATTTGGCCAAGGAAATTGTGGAATTATATCAGAAGATAGATAAATAAGGAGAGACGCATTATGAGTAGTTTTGTTGACAAATGGCAGGCTAGACTCATGCCGATTGCAAACAAGGTCGGTAATCAAAAGTTTCTAGTCGCCCTGCGTGATTCTTTCATCGGGACCATGCCTGTTATTATGACTGGTTCCTTTGCCCTGATGTTAAATGCCTTTCTATCGGACCTCCCCCTGCAATTTGGCTGGAAGGGTGTCGTGTCAACCTTCCAATGGCTGATTGATATTAACTACCTAGTATTTAAGGGAAGTATTCCGATTGTTGTCCTGCTCTTCCTCTTTACCTTTGGGGTCAATATCGCTAAGATTTATAATACAGATAAAATTTCGGCCGGTCTGGTTGCGGTGGCCTCCTATGTGATTACAATTGGGGGTTCTATCAGCAAGACCTTTGAATTGGCTGCTAAGACTCCAGGGCTCAGTAAGGCTATCGGAAAAATACAGGAGCTTGAGCTATCCGGAAAAAATTTGACGGTGACCTTAAATGGAGTCCTACCTGGTGATCAGATTAGTGCTCGGGGTTATTTTACCGCCATTATTATCGGCTTTATTTCAGTAATTATCTTTTGTAAGGTCATGAATCGCAACTGGACCATTAAGCTGCCTGACTCTGTACCACCAGCTATCATGAAACCCTTCTTGTCCATTATTCCAGCGGCTATCGCCATGTATGTGGTAGGGATTGCTACCTACATCTTCAATTCGGTGACAGGTGAGCTGATGATTGACTGGATTTACAAGGTGCTCCAGGCCCCTCTTCTTGGCCTATCACAAAGTTTCTGGGCAGTGCTCTTGATTGTCTTTTTGAATAAGATTTTCTGGTTCTTTGGCCTTCATGGAGGAAATGTATTGGCTCCAGTCATGGCCAGCCTCTTTGGTGTGACCATGCTAGCTAACCTGGAAGCCTATCAGGCTGGTCAGGCCATTCCTTATATGTGGACAGACAATTCCTTTGGAGCCTTTGTTTGGTTTGATGCGATTGGGGTAGCCATTGCAATCCTATGGCAAGCTCGCAACAAACACTATCGCGAAGTAGCCAAACTCGGAATCTTCCCTATGGTCTTTAATATTGGGGAGCCAGTGATGTATGGTTTGCCAATCGTTCTCAATCCAATCATGTTTATCCCTTATGTATTGACACCGATGGTCATGGTTACTGTTGCCTATTTCGCTACCTCCCTAGGCTTGGTTGCTCCGGTGACACAAAATGTAACCTGGGTAATGCCGCCAATCCTCTATGGCTTTTTCGCAACAGCCTTTGACTGGCGGGCCATTATTCTATCTCTAGTCAATATCGCTATTTCAACCTTTATCTATCTACCATTTGTCAAATTGGCAGATAAGCAGGAGGAATTATAGAGAATGACAAGATTTGAAATTCGTGACGACTTCTATCTAGATGGACAGGTTTTTAAAATCCTATCTGGAGCTATTCAGTACTTTCGTTTGCACCCCAGCCAGTGGCGGGAAACTCTGCATAATCTAAAGGCTTTGGGTTTCAATACGGTGGAAACCTACATTCCTTGGAGCCTGCATGAGCCGGCCCAAGGGCAGTTTACAAGTCAAGGAATGCTGGACTTTGAAGCCTATTTTGACTTGGTTCAAGAGATGGGCCTCCATTTAATCGTCCGTCCTAGCCCTTATATCTGCGCGGAGTTTGACTTTGGAGGTATGCCTCCTTGGTTGCTGACCTATCCAGAGATGCGCTATCGGGTGGATCATCCTCTATTTCTGGAAAAAGTAGCCCACTTTTATGACTGGCTCTTTCCCAAACTTCTGCCCTACCAGTCCAGTCAGGGTGGTCCAATTCTCATGATGCAGGTGGAAAATGAGTATGGCTCCTATGCTGAGGACAAGGCCTATATGCGCAAGATTGCCCAGATGATGCGGGATCGAGGGGTTGAAGTTCCCCTCTTCACTTCAGATGGTACCTGGATTGAGGCCTTGGAGGCAGGGACCTTGATTGAGGACGACATCTTTGTAACGGGGAATTTTGGCTCCCAGGCCAAGGAAAATACGGATAATCTGCGAGCCTTTATGGCTAGACATGGCAAAAAATGGCCCCTTATGTGTACCGAATTTTGGGACGGTTGGTTTAACCGCTGGTCTGAGCCAATCGTTCGCAGGGAGGCCGAGGACTTGGCAAGCGATGTCAAGGAAATGTTACAAATTGGCAGCATGAACCTCTTTCTACTAAGGGGAGGGACTAACTTTGGTTTTATCAATGGCTGTTCCGCTCGGAAGACCAAGGACTTGCCCCAAGTGACCTCCTATGACTTTGATGCCCCCATCAATGAATGGGGCCAGCCAACTGAAAAGTACTATGCTGTTCAAAGGGTGGTTCATGAGCTCTTCCCAGACTTGGAGCAGATGGAGCCGATTACTCGTAAGGCCAAGGCTTATGGTAGCTTCCCGCTAGCGGGCACTGCCAATCTGCTGGAAGTCGCTCCGGTAATTACCGAGGAGATTTACGCTGACTATCCTCAGGCCATGGAAAAAATTGGTCAAAATCACGGCTACATCCTCTACCGCTCTGATATTAAAAATCAGTATCATGAAGAACGCCTCAAGGCCTTAGAAACTCATGACCGCTGCCAATTTTATATCAACCAAGAACACTTGGCTACCCAGTATCGGGAGGAGATAGGAGATGAACTGCTCTTTTCTGCTGATACGGAGAAGGTGCAGATTGATGTCCTGGTTGAGAATCTGGGCCGGGTCAACTACGGTTATAAGTTGGGGGCTCCTAGCCAGTCCAAGGGCGTTAAAGGGGGCATCATGATTAACCACCAGTTCCGTAAGGGCTGGAAGCACTATGCGCTCAAGTTTGATGCGGCCATGTTGGAGAAGATTCCTTTTGATAGTCCATCTACAAGGCCCAGCCAGGCTCCAAGTTTCTATCAATTCAAGGTTAGATTGACAGAACTTGCAGATACCTTTATTGATTGCTCGGCCTATGGCAAGGGCTGTATCAGTGTCAATGGTTTTAACCTGGGCCGTTATTGGCAGGAGGGGCCGATTCAATACCTTTATGTTCCATCTGGGCTCTTGCAGGAGGAAAATGAATTTATCGTCTTTGAAACGGAGAATGTGGCCATTGACTGCTTGACCTTGGTCGATCAGCCTGTCTTTAAAGATGAGGAGGAACTATGAAGTATCTAAATCTTGGAACTCAATTATCGCAGGCCAGTCAGCTGGTTTTGGGCTGTATGCGGATGGCGGATTGCTCCCCAGAGGAGGTTGTGGCTGTTTTGCAAGGCACTCAAGAGCTAGGGATTAACTTTTATGACCATTCAGATGTCTATGCAGCTGGCCAGGCTGAGTCTAGCTTTGCTCGGGGCTTGAGAGAGGCTAAGATTTCTCGGGATAAGGTTCTTATCCAGTCCAAGTGTGGCCTACGAGATGTCTACACCAACTATCATTTTGATTTTTCTAGGGATTACATTATAAGCTCGGTAGAGGCTAGCTTGAAGCGTTTGGAGACGGACTATTTAGATGTCTTGCTCCTCCACCGCCCGGATGCCTTGGTTGAGCCTGAGGAGGTAGGAGAGGCTTTTGAAAGTCTGCATCAAGCGGGCAAGGTCCGCTATTTTGGGGTCAGCAATCAAAATCCTTACCAGATTGAACTCCTACAAAAGAGTGTCAAGCAGCCCCTCATCATCAACCAGCTTCAGTTTGGGCCAGCCCATACTCCCATGCTCGATCAAGGCCTGAATGCCAATATGCTTAATTCCTTTGCGGTCAATCGAGACGGAGGCGTTTTAGACTACTGCCGGCTCCACAATATTACGATTCAGCCTTGGTCGCCTTTTCAGGTTGACTTGAGCCAGGGGCTCTTTATCAAACACCCCAAGTATAGTCAATTAACTAAAAAACTAGAGGAAGTTGCGGCTGACTATGGAGTTAGTTTGGAGGCCATGGTGATTGCTTGGATTTTGCGGCACCCAGCCAAGATGCAGCCTATTATTGGTAGTATGAATCCGAAACGGATTGCTTCTATGGCTCAGGCTTTTGAAATTCAATTGTCTAGGGCCGATTGGTATCAAATCTATAAGAGTGCCGGCAATCCCTTGCCTTGATGATTTAAGAACTGATAAGCGCACAGACAGTGCTGGGCAAGGATTTGCCCATTTTAAAGGGGAACAAAGGAATCAGTTAAGAATTTTGTCAATCTCAAAGCTCTCGTATCTTTCAATAGGAGGATGGTATGAATAAAAAGACAATGTTTGATTTTTCTTCTAAGAAGTTTGCTGCCAAGTCTTATGGTGGCTCACTCTTGGTTTGTGCTTCTCTCTTGTCTCTTTTAACAATCGGGGTTTCTAGTGTTAAGGCAGATGAGAAAGCGAACCCTAGCGACGTCACCACTACAGTAGTTGATAAGGCCTCGCCAGAAGAGGCTAACCCTGAGGCGGTTACTGAAAGCACTAGTCCCGTGGAAGAAAAGGCTAGTCCAGTAGCTGAAAGTCCTAGCAGTCAAGTCCTAGCTAGTGCTCCTCTAGACAGTAGTCAGGTCATGTCTGAGGCTGAAAAACAAAGGGCTATCGCCCAAATGGGGGCCAACCAAGGAGATGTCTGGGTCTGGTCTAGCGAAAACCAGGTTCCAGATGAAAAGCGTGGTCCTAATGGCGGTCCTGGTCAATTTAATGCTGGGGCAGTAGTTCTGGGTGGTCGTCCGAATTTTGACCCGGCGGCGGATTGGTATTATCTGGCATATAAACACGATGGAATGACTGATGAGCAAGCCCTGGCTGATTTCAACAAGGAACGGGGCAAATGGATGGACGAATTTGACCCTTGGGGCGTTGTGCTGGAGATGAGCGACAACAAAGCTACAAATGCTTGGGCTGATGTCCGCAATATGCAGGCTTTTGTCTTGCGGCAAGATTCCAACACCTGGGACAAGATTATGGACCATCCCGAAGCAGTGAACTGGGTTGCTCAATTTAAGGGGAATATGAATACTTTTGTTAAAGAAGGAGAGAATGAGCCCATTGCGGGTGGTGGGACTGCGATTGAAGTCTTGCCCAAACAGGACCGAGTTGCCCACTGGGGCTCTAACCAAGTTACTAATATTCAAAATCCGCAAACGATTCGGGCAGTCCTGGTTTCGGTGGAAGCCCGCATTTCTGAAAAGTCTGATCCAGAAGCTAAGTTGGGTATCCAGGTCGGAGGCGACTGGAAATTTACCAATGAAACCATTCATCCAGCCTGGTATCCAGGTGCTGGTCTAGCAGGTATTCAACGCCTAACCAAGGACTGGGCTCGTTACTATTTTGTAAGTATTACAGGGGTTCAAGATGCCATTGAAGAACGGGGGATTTCGAAAGAAGCCTTCCTCAATAGTGTGGTTCCTCTGGCTGACATGGTGGCAGATCCTGGTCAGCAGGGACAAGATTCCCTTCCAAATCCTAACAAGCCTAGTCAGGACCAGAATCATCCAGCAGGAGCGAGCTTGAGCCAGTTGGCTAATCAAAAGCAGGCAGAAGAAAAGGCTCCAGCTACTGGCCGGCTAGCAAGCCAAACCTTACCCCAAACAGGAACAAGGGAAAATAGCCTGGCAGGTCTAGCAGGCTTGGCCTTGTTTATCCTTGGTTTTGCTTGGTTGCGGCGACAAAAAAGAAATTAACTTTTACAAAAGAAGTTTCTTTCCCTCAGCAAATCCGCTTGATTAAACAAAGAAAAGTTGGAAGTTTTTGTCTTCCAACTTTTTTGTCTATCTTAATCTGCCTTGATGACGCTAACGCCTCCCATATAGGGGCGGAGGACTTCTGGAATGGTAACAGACCCGTCTTCATTTTGATAGTTTTCAAGAATGGCTGCGACTGTCCGGCCAACGGCCAGACCAGACCCGTTCAAGGTATGGGCTAGTTTTACCTTGCCATCGGCCTCGTCCCGATAGCGAATTTGAGCCCGCCTTGCTTGGAAGTCTTCGGTATTAGAGCAGCTAGAGATTTCCCGATAGGTGTTTTGGGCTGGAATCCAGACCTCCAAATCATAGGTCTTAGCGGCAGAAAAGCCCATGTCACCAGTTGACAAGGCTAGAACTCGGTAAGGGAGTCCCAGCTTTTGCAGGATATTTTCAGCATTGGCGGTCATCTTTTCCAATTCTGCGTAAGATTCTTCGGCTTTGGCAAATTTAACCATTTCCACCTTGTGGAATTGGTGCAGGCGAATGAGACCACGAGTATCGCGGCCAGCAGAGCCTGCCTCTGAACGGAAAGAAGGACTCATAGCTGTAAAGTAGATAGGTAGATCCTTGCCGTCAATAATTTCATCCCGATAGTAGTTGGTTAGGGGGACCTCGGCGGTTGGAATTAAGACAAAGTTTGTATCAGCCAGCTCAAAGGTATCTTCTTTGAATTTTGGATATTGGCCAGTTCCAAACATGGAGTCATGGTTCACCATATAAGGAGGGATCACCTCTGTATAGCCTTCCTTGGCATGCTCATCTAGCATGAAGTTATAGAGGGCCCGCTCTAGTCGAGCACCCAAGCCCTTATAGAAAAGAAAGCGTGCACCAGTGACCTTGGCACCATGTTCCCAGTCTAGAATATCCAAGTCCTCACCCAGGTCCCAGTGGGCCTTGATGTCAAAGTCAAAGGCGCGTGGTTGGCCCCAGCGTCTAATTTCGACATTATCCTCTTCATCAGCACCGACAGGAACGCTGTCGTGGGGAATATTGGGAAGGGTAGTGGTAAATTCAGTTAGTTTGGCGTCTAGTTCAGCCAGTTCACCATCTAGGGCCTTGACTTCGGCAGCCAACTTTTGCATGGCAGCGATTTTTTCGTCAGCATTTTCTTTATTTCGCTTGGCCTGGGCAATTTCAGCCGAAACTGTATTGCGCTCCGCCTTGAGTTGCTCAACCTTGACTAGCAAGTCACGGCGTTTGGCATCAATGTCCTTCATTTCATTCAGTACACTAGCCTCAACGCCTCTAGTCGCCAATTTTTTAGCAACCCCTTCAAAGTCAGTCCGTATTCTTTTTAAATCTAACATAGCCTTCTCCTTTTTATCAAAAATGAAAGCACCCCTATTGATTGTTGGAGCGTCTAACAAACGCGGTCCCATCCAACTTCACAGGAGTGCACTTAATTATTTATCTAGTTGTAATTAACGGTAGAATTTCAATTTTTCACCCTATCTGCTCGCAGCAACCGCAGACTTTCTGACAAGAGTTCCAAATCTACTTATCCGTTGCTATGATTATACCCTACTTAGGCTTTTTTTGCAAATAAATTTTTAAAAAAGCGTCCAATCATTTGGAGGAGGGTTGGTAGCTTAACCACCTTTTCATTGCCGACATGTTCTCTCGCGATTTTTAAAATCTTGCCAGCGTCCTTGGAGGCAAAGAGAAAGCGCCCTTTGTCCGTGTAAATTTCAAAATGCCGACTAATTTTCTTGCCCGAGACGTTGGCCCCGATTTTTTCGATGCTAATCCAGGGGATTTGCACATAGTCTTCGACGTTTCTGTCGGCGTAAAATTCGATTGCGCGATCTCCCAATAGAAATTTACCAACCTTATTTCCCAGTCCCAGATAGGAAACGCCGGTCGTTTGAAATTCAACTTTTTTATTTTGCGATTGTGCCATAACTAGCTCCTTACTCTCATTGACCCTATTATACCATAATAAAAAGAAGGCCGAAACCTTCTTTTGTTTTTACATGAGACCAGCCACGTGAGCTAGGATACCCACGATGAAGAGTCCGATAATGATTGTAATTGGTGAAACTTTTTTCTTTAGCAACCACATGCAGAGGAAGGTGAGTAATAGGCCCATTAAACCTGGAATAAGTGAGTCCAAGTTTTGTTGGAAACTAGTAACCTTTTGCGGTGTTTGTGAAAGCCCCTCTCCGACTTGCTTGAAAGCTTCTTGGATACCTTTAGCTCCATCTGGAAGCTTGTCCCAGTGGATGTAGGCTTTCTCATCTAATTGTACACTAGACACGTTAAAGACAAACTTGATTGATACCCAGCGTTCAACTAGGACTGCTAGGATAAACATTCCCAGGATAGAAGCCCCTTTAGTAATATCTTGAAGGATACCACCGGACATATCTTTGGTAATTTCAGAACCAGCCTTGTAACCAATTTCCTGAGTGTACCAGAGGAAGCCCATCCGGATAGCATTCCAAAGAACGAAGAAGAGAATTGGACCAAGGATATTACCGTTTTGTGCCAGGGAAGCCCCAAGAGCCCCAAGGATTGGACGAACAGTGAACCAGAAGACAGGGTCACCGATACCGGCAAGAGGTCCCATCATTCCGATTTTAACCCCTTGGATAGCAGCATCATCAATATCTGCCCCGTTGGCTTTTTCTTCTTCCAGAGCCAAGGTAACCCCCATAATAGGAGCTGCTACATAAGGGTGGGTGTTGAAGAATTCTAGGTGGCGCTCAAGAGCAGCAGCTTGATCTTCTTTACTAGTGTAGAGTTTTTTGATGGCTGGGATAAGTGAGTAGGCCCAACCCAAGTTTTGCATCCGCTCATAGTTCCAAGAACCTTGCAAGAAAGTGGAACGTAGCCAAACCTTTTGACGGTCTGCTTTACTTAATTGAATTTTTTCAGTCATGATAGAGTCCCCTTTCTTAATAGTCTTCTAGAATATCGCCGATTGGATCATTAGATGTGGCACCGCCGCCACCACCATTGCCGCCTTTTTTAGAAAGGTTGAGGTAGATAAGAGCGATAGCGACACCAATAGCACCAAAGGCAATCAAAGTAAGGTCAGTTACAGCAGCAAGGGCGAAACCGATAGCAAAGAAAGGCCATACTTCGCGGGTTGCCATCATATTGATAACCATAGCGTAACCAACGGCTACAACCATACCCCCACCGATAGCCATACCGTCAGATAGCCAAGCTGGCATAGCTTCAAGAGCTGCTTGAACAGCAGAAGTTGGGACCATTAAGAGAAGGGCTGCAGGAACGGCAATCCGCAGACCTTGAAGGAGAAGGGCGATAAAGTGAGCACGCTCAACTCCTCGGATATTTCCATTTTTAGCAGCAGCATCAGCAGTATGGACCAGACCAACTGACAGGGTCCGGACAATCATAGTGAGGAAGAGACCAGCAACCGCAAGAGGAATAGCGACACCTTGAGCGACTGAAATTCCTTTGGCTGTAAAGTCGCCACCCTTGACTAAGATGATGGCAGCAGCGACAGAAGCAAGAGCAGCATCGGGCGCTACGGCAGCCCCGATATTAGCCCAACCTAGAGCAATCATTTGGAGGGAACCACCCAGCATGATACCCGCTGTGAGGTTACCAGTTACCAGACCAATCAAGGTACAAGCAACGAGTGGTTGGTGAAATTGCCACTGGTCCAAAATTCCTTCAAGACCAGCAAGAAAGGCAACAAAAACCACTAAAACAATAGAGATAATTGACATGTTTCAATCCTTTCATAAGATACGAGAGCGTGTAAAAAGCAAGAGAAAAATAGGAGATTGACGCTGTGTGCTCGCACACAAGGAAATCTATCTTTTTTCCGCAGCTTTTAGCTCGAGTTCAATTAAATAAGATACAAAGCCCGTTAAGAAAACGAAGAAAAAATAGGGAATACGACGACGGAGCCCTAGCTCCTAGGAGTATTTATCTTTTTTTCAAAGTTTTTGGGGCGTGTTCAATTCATAAGATACAAAGGGCGTTAAGAAATCCGTATAAAAATAGGCGGCCGAACTGGACTTGCTTGCAAGTCCCTAGTGAGACCCCTGCAAGGCTGACTAGACTGGTGACAAGTCACTTGGTGACGCCGACAACTGGCAGTCAGCTACTGCGTTTAGATATTCACCAGTTTTTAGCTTGCGAACTTTTTACTAGGATTTTAGGGCGTGTTCAATTAACAAGATACAAAGCCCCTTGGCAGACGCAATCAATATCTGGAGGTAAACCTCCTTGCTACTGAACGAAAATTTCGATGAAAATTTTCTATGCTCGGCGCTAGCTTAAGTATCGTTTATCTAGAGAGCACGAGGCTCATTTTTTATTGAACGTTAGCTTTTTTAATTAAGTCAAACAAATCTTTCTTGGAGTCATTTGGCACTTTACGGACGTCAAATTCAACTCCTAGATCGCGCATTTTCTCAAATGTAGCAACGTCTTCCTTGTCCATAGACAGAACGTTGTTGACCATAGTTTTCCCAGTTGAGTGAGCCATGGAGCCAACATTGAGGGTCTTGATTTCTACTCCCCCTTCAATGGCTCTGAGAGCGTCTTGAGGAGTTTCAAACAAGATGAGGGCATGAGTGTTTCCGAAACGAGGGTCCTTAGAAACAGCGATTAGTTTGTCGATTGGGACAACATTAGCCTTGACATTTCCTGGTGCCGCTTGTTTGATTAGTTCCTTACGTAGTTCATCTTGAGAAACTGAGTCAGAAGCAACGATAATCCGATCTGCCTTAGAATCAGGCGTCCAGGCAGTTGCGACTTGACCATGTAGGAGCCGGGTATCCAGACGAGCAAGATTGATTTTCAACTTGCCGTCGCCAATGACAGTTCCCTCTGGGATAGCAGCTTGGCTCACAGGGGCAGCAGCTGCTGCAGGCGCTGTTTCGTCCGCAGGATTTAACTCCTCTGGCAGGGCCTTGACCCCTTCTTTGGCTTCCTTAATAATGTTTGCAACAACAGCATCAACACCTGCTGTGGCATCCATCATTCTTTCTGTATAGGCTTGAATCAGCATAGGTAGATTCAAGCCGGTAATAATGGCGAATTTGCGCTCAGGGTTTTCGCCCATGACACGACTAGCCTGGTTGAAGGGAGAGCCACTCCACAAGTCAGCCAAGACTAAAACTTCGTCTTCTGCGTCAAAAGCAGCCACAGCGTCATTGAATTTGGCATAGAGATCATCAGGTCCTTCATTCGGCATAAAAGTTACAACTTGAACTTTTTCTTGTTCGCCAAAAATCATGGATCCTGATTGATGAATACCAGCGGCAAATTCACCATGGCTTGCAATAATGATTCCGATACTCATTATTGACATTCCTCCTTTTTTATTGTTTGGCTTAATTTTAAGTAAAATTTAAGACTATCTTATTATAAAACGTTTTCATGAAAAAATCAAGTCCGCTATCAGAAAAAAGCAAAAACCTTCAAAAAATAGCAAAACAAAAAGCCCAATCATAGGACTGGGCTTCAATCAAGATAAGGTTAATAAGTATGGCACTAATTTTTATTAACTATACTTCATTATACCATAAATCTAGAAAATTTCAAGTAAAATTTTCAAATATGAGAATATTCGTCTAGGTTATAGACGTCCTCCAAGTGACTAGGAGACTAGTGGCCCTGGCTAAAGTCGAGTACCATCCGGCCTTGAATTTGCCCTGCGGCCATTTCATCAAAGATAGCAGTGGCATCCTCGATAGGTCGTTTTTGAACGACTGGAACAACCAGACCTTCAGCTCCAAACTGGAAGGCTTCTTCTAGATCTTTACGAGTACCGACCAGAGAACCGATGACCTGGATACCATCTAGAACGGTCTTGACGATACTTAACTCCATCATTTCAGATGGTAGGCCGACAGCAACCACACGACCACCAGCACGAACGCTATCCACTGCTTGATTGAAAGCAACCTTGGAGACGGCAGTCACCACAGCAGAGTGGGCACCCCCTGTCTTTTCTTGAATCAGACCTGGAACATCCTCAACTTCTTGGGCATTGATGACCAAGTCGGCTCCCACTTCCTTGGCTAAGTCCAGTTTATCCTGATTGATGTCAACAGCGACAACATGGGCATTAAAGACCTTTTTAGCGTATTGGACAGCCAGATTACCAAGTCCTCCTGCCCCATAGATAACAATCCATTGGCCAGGTTGGGCCTGGGCCTCCTTAATGGCCTTGTAGGTGGTTACACCAGCGCAGGTAATAGAAGAAGCCTGGGCTGGGTCTAGCTGGTCAGGGACCTTGACTGCATAGTCTGCGGTAACGATACACTCTTCGGCCATGCCTCCATCGACAGAGTAGCCGGCGTTTTTCACAGAGCGACAGAGAGTCTCGCGGCCGGTCGTACAGTATTCGCAGTGGCCACAGCCCTCAAAAAACCAGGCCACGCTGACCCGATCTCCTAGCTTGAGACTCTTGACATCGGGAGCTAGTTCCTTGACGATTCCAATTCCTTCATGTCCCAGAGTTCGGCCAGGAACCTGACCGAAATCACCATGGGCAACATGGAGGTCGGTATGACAGACGCCACAATATTCGATTTGGACTAGGGCTTCTCCACTTTCCAGGGGTCGAATGTCCTTGTCCACTAGTTCTACACCAGAACTTTGAGGATTAACAACAACAGCTTTCATAGCTAGTTCCTCCTAAGTATTTTAATGATTTTAATTATGTTAATTATATCACAAACTTTCGGTCATTACAAGCGCTTACAGAAAAGTCTCTGAAAATATAATTAACTAGTTAAACAAAAATCAGAACCTTGAAAAGCCTGTTAAATCAAGCTTTTTGGAAGTCGATAACTGGAGTGGATAGACAAAAAAATCGAACCCTAACAGAGTTCGATAAACTGTCTATTTTTATAGGAAGAGATTTTCTAATTCATGGGCTACCCCATCTTGGTCATTGGTCAGACTTAACTGCCTATCAGCATGGGGCAAGAGTTCAGGATTGGCATTTTTCATGGCATAGCCTAGGCCTGCAAAGTCTAGCATCTCTGTATCGTTTTGTTCATCCCCAAAGGCAATCAAATCCTGGCGACTGAGATTGAGACTATTTAAGAGGTAGTTGAGGGCAAAGGCCTTGTTGACTCCCTTATGGGAGCACTCTAGAATGTTGAGCGGGCCACCCCAGGTATTGATGGCCAATTCTTCTTGGTAGAAGGCCCTTAAATCCTCAGCCAGGGCATACTTATCATGGACCCTGGTTTGGAGCAGAATAGCATTGGGGTCCTTGGTGACTAGGTGAGACTGAAAGCGGTGCTCAGGAACAAAAGACTCCATGCCGAAGAGTTTGGGGTCGGCTACTTTTTCATTGGGATTGGTGATATAAAACTTTTTGCGATATTCACCGGCCACAAAGTCGGCCTCAATCTCTTCTTCTCGCTTGACCATATCTAGTAAATAGGCCTTGTCTAGGGTGACAGACTGTTCAAATTTCCAGTTTTTTCCAGGGATATGGGTCAGGGAGCCATTGAAGTTAATCATGGGAGTATGGAGCTCTAATTCCTGATAAAATTCCAGAGCCATCCGGTAGGGGCGGCCAGTGGTGATGACAACCTTATGGCCTTTTTGACTAATTTTTTTAATGGTTTCCTTAGTAAAGTCGGAGAGCTGGCTATCAGAATTTAGCAGGGTTCCGTCTAAGTCTAAGGCGATTACTTTTTTTGTCATGTCAACCTCTTTCCTATGGTTTCGTGCTTTCTATTATAACAGAATTCAGCTTAAATGCACAAGTAAAGCCGGCCCTTGTCCCCAAAGAAGACTGATTCCATCCAGGCAACTCTAGCTAGGCCTGGTAAAAGGTCTGGGTTTAGACTAAGATTTTATTGCTTCCTTTTTTCGGTACTTGGTGTCAAAAAGGTATAAGAGAATAAAAAGATAAGAAGCATAGCTTGAAAAAGTGAATGTTTTTTATTATAATCATACTATCGTTCGTAAATTCTTTTAAAAACGGACTTTAAATGAGAAATGAGGAGATTTTTATCCAAAATGAACAAACTATTTAAGCTTGAGGAGAATGGCACCAACCTGCGGACAGAGATTTTGGCAGGTCTGACCACCTTTTTTGCCATGAGTTACATTCTCTTTGTTAATCCGGAAATGCTGAGTCAGACAGGCATGCCGGCCCAGGGAGTCTTTTTGGCAACCATTATTGGTACAGTAGCTGGAACGCTGATGATGGCCTTTTATGCCAATATTCCCTATGCGCAGGCGCCAGGTATGGGGCTCAATGCTTTCTTCACTTATACAGTCGTCTTTGCCCTAGGCTATAGTTGGCAGGAGGCGCTAGCCATGGTCTTTCTCTGTGGGATTATCAGTATCATTGTCACTCTGACCAAGATTCGTAAGGTGATTATCCATGCCATTCCTGAAAGTCTCCAATACGCTATTTCTGGGGGAATCGGGATTTTTCTGGCCTATATCGGGATTAAAAAGGCGGGGCTATTGAAGTTTTCCATCGATCCGGGTACTTATACAGTAGCAGGTAAGGGGGCCGATCAGGCCCAGGCAGCTATTACAGCCAATGGGATGGCTACTCCCGGCTTGGTAGACTTTAATAATCCTGCGGTCTTGGTGGCCCTCTTTGGGATCATCATCACCGTTTTCTTCGTTTTGAAAAAGATTCGGGGAGGGATTATTCTTTCCATCATTGCAACTACTCTCCTAGCTTTGGCAACTGGTGTGGTCAACCTATCTACCATCAATTTTGCCTCTAACAACCTAGGGGCAGCTGTTAAAGATTTGGGCAAGATTTTTGGATCAGCCTTGGGTAGCAAGGGCTTAGGTTCCCTTTTTGCTAATCCTGCCCGCATTCCCGAGGTCTTGTTAGCTATTTTAGCCTTTTCTTTGACAGATATTTTCGATAATATCGGGACCTTGATTTCGACAGGGCGCAAGGCTGGGATTTTCAACATTGCTGACGAAGAAGCGGCCAAGGACTCATCTGGCCTCCAAACCAAGATGGATAAGGCCCTCTTTTCTGATATGGTAGGGACAACGGTTGGTGCCATTGCTGGGACCTCTAATGTGACCACCTATGTGGAAAGTGCTGCTGGGATTGAAGCTGGTGGGCGGACTGGTTTGACTGCCCTAGTTGTGGCCCTTCTCTTTGCCCTTGCTAGCTTGTTTAGCCCCCTCTTAGCCATTGTACCGACTGTGGCGGTGGCCCCTATTTTGATTATTGTAGGAATTATGATGCTGGCCAGCATGCGAAATATCCGCTGGGACGATATGGCAGAAGCTATTCCAGCTTTCTTCACTTCTATTTTTATGGGCTTGAGCTATAGCATTACTCATGGGATTGCTGCTGGTTTTATCTTCTATGCCTTGGTTAAGACCTTTAAAGGCCAGGCCAAGGAAGTCCACCCAATTATCTGGGTTTTAGATGCCCTCTTTATCCTGAATTTTGTTAGTCTAGCCCTGGCCTAGACAAGTGAAAAGCTTTCTGAGGTAAAATTTTAAGAGAAAAGAGCTTGGCTGCCTCCTCTTTCTAAAGGAGGAGCCGGGCTCTTTTTTAGAACTTGAGATTTTCTTCTGGCAAAATTAAGCAGAAAGTAAAAACTTTTGGTATAATATTTCTATGTTTAGTCGTAATGAAGATGAATTGATGGCCTGGGGACGCAAGCTAGCTGAAAAATTAGAGGCTGGTGATGTCCTGGTCTTAACGGGAGATTTAGGAGCTGGAAAAACAACCTTTACCAAGGGCCTGGCCCAAGGTTTGGGGATCGGACAAATGATTAAAAGTCCGACCTATACAATCCTTAGAGAGTATGAGGGACGCTTGCCCCTTTATCACCTGGATGTTTATCGGATTGGGCAGGACCCTGACTCTATTGATTTAGACGACTTCCTCTTTGGTGAGGGAGTGACCGTTATTGAATGGGGGGAGCTACTAGGGGAGAGCCTGCCGGATGATTATCTGCAACTAAACCTCTTGCCCAAAGATGGGGGCAGGGAGCTCCTGTTTGAAGCTCATGGTAGTAGGGCTCAAAAGCTACAGCAAGCGCTGGAAGAAGAGTGATGAAAAGAGAGTTTGAATTAGAGCTAAGAGAAGCTCAAGAGATGGACGCGGCAAGTCTGGTGACCTTTCTCAATCAAGTAGGAAGAGAATCAGACTATATGACCTTGGATGAGGCTGGCATTTTGATGACAGAAGACCAGATGCGAGAGTTTGTTTCTAGGCAAGAAGAGACCGACAACCAGCTCTATCTTGTGGCCTTTTTGGACCAAGAATTAGCCGGAGTCCTCAGTATTACAGCTGACTTTCATGAGCGGATTCGACATATCGGACAAGTCTTTGTTGTTGTGAAAAAAGCTTTTTGGAACCAGGGGCTGGGTCGTATTTTACTGGAAGAGGCTCTTGACTGGGCCAAATCCAGCCAGATTATTCGTCGTTTAGAGCTCAGTGTCCAAGTCAGAAATGAGAGGGCAGTCCACCTCTATCAGTCACTGGGATTTGAAATTGAAGGGCGCCAAGCCAGAGGGGCCTATCTAAGAGAAGGGGAATTTCTTGATGTTTACCTGATGGGGAAACTAATAGATTGAAATGAAGAATGTTTAAAAAGATTTTATTGATGTTTTTGAGCCTTGTAGGCGTAACTATTCTAGGGGTCGGAGGCTATGCCTGGACCATCTATCAACAGTCAACTGGAGAGTTGGCTAAAACGTATAAGCGTTTGGGAGATGAGACGGATGTTATCTCAGCAACCAAGCCTTTGACCATTCTCTTGATGGGGGTGGATACAGGAAGTGGATCTAGAACCGAGACCTGGACGGGAAATAGTGACAGTATGATTTTGCTGTCGGTCAATCCCAAAACCAAAAAGACAGTCATGATGAGTTTGGAGAGAGATATTCTAACCAAAATCACAGAAAATGGAGAAACGGCCGAAGCCAAGCTCAATTCGGCCTATGCCAATGGAGGCGAAAAGCTAGCGATTTCGACCATTCAGGATTTGATGAATATCCATATTGACCGCTATGTCATGATCAATATGCAGGGCTTGGTCCAGCTGGTAGATGCCGTGGGCGGCATTACGGTTAACAATACTCTAGGTTTTCCTATTTCCATCTCAGCCAATGAGCCAGAATATACCTCAACCGTTGAGCCGGGTGTACAGACCATCAATGGCGATCAGGCCTTGGTCTATGCTCGGATGCGCTATGATGATCCAGAAGGAGACTATGGTCGGCAGAAACGGCAGCGTGAGGTCATCCAAAAGGTTGTTGAAAAGGTCCTGAGCCTCAATAGTGTCAGTCATTATCAGTCTATTCTCAAGGCAGTCAGTGCCAATATGCAGACCAATGTGGAGTTGAGCTCTAGCGAAATCCCTAAACTTTTGGGCTACCAAGATGCCTTTAAAAAGATTGAGAGTAAGCAGTTGCGTGGGGAAGATGCGACTCTGGCAGACGGTGGGAGCTACCAGCTAGTCAAGTCAGACCATCTCCTAGAGATGCAAAATTTGATTCGCAAATCTTTAGGTCTAGAAACGGTGACCGAGCTGAAAACCAATGCTGTTCTTTACGAGGACTTGTATGGCGGCGGGCTAAGTAGCTCAAGTAGTGACAGCTACTCAGCTGATGTCAATGGTTCAAGTAGCTATGGTGCAGATAGCAATCCGACTTATAGTGACCCGGCAAGTGCCAACTATGGCGCTTATAATTATTAGTCGGCTTAAAAATTAAGATAGAAGAAAAGCCAAACTCTTTTAAAAGGGTTTGGCTTTTGGTTTATAGGTCTAAGTCCAAATCTAGGTTAGAATTTTCCCAGATTTCCTGAATCTGGTGGAGGTGACCCTTGGCTTCTTGTTCAAAGACCTTGAGTTTGTACTGGAAGTCCTGACCCAGTTTTTTCATGCTAGCTTCCTGGTCTTCTAGGAAGTTGAGATTTTTTTGAATATTGGCTAGGCTGGCCTGACTTTTTTCGATTAGCTGACCGCTTTCATCAATTTCTGCTAGAATTTTTTCACGATTTTTAACAAGTTGGTAGCTGAGGACTGCTGCCCCAGTAAACCACAAGAGATTTCCAATTTTCATCTTAAGTCCTTTCTAGTTTAGACCTCAGTCTGCTGAATCTTTTCTGCTAGGCTGGCCAATTTTTCAAAATCAGGCTCATGGCTAAGGAAAGAGATTTTTAAGTCATCATCTGCCCCATAGCGAGGTGCCAGGTGGACATGGGCGTGAAAGACGGTTTGCCCGGCAACTTCTTCATTGTTATTGATGATATTCATACCCAAGGCACCGGTAGCCTTCATAATTTTTCGGGCTAGGTCAGGGACCGCTTCAAAGAGCTGACTAGCACTTACAGCATCCATCTCTAGGACATTGCGGACATGCTTTTTAGGGATAAGGAGGGTATGTCCAGGGGTGACTTGGGAAATATCGAGAAAGGCTAGCAGATTTTGGTCCTCATAGACCTTGGCTGCTGGAATTTCTCCGTCTACAATCTTACAAAAAATACAATCTGTCATAAATTACACCTCTTTGGCTGGATTTTGTTATAATATATAATAATAGCTACAAACATTATACCAGAATTGGAGAAAATATGTTAGAAATAAAGGAAGTGACCGGAGGTTATCTGAATATCCCGGTTTTAAGGGATGTTAGCTTTGATGTGCCGGCTGGTCAGTTGGTGGGGCTAATCGGTCTCAATGGAGCGGGAAAGTCCACCACCATCAATGAAATTATCGGTCTCTTGACTCCTTATAAGGGAGAGATTTTACTGGATGGCTTGAAGTTGGCAGATGAGCCATCAGCCTATCGGAAAAAAATTGGTTTTATCCCAGAAACTCCGAGTCTTTACGAGGAGCTAACCCTGAAAGAGCATATTGAGACGGTGGCCATGGCCTATGATATCGAGCAGGAATTGGCCTTTGAGCGAGTGAATAAGCTCTTGAAGCTCTTTCGTCTAGAGGATAAATTGGACTGGTTTCCAGTTCATTTTTCCAAAGGGATGAAGCAGAAGGTCATGATTATCTGTGCCTTTGTCGTGAATCCTAGTCTCTTTATCGTGGATGAGCCCTTTCTGGGTTTGGATCCTGTGGCTATTGCGGACTTGATTGGCCTCTTGGAGGAGGAAAAGGCCAAGGGCAAGGCGATTTTGATGAGTACCCATGTTTTGGACTCGGCCGAGAAAATGTGCGATTCTTTTCTAATCCTCCATCAGGGGCAGATAAGGGCCAAGGGGACCTTGGCAGAACTGCGCCAGCAATTTGCCCTGCCTGATGCTAGTCTCAACGATATCTATCTCACCTTGACAGAAGAGGCTGGACGATGAAGGAATTATTTAAAAAACGCCGGCTCAGCTTTCTTGAGCAGGAAATCAAGTATGCCCGCTATGTCTTCAATGACCATTTCGTCCTCTTTCTCTTGATTTTTATGGGCTTTGTATCGGTTCAGTATAGTCAGCTCCTAAGGAATTTTCCTGAAAATCCCTGGGTAGTTATCCTAGGCCTCCTTTTGTTTTCGGCCTTTATTGTTCCTTGGGGCCGCTTTGCGACCTATCTAGAGCCAGCAGATCGGCAGTTTCTCCTGGTCAAGGAAGAAGAACTCCTCCTTTATTTTAAGGAGCGGGTCAGACGAGCCTATCTCTTTTGGGGGGCTATTCAAACAGGGCTCTTAGTCTTGCTCGCCCCTCTCTTTCTAGCCTTGGGCCTTCCCTTTTGGGGTTTTACCCTCTATGCCTTGCTTTTACTGGGGCTTAAGTACTGGATTTTTCAAAGGAGGAGTCGCTCTTTCATCCAGCAGGGCCGTTTGGCTTGGGAGGCCTTGATTGCCTATGAAGCCAAGCGTAAGCAGGGAATCCTGCGTTTCTTTGCCCTCTTTACCAATGTCAAGGGAATTTCAAACAGCATCAAGAGACGGGCCTATCTGGACTTTTTGACTAGCTTGGTCAAGAAGCAGCACCAGGAGACTTGGACCAACCTTTACTTGCGTTCTTATTTGAGGAATGGAGACTTATTTGCTCTGAGCCTGAGGCTCTTACTCTTATCGCTTTTGCTTTTAATCTTCATTCCCCAGGCCATGGTTGCAGCTAGTTTTACAGTTTTATTTAACTATCTCATGATTTTTCAGCTCTTGGCCCTCTATGAGGCCTTGGATTATCAGTATTTAACCCAGCTCTTTCCCTTGGAGCCAACTCATAAGGTCAAGGGAGTCAAGAAAATTATCAGAGCTCTTGCCTTGCTCAGCCTGGCCTTGGAAAGCTTGTTTGCTCTGCTATTTTTCCAGGAAAAAATTTGGGTCTTAGCAATCTTGGGCCTGAGCCTAGTCTTGGTCTTTTTCTACCTCCCCTTCAAATTGAAGAGATTGGTTGACGAAAAGGGCTAAAACTAGTAAAATGAATAGGAATCTTTTTATGGAGGGTAATAATGGACTTGGTTGATAAAGAGCTAGCCCTAACGCCGATTCCCGGCAAGAGTGGCAAGGCCTACATGGGGACCTACCCAGATGGGGGACGGGTTTTCGTCAAGATGAATACCACTCCCATTCTAGCGGGACTAGCTAGAGAACAAATTGCACCGCAATTACTTTGGAGCCGCCGGATGGCCGATGGCAATGTCATGAGTGGCCAGGAATGGCTATCAGGGCATATTTTGGCTCCCAATGAAATGGAGCGCAAGCAGATTTTTAATATTCTCACTCGCTTACACCGCTCAAGACCCTTGATGACCCAGCTAACCAAACTAGGTTATAGTTTGGAGACACCGGGTGATTTGCTAAATTCTTGGGTGGCCATGGTACCTTTGGCTTTGAAGAATAATCAGTATTTGCAGTCCATTATCAAGGACCTCCGCCAGACCATGCCTAGCTTTCGGGAAGATTATGCGACGATTGTCCATGGAGATGTTCGTCATAGTAATTGGATTGAAACCGACAGCGGACTCATCTACTTGGTAGACTGGGATTCGGTTCGTCTGACCGATCGGATGTTTGATGTGGCCCACATTCTGAGCCACTATATTCCAGAGGCTAGCTGGGAAGATTGGCTGGTCTACTATGGTTATAAGTATAATGAGCGAGTCTTTGATAAGCTATCTTGGTATAGCCAGTACAGCTATCTCTGTCAAATTGCCAAATACTATGAAAACAATGATTTAGAAAATGTTAATCGGGAGATTTATGCCCTGCGTAACTTCCGGGCAAAGTATGGAAAGAAAGAATGAGAGTAAGAAATCGTAAGGGAGCCAGTGAGCTCTTGGAGGCCAATCCCCACTACGTTGTATTAGACCCAGCGGCAGCCAAGGGGAGGTGGCAGGAGCTCTTTGGCAATGACAATCCCATTCATATCGAGGTTGGTTCGGGTAAGGGAGCCTTTATTACGGGTATGGCCAAGGCCCATCCCGACATCAACTATATCGGTATTGATATTCAAAAGACAGTCTTGAGCTATGCTCTGGACAAGGTTCTGGCAGCGGATGTTCCTAACGTCAAACTCTTGTGGGTTGATGGTTCTAGTCTGACTGATTATTTTGCTGAGGCAGAAGTTGCCCAGCTCTATCTCAACTTCTCTGACCCTTGGCCCAAGAAGAAGCATGAAAAACGTCGCCTGACCTATAAGACCTTTCTTGACACCTTCAAGGAAATCTTACCGGAGAAGGGGCAGATTCACTTTAAGACAGACAATCGAGGCCTCTTTGAGTATAGTTTGGTCAGCTTTTCCCAGTACGGTATGGTCCTCAAGGGGGTCTGGTTGGATTTACATGCTAGCGACTATGAAGGCAATGTCCTGACAGAGTATGAAGAAAAATTTTCTCAAAAAGGTCAGGTTATTTACCGCGTCGAAGCAGAGTTTTAAAGATGAAAGAAAAAATCTTGACAGTTGAAGTTGTCGAGATTTTTTGTTTGGTCTTATTCGTTAAATATCAAGGGGTCAGAGGAATTTTCATTTATGATAATTTTATAAATCTACTTTCGTCCATGTTATAATGAGGCCAAGTGATGGGAGGGAAGATTGATGACTATTCAAAGCAAGACTTCAACTGTGCAAGGATACACAAGTGCATTAAATTCAGCTACTGCTAAGATTTCGGCTACGCAGGGAGCTGTAAAAGATGAGGCTACTAATCTTTTGGGAAATGAAAAGGCCCATGAAACAATAGATAGCATCGTCAACAATTTGACCCGTTTAGTGACTACTTTTACGACGGCTTCTAGTAATCTTGAGGAAGTAGCTAAAATATTTGACCAAGTGGATGCTGAAAGAGCCAAAGGTATTGATCGGTATTATAAGACTTATCGCTAGGAGTATTTGTCAATGACAACATGGGAAGAACTTTTGAAAGAAGAACGAGCTTGTTATAAGCAGCGGGAACAATTAGAGGATCAACGTCGAGACATCCAAAACTTACTTGAAAGCTATCAAGACTATGATAAGCTTAATCGTCGTTATACAAATAATTTGTGGGAGAACTTTTATTTATTAGAACAATTTTATATATTTGAAGAACAAATTCAACAAGCCCAAACCTTGACGAATCGGGTTGTAGATGAACTCTTTTTTAAAGATGCCAAACTCCGTAAAAAAGAGCGAGCGATTGAGGAAGAATTGGAACAGATTTATAAAGAAAAGCGGAATTTATAAGGAGGCAGATAATGGGACTAGAAATGTATTTATCCAAATCGCGGGCTCAGGCCAGTAGCGTAGAGACTATGTGTCAATCTTATAAGACTGCTTGCCAAGAATTGCAGACAGCAGCTGATACTTTTCTAAAGTCGACAAATGAACTAAAAGGAGATGCCTTCGACTCGGCAAGATTTCACTATTCTGAGGTCCTTTTACCCTTGGTAAAAGGAGCAGAGTTAATGCTTGAAATTGCTGAAAGCGAAGTCAAGCAATTCCCTGAAGAATTTTGTTCACAGGTCTGCGGAACGGACTTAAAAGAAGATGATTTGTTAGCGAGAATTAAAGAGCAAAATGAAGCAATGGCTCTTGTGAATCAAATGCAGCTAAATCTAGCAAGGTCTAGTTTGCCAGAAGTGGATAAAACTGATCAAAGGCAGGCTAATGCTGCTTTATTACAAACTCATGCTAGCAATAAAAAACACTTAGAAGAATTGTTGCAAAAATTGAGAGACTTTAATGCCCGTTCTAACAATATTTTTTCTAAATTAGCTGAAATAGAAGCACTAATGAACACCGGTTTTAGTCAAGCAGGACTGGCTTGGAATAAAGGGGCAGGAATGTTTATCACTCCAACTGATTTAGACTGGGCCAACACTCTTAATGTGAAATATTTCATTAGGACTTTGCCGCCTAATGAGCAACAATCTATTATTAACCTACAAAAACAATATGGTTTTGATACTGAAACGGCCCAGCAAGTCCTTACTGTTAAGAAGAAAATTGATAAAAATTTTCCCAACCAAAGCCAAAAGGTAAAAGATTATCTGCTTAATCGCATCCTTGGAGATTTTGTCTATGGAGAGGGAAAGGGCTATGAAGGAGGAGCTATGTGGAATGCGACTGCCGGAAATATCAATGCTTACCTTCGGTATTATAATCCTTCTCTTCAAGAGACGAAGACGACATCTGAGGCTTTGGAAGCTATGGGAATGACTAAAGAAGATGTGGCAAAACTTCGTTATAATATTCGTTTACAGAATAATATGGCTCCAGGAGGGACGGGAGACGCTGATGATATTATAAAACAAGGAAGCTTCTATACTTATAAAAAGCTAGCGGAAGATGCTTATGGGCCAATGAGCGATAAACAATTTAAGGAATTTTGGAATAAAAAACGACGAGATTATTCGGGAAAAAATGATTTTGCACATCAGTCAATCACGACGGCGACTATGTTATACGATAATCCACTTCGAGCTCCTAACGCATTATACGGTAATGAAGGAACGAATGAGCTAGCAGGTTGGCGTGGAGATACGACGATTACTCCTGCAGCTAAGAAGGTTAGTATGGGGAATGATGACTATAAGGCAGATTTAGATGCAGTGAATATAACGGATATTATGGAAGAAAAGGAACTGTCTTATCTTGAAGCGTCTAATTACTATTATAGCCAATTGGAAGAGGAAGCAAACTCTAACACTAGTAAATATACACGGGCGGAAAAGTTCAAAGACCATATTGATGTTCATGAGGTCAAATACATTATTTTAGATAATTTAGCCGATAAGGGAGATTATATATTAGAACCAGGTGGTACCAATGGTCGCAATGGAAGAGGTTATTATAAAGCGTGGAGTGAAGAAAGGAGAATGACTTATTTAAAAGAGAACTATCCAGATTCTTATAACTTTATCCGCAGTTTGGAAGAAAATGATGCTAACCTTAAAGATTATGCCAGCAAGGAGTAGTCTATGAAGAAAAAAATTTTACTGGGACTACTATTGCTTGCTCTAATCAGTCTAGGTGGCTATTATGCTTACAGACTGGCTATCATTCCTGATATTTTTGCGGAAATTTACTATGACCAGAAGCAGGCTGTTTCTTTATCGCTTCAACCCAGTCTTGAAAAATTAAAAAACATTTCTAATCCTAACAAGGGAGAGCCAATTCTTGATTTAATGAATGAGGAATATGATAAGGCCAGTTTATCTACAAATACGGTTGCTATTACCTACTCCTTTAATTTCTCAAGAGAGGAAGAAACGAATCCATATTTTACAATTGTGGTTGACCAAAGGTTAGTTGAGAATAATGATAGTAAGGAAAATATTGTTACTTCCAGCTACCAGTACAGTGTCAAGAAACAAACCTTAACTAGGGTGATGTGGCTCTATGATAATGGAGAACTTACATCAGATAAAGAAAAAGTTGAAAAAGTTCTTGCTCAACATGGTAGGACAGTTGGAGAGATTTATGAATATAGTGATAAAGTCTTAAAAGACAAGGTTTTAAAAGACTGGACTTCTGTTTATCCAAGTCGCTTTTCCCCGACAAATTGGGGTCAGGTCCAAGTTGTTGATAAGTGGGATAGGCCCTAAAAATGGTGGATAATGCCTCAAATTGGTCATTTCCCTTGTCAAAAGGCTATTCTTGTGCTATACTATAATAAGTGAATATGAGAAAGCGAGGCGGAGAGGAAATCTTCGCCTCTTATAGCGCGCTTATCTTATGGAACTAAACTTGGGCTAAAATCTTGAAAGAGCTAGCTTTTCTAAGGTTGTGAGACCTTGGTCGGCTTGTTGCTTTTCCTTTGATTTTGGAGCCCTTGATATCTTAAGTGAAAGTGGGGTGTTTTTTATCGCTACAATTGTTGAATTAGTTAGACCAATTGTTGAGCCGGTGATTGAGGAGCCTTTTGAATTAGTTGATATTGAGTATGGAAAACTTGGTGGGGACTTTGTCCTTAGTATCTTTGTCGATAAGCCAGGCGGAATCAGTCTCAATGATACGGCTGACTTGACAGAGTTAATCAGTCCCTTGCTGGATACCATTAAGCCAGATCCTTTTCCTGACCAGTATTTTCTGGAGGTGACTAGTCCAGGCCTGGAACGTCCCTTGAAAGATCAGGAAGCCTTGGCTGGAGCAGTTGGTCAATATATCCATGTCGGACTTTACAAGGCCCTGGATAAGAATAAGGTTTTTGAAGGCACCCTCCTCTCTTTTGAAGATGAGGTCCTGACCTTGGAATATCTAGATAAGACTCGAAAGAAAGAAATTGAAATCCCCTATCATCTTGTTGCAAAGGCAAGATTGGCAGTAAAAATTTAGTATAAAAGAGAAAGGATTGCTTTTGCACTTGCAAAAGCGAATATAAGATGAGTAAAGAAATGCTAGAGGCCTTCCGTATTTTGGAAGAAGATAAAGGTATCAAGAAGGAAGACATTATTGAAGCAGTGACTGAGTCGCTTCGTTCAGCCTACCGTCGTCGTTATGGTCAAGCTGATAGTGCAGCCATTGAATTTAACGAAAAAACAGGAGATTTCCGGGTCTTTACTGTCCGGGAAGTGGTAGATGAAGTTTTTGATAGTCGCCTGGAAATTAGCTTGAAAGACGCCCTGGCTATCAATACAGCCTATGAGCTAGGTGACAAGATTAAATTTGAAGAAGCGCCGGCTGAGTTTGGGCGGGTAGCAGCCCAGTCTGCCAAACAGACCATCATGGAAAAGATGCGCAAGCAAACACGCGCTATCACCTACAATACCTACAAAGAGCATGAAAATGAAATCATGTCAGGAACGGTTGAGCGCTTTGATAACCGCTTCATCTATGTCAACCTTGGCAGTATTGAGGCTCAATTATCCAAACAGGACCAGATTCCTGGTGAGGTTTTTGCTTCTCATGACCGGATTGAAGTCTTTGTCTACAAGGTTGAGGACAATCCACGCGGAGTCAATGTTTTTGTAAGCCGTAGCCATCCTGAAATGATTAAAAGACTGATGGAGCAAGAAATTCCAGAAGTTTATGACGGTACAGTGGAAATCATGAGTGTGGCCAGAGAAGCAGGAGACCGGACCAAGGTCGCTGTTCGGAGTCACAATCCAAATGTGGATGCCATCGGAACCATTGTCGGTCGTGGTGGAGCCAACATTAAAAAGATTACCAGCAAGTTCCACCCAGCCAAGTATGATGCCAAGAGTGGTCGGATGGTTCCAACTGAGGAAAATATTGATGTCATCGAATGGGTGGCAGATCCAGCCGAATTTATCTATAATTCTATTGCTCCAGCTGAGGTAGACCAGGTTATCTTTGATGAGGAAGATAGCAAGCGAGCCCTAGTGGTTGTGCCAGATAATAAGTTGTCTCTAGCCATTGGTCGTCGTGGGCAAAATGTACGTTTGGCTGCCCACTTGACAGGTTTTAGAATTGATATCAAGTCAGCTAGCGAATTTGAAGAGATGGAAGACCAATATTTTGCAGTAGAGGCGGAGCAAGAAGAAGTTCCGGCAGAAGCTGAATCAGTAGAAGGGCTTGAAGTGAGCGATTTTGCTGAAGAAGTAGAGGTTGCCCAAGAAGAAAGAGACTTGCCAGTAGAAGAGGCTTCAGATCTTGTTTTAGAAAGTGAAGTCCCAGAGCAAGAATAAGAGGAGGGAAGCATGGCTAAAACAAGAAAAATCCCTTTGAGAAAGTCAGTTGTTTCTAATGAAGTGATTGACAAGCGTGATCTCCTGCGTATTGTGCGCAACAAGGAGGGTCAGGTTTTTATTGATCCGACTGGAAAAGCCAATGGACGCGGGGCTTATATCAAGCTAGACCAAAAAGAGGCCCAGGCCGCTAAGAAGAAAAGGGTCTTTAATCGCAGTTTTAATATGGAAGTCGAAGAAGCCTTCTATGATGAATTGATTGCCTATGTCGACCATAAGGTTAAAAGAAGAGAGTTAGGTCTTGAATAAGCAAAGATTAGCAAATTTACTAGGTTTGGCCCAGCGGGCTGGACGAATCATTTCGGGTGAGGAATTGGTCGTCAAGGCCATTCAGACAGGTCAGGCTAAACTGGTCTTTTTGGCCCAGGATGCGAGTCCTAACCTAAGTAAGAAAATCAATGATAAAAGCCGTTATTATCAGGTAGAAGTAACAACCGTGTTTTCAACACTGGAATTAAGCACTGCGATTGGTCGGAGCAGAAAAGTGTTAGCCGTCACAGATGCTGGTTTTACAAAGAAAATGAGGTCTATGATGCAATAGAACAGGAGGACAAGAATTTGTCTAAAAAAAGATTGTACGAAATTGCCAAGGAACTTGGAAAAGAAAGTAAGGAGATTGTCACTAGGGCCAAAGAGCTAGGACTAGCAGTCAAGAGTCATTCTAGTACCGTGGAAGAAGATGCGGTCCAAAAGATTCGTGCTAGCTTTTCTACGGTCAAGGAGACCCTAAAAAAGGAAGCTCCCCAAGCGGCGGAAAGCTCAGCAGCTCCTAAGCCAGCCCAAGCTAATCCAGCAACTGAGCCAGAAAAAAAAGCAGCTCCAGTCCAAGCCAAGGAGGCAGCTCCTAAAGAAGAGGCAGCAATCCAGCCTAAGCGACCTCAGAGTCGGAACTTTAAGGCTGAGCGGGAAGCCAGAGCCAAGGAGCAGGCTGCACGCCGCAAAGAGGAGCAGGAAAGACGCCATAAAAAGAAGCCGTCGGCTGATAAAGGGGAGCGCAATAAAGAGCGCAGACAAGACCGCAATCAAAATCGGAGAGACAATCATCGCCGCAATGACCGGAACCAAGCAGCCGGCCAAGGTCGTCCTCAAGCAGGTCCTAGAATTGACTTTAAGGCAAGAGCAGCGGCCCTCAAGGCTGAGCAAAATGCAGAATATGCCCGTTCAAGCGAAGAACGTTTCAAGCAGGAGCAGGAAGCCAAGCAGGCTCAAAGAGAGCAGAATCGCCGTAAGGAAGCTGTCAAACAGGCTCAAGAAGCGCCTACCCCAGTTCTTGAGGCAGAGGTTAAGCCATCTGTTCAAGTAGTGACTCCGGCGCCTCAAGCTCAGGATACTCGTCGCAAAAAACAAGCACGACCAGATAAGAATCGTCCTTTCGAGAACGAAGATGGTCCAAGAAAACAACAAAAGAATCGAAATAGTCAAAATCAAGTGAGAAATCAAAAGAATAGTAATTGGAATCCTAATAAGAAAAATAAAAAAGGAAAGAATCATCGCAATCATCAAGCGCCAAAACCAGTCACTGAGCGCAAGTTCCATGAATTGCCAAGTGAATTTGAATATACAGCAGGCATGACTGTGGCTGAAATCGCTAAGAGAATCAAGCGTGAACCAGCAGAAATCGTCAAGAAGCTCTTTATGATGGGCGTTATGGCGACTCAAAATCAATCTCTGGATGGGGACACGATTGAGCTCTTGATGGTGGATTATGGTATTGAGGCCAAGGAAAAGGTCGAAGTCGATGCAGCAGATATTGAGCGTTTCTTTGTTGATGAAGATTACATCAATAAGGAAGAGATGATTGAGCGGCCACCAGTTGTAACTATCATGGGACACGTTGACCATGGTAAAACAACCCTCCTAGATACCCTGCGCAATTCGCGGGTAGCGACAGGCGAGGCCGGAGGAATCACCCAGCATATCGGAGCCTACCAGATCGAGGAAAATGGTAAGATGATTACCTTCCTAGATACACCAGGGCATGCGGCCTTTACTAGCATGCGGGCACGCGGAGCTTCTGTAACAGACATTACCATCTTGGTCGTGGCGGCTGATGACGGGGTTATGCCTCAAACCATCGAAGCCATCAACCACTCCAAGGCCGCTGATGTACCGATTATCGTGGCCATCAACAAGATTGATAAGCCAGGAGCAAATCCAGAGCGGGTCATCGGAGAGTTGGCCGAGCATGGTGTCATGTCTACTGCCTGGGGTGGTGAGTCTGAATTTGTAGAAATCTCAGCCAAGTTTAACCAAAACATTGAAGAACTCCTAGAAACCGTTCTTCTGGTTGCAGAAATTCAAGAGCTGAAGGCAGACCCAACTGTGCGAGCAATCGGAACTGTTATTGAGGCCCGTTTGGATAAAGGAAAAGGGGCAGTTGCTACCTTGCTAGTCCAACAAGGTAGTCTCAATGTTCAAGATCCAATCGTTGTTGGTAATACCTTTGGTCGGGTGCGGGCCATGACCAATGACCTAGGTCGTCGGGTCAAGGTGGCTGGACCATCAACGCCGGTCTCTATCACCGGTCTCAATGAAACCCCGATGGCGGGTGACCACTTTGCGGTCTATGAAGATGAAAAGGCTGCGCGTGCGGCTGGTGAAGAGCGGGCTAAGCGGGCTCTCTTGAAACAACGGCAAGCGACCCACCGAGTTAGCCTGGAAAATCTCTTTGATACGCTTAAGGCTGGTGAAGTCAAGTCTGTCAATGTCATCATCAAGGCCGATGTTCAAGGTTCTGCTGAAGCCCTAGCAGCCTCTCTGCAAAAGATTGAGGTTGAGGGCGTCAAGGTGACCATCGTTCACTCGGCGGTTGGTGCCATTAACGAATCTGATGTGACCCTGGCTGCAGCCTCCAATGCCTTTATCATCGGTTTCAATGTCCGGCCAACGCCACAGGCTCGCCAGCAGGCTGACTCTGATGAGGTTGAAATTCGCCTCCACAGCATCATCTACAAGGTTATCGAAGAAGTAGAAGATGCCATGAAGGGAATGCTGGATCCTGAATACCAAGAGAAGATTATTGGTGAAGCGATTATTCGTGAAACCTTCAAGGTATCCAAGGTGGGTACAATCGGTGGTTTCATGGTTATGAGTGGTAAGGTGACTCGAGACTCTAAGGTCCGGGTAATTCGAGACGGTGTCGTGATTTATGACGGCGAATTAGCTAGCTTGAAGCACTATAAGGATGATGTCAAGGAAGTCAAGAATGGGAACGAAGGTGGTCTTATGGTTGACGGCTACAATGACATCAAGGTTGATGACACCATTGAAGCTTATATCTTAGAGGAAATCAAGTTATAAGATTCCTTGTTAGAAAGGAGAAGAGATGGCATCACATTTTCGCAGCGATCGCGTGGGCATGGAAGTCAAGCGCGAGGTCAATGAAATCTTGCAAAAGAAGGTCCGCGATCCACGGGTCCAGGGCGTAACCATCACAGATGTTCAAATGTCGGGTGATTTATCCCTGGCCAAGGTCTACTATACAATCATGAGTGACTTGGCTTCGGACAATCAAAAGGCCCAAGAGGGTTTGGAAAAGGCTAAGGGAACCATTAAAAGAGAACTTGGTCGAACCCTAAAAATCTATAAAATTCCAGACTTAATCTTCGTCAAGGACCAGTCCATCGAGTATGGCAATAAGATTGACCAGATGTTGAGAGACCTGGATAAGAAATAGGAAGTGAACTAGCTGTCCCCTCTTAGGATAGGGCAAGTTAGCTAGTTGCTTTCATCAAAAGAGTGGAGCAGGAGCTTGGAATAAGCAGGCTCCCTCTTTTTTTGTCCAACTTTTGGGCTTGCTTTTATATTTGGCAGAGTTTGCTTTGGGAAGTTTTGGCAAAATTTACTATAGGAAATATAGGTCTAGACCATTTACAAAAGACCGGGAAAGGTTTATAATAGGAGGTAAGAAAACAGTGGGCCTAGACCCATTTTAGTCGGAGGAAAATAATGGTAAAATACATTAAGGCAGACCAATTTTTCTATCCCCAAGGAATCCGTCAGGGAGGCTATTTGGAGATTAGGGAGGGGAAATTTGGTCCCTTGCTTACGGAAGTTCCTGCTGATGCAGACGTGATTGATTATAGCGGTTACGCTATTGCACCGGGCTTGGTCGATACGCACATTCATGGCTTTGCCGGAGTAGATGTCATGGACAACAATATTGAAGGGACCCTCCACACCATGAGTGAAGGTCTCTTATCAACTGGGGTAACTAGCTTTTTGCCCACTACCTTGACCTCTTCTTATGAAAAGCTCCTAGCAGTGACTGAAAATATTGGGGCCCGCTACCAGGAGGCTAGTGGAGCCAAGATTCGGGGGCTTTATTTTGAAGGTCCCTACTTTACAGAAAAGTATAAGGGAGCACAAAATCCTAACTATATGAAAGATCCTAGTATGGAGGAATTTCGGGCCTGGCAAAAGGCAGCTAAGGGCCTGCTCAATAAAATCGCCCTGGCTCCTGAACGGGCAGGTGTAGAGGACTTTGTCCGCCAGCTGACATCGGAAGGGGTGACGGTAGCCTTGGGCCATTCCAATGCCACCTTTGACGAGGCCAAGACTGCTGTGGAAGCTGGAGCTAGCGTCTGGGTTCATGCCTATAATGGTATGCGGGGGCTCAGTCATCGTGAGCTAGGCATGGTGGGTGCTATGTATGAACTTCCCCACACCTATGCCGAGCTGATTTGCGATGGTCACCATGTGCACCCTGGGGCTTGCGATATTTTAATCAAGCAAAAGGGACATGAGCAAATCGCCCTGATTACAGACTGTATGACAGCCGGGGGGCGTCCGGACGGTGACTATATGCTGGGGGAATTTCCAGTGATTGTTGAAAATGGGACTGCCCGCCTCAAGTCTACGGGTAATCTTGCTGGCTCCATTCTCCAGCTCAAAGATGGGCTGAAAAATGTCGTTAACTGGGGCCTTGCTAGCCCTCACCAAGCAGTGATGATGGCCAGTCTCATTCCAGCTAAATCGGTGAAGATTGATGATGTCTGTGGTCAAATCAAGCCGGGCTATGATGCTGATTTTATCGTTTTAGACAAAGATTTGGACTTGGTTGCCACCTATCTCAACGGTGAGAAACGCTATCAGGCCTAGGAGAAGTCCTATTTTACAAATGACCTCTGATTTGCTATGATAGTAGGGGAGCAACTAGTGTTCATCTAGATTATCAGAAGTGAAATGAGGCTTTTATGAAATTAAGCAATCGGAAAATCAAGAGTTATACCCCCTACTATATCGGGATTGGGGCCTTCTTCTTACTAGCAGGTCTCGTTTTAAACAAGCCTTTTATGTGGCTGATTAGTCTAGTCTTTTTGGTGATTGGTGTCAGCAAACTAATAGATAAAAAAATGAAAAAATAAGAGTCTCCTCACTCACTAAGCTATTTTCCAAGGGCCCAGCCTTGTATCTGAAAGCCAGGAAATAGCTAGTGGGTGGGGAGATTTTTTTGATAGGTAAACCTGTTTTTTTGAGGAAAAACAAGGAAGTTATTTACTTAGTGTTGCGAGTTCTTGTCAATCATGTTACAATGATACAAATTAGTAATTATACAAAGGAGGTCCTTATGTCCACAATTCAAAGCAATTCTGCCAGTGCCCAGACCTGTGCAACTAGCCTTGTCACAGCGGCTGCCGGTATCAATAGTGTTGCAGCTATTAGCGAAGATAAGACCAGCAAGTACATAGGAAATGACCTAGTTCAGGGTTTGATTGCCAACGAAAAAAGTATCGGAGACAATATCGCTAGCCAGTTAAACCAGTTTGTTGGTCTGGTCCATAGTGTGGACAGCCGTTTCCAAGCGACCGATCAAGGCTTGAGCCAGGAAATCAGAAAGGACTAGCCATGGCTAAAGAGACTCTCAAAAAGCTAGAGATAAGGCAAAAAGACCTCAATCAAGCCTTTGAAAAACTAGATAGCCAGAAGAGAAAGTTAGCCGACTTTGAGCAAGAGACCATGCACCAGTACGGCCAGATTTACTATCCCTTGCGCCAGCTAGAATATGAAATCAGGAACCTAAGCGATGCCCTCGACTTAAGCGAAAACATGGCTAACTTACAAAGCTTTGAAGGCCAGCTAGCTAAAGCCTTTGATGAAGGAAGAGAAGGCTTGAAAGAGCGCGAATGGCGCTTAGATGAGAAGGCAGACCATTTGGCCAAGGCCAAAATCAGATATTATCAGGAGGAAGAAGATGGGAATTAAAATGGACCTGGGAGCAGCGGATAACCAAGCCAGCACTGCCCAAGCTGCCATGACTGAGCGCCTTGCGGCCTATGACCAAGCCCTTGCCGCAATCGACCAACTAATCGGGGCCAGTGATTTGCAGGGACAAGCCTTTGGCAATACCAAATCTTACGCCGACAGCAAGCTCCGCCCACTCATCCAAGGAGCTAAGCTTCTCTGCCAAGAGGTCGGACCAAGCGCAAGCAAATCGCCCAAGGATTATCGGGGGCAAGTCGGAGGAGAAAATCTAGACGAAGATGAACTAGTCAAACAAATCGAGGCCTACAATCAGAGCCTAAAAGCTGCTAGTGACCTCCATAAAACGCTCAGCGCCAGCAATGCCCTGTCGCTAGTGGACCCTGTGGTGAATCAGTTGGCTCTGAGTGCTCTCAATACCCAAATCACCAGCTTGACTAGTAAGCGTGATGACTTGCAGCAAAAGCTGGATAAACTAAGAGCCTGGGCCGCGGGGACAGCTAATGTCCTCAATGAAGCCAGTCCCTTGGAAACAGCTGTCCTCCAAGGGCTAGCCGAGGTCGGCCAAGACTTTGGCGCCTTTGAAGGTAGCTTCCCTAGCCTACAAAAAGGTCAAGAGCCCGCTTGGCTCAAAACTATTCACAAGCACTTGGAGGGGGAGAAAGAGAAAACACTTGCTCAAAACGCCCAAGAACTCTATAAAAATTTCAAAGACATCGTAGATAGTGACACTGCAAAAGTTTTGAGTGAAGCTCTTAAATTTTTGCCTAGCAAACTAGTAAAAACATTGAAATATTCAGAAGGTTTCCAAGAACTTATCAAGTCTTTAGCAAAGTCTGGTAAAAAAGGAGAAGAAGCAGCTGTTCTCATTCTCAAAGGTTTAATGAAGTATGAGGAATTTGGTGAAGTTTTAAAGACTACTAAGATTGGAAAGACACTTGAGGGAGTTTCTAAAGCTATTGATACTGCTAAAAAAATTGCGGACCCTGTTAAGGGAGCTTTAAAATCAACCAAGCTTTATAAAGCTATTTCTGAAAGTGCGAAAATAGGTGGCACAGTGAAATTTTTGGGCAAAGGTTTTAAATTAGCTGGTAAAGCGGCAACTGTTATCACTTTTGCAGATGTGGCTATATCTGGCGTTTCAGGAGGTGTTAAAGAATTCAAAAAAACAGGAGATGTTGGGAAAGGAATTATAGGTGGAACCTTCTCTGCAGTTAAAAGTGTAGGACCTCTGGAAGGAGCAACTATTGGAGCAGCCGTTGGTGGTCCTCCTGGTGCTATATTTGGAGCAGTTATAGGCTTGGGAATTTACATTGCAGATAAGAACGGTTGGATTGATGGCTTACAAAAAGGAGTTGCGGATGTTTATGATGGTGGTAAAAAGTTAGTCGGTAAGGCAGTAAATTCAGTGAAAAATTTTGCTTCCAAGACCATAGGAGGCATTGGAAAGGCATTAGGTTTTGGGTGACGTATGAAGAAATCAATATTGCAAGCCTCTTTTGAAGAGAGTTTGAATCTGGAAGAAGATGGTTTTCTAAAATTACAGCAAGAACAGCACGATAAAACAGCAAGAAAGTTTCGTCAAGGCATTCCGACAATTGGATTTAAAATCCAATGTTTGCTTTTAACTTTGATTTTTCCTGTTGGACTTAGTTATTTGTTCAGTTTAGGAGCTGATAAATTTACAACAAATGATTTAGGGAAGCTTAGGTTACAACCTGCCAGTCTAAATTTCTTCCCATGGCAAGTTTACATCATTTTACTATCTATTTGGTTGCTATTTGTAGTTATGGGAAAAACTTTTAAGCAAGCCTTTATCCTACCTTATCGCTATCAATTTCATGTATTCACATGTATGATTATATTTTATATTGACTTTGATTTATCACTTCTTGGAATTATTTTATCAAATGCACCATTTCTTCTTGTTTTAGGTTATATTATTATCTGGGCAGTTTTACTATATTTTATGATTACAACGAAAATAAAAGCTCTAGAGAAAACGATGTTCAATAGTAGTGGTGAAGCCAGTTTACAGGATAAGGTGGCAAAGATAATTGGAGCCTATGGCATGGGATTTTTAGGGCTAGCAGTAATTGTTCAGAGAATTTTATCTGTCTTTTTAGGAGATAAATTGAGCACTTTTGAAGAATTAGGAATGTTATTGATTTTGATGGTTCTAAATATCTTAATGCCAGCAGTTGTGATATTTATAGGCCTTCCCTATTTTCTCCAAGCCTACTACAAACTGAAATATCCAGAACAGTATCGTAAGTATGAAGGGAAGAGTTTGGAAGAATTTTACGGCAAGAAGTATTTAAAGAAACATAAGGAGTTGTTAAATCATGAAACAAGATAAAAAAGAATTATTACCCCTAGGAAGTATTGTTTATTTGGAAGAGGGGACGCAAAAGTTAGTCATTGTTGGGCGTGGAGCGATTTTTGAAGATCCAGATACTGGAGAGGAGACCTTTGCCGACTATATGGGGGTCCTTTATCCAATGGGACTGCAAGCGGAATCTACTTTATTCTTCCAGCATGAAAATATTGACGAGGTTGTTTTTGAAGGTTATCGCGATGATGAGGAAAGCCGTTTCTTGAAAATTTATCATGATTGGGAAAGTAAGTTGACTGTTCCCAGAAAGGCAATAGATTAGACTTACTTGCTTTTAAATAGATAATCCCCTTTAGGTTGGACAAAAATGGTCTGGCTTAGAGGGGATTTTTCTCTCCAGTTTCTTTTCCAATTTACTCTTATTCGTGTTATACTTGAATCATAGAAATGGAGGTCAGTGATGAAAGATTATCTCTTGAATAATGGTATTTCGATTCCAGCCCTTGGTTTTGGGACCTGGCGAGCCAAGGACGGTGAGGAGGCTTATCAGGCGGTCCTTGCGGCTCTTAAGGCTGGTTATCGCCATATTGATACGGCGGCTATTTATCAGAATGAAGAGAGTGTTGGTCGGGCGATTAGGGACAGTGGGCTTCCTCGTGAGGAGCTCTTTATTACAACCAAGCTTTGGAATGATGCTCATGGCTATGAGGAGGCTAAGGCTGCTTTGGCTGAATCTTTGTCCAAGTTGGGCCTGGACTATGTGGATCTTTATTTGATTCACTGGCCCAATCCTAAGCCCTTGAGGGACAATCTCTGGCAAGCTGCTAATAGTCAAGCTTGGCGGGCCATGGAGGAGCTCTATCAGGCTGGGAAAATCCGAGCTATTGGTGTCAGCAATTTTCTGGAGCATCACCTAGATGCCCTGCTTGATACGGCTACAATCGTCCCTGCGGTCAATCAGATTCGTCTAGCACCGGGTGTCTATCAAGAGAGCATTGTAGACTATTGTCGCAAGCGGGGAATCTTGCTGGAAGCTTGGGGACCTTTTGGTCAGGGTGAGCTCTTTTCTCGACCAGACTTACAGGTGCTGGCTGAGAAATATGGTAAAACTCCAGCCCAGCTGGCCCTGGCTTGGAGTTTGCAGGAGGGCTTCTTGCCCCTGCCCAAGTCGGTCACTCCTAGTCGAATTGTTGGAAATTTAGACTGTTTTGACATTGACTTGAAAGAGCAGGATGCCCAATTCTTGAAAAATCTTTCAGGCTTGGCTGGAACAGCACCCAATCCAGATGCCATGGACTTTTAGCGGGGCTTTTAAAGGAAAATTACTAGTTTAAACTAATTTTATTCTGGGGGAAAAGAAGGACTTTTATTGTTACAATCGATTGAGTCTTGGGAAGATGTTGAGGTCGATTTGGAAATTGATTAGAATAAAGGAAAAAAAGAATGAAGAAAAAACGTGTTCTCCTCCCCCTCCTATCGGGGCTTTTACTGGCCCCAACGCTCTTGGCCTACCATGTAGAGGCTGAGGAGCAGCTAGACTCTGAAAGGGTCAGTCAGATTAGCCAGAGCCAGTCCGAAGGTCAAGCAGGGACAGAAAAAGCAGAAGCTGATAGCCAGATAAATTCGCCCCTGTTGGCGCAAGAAGCAGAAAGAGAAGTCAAGACTGTTTCTGAGGGTCAGCCTTTTTCAGAAAAGGCCTCAGAAGAGCTTGCTAGTAGCTCAGAGCAAGCTAGTGGAGCTAGTTTAGAGCCCGCCCAGGTTGCAAGTCTAGCCCAGGACTCTCAAGCAAGTGGGACTACTAGTCAGGCCCCGGCCTTGAGCAAGGAAGAGGCTCTAAAAGGTCTACTGCAAGATGCGGTAACTGATCAGAAAATCCTAGGCTCTCAGACGGAAAATCTCATCAGTCTGGCTCGGAGCTTGGGCATGCTGGCTGAGGATGATTCCGAGCTCAAGCAGCCAATCAGTTTGGCAGAATGGACGCGCATGTCTGACCTGGCCCAGAAGTTCAAGGAGGCCAATCAGGCTGAAAAGAAGGCTCCTCTCTTTTTAAATGGCAAGGCCCAGCCGATTTTTCCTTATAGCTCGGGAGCGCTTAAGGAGGGCTATTCCAATAAAGAAAGTGATATTGCCCGCTTTACGGTCTATGTCGAGACCGACTATGATACGGACATGGACGGCAAGCCTGATTTGGTCAAGACCCTGGTCCAACTGCCCAAGGCAGCCCTAAAAGGGGACTATCAGGCAGCGACTATTTTTGAGGCTAGGCCCTATATTGCTGGGACGACCGGCAAGCGGACCATCGAGGACTTGGGGCTGACCTCTGGTTGTAGTTTTGATATGGACCAGCTTTATCGGCCAGTAGCCAAGAGGCAGGCCCAGGGCTTTGTGACTAGTCAGGAGCATGCTGACCAGGCCCAGGCCTCTGACTGGTACTATTATAATGACTATGAGCAAGGCTATGACTTTGAAAATCTCAACTGGTATGATTACTTCCTAGTCAGAGGTTTTGCAGTGGTGACCAGTGCTGGTCTAGGAACTCATGGCTCGGAAGGAATCAATACGACAGGCTCTGATTTGGAGATTGCCGCCTTTAAAAATATTATCGAGTGGCTGACGGGCAAGAGAACAGCCTATACAGATAGGGAGGGCCGCTTTGCCATTAAGGCCGATTGGTCCAATGGTAAGGTTGGGATGACGGGGCTTTCCTGGGCTGGAACGACAACCTTTGGTGTGGCAACAACTGGGGTTGAGGGTCTAAAGACCATTGTTCCTGCAGCGGGAATTGCTAGCTGGTATGACTACCTTAATAGTCAGGGTTCTCCTTTTTATGGGGAGCCTTCCAGTAATCTCTCCTGGCTATCAACCTTTGTAGCCAGCCGGATTTTAAATCCTAGTGACTGGGAAGACTTCAAGGAGACCTATGCCAACTACATCAGCCAGCTGGACCAGGATCAAAAGGCCCAGGACTATAATTATAGTCCGGTTTGGCAAAAACGAGATTATACCCTGGGGGCTGATAAAATCAAGACTCCAGCCTTGATTTTACATGGTCTCAATGATACCAATGTTAAGACCAAGCATTTTGAGCTCATGTATGAAGCCTTGAAAAAGGCGGGGCAAACAGCCAAGCTCTATCTCCACCAAGGAGAACATGCCTATCCTGTGGCAGTCAACTATGCCTACGGCTTAAATGGGCCTAATCAGGAAAGTTTCTTTGAATTGCTCAATCGTTGGTTTAGCCACTATCTCTATGATGTGGCCAATGATGTTGAAGGCCTGCCGACAGTAATGGCCCAGGATAATGATAATCCTAGCCACTGGACTAGCTATGATCAATGGGGAGATGCCCAAAAGACTCCAATTAGTGTGACGGGCGGACCAGAAGAGCTTAGACTTTCTAGTGATTATCCTAGTCAGGGAATCACCTGGGAAAATCGGGACCAGATGGTGCTCAAGGGTTCTTCTAAGGTCAATGCCAACTTTGTCTTAGATGTCCCAGAAGATCTGACCATTAAGGGACGTATCCCCCTGCATTTCCAAGCAGCCCTAGCTAAAGGACAGGGAAAGAACCTTCAAATCAGTGCTCTTCTAGTGGATATGGCAGATCAGGAGTTTGATACGGTATCAGAAGTCCCTTATGATGATGGCCAGGGGAACACCTATACTCATTATCCTTTACCGGTAGAAAAGAAAGATGGTTTTTGGCTGGGCTCTAATCTGCAAAATCTAGACCTGCGCCGGGTGGGGACTAGTAAGAAAAACTATAAGATTATTGCTAGCGCCTGGGGTAATCTTAGAAATCCTGAGGCGGACTGGACCTCGGCTTCGGCTAGCACCAGTATCGATCCACAAGTGGGCCAGTACCATGACTATACCCTTTATCTGCAACCGACCGTCTATAAGCTTAAGAAGGGTCACCGTCTGGCCCTAGTCCTGATGACCTATGATGCCAGCTCTAATGTCATTGAAGAAGTCTATGAACTCAGCTTTAAGCGGGATTCTATCCTGCTGGATCTACCGACAGTAGAAGGACTGGCCCCTCTAAAGGCTAGCTACCTCGCTCCAAAAGAGGCAGACCCAGAGCTCAAACCTAAGGACCTAGATGGCAGGCAAGAGCAGGGAGCAAGTACCCAGTTTGCTCAAGTAGAGGTCTCTCTGGTTCGCTCTAGCAAGACTAGCCAGCAGGACCAGCCAGATGCCGCAAGGATTTATAGAGCCCCTGCCGTCCTGCCAGAAACAGGTAGTAGGGAAAGTCTTTTAAGCCTCCTTGGTTCTTTCAGTCTAGTAGCGGGTCTCTTTGTCCTTAGAAAAAAGCAGGAAAACTTCTAGACTGGATGGAATCTATTAGACAATCCTTCTATTTTCTGCTACAATGTTTTTAGGAAGAATTCCTAATCATTAACCTTCTTTTAGCGAGTCCAGGAGAGTGTGAGCTGGATAGAAGGAGAGCAGGATGGCGCTTTCGGTAGTTTATTTATAAAAATGAAGTGATAAATTAGGGTGGAACCGCGTTTCAACGCCCCTATGCTGATAGGCAGGGTGGCAATGATGGCGCGTCTTCCACTTTTTGCTTGTCTTAAAAAATATTGTTTAGTTAGATAAAAGGAGCTGTCATGAAGAAAAAACTCACATTCATACTTGCTTTATTATTAGGAGGAATAGCTATGGTGACATTATCAGCGTGTGGAGAAAACAAAAATAGCCGCGAATGGATAGAAAACAAAGTTTCAGAGGTCAGCCGCGTCTATCCAACCGAAAACCTCTTCGACCTGTTTAAGGAATTTCCGGAAGGGTTTAAGATTGAACAAGTATATCTAAAGAAAGGCAACTATAGTATAGATTTTATTTTAGAAGGAAAATCTGACAATAAAACCATTTCTGGAAAACTGACAAAAACTCCTTCTACTGACGATGTAAATCAAAAGCCAGATGAAGAAATTGAAGTAAACTATGTCAACGGTCAGTTTGTCTTTTCAGATGAACAAAAGGCAAAGGAAATCTGGAAATTTGGTGGTTTCTTATTTCAAAAACTAACTTTAAACAAAAATATTTTTTCTAAATTTAAGTTAAAAGAGAAAAACTATAACTCTGTTACAAATGGATTTGATATATCCTATCATTTAAATAATAGATTAGTAAATGAGTATTTTAGTAAAAAAGAAACGGAAAATTCTATATTAAAAATAGGAAGTTCATTACAAAATCCGGGATATTACTATTATTCAGTAATCATTAACTATGATGACGGATTTTATTTTAGAGAAACGGTATCAAACGCGGAGGTATATAATGGCAATTAGTGAAATATCAACATTAGATGCGGCAAATTTAACTTACGAATTTGAGAATGTAAGAGTTAAGCAGTCTAATGAATTTCAAACAAAAGATGACTTGGTTAAATTAGTTAAGGATAGAAAACCTATCCCCTCCAACCTCCAATACCTGGACGATTTTCATGAGCCCAATACAGGGACGAGTGGGACTGCTTTTTTGGATAAGAAGACGGGTGAGGTTATCATCGCCTACACAGGGACTAATCCCAATGCCGACCTCTGGCATGACATCATGGCGGACGGCTATAGTATTGCCATGGGAGGTGGTTATCACTATGGGCCAGCCTATGCTTTTTACGAAAAAGTCCAGAAAAAATATGGGAACAATATTACCTTAACGGGTCATTCCCTAGGTGGCAATATTGCCCAGCGGGTAGCTCTGGAGTACAATGTGCAAAATACAGTAGTCTACAATGCTGCTCCCTTGAATGTTCCTGCAGGGGCTGCTATTAGACCTTTATCTACGGTTGTAAATGCCCTGACTGATATACTGATATCGGATAAGTTGGTTTCAACCAACAATGATACCTTAAAGAAAACGGCAACTTTTACGGGACAAGTAACTCGTATTAGGACGGAAGGGGATCCTTTAAATAATATTTCCCGTCCAGTTGGAGGGCTTTACATTGGTAGTGACTATGTCTTGAAAAATTCAGGTGGACATGGTATTGACCCCGAGATAACTGGTAATGGGGACTTAAAAGAACAAGTCAAGACCATTCTAGAAGTGACCGAGCCCAAAAAGGTTTCACAGTTAGAAAAGAAAAATACGGAAAGTCTGCAAAAAATTCAGCGGGCAAATCTCACTGTTAGTAAGTTGGTTGATAAATTTTCAGCAGATGGTAGCCTCAGTTCCAATGAGATGTTTTATCTGGATAGCTTGCAAGCTACAGCCCTAGCGGCTTCCTTGACTGAAACGGTTCAAAATGGAGCTGATGAAATAGCGACTACTGCCCAAAAGGCCGTGGAGGAGGCAGAAAAGGCTTATAACAAAAGCAAAGAAATTCCTTGGTTTGTAACAGAATTGAGCAGTGATGAAGTACAAGCAACTTATGCAGAGGCAGGTGTGACTTATAATAGTATTGTCACCAAGACTAAGGAGCATTTTGATAAAAAAACAAGTAATATGGCATCAATTGTTAGTACCTTTACAAATTTAGAGGGACAAATTAAAGCGGGGATTGAGCAGGCCGTGGCGGCAGATGCTCGTTTAGCGGAGGATATCAATCAATGGACAAGTTCGACCTAATCCAAGAAAAAATAAACAAACAAAAGCAACAATTAGAGCAGTTAGAAGACGACTACCAACTTTCAAAAAAGAAAATCAATCAATCTTTTGCAAAGTTAGAAAATAATCGTAATCAACTGTATCATATACTTGACGATTTTAGCGAACTTTCCTATCATTTTGCAAAAAAAGAGGAGAGAGACGATGAGAAGCTTGCCGAGTTTCAGCAATTACTGTACACCTATAGGAATGCTACAGAAATGGTTTATCGCAAACAAGTACAAGATTTAGAAATCAAAGATGAAAAAATAAGGACTGATTATAATAAAAATTATAGGAAAGTAGAAGATAGTCTTGAAGAGAGCTACCTACTAAGAAAACAGGCGAACCAAGAAAATTAGGAGGCGAAGTATGGATGTGATAGATACTATTGGAGATGTACTGCAAGGAAAAAAAGACTTGAAAGAAATTAAAAAGGACTTAGAAAAAGCTGCTATTAAAGCTTTTTGTGCCCCACCGATAAAGGCCGAACGAAAAAAGATAGAGGCGGATTATGATAAACAAATAAGTATCACGGCAGCTACTACTAAGACAGCTATAACAACTCTATCTTATCAAATGAATGAAAAAATAAAAGGAAAAGGTCAGACGGCCATTGATGAAACGATTGACAAACATTCAAAAGATTTTGACTCTATTTAATAACTATATCTAAGCAAACCGAGGAGAACACTATGACTAAAAAACTAACCTTCCAAGAGATTATCTTAACTCTTCAACAATTTTGGAATGACCAGGGCTGTATGCTGATGCAGGCCTATGATAATGAAAAAGGGGCGGGGACTATGAGTCCTTATACCTTCCTGCGGGCGATTGGGCCTGAGCCTTGGAATGCAGCCTATGTGGAGCCTTCCCGTCGTCCGGCAGACGGGCGCTATGGGGAGAACCCCAACCGGCTCTACCAGCACCACCAGTTTCAAGTGGTCATGAAGCCCAGTCCTAGCAATATCCAGGAACTCTATTTGCAATCCTTGGAAGTCTTGGGGATCAATCCCTTGGAGCACGACATTCGTTTTGTCGAGGACAACTGGGAAAATCCGTCAACTGGCTCGGCTGGTCTTGGCTGGGAGGTCTGGCTAGACGGCATGGAAATTACCCAGTTTACCTACTTCCAGCAGGTTGGGGGTCTTGCGACCAAACCAGTTACTGCTGAGGTGACCTATGGCTTAGAGCGTCTGGCTTCCTACATCCAGGAAGTGGACTCGGTTTACGATATTGAATGGGCAGATGGTGTCAAATACGGTGAAATTTTCACCCAGCCAGAGTTTGAGCATTCAAAATACAGTTTTGAAATCAGCGACCAGGCCTTGCTTTTATCTAATTTTGATAAGTTTGAGGCGGAGGCTAAGCGCTGTCTAGAGGAGCACCTGGTCCACCCAGCCTATGACTATGTGCTCAAGTGTTCCCACACTTTTAACTTATTGGATGCGCGTGGAGCCGTTTCTGTAACCGAGCGGGCAGGCTATATCGCCCGCATTCGTAACCTAGCCCGCGTAGTTGCCAAGACCTTTGTCGCTGAGCGTAAGCGTTTAGGCTATCCACTTTTGGACGAGGCCAGTCGGGAAAAATTATTGGCTGAGGAGGAAGCATAATGACCAAGAATTTATTAGTAGAATTAGGCCTAGAAGAGATGCCAGCTTATGTTGTCACTCCTAGCATGAAGCAGTTGCGCGATAAGTTGGGCCAATTTTTAGACCAGAAGAGACTGTCTTTTGAAAAGATTGAAATGTTTTCAACCCCGCGGCGCTTGGCGGTGCGGGTAGTCGGTTTGGCCGATAAGCAAAGCGATTTGAGCGAGGACTTCAAGGGGCCAAGTAAGAAAATCGCCCTAGATGCTGATGGCAACTTTACCAAGGCAGCCGAGGGCTTTGTCCGAGGCAAGGGGCTGACTACGGCTGACATCACTTTTAGGGAAATTAAGGGTGAGGAATATGTCTATGTCAGCAAGGAAGAAATCGGCCGTCCAGTAGAAGAAATCGTTCCTCAGCTGGTAGAGGTTTTGGAAAGTTTGACCTTCCCTGTTAATATGCACTGGGCCAATAATAGTTTTGAATACATCCGTCCCGTCCATACCCTAACTGTTCTCCTAGATAATCAAGTCTTTGACTTGGATTTCCTAGATATCAAGGGCTCTCGAATCAGTCGAGGCCACCGTTTTCTAGGCCAGGAAGTTGAGTTGCAATCGGCTGATTCTTATGAGCAGGACCTAGAGTCTGTTTATGTCATTGCGAATCCGCTTGAACGGGGCAATCTGATTTTAGAGCAGATTAAGGAGATTGAGCGGGAGCGCCATGTTCAGGTAGAGATTGACGAGGACCTCTTTAATGAGGTATTAAACTTGATTGAGTACCCAACGGCCTTTATCGGCCGCTTCGATGAGCGCTATCTGGAGGTACCAGAGGAGGTTCTGGTTACCTCAATGAAGGTCAACCAACGTTACTTTGTTGTGCGTGATGAGGCCGGTAAGCTCCTCCCTTACTTTGTCTCTGTCCGCAACGGAAATAGCCAGCACCTGGAAAATGTGGTCAAGGGTAATCAAAAGGTTCTGGTGGCTCGCTTGGAGGATGCTGATTTCTTCTGGCGGGAGGACCAAAAACTTCAAATTGAGGACTTGGTAGCCAAGCTCGACAACGTGACTTTCCATGAAAAAATCGGAAGTCTCTCGGAGCACATGGAGCGGACCAGTCAGATTGCCCAAGTTTTGGCCCAAAAGGCCGGTTTGGCTGAGCATGAAGTCAAGGATTTGGAAAGGGTAGCAGCCATTTATAAGTTTGACCTCTTGACTGGCATGGTAGGAGAATTTGATGAACTGCAAGGGATTATGGGGGAAAAGTATGCCCTCCTAGCAGGTGAAAATAAGGCAGTAGCCCAGGCCATTCGGGAGCACTATCTGCCAAGTTCGGCTGATGGTCAACTGCCTGATAGTAAGGTGGGGGCAATCCTAGCCTTGGCTGATAAACTGGATACCATTCTCTCCTTCTTCTCGGTCGGCCTGATTCCATCTGGTTCTAACGATCCTTATGCCCTGCGTCGGGCTACCCAGGGAGTGGTGCGCATCCTGGATAAATTTGGCTGGGAGATTGATTTGGCCCAGCTGATAAGCGAGCTCTATCAGCTGTCCTTTGCTAGTCTAAGCTATAGTCATCAAGAGGAAGTTCTGGCCTTCTTTAGGGCTCGGATTGAAAAGATGATGGACAGCAGTATTCCTAAGGATATTGTAGCAGCCGTCCTTAATAGCCGGACTCTGGTTGTCAGAAATCTGATTGAGGCAGCCAAGCTCCTAGCAGAAAAAGCCAGAGAAGAGGGCTTTAAGCCAGCCGTTGAGAGTCTGGCCCGGGTCTTTAACCTAGCCAGCAAGGCTGATAGTTCTACGGTCAATCCAATCCTATTTGAAAATGAGGCTGAAAAGGACCTATTTCTGGCCTTGGAAGACCTGCACTTGTCTGATGATTTAGAGGCTAATATTTCACAACTTTTTGCCCTAAGTCCAGTCATTGACACTTTCTTTGACAATACCATGGTCATGGCTGAAGACCAGGATTTACGGCGCAATCGTCTGGCCTTGCTGAAGCGCTTGACCCAAACGGCAGCAGAAATTGCCCAGTTTAACCAAATCAATACCAAATAGGAGGACCTTGATGGAACAAGCAAAAATCAACCGGATCAATGAATTAGCCAAAAAGAAAAAGGCAGAAGGCCTGACGCCAGAAGAAAAGGTAGAGCAGGCCAAGCTCAGAGAGGAGTATATCGAGGGCTATCGGCGTAGCATTCGCCACCATGTGGAGGGAATCAAGCTGGTCGATGAGGACGGCAACGACGTCACCCCAGAAAAACTCCGCCAAGTCCAACGTGAAAAGGGGCTGCATGGCCGCTCCTTGGACGACCCCAACTCCTAAGATAAAAGAGGGGACTGAAAAGACCGGGTGCAAAACTCGGTCTTTTTCTGTATAATAGAAGAAAAGGCTTACAAGGAGAGCGTATGCTATTAGAACAATTAGAAGAAAAAGAAGGCCTCACTCCTCAGGAGCAGCTGGTGGCAGCCTATCTTTTAGAGCACCCAGCAGAGCTTGAAAATCTGTCCATCAGTCAGTTGGCCCGCAAGTCCTTGACCAGCAAGGCTACTGTTGTTCGGCTGAGTAAAAAGCTGGGTTTGACTGGTTATCAAGAGTTAAAGTTAAAGCTCCTACTCGAGCTTAACCAAAAGCAACACTTTGAACGCCTCCTAGCCCAGGAGCCGATTACCGGAGAGAGTCGTTTCCAAGATTTGGTGGATATTTTACCTGGTCTTTATGACAAGGCCCTGACCAATACTAAATTAGGCCTATCCAAGCAAGTGATGAATAGGATTGCTAATTACCTCCATCAGGCAGAGCGAATTGAATTTTACGGGACGGGGATTAGCTATCATCTGGCTCAGACCGCGGCCTTTAAATTTGCGACTCTGGGACGAGAAGCGGTAGCCTATGAAAGCCTCAATTACCACTATTTGGCTGCCAGAAAAGACCAGCGTAGGGTGGCCCTCTTTTTGAGCTTTACGGGAGAAAATGCCAGTGTTCAGGAGATGGCCCACTATCTGCGTCATAAAACGGCAACCTATGTAGTAGGGATTGCTGGTCCTCATCATCAGGGGCTCAAGCCATCCTGCCATGAGCTGGTGGAGATTCCCAATCGGGACTCACTTTTAAGTCTAGATGTTATCTCTTCCTTTGCGGCTAGTAACTATGTTCTCGATTTACTTTTTGCCCTCCTCTTAGCCAAGCAATACGACCGTCACCTAGCCTCTTCCTTGGCCATGCTCAAAAGCCAGGCAGAAGATCTTTGAGTGGGATTCTATTTGCTTCCAGCCTCTTGTAAGTTCAAACTAGGCTAGCAGAGATACCCTGTTCATCTTAATTTTTAAAAGAGGCTGAGCCTAAAAAGGACCTTTGTTTCAAAAAAAGGGGTCTTTTTTTCTTTCTTTTGAAACCTTGAACCAATTTCTTCTTTCAGCCTTGTAGGGACTGAAAGCGCATGCTAAACTAGGGTCATAAAATCTGAAAAAAGGAAGGTAAAATCATGGGACAGTATCATGATTTGGCACAAGAAATTGTCAAAAATGTGGGAGGAAGTGACAATGTCACCGGTCTGGTCCACTGTATCACTCGCTTACGCTTTAGTTTAAAGGATGAGTCCAAGGCCAAGGACCAAGTCCTCAAGGATATGGACGGGATTGTAACGGTTATGAAGTCTGGCGGTCAGTACCAGGTCGTCATCGGCAATCATGTGGCAGACGTTTTTGAAGAAGTCATGCCCCTCCTGAATTTAGCTGGCTCTTCAAAAGAAGAAGGTCAGCCGGAAAATCCTAAAAAACTCTTGGACCGGATGATTGATACCGTTTCAGGTATCTTCCAGCCGATTCTAGGAATTATGGCTGCCTGTGGGATGTTAAAGGGACTCAATACCCTCTTTATCACCCTAGGTTGGTATAGTGCCACAAGCGGAGGTTCCTTGATTATCAATGCGGCTGGCGATGCTCTCTTTACCTTTATGCCTCTTTTTCTAGGTTATACAGCAGCCAAGAAGTTTGGCAGCAAGCCTATGATTGGGCTAGTGATGGGGGCAGCTATGTGCTACCCAGCTATTCAAGCTAGCACTCTAGCAGCTGCTGGCAAGCCCCTCTATACTATTTTAAGTGGGACCATGTTTGCCTCTCCAGTTTATATGGATTTCTTCGGAATTCCAGTCATCTCTATTGACTATACAGGAACGGTTATCCCAGTTATTTTAGCAGTCTGGTTTGCTTCAAAATGCGAACATTTCTTTAGCAAACGGATTCCTGACCTGGTCAAATTTTTCTTTGTTCCTATGTTGACTGTTTTGATTTCTCTCCCAGTAGCCCTGATTGTTCTAGGGCCTATCGCCAGCTTTGGCTCCAATCTGATTTCTCAATTAACCCTAGCTATTCGCGACTTTAGTCCCCTCCTAGCAGGAGCAGTAGTTGGTGCAACCTGGCAAATCTTAGTTATCTTTGGTATGCACTGGGGCTTTATTCCAGTCTACATCAATAATATCCAAACCCTCAAATACGATAATGTCATGATGCCCTTCTTTGCCTGTACCTTTGCTACAGCAGGAGTTATTCTGGGAATGTTTATCAAAAGTCCTGATAAAAAGATTAAGGAAATGTCCATTCCCAACTTTATATCGGCTATCTTTGGGGTAACTGAGCCAGCTATCTATGGTCTCCTCCTGCCCAAGAAAGTTCCCTTTATCCTTAGCTGTATTGCTGGTGGGATTGGCGGTGCCTTCTATGGTTTCTTCAACTTTAGAAAATTCCAAATGGGAGGCATGGGAGTCTTTGAACTGCCTAATATGATTGACCCGAGTGGGGATGCAACCAATATTATCGTAGCGATTGTCGGTATCCTGATTTCTATGGCTCTAGGTCTCATCTTAACCCTGATTTTCTATAAGGAAAAAGAAGCAGTAGGAGATGGAGCAGCAGAAAAAGCTAAGACTAAGACAGAGCAAAAATCAATTCAACCAGAGGCGGAAGCCTTTAGCCCCCTAGCAGGGCAGGTTTTGGCCCTGTCAGAAGTGGAAGATGCAGCCTTTTCTTTGGGTGCTTTGGGACAAGGTGTGGCTATTCTACCAGAAGAAGGAGCTGTCTATGCTCCAGCTGATGGCCAAGTATCCGTTGTCTTTCCAACTGGCCACGCTCTTGGTCTTGTCTTGGATAATGGTATGGAAGTCTTGATTCATGTGGGAATGGATACAGTTCAATTAGAGGGCAAGGGCTTTAAGACCCTGGTCAAGGCTGAGGAGAGAGTCCATAAGGGCCAAAAATTAGTTGAGTTTGACCGCGATTTGATTAGTGCAGCAGGCTATCCTCTGGTGACTCCTGTTGTCGTCACCAATAGTGCAGACTTATCTAGTCTAGAGTTGACACAAGCAAGGAAGATTCAAGTCGGAGACTTCCTATTTAAAACAAGCAAGGAAAATAAAGGAGGAGAAAATGCCTAAAAACTTTCTCTGGGGCGGAGCTACAGCTGCCAATCAGTCTGAGGGTGGCTGGCAGGAGTCCAATCGAGGGCCAGCTATTGTTGATGTTCTTCCTCATGGTCAGGAGAGATTAAGGGTCATGCTAGGAGAGTTAGACTATCGTGACTTGCCTGATGATAGCTACTATCCAGCCAGAGAGGCAATCGACCACTTCGGCCACTACAAGGAGGATATTGCCCTCTTTGCCCAAATGGGCTTCAAGGCCTACCGTTTCTCTATTTCCTGGTCGCGTATTTTTCCGACCGGGGAAGAAAAAGAGCCAAATCAAGCTGGGCTAGCCTACTACCAGGACTTTATCAAGGAATTACTCAAGTACAATATTGAGCCTATTGTGACTATCTGCCATTTTGATATGCCCCTCAATCTAATTGACAAGTATGGCTCTTGGAAAAATCGTCAGCTAATTGATTTTTACCTCCGTTATTGCCAGGTTCTCTTTGAAACCTTTAAGGACCAAGTCAAATACTGGATTACCTTTAATGAAATCAATATGCTGATGCACCTTCCATTTATGGGGGCTGGCCTTCGTTTTGAGGAAGGGGAAAATGTCCTAGAAAGCAAGTATCAGGCGGCCCACTATGAACTGGTAGCTTCTGCGCGTGCGACCCAGCTGGCCCACCAAATCAATCCAGACTTTCAACTGGGCTGTATGCTAGCAGCTGGTTCAGTCTATCCTTATAGTTGCAAGCCTCAAGATGTTTGGCAGGCCCTGCAAATGGATCGAGAAAATTATTTCTTTATTGATGTCCAAGCACGGGGAGCCTATCCAAACTATGCCCTTAAGTTCTTTGAAAAGCAGGGCTTCAATCTAGATATAAGGGAGGAAGACTTGCAGGTCTTAAAGGAGCATACAGTTGACTTTATCTCTCTATCCTACTACAATAGCCGCTGTGTTCGCTCTGACGGAGCAGGGGAAGCAGGAGGAGGCAATGTCTTTGCCTCAGCTAAAAATCCTTATCTAGAAGTGAGTGAATGGGGCTGGCCAATCGATCCACTGGGATTTCGTATCACCCTAAATAATCTCTATGATCGCTATCAAAAGCCCTTATTTGTCGTAGAAAACGGCCTTGGAGCTCGCGATGAGCTAGTAGATGGCCAGATTGAGGATGACTACCGAATCAACTATCTGGCCGGTCACATCCAGGCCATGTTAGAGGCTATGGAAGAAGACGGAGTAGATATTCTGGGCTACACTGCCTGGGGCTGTATTGATTTAATTTCAGCCACTACTGGAGAGATGTCCAAGCGCTATGGCATGATTTATGTCGATAAGGCCGATGACGGCTCGGGCAGTCTCAAGCGCATTCCTAAAAAATCTTTCTATTGGTATCGGGACCTCATTGAAAAAAACAGCCACATCTAAAAGCAGAATTGGCTGGAAAGGGAGAGAGTTTTGGAAAAATATCAAGTTTATAAAATAGGCTAGTAAAAAGTTCAAGACGCGGTAATTTTTGGGATTTTAACTTCGCCTTTTCAGGATATGAATTTTGCCACAATCTTTGCTGGTTTTATTAGCTATCTTCAACAGTCCACTGGACTGTTTTTTTGATACAACCTTCGCTTGTTTTATTCGTCGCCTTCAACAATCCCCCTCCTTTTTGTTTGGGAATAATAATTTGGGAAATACTTTTTAGTAAACATGAATGGCTTTGATTAAGGTTTCTAATTTATCGGATACCCTGAAATTTATCCGAAAATTATTTGTTACAATCTAGAAGTAGCGAGGTGCAAGAAGTTTTGCACGAGAAAGTAGGACTTGCTGAATAAACAATAATATAAGGAGTTATCATGGAAAATAAGACAATTCAAATTTCTAATCTATATAAAAAACATGGCAAAGAAGAGATATTGCATAATATATCTTTTGTTGCTCAGCCTGGGGAGGTGACAGCTTTTTTAGGACCTAACGGAGCTGGAAAGAGTTCGACTCTTCGTATCTTATTGGGGTTAGATAAAGCGAGCTCAGGAGAGGCGAGGATCGGGGGTGGAAAATATACAGAACTACATTTTCCTTTGCTAACAGTAGGTGCCTCTTTTGATGGTGTTGGGGCACCTGATGATCGAACTGTACTCCAGCATTTGAGGATAGTGGCAGCTAGTAATGGCATTAACTATTCGAGAATTAGTGAGGTTCTTGAAATCACTGATATTAAGCATAAATCCAAATCAAAAATTGGAACCTTATCACTAGGAGAAGGGCAACGATTGGGAATCGCAACAGCCTTGTTGGGAGATCCTCAATTTCTAATCTTAGATGAACCAACAAACGGTTTGGATCCTAGTGGAATTCGCTGGTTTAGAAATTTTATAAAAGAGCAAGCAAGGCTTGGAAAAACAATATTGCTTTCATCACATATTCTCACGGAGGTTGAAGCGGTGACTGATGAAGTTGTTATTATCAATAAAGGTAATATTTTGAAAACAGGTAGCTTACAAGAAGTGATGCAAGACCTACCTTCTTTAGAAGAAGTCTTCTTTAGTCTGACTGATGGAGGAAAATAAATGATGCAATTTCTTTATAGTTTACATTCTGAATGTCTAAAGCTATATTATCAAAGGGCCACTCATATTGTGTTGCTATTTCTTGTGTTCTTCCAATCCTTTTTAGCTTTCGTTGGTGGTAAACAGATTTTAGAGACAGGACTTAGCGCTACTCCAGAAACAAATTCTCAACTGGCGGAAGCTATTCCTCCTATTGAGTATATTGGTTTTGATGTGACCCTATTTGGGATATTTGTCATGATTATTCTTGGAGCGATTCATGGTTCTAAAGAATATAAAAGAGGCACAATTAGGACAAGTGCTTTATCCGTTTCAAATCGTTGGACACTATTCATCTCCAAACTTCTGGTATGGCTTGTATTTACAGTTGTTCTGTCGTTTGTGTCTATTTTTGTAACGATAGTCATGACACATATAGCTCTAGGAAAATCAGGGTTGCCTTTATATAGTTTTAATCCCAATGTTTGGCTTTTTATACTGTATGCCACCTTATCCTGGGTATTTCTTGGGACTCTTTCGTATTTTATAGCCTTATTGTTTAAAAATTCAGTAGTTTCCATGCTGTTTTTACTGCCTCAAGTTTACAATATCGGGAGTTTCTTAGCTACACATTTTGTTGTAGCAAAGTATCTACCTGTTGCCTTAGGACAAGGTTTAATTGCTTCTTCTCCCGCTGCCTTAACCAAGCAAGTGGGAGCATCAATTGTCATCCTACTATCATGGTGTGGAATAATTGGCTTAATTGCTTTTGTTCGTTTTGTTAAGAATGATATAGGAGGCGGTGAATAAGATGTTAGCCTATATAAAAAGTGAGAATCTAAAATACTTATATAATAAATGGATTCTATTAACTATTTTAAGCACCTTGTTTTGTGTCCCGATTTTAGCCCTATCTTTGAATCCATTCCATGGTGAAGTTACTTTTGATATTATAGCAACAAAAGTCTTACAAAGCTTTTATTTGGGGCAGGTTGGTTTTATAGTCACTTCTATTTTATACATTGGACAAGAATTTTCCCGCTCTACCTTACGAACAAGTTTATTATCAGTACCTAATAGATTAAGCATCTTCTTGACGAAAATTTTTATTTTGTTTTCATGGTATATCCTGGTCTTGTTAACTCTAACTCTTTTTTCAATACTAACTGTAACTTATGCCTATCAGTTTGAATTCAATAATTATCTGCTAGACTTGTTTTCGCTGCTAGTCCCTGTTTATTTTTCTATTTTTACTTTATCTCTTATTGTAGCAAGTGTGACTTTCATCAGTCAGTCTATTGTACTGACCTTGGGTATCAGTCTTTCCCTTTTACTAGGGCTGGGACAAATGCTATTACAGTTTAGTAATTTTTTTAAATATTCTCCGATACTAGCGGCGATGAATTTATTTTATATAAAGCCTCTAAGTCACTACTTAGATATGAGCTGGGGCTTGTTTGTGCAAGGCGGTTGGGCTATTGTAACGCTAATTACAGCTTACTATTTTTGGGCCAATCGTTCGGTAAGATGATAGAAAATAGGCCCTTGCCTGTTTTCTTTTCTTTTTTATGATACTATGTAAAGAGGAGGTAGGTATGGCTTACAAAATTTTAGTTATTGACGATGATTTAAGTATCCTAAGACTGATTAAAAATGTTTTAGAAACCGCAAACTATCAAGTTGACATTCGTTCCCAAGTAGATGCTATTGATTTGTGTGACTTTATAGACTATGACTTAATACTATTAGATGTTATGATGCCTGTTAGTGGATTTGATATTTGTGAAGCAATTCGTCCCAGTATTAAAACTCCGATACTACTTATTACCGCAAAAGATATGGATGAGGATTTGATTAAGGGAATCCATCTTGGAGCAGATGATTACATTACTAAACCCTTTAGTATGGAGACACTCTTAGCGAGAGTGAAAATGCATATTCGTAGAGAGGAGAGAAATCGGAATACCCATAGAATAATAGAAATGGGAAATATATCAATTGATTGGGACAGTAAGGAAGTAAAAATTGATGGTGAAGTTATTCCTTTAACTAAAAGAGAATTTGATATTGTTTATATTTTATCAAGTCATCCTCATAGGACCTATAAAAAGGAGGAACTCTACGATTTACTGTACCCCCAATCTGCTGATGCTCAGTGGCGCTCAATCTCGGAATATATCTATCAGATTCGTCAAAAATTTAAACCTTACAAGGTGTCTCCAATCAAAACAATTTGGGGCGGAGGTTACAAATGGCTAGAACCAAAAGTTTCAAACGATTAGTGAGGGAAACTTATATAAAAATAGGAAAGCAATTTTTTTTGAGCCTCTTGTTTTTATATTTTTTTCCTTTGTCTACTGTGTCTGTAAGGGCTTCAGATATCCGAAATTTTAATGTTTTCTCAATTTTTTTTAATATTTCATCCTGGATCTATATTTGCTTTATATTGGTAATTATTATCACTTTAAATATTGGGGAGTTATTGCAGGTAGTAAAACAGGAAATGGAAGTTATCCATAAGAAAAGTATGTGGCTAGATAGTCATTCTGATGATGTGGAGCTGACTTTAACTGAATTTATAGAAACTAGAGTGCGCATTGAAAAAATGCAGGTAAGAATCAAGACTTTGCTAGAAGAAGAGCGACTGCAAAAACAAGACTTAATGTTTAAGGTATCAGCAGCGGCGCATGATTTAAAAACACCTCTCACAGTCATTCAAGGGAATGCAGAGTTTCTTCAATTAACTTCTAGAAATGAACAAGAAAAGCAATGCTTGGCCGATATTGAGCAGGCCAGCCAACAATTAAATAGTTATTTTAGTCAACTTATTGATTATTCAAAAACCTTTTATGATGAAAGAAAGGAATGGCAAGTTTATCCAGTCAATGACCTAGTGGACCTTGTACAGCAAGAGATTGTCCCTATTATTAGAGGGAAAGCCAGTTTTGATTTTGATTTCCAACCTGTTCAAGATAGATTTGTAAGAATCAATACAAAATTGGTAGTGAGAGCTTTGATGAATATAGTAAGCAATGCGTTAGAATATATGAACAAGTTGAATCCCAAAATTAAGTTTCAGGTGGATATTAAAAATGAAATGTTGCTATTTTCTATTTGGAATAATGGATCCGAATTTTCGGATGATGTATTGCAAAATTTTGGAAAATTATTTTATAGAGGAGATAGTTCTAGACAAATAGTGAGCAATCATTTTGGAATCGGTTTAGCATTTGTCAATCGGGTGGCTAAAAAGCATCAAGGAAGACTAACTTTGGAAAATGATGATAGAGGTGCTAAGGTTATATTTGCCCTCCCTTTAAAAGACTAGTCCCTACATAAAAAACAGTCACATCTAAAAGCAGAATTGGCTGGAAAGTCTCTTCGTAATTATCAAAAACGAACAAGCTTGGTATTCTCTTAATTAGAATCCTGACTTGTTCGTTTTTCTTATTTTAACCTTATTGGCTAGCGGGTACTTGATGAAGGAAAGTAAGGCTCCAACTAGCTATAAAAAGGCAAATTTTATGGATTATAGGTGTTTGGTCACATCTTCAAAGTGGTCGAAGGTCTTACTATCGGTGACTGCAACCAAGAGCTCATCTTCACGAAAGACATGGTCGGGCGAGAGCTGAATATCCAAGACCCCGTCCTTGTGACTTCTAAAGCCGATGATATTGAGTTTGTATTGCTGGCGCAGCTGGAGTTGACCCAGACTTTGCCCCACCCAGCGGCGGGGAGGGTAAAATTCGATAATGGAAACATTCTTGTCCAGTTGGATAACATCTGTCGTATCCCGATGCAGGATATGCTTGGCTAGGGAAATTCCAGTTTCTCGCTCGGGCGAGATGACGCGGTCAGCCCCGATTTTGGTTAGGACCTCGCGGGTCATCTTGCTTTTTACCTTGGCAATGACCTTCTCAACTCCTAGAGACTTACAGTGCATAACAGCCAGGACACTGGACTCCAGATTTTCTCCGGTAGCGACTACGACAGTATCACAGGTATCAATTCCTGCTGCTTGCAGGAGGTCATGGTCGGTGATGTCCCCGACTACTCCTCGAGCAAGTAGGGGTTCAAAGTGATTGATGACTTCCTCATGGTCGTCAACAGCGATAATATCGCAATCATATTTACTGAGGGTGTTGATAATGCTGCGTCCGAAAACTCCTAGTCCTAGGACGCCGATAGTACGATTAGCCATGAAAATTCCTTTCTATCCGACATTGATATTGGCTTTTGAAAACTTAATGCTGTCTTTTTTATTGGGTTTACGCTCAGCCATGCTGACCAGGAGGGTCAAGGGACCGATACGCCCGATAAACATGAGAAGCATGATGATGCTTAGACTGATTTGATTGAGGCTGGGGGTCAGGTTGGCTGTTACCCCGACGGTAGCCAGGGCTGACATGGCCTCAAAGAGCAGGTGAATAAAGCGTTGGGAGTCTGTGGCTGACATACTTAGGAGGGTCAGGCCGACCAAGAAGGTCATGGTAAAGACAATCAGGACCGAAAAGGCCTTTTGGATGGTCTTGGGTGAAATGGTCCTATGGGCAAAGTTGGTATAGGGCAGGCCCAAGATTTCCGTCCGAGCAAAGGCAATCACGACCAGGAAGGTAGTGATTTTCAAGCCCCCAGCTGTTCCTCCTGGTGCCCCACCTAGAAACATCTGCAGGATATAAAGGAGCAGGGTGACCGGTCTAGCCTTGGTATAATCAATGGTAGCAAAGCCAGCTGTCCGCATGGTGACCGACTGGAAAAAGCTGGTCAAAATCTTATCGCCCAAGGAAAGCTTGCCAATGGTTGCTGGGTTGCCATACTCGGTCAGGAGGGTCAAGAGGGTTCCTGCAAGGAGGATGACGACTGTTAGGATAAGGACAATCTTGGTATGGAGCCGTAAGCGAAAGCGTTTCTTGCCAGGGGTCAGATTGGTCTTGAGGTCAAACCAGACCGAGAAGCCCAGCCCCCCCATAATAATAAGAGCGGCAATGGTCAAATTAACCAAGGGGTCGGTCTGGAAATTCTGGAGACTGTTGGAGCCAAAATTATCAAATCCGGCATTACAGAAGGCTGATACCGCTAGAAAGAGGGAGGTAAAGAGTCCCTTGCCCCAGCCAAAGAGTGGGACAAAACGAAAACTTAAAATCAAGGCACCCAAGGCCTCGATTGAAAAGGTGATTAAAAAGATGGCTCGGACAAAGTCGCGCATGGAGTTGGTCTCATCATGACTGAGACTTTCCTGTAGGGTTTGGCGATTGGAAAAGCTCAATTTCTGCTTGTTTTGGACATAAAAGAGTCCGATAAAGCTAATCAGGCCTAGCCCGCCAATCTGAATTAGGAGCATGCAGATGAGCTGGCCCCAGATGTTATAGGTATCGGCGACAGAGGTGGTGAAGAGTCCAGTTACGCAAACCATAGAAACCGAAGTAAAAAGGTGGTTGAAATAGGTCGCTTTGGAGCTAGCCAGCTGGACCATGGGGAGATCGAGCAGGAGTGAGCCGATGAGGATTACGGCAGCAAAGCTCAGCATAATCCGTCTGGCTGGAGATTGTTTCGATAAAAAATGGAGCATTTTTCCAATCCTTTAGTGAGATATAATTACTTATTTTATCACATTTTACAGGAAAAAGGGAGCCTAAACTAGCCCTCCCCATTTTTCTGCTAAAAAATTGACGATAGCCTCTGTTTTTAGTCTCCCTTCCCCTTGTACTGACGTAGTTTAAGGCTGATTTTGATACAAACACCAAAGAAGAGGCCGCCTAGGAAGCTCGCAAGGATCAAGCGTCCGTCTAGGACTTGTCCCCAAAAGTCTCCTTTTTGCATCCAGGCAAGAAAGCCACTCATCAGGATATGAAAGCCCAGGCCGAAAAAGAGGGCCGCTTTACTGGCAGCATACTTATATTTCTTCAGCTCCTTTGCGGTCATCTCCTCAGGATTGATTTCTAGCAATTCTTTTTTCTTGGTTCGATAGAGAATGTAGGCAAAGAAGGCTAAGAGGACGACCTCCAGTAAGAGAGGGTAGTTTTGACCCACGAATTTGGGGTATTTGCTGGCTAGTACAAGAGCACAAAGATTGCCGAAAAGCAGGAAGTAAGTCAAGAAGATGAAGAGCTGGTTGCCGATTTTATCAAGCTCACTGCGGCGATACTCGTCTAGTTGACCGCTGACGCCATAGAAGCGTTTAATCATTTTTTCAATAAGGGTTTCTTTGTTCACGCTTAGATCCTTTCTTGGGGAGCTAGATTTCCTCTGGCCAAAAGAGACTGTTTAAGTCGGTTTCTAGGGCATAGGCCAGCTTGAGGCAGAGTTCTAGGCTGGGATTATACTTGTGATTTTCAATCATGTTGATGGTTTGGCGAGATACGCCAATTTGGCGGGCCAGGTCTAGCTGGGAGAGACCTAGACCCTTACGGTACTGAGTAACCCTGTTCATTTATCTCCTTTCCTGGGGCTGTTTAAAAAGACGGGAGCCTTTGAGCCGCTTATCTTTAGTCAATTCTTGCTTTTTTTCCCGATGATATTTACCGGCCTTGAAGAGACTTTGTCTATTAGCCCTATTATAGACTTTTAGTCTGATTGTGTCAAATATATAAGACATATCATTTTCAATTTTTTTTTGTGCCTGATTGTGTTATAATGATAAGGATATGACTAAGGAATTTCATCATGTAACGGTTTTGCTCAAGGAAACCATTGATCAATTAAATGTAAAGGCAGATGGTATTTATGTCGATGCCACCTTGGGAGGAGCTGGCCACAGCGCCTACCTACTCAGTAAATTAGGTCCTAAAGGTCACCTCTATGCCTTTGACCAAGACCAGGCAGCGATTGAACATGCCCAAAAAAAGCTAGCTAGCTATGTAGAGCAGGGCATGGTGACCTTTATCAAGGATAATTTTCGTCATCTAAAAGAGCGCTTAGCTGAGCTGGGTGTGACAGAGATTGATGGGATCTGCTACGATTTAGGTGTTTCCAGTCCCCAGCTGGACGAGCGGGAGCGAGGCTTTTCCTATAAGCAGGATGCTCCCTTGGATATGCGGATGAATCGTGAAGCCAGTCTAACAGCCTATCAGGTGGTTAATTCCTATCCCTATCAAGATTTAGTAGCCATCTTTTTTAAGTATGGTGAGGATAAATTTTCCAAACAAATTGCCCGCAAGATTGAGCAGGCTAGAAGTGAAAAACCGATTGAAACAACGACCGAGCTGGCCCAGATTATCAAGTCAGCCAAACCAGCCAAGGAGCTGAAGAAAAAGGGTCATCCGGCCAAGCAGATTTTTCAGGCCATTCGGATTGAGGTCAATGATGAACTGGGGGCAGCAGATGAGTCCATTCAGGCAGCGATTGAGCTTTTGGCGCCGGAGGGGCGGATTTCTGTAATCACCTTTCATTCCTTGGAGGACCGCTTGACCAAGCAACTCTTCAAGGCAGCTTCTAGTCTCGATGTTCCCAAAGGCCTGCCCTTTATTCCAGCAGATTTAGAGCCCAAGCTCGCTCTGGTCAATCGCAAGCCGATTTTACCCAGTCCGAAAGAGCTTGAAGCCAACCATCGTGCCCACTCGGCCAAGTTGCGGGTGGCCCGCAAAATCCACAAGTGAGGAAGTAAGATGCCAGCAAGAGATTCAGATAAGAATAGACCAGATTTACCAGTAAGGATTCGTCGCTTTAGCCGCATTGAAAAAGCATTTTATGGCTCCATTGTCCTAACAGCAGTCATTATTGCGGTCAGCATTATTTTCATGCAGACCCGGATGCTACAAGTCCAGCGTGACTTGGCTGAACTTAATACCAAGGTAGAGGGCAAGCAGACCGAGTTGAACGATGCCAAGCAAGAGGTCAATGAATTGACCCGCAAGGAGCGTTTATCTAGTCTCGCCAGCTCTCAGGAAATGACCATTCAAAACGGAAATGTAAAAACAGCGGAGTAGAGCATGGCGAATAGAATTTTAAAATATGCTTTAAAGAACAGGAAGATCCCCAGTCAAAATCGCAAGCGCGTGGGTAAGAGTCTCAGTATTTTGACGATCTTTCTTTTCTTTGTCTTTTTGATTAACTTTGCCATTATCGTCGGAACTAAAAATAAATTTGGTGTGGATTTGGCCAAGGAGGCCAAGAAGGTCTATCAGACGACTAAGGTTGTCCAGGCCAAGCGAGGGACCATCTACGACCGCAATGGCAATCCCATTGCCGAGGACTCGACCACCTATGATGTCTTTGCAGTGATTGACCAAAATTATAAGGCCGCAGATGGCGAGATTCTCTACGTTGAAGAGAGCCAGTACGAGCAGGTGGCTGAAATCTTCCACCAATTTCTTGACATGGACAAGGACTTTGTCAAGAGCCAACTATCTAGGAAAAAATTGACCCAGGTTTCTTTTGCTCCTAAGGGAAATGGCATTAGCTATGGAACCATGAACAGCATTCGCGAGGCCATGCAGGCGGCAGGAATCAAGGGAATTGACTTTACTACAAGTCCTAGCCGGAGCTATCCAAATGAGACCTTTGCCTCCCAGCTAATCGGTCTGGCCCAATTGCAGGAAAATAAGGATGATGCCAAGAGTAAGAGCCTGGTCGGCTCCACCGGCCTGGAGTCAGCCCTCAATGATATTTTGGCTGGCCGGGACGGCCTGGTGACCTATGAGAAGGACAAGAACGGCAATATCGTTCCAGGATCTGACCAGGTATCAGTCAAGACCGAAAATGGTAAGGATGTCTATACCACCCTGTCCAGCCACCTCCAAAATTTCTTGGAAAGCCGGATGGATATCTTCCAAGAAAAGGCCAAGGGAAAATTAGCTAGCGCGACCTTAGTCAGTGCTAAGACAGGGGAGATTCTAGCGACCAGCCAGCGGCCGACCTATAATGCAGATACCAAGGAAGGCCTAAACGAAGAGAATCTACGGACCTGGTCCACCCTTCTTTATCAGAGTAATTTTGAGCCAGGCTCTACCATGAAGGTCATGACCCTGGCAGCAGCCCTGGACAATAATACCTTCCCAGCAGGGGAGACCTATGAAAATAATGAATTAAAGATTGCTGATGCAGTCATTAAGGACTGGGGAGTCAACCTAGGGATTTCTGAAGGTCAGACCCTCAACTATGCCCAAGGTTTTGCCTACTCTAGTAATATCGGTATGGCCCGCCTAGAAAAGAAGATGGGGGATGATAAGTGGCTGGACTACTTGAGCAAGTTTAAGTTTGGCCTGCCGACCCGTTTTGGTATGGGCAATGAAGATTCTGGCAATTTGCCAGCAGATAATATCGTTACCTATGCTATGAGTGCCTTTGGTCAGGGGATTGACGTGACGCAGATTCAGATGTTACGCGGTTTTTCAGCCATCGCCAATGACGGGGCCATGTTAGAGCCCAAGTTTATCTCGGCCATCTATGATACAGAGAAAAATAGTGCCCGCAAGAGTCAGGCAGAGGTGGTTGCCCGCCCTGTTTCTAAGGAAGCAGCCCAGCAGACCCGCAATTACATGATTACAGTCGGGACAGATCCTTACTATGGAACCCTCTATTCCAAGAGTCAGGGGCCTATTATCCAGGTACCGGGGCAAAATGTCGCCGTCAAGTCAGGAACGGCCCAAATCGCTGCTCCAGCCAAGGACGGTGGAGGTTATCTGACCGGTCAGTTTGACTATGTCTACTCAGTGGTAGCCATGACCCCAGCAGAGGATCCAGACTTTATCATGTATGTCACCCTCCAACAACCAGAGCACTTCGAGCCCCTTTACTGGCAAGATGTGGTCAATCCAGTCTTGGAAGAGGCGGCTGCCATGAAGGATACCTTAGAGTTGACCAAGGAAACAACTGTTTTAGACCATGTGACCCAGGAAAGTAGCTACCGCATGCCTAGCACCAAGGACCGCAGTCCAGGTGGTCTAGCCGATGAATTGCGGCGCAACCTGGTTCAACCCATTATTCTAGGAACAGGTAAGAAGATTGCCAAGAGCTCGGTTGCCAAGGGCCGCAATCTGAAGGCCAACCAGCAAATCCTCCTTCTGACCGATGATTTGGATCAGATGCCGGATATGTATGGCTGGACCAAAAAGAATGTTCAGACCTTTGCCAAGTGGCAGGACCTAGAAGTCAAGTTTAAGGGCAGTGGCTCAAGAGTTGTCAACCAAAGCATTAAGACCAATGCCTCTTTAAAAAATCTAAAAGAAATTACAATCACACTAGGAGACTAAGATGTTTATAGCTATGTTAGCAGGAAGCGCCACCTTTATTTTGACCTTGCTTGCTATTCCTGCCTTCATTCGTTTTTACCACCGGGCCCGGATTACGGGCCAGCAGATGCACGAGGACGTCTTGCAGCATCAGGCCAAGGCTGGAACTCCAACCATGGGAGGGACGGTCTTTCTGACAGCCTCTGTTTTGGCTAGTTTTGTTTTTGCCCTCCTGTCCAAGCAGCTGACAGGCAGCCTTTTGATGATTTTATTTATCTTGGTCCTTTATGGTCTGGTCGGTTTTCTAGATGATTTTCTCAAGGTCTTTCGCAAGATCAATGAGGGACTCAATCCCAAGCAGAAGTTACTCTTCCAGCTTATCGGAGGCATTATTTTCTACCTCTTTTATGATCAGCACGGGGCGGGAGATATGCTCAATGTCTTTGGCTTCCCTCTTCATCTAGGCTATCTCTACATCTTCTTTGTTCTTTTTTGGCTGGTTGGTTTTTCCAATGCGGTCAATCTAACCGACGGAATTGATGGTCTGGCCAGTATCTCGGTTGTCATCAGCCTTGCAGCCTATGGGGTCATTGCCTTGGAGCAAAAGCGCTTTGACATCTTAATCGTTATCCTCAGTATGATTGGGGGCTTACTGGGCTTCTTTGTCTTTAATCATAAGCCAGCCAAGGTATTTATGGGTGATGTAGGAAGTCTGGCCCTGGGTGGGATGCTAGCGGCTATTTCTATTAGTTTGCACCAGGAGTGGACCCTGCTTTTGATTGGCCTGGTCTATGTGCTTGAGACTAGCTCGGTTATGCTCCAGGTTACTTACTTTAAGTACACCAAGAAAAAATATGGCGAGGGACGCCGGATTTTCCGCATGACCCCCTTTCACCATCATTTAGAACTGGGTGGTCTTTCTGGCAATGGTCCTAAATGGTCTGAATGGAAGGTTGACTTTTTCCTCTGGGGACTGGGTCTAGTCATGAGCCTCCTAACCCTAGCCATTCTCTACTTATAGAAAGGAAGGATGTTGGATGATTAAAAGAAGGTGGGCCTTGCTAGTTGCGGTTATATGTACACTGTATGCCCCCTATAGACTCTATCAAGTGCTAACAAAAGCAATTGATGACCCTGCTCACACCAGTGGAGCAGTCATTGGCGTCCTATTTATCCCGGCTTTTTTCTACTTCCTAGCATTTTATAAGAAGAAAAAGTAAAAATGAAGAGGCTATCTAGCCTCTTTTTCCTAAGCAGAAAGTCAGTTTTTCTGCTATAATAGAGAAAGTTATCTAAGAATAGAGGACGAGATGAAATTTACAGATTTTAATTTTAAGGACTACATTCAAAGGGCCTTGGCCGATTTGAACTTTAGCGAGGCAACAGAGGTGCAGGAAAAGTTGATTCCTGTTGTCTTGTCAGGACGTGACTTGGTCGGTGAGTCAAAAACGGGTTCTGGTAAGACCCACACTTTCTTGTTGCCAATTTTTCAGGTCTTGGAGGAAAAAAATAAGACAGTGCAAGCGGTGATTACAGCGCCCAGCCGCGAGCTAGCCACTCAGATTTACCAAGCTGCGCGACAAATTGCCAGCTTTTCACCAGAGGACATCCAAGTTTCAAACTTTGTCGGAGGGACTGATAAGGCGCGGCAGATTGAAAAATTGCAGCATAGTCAACCCCAGATTGTTGTTGGTACACCGGGTCGGATTTATGACCTGGTAAAATCAGGAGATTTGGCTATCCACAAGGCCCATACTTTTGTCGTGGACGAGGCGGATATGACCCTGGACATGGGCTTTTTGACAACGGTGGACAAGATTGCATCTAGCCTCCCTAAGGATTTGCAGTTTCTGGTTTTCTCAGCCACCATTCCGCAAAAATTACAACCTTTTTTGAAGAAATACCTGTCCCAGCCTCTTATTGAGCAAATCAAAACCAAGACAGTGATTTCAGACACTATTGAAAATTGGTTGATTTCTACCAAGGGCCGGGATAAAAATGCCCAGATTTATGAGATTAGTCAGGCCCTCCAACCCTACCTGGCCATGATTTTTGTTAATACCAAGACGCGGGCGGATGATCTCCACCATTACTTGACAGCCCAAGGGCTCAAGGTTGCTAAGCTTCATGGGGATATTGCCCCGCGTGAGCGCAAGCGGATTATGAACCAGATTAAAAATCTAGACTTCGAGTATATTGTAGCGACTGATTTGGCAGCCAGGGGAATTGATATTGAAGGGGTCAGTCATGTCATCAACGACGCCATTCCTCAGGATTTGTCCTTCTTTGTTCACCGGGTAGGTCGGACCGGCCGAAATGGCCTGGCTGGGACAGCCATCACCCTTTATCAGCCTAGTGATGACTCAGATATTCGCGAGTTAGAAAAGTTAGGGATTAAGTTTGAACCCAAGACCTTGAAAGAAGGCGAATTTGTCGAAACCTATGACCGGGATCGCCGCCTCAATCGCGAAAAGAGTCGAGAAAAGCTAGATACCGAAATGCTGGGGCTGGTCAAGAAGAAAAAGAAGAAGATTAAGCCAGGCTATAAAAAAAAGATTCAATGGGCGGTCAATGAGAAACGCCGTAAGACCAAGCGGGCAGAAAGTCGGGCTCGTAATCGAGCTGAACGCAAGGCTAAAAAACAAACCTTTTAGACATAGTTTTTCTTTATAGCTGCGATAAGGAATTTGTATTAGGCAAATTCTTTTTTGCATGTTAAACTAAAGAAATGTAAAGTCGAGGTGATTATATGGCGTTTAAAAAAAGCTTACTCACAGCCTTAGCCCTGATAAGCCTTTTTGTGGCGGGCTGTTCCAAAGAAGGCAATCATCAGGCAGGTGATGCTCAAAAGACAATTACCGTAGCGACAGACTCGGATACGGCCCCTTTTACTTTTAAGGAAAAGGACGATTTTAAGGGTTACGATATTGACTTGGTAAAGGCCATTTTCAAGGATAGTAAGGAATACAAGGTTCAATTTGAGACAGTTCCCTTTTCTTCTATCCTAACAGGACTTGATGCTGGCCGCTACCAACTGGTGGCAAACAATATCAACTATAATGAAGAAAGAGCGCAAAAATACCTCTTTTCAGACCCTGTTTCGCTGTCAAACTATGCCCTGGTCAGCAAAGATAGAAAGCTAGCCAGTTTTGATCAGCTATCAGGAAAAACTGCCGAAGCCTTGCCAGGTTCAAACTACGCCCAGGCCTTGGAAAATTGGAACAAGGAACATCCTGACAAGACCCCTATTCAGGTCAATTATGTCTCTGATAAGACAGGGTTGGCCCAACGTTTGCAAAATATCGAAAATGGGAAAATTGATTTTATCCTTTACGATGCCATTTCTGCCAAGTATGTTGCCCAAGACCAAGGGCTAAATCTGTCAGTGACTAATTTAAAAGACAAGCTGGGTTCCAATAAAGACGGCCTAGAATACTTCTTGTTCACTAAGGATAAGGAGGGACAAGAGCTTGCTCAGTTCGTCAACAAGCGCTTGGCTAGTCTTAAGAAAGATGGGACCATGAAAAAATTGAGTGAACAATATTTTGGTGGTGACTTTGTTTCCTCACTAGACTAAAGGCAAATCGCTCGTATTTATCCAGAAACTGTGATAGAATAAGCCATCATATCAAGAAAGGGACTATTTATGATATTTACACCAGCCTTTTTGGCAGCCGATTGGTATAGCAACTTGATGAAATTGATTCCCGAAGGGAAGCTCTTTAGTTGGCGGGCTGTTTTTGATGGTCTACCAAAGATTGTCGAAAAGCTACCGACCACCCTTCTTTTGACAGCCAGTGGAGCAGCCTTTGGTCTCATCTTGGCCCTGGTTTTTGCCCTGGTGAAAATCAATCGCATTCCTGTTCTCTACCAAATTCAGGCTGTGTTTGTCAGCTTTTTAAGAGGAACTCCGGTTTTGGTTCAGCTCATGCTGACCTACTATGGGATTCCTCTCATGCTCAAGGCCTATCAGACAGGGATAAATATCAATGCCATCCCAGCCAGTATCTTTGCAGTGGTCGCCTTTGCCTTTAATGAGGCTGCCTATGCCAGCGAAACCATTCGGGCGGCTATTTTATCGGTTGATCCAGGTGAGATTGAGGCTGCTAAAAGTCTAGGTATGACCAGAAGTCAGGTCTATCTCCGGGTGATTATTCCTAATGCGGCGGTTGTTGCAACACCAACCCTGATCAACTCCTTGATCGGCCTGACCAAGGGGACTTCCTTGGCCTTTAGTGCGGGAGTAGTTGAGGTCTTTGCCCAAGCCCAAATCTTAGGCGGAGCGGATTATCGTTATTTTGAGCGCTTTGTCTCCGTTGCCCTGGTCTATTGGTTTGTAAACATTATTATTGAACTAATTGGCCGACTGCTAGAGCATTTGATGACTATTCAGACACCGAGAGAGATGAAGCAAGAACTTCAAGCAGGGGAGGACCGTCTTTAATGATTAAAATTTCTCATTTAAGTAAATCTTTTTCCGGCCAAAAAGTCCTAGATGACTTGAGCCTAGAAATTCAGCAGGGAGAAGTGGTGGCCCTAATCGGTTCATCAGGTGCAGGAAAATCAACCTTCCTCCGCAGTCTAAACTACTTGGAGGAGGCAGATAGTGGTTCGATTCAACTGGGCGATTTTGAGGTTGATTTTGCCACTATCACCCAGAGCCAAATCTTAACCCTGCGGCGCAAGCTCTCCATGGTCTTTCAGCAGTTTAATTTATTTGAACGCCGTACGGCCCTAGACAATGTCAAGGAAGGACTGGTCGTGGTAAAGAAAATGTCCAAGGAAGAAGCGACCGAGTTAGCCAAAGAAGAGCTAGCAAAGGTTGGGCTGTCCGATCGGGCCAATCACTATCCAAGGCATTTATCCGGTGGACAAAAGCAGCGGGTGGCCCTAGCTCGGGCCCTGGCCATGAAGCCCGATGTCTTGCTCTTAGACGAGCCAACCTCGGCCCTAGATCCAGAATTGGTCGGAGAAGTTCAAAAGTCGATTGCTGATGCGGCTCGCTCAGGCCAAACCATGATTTTGGTCAGTCATGATATGTCCTTTGTTGCCCAAGTGGCTGATCGAGTCCTCTTTTTGGACAAGGGACACATCATCGAAGAGGGCAGTCCAAACCAGCTAATCAATAATCCCCAGCAAGAAAGAACCAAAGAATTTTTTGCCAGTTACAAAAGGACTTATATTTGATATAATAGATAGGTGTGGAGACCTATCTTTTTGAAAAATCAAAATAAGCTTGCTTGGATTAGTCTGACTAGATTGGATTTTGCCTTTGCCTATCTTAGCCCAGCTCATTTTGTTTTTCTTTGAGAGTCAGTTGGTTGGACCAGCTGGCTTTGTTTTCCAATCAGACGCTTATGATTGAGGATTTTTCATGTTGAATCAAATTTTTTCGCTCTATATAGAGAGCCTTATCATCACCAGTATCCTGGTAGCTGTTTTATCAGGCCTGTGGATTTTATTTCGGGCCTTCAGGCGCAAGGATCGGACGGCCAAGGAGAGGCAGGCCCACCTCTACGATGTCCTACTGATTGCCATTATGACTATTCCCATTCTAACTTTTGCTACTCTGGGTATCATCTTGGTCCTTAAGGCATGATAGTTGCAAAAGTTAGTAACTAGCGTTAGAATGATTATTATTACAAGGACAAGGAGAGAATTATGTACGATACAATCATTATTGGAGCAGGCCCTGCTGGGATGACAGCAGCCCTCTATGCTGCTAGGAGTAATCTCAAAGTGGCCTTGCTGGAGCGTGGAGTGCCAGGAGGTCAAATGAACAATACCGCTGATATTGAGAACTATCCTGGTTATGGTCATATTAGTGGTCCAGAGCTGGCTGAAAAGATGTTTGAACCTCTAGAGGCCTTAGGTGTAGAGCACCTTTTTGGTCTGGTGCAAAAGATTGAAGACCATGGTTCTTTCAAGAAGATTTTTACAGAGGATGAGAGCTTTGAAAGCAAGACCCTGATTCTTGCGACAGGCGCCAATCATCGGCACTTGGAAGTTCCTGGAGAGGCAGAATATAACAGCCGGGGAGTTTCCTACTGTGCAGTCTGTGATGGAGCCTTCTTCCGCGATGAGGACCTCCTGGTCGTAGGTGGCGGAGATTCTGCGGTTGAGGAGGCTATTTTCCTGACTCGCTTTGCCAAGTCTGTCACCATCGTTCACCGCCGCGATGAATTAAGGGCCCAAAAGGTCTTGCAGGACCGGGCCCTAGCCAATGAAAAAATTCATTTCATCTGGGACTCTGTTGTCGAGGAAATCAAGGGAGACCAGGGCCGAGTCAATACCGTTGTCCTCAAAAATGTCAAGAGCGGCCAGGTCAGCCAGCATGATTTTGGTGGGGTCTTTATCTATGTCGGTCTCGATCCTGTCAGCGATTTTGTCAAGGATTTGGATATTAGAGATGAGGCTGGCTGGATTATCACCGACCAGCAAATGGCTACGTCCGTTTCTGGTATCTACGCTATCGGTGATGTCCGCCAAAAGGATTTACGCCAGATCACAACTGCTGTGGGTGATGGTGCCCTTGCCGGCCAGGCAGTCTACAAATATATTACAGAACATTAAAGATTAAAAACCTCTTGGCTCAGATTCAGCCAGGAGGTTTTGTCTTGTGTTTACCGATAGACAACTTTATGTTAAAATGAAGGTATCTAGTATAGAGAAAGAGTAGGTAGAAAATATGAAAAAGCACCGTCTTATTTATCTTGCAAGTACGGCTGTTTTGTTAGGAATTGGTTCCTATCAAGTTAAGGCAGATGAGTTTACAGAACATCCGTTAGAAAGTGATTTAAATAGAGAAGAAAATCAAGAAGAAGGTCTAGGCCTGACTAAACAGGAAGTTAGCCAAGAAGTTAAGGAACAAATTCAACAAGACTTAGCAGATAAAGAGCAAGTAGCTACTCAGTCAGATGAGGAAAACAATACAAAAGCTGGGCTTGAGCAGTCTCCGGTAAAAGAAAATCAATTAAGGGATAAGGAAGAGACGGTTTTAGATTCTCAAATCGAAAATCAAACAGAAGACAATTTGACTCCAAAAGAGAAAGAAAAATATGATAGTCAGCCTTTAGCTCCCCATGACAAAACACCAGAAGGTCACTTATCAATTGAGAACCAGGATAATAATGCTGGGACCTATGATGTAATCGTTTCTCAAGTATATAGTCCTAAAGGTGTAAAAGAAGTTCTTCTTCCTACTTGGTCTGATAAAGATGGCCAAGATGATTTGATTTGGTATACTGCTAGTCAACAGGCTAATGGTAATTATAAAGTGACAATTAAGGCTAGGAATCATAAATTTTCTACCGGCTCTTATCACAGTCACCTTTATTATATCCAAGAAGACAATACTCAGATTGGAATTGGGTCAACTAGTACTCAGGTCTCCATTGGTCGTCCTAAGGGGAAAATTGAAGTAAGAAATCAAGATGATCAAGCAGGGACCTTTGAATTGTTAGTTACAGAAATTTCCAGTCCTAAAGGTGTAAAAGAAGTTCTTCTTCCTACTTGGTCTGATAAAAATGGTCAAGATGATTTAATTTGGTATAAAGCTAATCAGCAAGCTGATGGTAGTTATCTAGCAAAAGTAAGCTTGCGTGACCACAAATTTTCCACTGGAGTTTATCACAGTCATCTTTATTATATCCAAGAAAATGGAAGTATGGTAGGTGTGAACTCTACTAGTGCTGAAATATCGCTGGCTCCTGCTCAAGGTAAAATTGAAATACAAAATCAGGATAATCAGTTAGGAACATTCGATATCCTAATTACAAACATTTCTAACCCCAAAGGGATAAGGGAAGTTCTTCTTCCTACTTGGTCAAAAGTCAATGGTCAAGATGATTTGGTTTGGTATAAGGCTAGTCAACAGGCTGATGGTAGCTATTTAGCCAAGGTTCGAGCTCGCGATCATAAATATACATCAGGTGAGTACAGTGTTCATCTTTATTATGTCCAAGAAGATGGTACAACGGTTGGCGTTGGAAGCACGAGTTTAGACGTACAGATAGATAAAGAGCATATCAAACCTACTGGAAATATCCTTATCCAAAATAACAATCCTAAAACAGGTATTTTCGATGTGTTAATAACCAATATTTCTAACCCTAAGGGAGTTAAGGAAGTGTATATTCCTGTTTGGTCGACTATCAAGGGTCAGGATGATTTAGTTTGGTATCAGGCTAATAGGCAAAATGATGGCAGTTATAAAATAACTGTTAAAGCTAGCGATCATAAAAATTCTGTTGGAGAATATCAGCTCCATCTGTATTATGTTCAAGATGATGGAAGCAAGGTTGGGGTCGGTAGTACAACTGTTCAAGTTTCTAAAGCAACCTATACAACTCCTTATTTTTCACAGAGGGATGGCCGCTGGGCTGGACGTGTTTACGGAATTGGCAATATGGATGCAGCGGGCTGTGTACCAACAACCCTAGCTATGGTTATATCTGGAATAAGAGGAGAGACAGTTTTACCAACTACTGTTGCAGACTACCTTTATCATCAGACAAATACCTTCAATAAATTTGGTTTTGGTACCAGTAGCCGGGGCATTGTTTTAGCAGCTAATAATTGGGGGCTAACAACAGAGGTCTTAGGAACAGATATGGCTATTAGAGATGCTTTAGAATCAGGCCATCATGTCCTAGGAGCTGTTGGAACAAGTATCTTTGCTTCTTATCCAATTACCCATGAGCTAGTTTTGAAAGGTTATGATAATGGTAAGACATATGTGATGGATCCTTACAATTCTAGAAACAACGGTTGGTATAGCCTCTCCTATCTTTCATCTGTTCGAAGTACTGATCCAACAGATAATACAGAAGGCTCCCCTTTTATTGCAATTAAGGGCTAGACCAGTAAAACTTTCTTGAGCGAGTAATTAAATTTTAGATATAAAGACAGATCAAAATATATGGTCTGTTTTTATATTCCATACAAATCCTTTTTAAAAATACTAAATAGGTATAAATGCGAGATGCTCATTTCTCCTCCCTTTTAATTTGTGATATAATAAACCTATGTTTAAAAAAGGAGTAGTTTATGTATCCAGACGATAGTTTAACCTTGCATACGGACCTTTATCAAATCAATATGATGCAGGTATATTTTAAGGAAGGGATTCATCAAAGGCATGCTGTTTTTGAAGTCTATTTCCGGAAGGAGCCTTTTGAAAATGGCTATGCTGTTTTTGCTGGTCTAGAAAGGATTGTCTCTTATTTAGAACAACTCCAGTTTACAGAGAGTGACTTGGCCTATCTGAGGTCTCTCGGTTATGCAGAGGATTTTTTGGCCTATTTGGCGGACTTTAAAATGCAATTAAGTGTTCGAGCGGCCCGAGAAGGGGATTTGGTTTTTGCCAATGAACCCATCGTTCAAATCGAAGGCCCCCTAGCCCAGTGTCAATTAGTTGAGACAGCCCTATTAAATATTGTTAACTACCAGACCCTAGTAGCTACCAAAGCCGCTCGGATTCGCTCGGTTATTGAAGACGAACCCCTCATGGAATTTGGGACCAGACGGGCCCAAGAGATGGACGCTGCTATTTGGGGAACCAGGGCTGCTGTTATCGGGGGAGCAGACGGGACTAGTAATCTTAGGGCCGGCAAGCTCTTTGACATTCCTGTCCTAGGAACCCATGCCCATGCTCTAGTTCAGGTCTATGGCAATGACTATCAGGCCTTTAAGGCCTATGCTGAGACCCACCACGACTGTGTCTTTTTAGTTGATACCTACGATACCCTTCGCTTGGGAGTTCCGGCTGCCATTCGGGTAGCTAGGGAAATGGGGGATCGGATTCGTTTCTTGGGCGTCCGCATCGATTCGGGAGATATTGCCTATATTTCTAAGAAGGTCCGCCAGCAGCTAGATGATGCAGGCTTTCCAGAAGCTAAGATTTATGCCTCTAATGACCTTGATGAAAATACCATTTTAAACCTTAAAATGCAGAAGGCCAAGATTGATGTTTGGGGAGTAGGAACCAAGCTAATCACAGCCTTTGATCAGCCGGCTCTGGGAGCTGTCTACAAGATTGTCGCTATTGAGGATCAAAATGGACAGATGCAAAATACCATTAAATTATCCAATAATGCAGAGAAGGTCTCCACGCCAGGGAAGAAGCAAGTCTGGCGAATTACCAGTCGTGAAAAAGGAAAATCGGAGGGAGATTATATTACCTATGATGGCATCAATGTGGATGGCCTAAAAGAGTTGAAAATGTTCCACCCGACCTATACCTATATCAAAAAAACCGTCAGAAATTTTGATGCAGTCCCACTATTGATTGATATCTTCAAAGAAGGGAAAAGGGTCTACCAACTCCCTAGTCTGGCGGAAATTCAAAGCTATGCCCGCAAGGAATTTGATAAGCTTTGGGACGAATACAAGCGGGTCCTCAATCCCCAAGATTATCCAGTTGATTTGGCCCAGGATATTTGGCAGGACAAGATGGATTTGATTGACCAGATGCGCCAGAAAGCCTATGAAAAGGAGGAGAACAAGTGAGCCTACAAGCAGAAATTATTAAAAAGCTAGGGGTCCAGCCTGAGATTGATCCCCAGATAGAAATTCGTCGCTCGATTGATTTTCTCAAGGCCTACCTTTATAAGCATGACTTTTTGAGGACCTATGTTTTAGGAATCTCTGGTGGCCAGGACTCAACTCTAGCAGGTCGTTTGGCCCAACTGGCCATGGAGGAAATGCGGACAGAAACCGGGGACGCTAGCTATCAGTTTATCGCTGTTCGTCTTCCTTATGGTTTACAGGCTGATGAAGCAGATGCCCAGAAAGCTCTAGACTTTATAGGGGCTGATCTTAACTTGTCTATCAATATCAAGGAGTCTACGGATGCCATGATGGAGGCAGTCCAGGCTACAGGTGCGACTGTTTCTGATTTCAATAAGGGAAATATCAAGGCCAGGAGTCGGATGATTGCCCAGTATGCCCTGGCGGGAAGTTACCAGGGAGCAGTCATCGGGACGGATCATGCTGCCGAAAATATTACAGGTTTCTTCACCAAGTTTGGTGATGGAGGGGCAGACATCTTGCCCCTCTACCGGCTCAACAAGCGTCAGGGCAAGCAACTTTTAGTAGCCCTCGGAGCAGATTCAGCCCTTTATGAAAAGGTACCGACAGCTGATTTAGAAGAGGACAAGCCGGGTCTAGCAGACGAGTTGGCCCTGGGTGTCACTTATGATGAAATTGATGACTATTTAGAAGGAAAGGTCATTGCCCCTAAAGCACAGGAAACGATTGAAAATTGGTGGAAAAAGACCGAACATAAGCGGCACCTACCGATTAGTGTCTTTGATGATTTTTGGAAATAAGGAGGAAGTCAGAATGAAATCCCTAGATCAAACATTTACAGATAAGCTCTATGCGGCCTATCAGGCCAATCAAAAATTTGGATCCTTGGAGAATGCCATTAGTCATAATGGTCTTTTCAAGTCCCTAGAAAAAAGGAAGGCCCAAGTGGAGAATTTGCCTGTCTTTTCCCTGGATTTAACCAAGGATGCAGTCAGCAATCAAAAGGCATCCGGTCGTTGTTGGATGTTTGCGGCCCTCAACACTTTTCGTCATAAACTGATTGCTGATTTTGAGTTGGAGTCTTTTGAACTCTCCCAGGCTCACACCTTTTTCTGGGATAAGTATGAAAAGTCCAACTGGTTTTTGGAGCAGATTTTACTGACAGCGGATCAGGACTTGACTAGCCGTAAGGTCAAGTTTTTACTAGATACTCCCCAGCAAGATGGGGGACAATGGGATATGGTCGTGGCCCTTTTTGAAAAATATGGAGTTGTGCCCAAGTCAGTCTATCCAGAGTCCATCTCTTCTAGTAACAGCCACGAGCTCAACCATATTTTAAATAAGATTCTGCGCCAGGATGCTGAAATTCTCCGTCAACTATTGGCCAGTGGAGCGGACCAGGCCCAAGTCCTGGCTAAAAAAGAAGAGCTCCTAGCTGAAATCTTCAACTTCCTAGCCATGAATCTAGGCCTACCACCTCGCCAGTTTGACTTTGCCTACCGGGACAAGAACAATAATTACCATAGCGAAGAAGGGATTAGCCCCCAAGAATTTTACCAGAAATATGTCAACTTAAAGTTGGATGACTATGTTTCGATTATCAATGCTCCGACAGCTGATAAGCCTTATGGTCGCTCTTATACCGTTGAGATGTTGGGCAATGTCGTAGGAAGTCGTCCTGTTCGCTATTTAAACGTCGATATGGAGCGTTTGAAGGAGCTGGCTATTCTGCAAATGCAAGCCGGAGAAACAGTTTGGTTTGGTTCCGATGTGGGCCAATCCAGCAACCGTAAGGCTGGCATTATGGCGACAGAACTCTATGACTTTGAGGCCAGCATGGACATCAAGCTTAGCCAGGATAAGGCTGGCCGCTTGGATTACAGCGAGAGTCTGATGACCCATGCCATGGTCCTGGCTGGGGTGGATTTGGACCAAGCGGGCAAACCTAAAAAATGGAAGGTTGAAAATTCCTGGGGTGAAAAAGTTGGTGATAAGGGTTATTTTGTTGCTAGCGATTCTTGGATGGACGAATATACCTACCAAATCGTGGTCCGCAAGGACCTGCTGACAGAGCAGGAGCTAGCTGCCTATGAGGCTGAGCCGACCCTCCTTGCACCTTGGGACCCAATGGGGGCCCTGGCTCGTTAGTAGCAGCTGACATAAGTAAAAAAATAAAGTCAGAACTTAAAGGCTAAGTCAAACTTGCCTAGCCATTTCTTTTAGTTAGAGTAGAAGACTTCTAGCTCAAAGTCGCTAATCATCAAGCAAAGAAAAAACTTAGTAAGCTTAGTCTCCCTAAGTTTCAACTTAAAGACAAACAGTTTCAATACTTGTTTGTCTTTTCTTTTGTCCTTGTAGACCTTTTAAGCCATATAAAAATGCCTCCCAGTTTTGAACTGGAGAGGCATTTGACTCTATTGATTGTTAGAGTTTTGGTTTTGTTGATTGTTTGGGCTAGATGACTCACTAGTTTCAGTGTTGGAGGAGTCATTGCCCGTTTGGCTAGAGCTAGAGTAGTCATCTGTGGTGCTAGAACTAGTTGAGTAGTAGTTGGATGAATTGTTATAGTAGCGGTTATTATAGTAGCTACTATTGCTGAGGTAGAGGTAGGATCCGCTGCGGTAGAGTCCGCTCGGTGCCTCCCAGTCGACATTTCCTTCAGAATGAAGGTAGGTCATCATATTGCGGTAGACATCGGTTGCCACCTTGACTCCATCATCTAGGACAGGAGTTAGGCGGTTAGAGTAACCGGTCCAAACAGCCATTGAGTACTGTGGTGTATAGCCGACAAAGAGCTCGTCTGGTGTCACGATACTAGAGCCATAGTAAGGCTTGGTTAGTTTCGCTAGTTCATCAGGAGTATAGTTAGTTGTCCCGGTCTTACCAGCTTGATAGACTCCTGAAATCAAGGCATTTGTACCAGTCCCTGAGGTCAAGACCGTCTTCATCATATCGGTCATCATATAGGCCGTTGTTTCCTTCATGGCCTTGCTACCACTATTACTAAAGTCTTTAGAGGTCCCATCGGTAAAGACAACCCGATTGACATATTGTGGCTTGTAGTAAGTACCACCATTGGCAAAGGCCGCAAAGGCCGCAGCCATTTTTTCACTGCTTGCCCCGTACTCACGACCAGACTTGCTGGTATTACTTGAAATGGCATTGGAATAATGCATTTCTGGGTAGTTGATACCAAGTCCGTTAAGGAATTTGAGTGAGTCTTCCAGGCCGACCGCAGCGAGGGTCTTAACGGCTGGGACGTTCCGCGATTGCTGGATTGCGTACTGCATGGTCATCCAGCCCATGTATTTCATATCCCAGTTGTAGACGGGAGTGCTGGATTCAGGGAAGTTGTAAGGTGCATCACTGATACCGGCTCCTGTTGTGGTATAGACTTCATTTTCCAGGGCTGGAGCATAGTCGGTAATCGGCTTCATGGTAGAACCCCAGTCCCGGTTGGTCTCAACAGCTTGGTTGGTACCAAAGGAAACGTTGGAGGTCTGGTGTCTAGCTCCTAGTTGGGCAATCACTCGACCATTGGTAACGTCCATAATGGTTGAAGCAACCTGCATTTCATTGTCTGGGTAAAGGACATATTCATCACTATTATAGATGTCCCAGAGTTTTTGTTGGGCTGCCGTATCCACATTGGTATAAACTTCCATACCAGTAGTCAAGACATTATAGCCTGTTTCTTTCTCAACCTGGTCAATCACTTCTTTCAGATAGTTGTCCATATAAGCCGGATAGGCTGCGGAACTCTTGAGCGGTTGTAGGCCATCAGTGATTGGGGTATTGACAGCTTGTTCGTATTGCTCGGCTGTCAGATACTTTAATTTGTACATTTCAGACAGGACCAGATTGCGGCGCTTAAGGGAGGCTTCTGGCTGGCTGTAAGGGTCATACTGGTTAGGAGCCTGAGGCATGCCGGCTAGGAGGGCTAGCTGGGGTACGCTCAAGTCCTTCAGGTCCTTGCCGTAGTAATTTTGGGCTGCTGTCTGCATACCGTAGTTACCGTTGGACATGTAGACCTTGTTGACATAGTAGGTCAGGATTTCCTGTTTGGTCGCCTTGCGCTCTAACTGAATCGCTAACCAAGCCTCTTGGGCCTTACGCGAGAGGGTTTGATCGGCCGTTGAGGTTGAGAAATAGGTCAATTTAATCAACTGCTGGGTCAGGGTTGAGCCCCCTTGCTTACCGCCTTTTCCAAGGTTGTTGAGGAAGGCCCCGATAATCCGGACCGAATCCACTCCCCGGTGATTGAAGAAACGGTGGTCCTCAATAGCCACGATGGCATGGACCAAATCAAGAGGCAATTCACTGGTTTCAGCATTGACCCGTTTTTCAGCCCCCAAGTCCGCAATCAAATTCTTTTGATTGTCATAAATCTTACTGGACGTCGTTGCAATCAGCTTGTCCTCAGACAAGGCTGGTGCCTTATGAGCATAGTAGAAGAAGATCCCACCACCAGCTATAATCCCTAGGATAAGTAGGGAGACGAGACCGCAAGCGGCCCATTTTAAAGCTGTGAGCATGGATTGTTTATTCATTTTTATTACCACCTAGTAGATTTTTTGCAATGATTTCAAGATAAGGAACGCTGGGAAGGGCAGCCTGGGGGACCAAATATCCATGTTCTTGGATATAGGTTAGAGGCATGGACTTACTCCCCTGGTCAATCTTGTAAAAATCAATTAGATAAGGAGCGGGAAGGAGATAGGTCTCCTTCAAAGTCGAAAAATGTAGAAGGACAAAGCAAATTCCGTCTTGCTCAGTGACCCTCTCCATGTGGTCAATCTGGTGAGGGTGAAAGTTTTTCATGGGCATGGAATTTTTCTGGCGGGTTTCCTTGGCCTCAAAATCAAGATAATAGCCCTGGTAGACACCAGAATAGTCGGTCGTGGAGGCCTGCCTAAAGTAGGCTTCCACAATCTTGGCTCGACTCCTTTGGGGATAATCAACTCGGACAATCTGGACAGGTGTTGGCTTTTTATGAATGACCGCTAGCCCGCGACTAAGATAGTAGTCGTTGCTTGCGTTAATCATCTTTTCAAAAGACATCCCCCGATTAGCAAAGTTAATCGTCCCCTTTTTTCGTCTTTTTATGTTATTTTTGGGAATAACCTTATGTGGATAGTTGACCATAGAACTCCTTATTGGTACAATAACATCACTCTATTATATCATAAAAAATTGTAAAAGGATAATAAATGACAAGTATCTTGGTAGTTGGCTACAGGGCTTTTGATTTGGGCCTCTTTAATGACAAGGATATTCGTGTAAAAATCATCAAAAAAGCCATTAGAAAGGACCTGCTTGCTCTCTTGGATCAAGGCCTAGAATGGCTGATTTTTACGGGAAATCTAGGTTTTGAATATTGGGTCTTGGAAGTCGCTAGGGACCTGCAAAAAGATTATGACTTGCAACTGGCTACGATTTTTGCCTTTGAAAATCAGGGACAAAACTGGAATGAGGCCAATCAAGAAAAACTGGCCCAGTTTAAGGCGACATCCTTTGTTAAATATGCCTACCCTCGCTACGAAAGTCCCAGACAGTTTGCTGATTATAACCAATTTCTTTTGAGCAATACTCAGGGTGCCTATGTATTTTACGACGAAGAAAGGGAAACAAATCTTAAATATCTTTACCAAAAGATGAAAGAAAATCAACAATATTTTATCAAAAGATTAACCTTTGATGACTTAAATGAAGAGGCAGAAAATTTTTCTGAAAAATAAGGTTTAGACCTTGATTTTTATCTCTCTTTTCGTATATAATGATAATGACTAACGAGAATGGAGAGAGAAATGGCAAGTATTATTTTTACCCCTAAGGATATTTTTGATCAGGATTTTAAGAGCAGTGTTCGCGGTTATAGCAAGCAAGAGGTTGATGAATTTCTGGATGATGTGATTAAAGACTATGAGACCTATGCTGCTTTAGTTAAGGATTTGAAGGCTGAAAATGCTCGCTTAAAAGAAGAATTGGCTAATAAACCCCAGGAAGCTCCGGCTCCGACAGTGAGCCCTAATCCCCAACCCAAGGTGGACATCCCTCAGTCTGCTAGCGTGACTAATTTTGACATTTTAAAACGTTTAAATCGGTTGGAAAAAGAAGTTTTCGGCAAGCAAATTGTTGATAGTGAATAGATAAGACAGGTGCAATTTTTGGATAATCGCATGGGAATCGCTTGTGATTTCTATGAGGAAAGTCCATGCTAGCACTGGCTGTGATGCCGGTAGTGTTTGTGCTAGGCGAATCCATAAGCCTAGGGACGATTTTTCGTTACGGCGACCGAAAGGACTAAGTCGCAAGATAGGTCTGAATAGGTCTGAAAGTGCCACAGTGACGTAGTTTTTGTGGAAACGCAAAAAGTGGAACGCGGTAAACCCCTCAAGCTAGCAACCCAAACTTTGGTCGGGGCATGGAATACAGGGAAACGAACCTAGTATTCTGACTGGAAACAGTAGACAGATGATTATCGAAGGAAGTGAGACCTAGTCATTTCTGGAACAAAACATGGCTTATAGAAAATTGCATATAGGTTGGCTAGCGTATGCTAGCTTTTCTTTTGAGGATACTTAATGAAGAAAACATTTAACTTAATCGCCACAGCAGCGGCTGGTTTAGAAGCAGTTGTTGGACGAGAAATTAGAAATCTAGGCTTGGATTGTCAGGTCGAAAATGGTCGGGTCCGCTTTGAAGGAGATATAGAAACCATCATCAAAACCAATCTTTATCTGCGTTCAGCTGACCGGATAAAAATTGTTTTGGGCTCCTTTCCAGCCAAAAGTTTTGAGGAGCTCTTTCAAGGAGTCAAGGCCCTGGACTGGGAAAATTACTTGCCCCTGGGTGCAAAATTCCCCATAGCCAAGGCCAAATGCGTCAAGTCAAAACTCCACAATGAACCCAGTGTTCAGGCCATTACCAAAAAGGCCATTGTCCGCAAGTTGCAGGCCCACTACGCTCGTCCAGAAGGAGTTCCCTTGCAAGAAAATGGAGCAGAGTTTAAGATTGAGGTTTCAATTTTAAAGGATCAGGCTAGTCTGATGATTGACACGACCGGCTCTAGCCTTTTTAAAAGAGGGTATCGGACCGAAAAAGGGGGAGCGCCCATCAAGGAAAATATGGCGGCAGCCATCCTCCTCTTATCTAACTGGTATCCTGACAAGCCCCTGATTGATCCAACCTGTGGCTCAGGGACCTTTTGTATCGAGGCGGCCATGTTGGCCCTCAATATTGCGCCGGGCTTGGGGAGAAGTTTCGCCTTTGAGGAATGGCCCTGGGTCGAGGCCGACCTGGTCCAAGAAGCTAGGCGCAAGGCCAGGTCTGAAATTAGGCAGGATTTATCTTTAGATATTATGGGAACGGATCTGGATGGGCGAATGATTGAAATCGCTAAAAAGAATGCCCAGGCCGCTGGTGTGGCCGAGCAGATTGACTTTAAGCAAATGCGGCTTCAGGACCTCCGCACCGATAAGATAAATGGTGTGATTATTTCCAATCCTCCCTATGGAGAGCGGCTTTTAGATGATGATTCGGTCAGCCAGCTCTATCGAGAAATGGGACAGACCCTAGCCCCTCTTAAGACTTGGAGTCAATTTATCCTAACCAGTGATGAGGCTTTTGAGCAAAAGTTTGGACGACAAGCAGATAAGAAACGCAAGCTTTATAATGGGACCCTCAAGGTTGATTTGTATCAGTATTTTGGCCAGCGAGTCAAACGTCAAACAGACTAGAAAGGACAGGTCATGACTAAAGAAGAAAAATATTCAGGCAAGGGAGAAGAGGACAAGGAGTCCATTCTAGATTTTGAAGAAGCTAAGGAAATGACGGTTGGTCAGGCTAGCAGGAAAAGTGAAGAATTAGAAGCTGGTGTGACTGCTGACGATAATGTTTTGGATAAATACATCAAGCAGCATCGCCAGGAAATCGAGGCAGGAAAATACGAGGCTAAGGAGACTAGCCAAGGAAAGTTTGCTGATACCAGTCTAGACTTGGAAGATTTAATCAAGGAAATCCGCAGTGAGGCCCGAAAGGAAGGGACTTCTTCAGCAGAAAAAGTCCAAGAAATTCCAGTAGAGGATAATTCCCAAGTCGAAGAAGTAGAGGCGGAAACTCAGCCTGCCCCTAGTCTTCAAGCAAGTGACGAGCTCACACAAGAGCCTGAAAATGAAGAAGATAGTGAAGTGACACAAGCCTTCTCAAGCCCTCCTTTGGAGGAAAAGGGAAGTTCGATCCTAGAAAGCGAGCAAGAGTCCGAGCAGGATACCCTTCCCTTGGATGACTTGCCAAGTAGCCTGAGTCGCAGTCGTTCGGACCACTATGCGAGGGATGACTGGCAGGACGAGGAAGAAACAACTCCCTTTTATAAGCGGAAAAAAGTTATCTATTCCAGTCTAGCTGTTTTAGCCCTAGCTATTGGAGGGACCAGTCTCTTTCTATTGAACCAGCAGAGGCAGGCAGGTAAGACCAAGACTAGTAGTTCTAGTAGCCAGACTAGTCAAAAATCGTCTAGCTCTTCAGATAATGTGGACAATCCCGACTTAAAGGCCTTTAACGACTTGTATGATTCCTTCTTTACTGATAAGAATAAAATTTCGCTTAAGAACAGTAGTTTTTCTAACCTATCTAAGCTCAAGGCAGCCTTGGATAAACTCAAGGATAGCAAGGAATACAATGTAGCCAAGGCCAAATATGATAGTTTGGTCAAGCAAGTGGAGGCTATCCAGGCTGTTAATAACCAGTTTGAGTCGGCCGCTGTCACCGATGGCGTCTTGGACTCCAATGCCAAGGTCAAGGCGGGAGCCAAGTTTTCTGAGGTCAATACAGGTAATGACCACTTAGACAAGCTCTTAAAATCAGCCATCAGTCAGGCCAAGGGGCAAGAAACGGTTGCTCCGACCAATCCAGGGACAGCTGCTTCGACAGCTGACTCCAACCAGACAGCAGAACCTGCTCCAAGTAGTCCAAGCACACCTGCTGCAGGTGGCAATAATCAGGCGGCAGGGACGATTACCAGCCCCACTCCTTACGGGGGACTTTCAAGTGCTGGTGTAGCCTTGCAGCGCGATCGCAGTCGTGTCCCTTATAATCAGGCTGTCATTGATGATGCCAACAACCCAGCTTGGACCTTTAATCCAGGCATCTTAGAAAATATCCTGAATATCTCCCGCCAACGGGGCTATATTACGGGAGACCAGTTTATCCTGGAAAGGGTTAATATTGTTAAGGGAAATGGTTACTATAATCTCTTTAAGCCAGATGGGACCTACCTTTTTAGTATCAACTGTAAGACCGGCTACTTTGTCGGAAATGGTCCAGGTTATGCGGACTCCTTGGATTATTAGTTAGATAAAACTATAGGCTCTAGATGAAAAAACTAGAAACGAATGGCTCCTCCTTCTTAGATTGAAAGTCTAAAAAGGAGGAGCTTTTTGAATCTTAGCTTGACCTTTGCCTCCAAGTCTTACTTGTTTCCTTCAACACTCCACTGGAGTGTTGAAGCTTTGTTTAAAATTGTTATAAAACTGTTAAAAAGTCTATTCAGAGCCTATTTATCAGTCTTTTTGGGCCTAAGCTCCCCTTTTTCCGGCTTGTTTTTGTCATAAAAAGTCCTTATAATGTAAGGAAATGTAGGAAAGCCCCCGTTTTTGAGGGCGCCTACTCTTGGCTGATAAAAGGAGGAAATGCCATGCGAAAAATTCAACAGTCCTTTTTGGCTCTTTTTTTAGGGCTGCTGCTTTTCTTATCTGTTTTGCCCGTTGCTGCCGAGCGCTCTTGGCCCAGAAATATCTCGGTTGCAAAGACCAGTCTAGTCATCAATAATTATGAGTTTGGCCCGGCAGTTGACAAGCTAGTCCTAGAAATGAATGACTATGTAACCAGGGTTGACACCAGTTCATTACAAGTCAAGACAATGGGAGTAGATCGACGAGTGACCAAGGCTTATCTATCTGATGCTCAAGGTCGAGAAGCCCGACAAAATGCCAGCAAGTATCTAGCCCTAGATTTGGCTGTTGATAGCTTCAACTCAGATGATCCGACCCAGACCGCCCAACCCTTCAGTTTTGACTTGACTACTTACCGAAATAGCTGGGTTAGTTCCTATCCCGTCAAGGTGGACGGACTGAGGCTTTCTCCCTACTATGGCCGCCGCTTGATTCAAGTCAATTCAGAGCAGGAGACTATTGCTAATAAAATCATCCCTTCTGCCCAAGTCTTTTCAGAGCGTGGAGCTTACAGTCTTCCTTATGCTGCCTATCAACCCCAATCAGCAGGTAGCGGTGAGAAAAAGCCTCTCTTAGTCTGGCTCCACGGGATTGGTGAAGCTGGAGAGGACATCAATTTCCCTCTTCTAGCAAATGAAGTCAATAAATTAACCCAAGAGGAGATTCAGAGTCACTTTACATCGACAGGAACTGGAGCTCAAAAGGGCGCTTATGTCTTGATACCTCAATCTCCGACAGCTTGGGGAGAATCTCAAGAAGCGGCCCTCAAGGAAACGATTGAGAGCTATGTGGCAGCCCACCCAGATATTGATAGAAGCCGTATCTACCTGATGGGTGGTTCAAATGGAGCTAGCATGACCGTCGATATGGGGGTTAGCTATCCAGATACCTTTGCAGCCCTAGTTCCCATTGCGGGCTTACTCTCCTCGCGCGTCCAGGTGACTGAGAGTGCTGGTGACAACATCTATAGCCTAGATGAGAAAAGCATGACCGCCCTCAAGGACCAGCCTATCTGGCTGATAACAGCTAGGGCTGATGAAAGTGTCCCAGTAGATAGCAACACCCTCCCCTTCTATAAGGGCCTACTTCATGGTGGAGCTAGCAACAAGTGGTTAACCTATTATGAAAATGTGCAAGGAACAGAGCTAGCCCAAACTTACAATGGCCACTGGTCTTGGATTTATCTCTTCCATGACCAAATCACAGGGGTCCAAAATCCCGATAATGCTCGAACTTGGCCTGGTCTAACAGGAATGGTGGCTACGGATGCAGCCAAGGGGGGCGATGCCCAGGCGACAGTTAATGGTCAAGCCTATAATAATATCTTTGATTGGCTAAATGCCCAAAGACGATAATGGTTAAATAGAAATGGAAATGAAGCATTCAACCCTCTAGAAAGGAAGAAAGCTTCATTTCTTTTTTTATCAACTTAGGGTGAGAGCTTTGGACAATATTGCAATTTTTTGACAGCTATGTTACAATAGTCCAAATAAAATTTACCTAAAAAGGAGACTTCTATGGTTCAAGTTCAGTCCAATTCTTCCAGCGCCAAGGCCTGCGCGAGTAGCCTCATGGCGGCTGCTACTAGTCTGATTTCTACTTCCTCTATCCAAGAAGATAGTAGCAGTAACTATGTCGGAAATGACCTCCTTAAAGAACTTTTTGCTAGCGAGGAGACCCTAACAACAAATGTAGCTGCCCAGATTGAGAAATTTGTTGGCCTGGTTCATGGTGTTCACAAGGGCTTTGATGCTTCGGACCAATGGTTGGCTTATCAGCTTCAAAAAAATAGTTATGCTGCTCTTATCGGTCAAAGCAAGCAAAATTCTTCTGCTACTAGCAAGAAAAAGACCGGAGGCAAGTAGATGCCCAAGAAAAGTCTAAAGGAGATTGAGGCGGCTCAACTCGAAAATGAGAGAGAATTTGACCGTTTGGCTCGCAAGAAACGTCAGCTAGCCAGCTTTGAGCAAGACCTAATGCTGGCTTATTCAGATCTCTATCAACCCTTGCAGCAACTCGATTACCAAGTGACTGGCTCTAAGGATACTAGTGATTTAAATGAGCTCCTACTGACTTGGCGAAGGGTGGAAAGCCAGCTGACCCAGGCTTTTATAGAGGCCGAGGGCCAGTTAAAAAAGATGGAGGGAAACCTAGAAGACCAGTCTGAGCAGATTGCCAGACAGAAAAGAGCCTTTTACGAGGAGGAAGAAAATGGGAATTAAGATGAACTTAGGAGCTAGCGATGCCCAAGCAAGCTCAGCCCAAAGTGTGATGGCTGAACGATTGGCTGCCTACGACCAACTGGTTGCAGCTGTTCAGCTCCTTTCGGGTGCCAGTAATCTAAAAGGAAAGGCTTATGGCAATGTCCTAAGCTATGCGGAAGGGAAACTCCTGCCCTTTGCGGAAGGAGCTAAACTCCTTATTCAGGGAGTCGGCCCCACAGCAGCCAAACCTGCTAGTGATTATCGCGGTCAGGTCGGAGGAGAAGACCTAGATGAGGATGATTTAGTCAAGCAAATAGAGGCTTACAATAAGAGTATTGATGCTGCTCAGCAAACCCTGGCTAGTCTGACGGTCTCTAACCCCCTCTCCAGTATTGCCCCTCTGTCCAATACAGCCCTTAGTCGGGCCGTTTCTGCTGCTATCGCCCAAACTACTAGTAAGCGAGATGAACTCCAAACCAAGCTAGACAAACTCAGGACCTGGGCAGCTGGTACTGCCAATATCCTAGGTGAAGTCAGTCCTCTCCAAGCTGCTGTCAGTCAAGGCTTTTCTGAAATCTCTCAGGATTTTGCCGCTTTTAATGGGAGCTTCCCCACTATCAAAAAAGGGGAAGAACCCCAATGGGTCAAGACCATTAACAAGCATGTGAAGGCGGAAGAGGCAGAGGTAGAGGAAGCCAAAAAATCAAATGTAGATTATCAAAAGGTACTTGCTAAAATAGCACAGGGGAAAGAGCCTAATGAGAAAGATTTGAAAGTCATGAAAAGTTTTTCGGATAACTATCCGCAGGAAGCAATTGACTTTTTGAAATCAGCTCTATCCACAGTCAGCGAAGAAAGCCTAAAGAAGATTATCAGTAAGATTGATAGTTCTATCCCGAATCTGACTAGCTATATACATGTATCTACTAGCCAAAATCCTTATTTTAAAAATGTCGGAGTATCCTTTAATGCTAGTAGTTATGCAGATGACCTTGCCTCTTCCTTTGCTAAAAAATTCTTCAAAGGGGCAACTATTGCCGAGGTTAGTCTACCTATTCCAGGAACATCTGCCTCAATGAAAATTTCAGGAGTTAGTTCTGTCTTTATGGGACTTGACTTTATGGAAAATCTCAAGAGCGAGAATGTCGGACGAGCCTTTAGTCATACAATGACGACTGCAGCTATGACTAGTGTAGGTGTCACAGCTGTTGAAACCGGTATATTGGCAGCAGCGGTAGGAGGTTCAGAATTTGCTAGTGTTGCAGCCGCTTCAATGATGGCTCATCCAGTTGGTTGGGCGATTATAGGTGGGATAGCAGTAGGATATGTAGCAGGTTTAGCTTATGACAAGAACTTTCTAGGGATAAAGGACTTTGCGAATAGTGTGGGTGATGGTATCAATAATATGGCTAATGGTGTCGGAAAAGCCCTTGATTCAGGCTTCAAATCCGTTCAGAAAGTATTTGGGTGGTAAGTATGGATTTAAAATTTATTCCTTCAAACTTAGCTTCTTACCAGATAGTTGAGGCAGAAGGAAAAAAGTATTTAATGGATACAAGTACAATGAGCCCTAAAAGTTATTTGTGGGGTAGCCTACCGAATGAAATTTCGGTAGAGATGATAGAGCTTACTCCTAATACTGTAGATAGTTTTAGGTTACTTGGAAAAGCGAAGTCCAGAACCACACTTGGAACGGCGACTATTGTGCTTATGGTACAGCCATTTGTGAAAATCATTGATAGCTTATTAACAACCTTTTTCAACCAAAATGATATTAGTCAAAGGCTTTTTATAAAAATAGCTCTATTTCTTATTTCAATTCTATTAACTTATCTCGGTTTTATTTTTTATGCTAGAATAATACATAAAAAATCAGCTAGTCAATTGACTGGACAGGAAAAACAATATCAAATGATATTCAAAACAAGTAATAGACGTTACTATGAGTGTTATTTCTTGATAAGTATGATTTTGATTTGTCTAATTTTTTATATGCTAATTAGCGGTGGACGGGAAGGATTTTTATTGATTATAAATACAATATTCACAGCAATAACTTTTATGTATACTCTAGGAATATTTCCAGTGAACGTTTTTTATGCTAACAAAAGAATATTATTTGAAAGAATCGAAGAAATCAATCATAAGGAGAAAAAATGAACAAGATTTTACCAATTGGAACCATTCTTTATTTGAAAGAAGGAACGACAAAAATAATGATTTTAAATCGTGGTGTCACAGTAACACAAGATAATCAAGAAGTTCTCTTTGACTATTCAGCTGCGATTTACCCTATGGGGCTTAACCCCGAGCAACTCTTCTATTTTAATCAGGAAGATATTGATAAGGTTGTCTTTGAAGGCTATCACGACGAGGAGGAAGAGCGATTTGTTCAACTGTATCAAGACTGGTATTTAAAACAGAAAGAGATCCTTCCTAAAGGAAAGACTTCTCGATAAGAAAGTCAAATATTTTCTAGGCCCTGGTGGCCTCTTTTTGTTAGGAAAAAGGCTGGGAAAGTGCTACAATAGGGGAAAGAAAAGGACTATCTTGAAAAACAGATTGAGGGTATTAAGAATGGAGTAGGCGATGCTGTAAAGGGCGTCAGTGATTTTTTAGGAAGTGTGTTTAATTGAAAAAAACAAAAAATATGATTTCAATCGGTGTTTTTAAGGACAAGGGGCTGTTTTATGATTTTGATGACAATAAAGTATACAGTCGCCAACTTGGAGCATTAAAAATATATAATCTTAAATGGTTTGTCCTAGGATTAAGTCTCTTTCTAGGTGGTTTTTTGGGACAGTTGGGGTCATTTGACACAAGCTTATTATTTATGAAATGGCTCTATTTATGTTTGTCTTTTGCTGGGATTGCTTTACTTTTATCTCTAACGCTTAAAAATCCTAGTGAATTGGATTTAGAAGAATTTCATTATCATAGATATTTTGAATGGGAAGCTTTTTTGGAGAAAACAAAATCTCAATTTTACTTTCTTTTAATGGGTAGCGCCTCATGCACGCTTGCTCTAATTTTATCAATCCAAAACTATCTACGACAAGCTAGTATCATGTTTTATGTGTTGGCTAATATCTTTTTTGCAGCAGTCTATCAAATGGTAGTAGTTTTACAAATCTTTAAGCGGCATAGAATGTTGCAAATATTGATGAAAAATTTTTAGAAAAAATAATGAGCCAATTTATAGCTATCGGAAAATTCGACAATAAGATGATTTATTTTGACAAAAAACATTCAGAATTATATATGTTGCCTATGAAGCAAGAGACAGCTCCAGATTTTAGGTGGCTAGTCCCAGCTACAAGTATTGCAATTAGTAGTTTAATGGCAAAGTTAAATTCTAGTGTCATAGTTGAGCCAATTTATCGAATCTTAATTGTCCTTGTGATATTTTTATTATCTATTCTTTTAGTAGAATTTGCATTGAAAGTACCCGATAAAGAAAAGATAATTAAATTTGATTCTAAAAGATATTTTGAATGGGATAACTTTATAGCAAAAGAAAAAAGCAATTTTTTTCTTTTGCTAGGAATAGATTTATTTATTTCTTTTATAGGTGGAATATATACTTTTGATTACTTGAAAACAGGAATAAATAGTAATTTATTTATTATTATTTTAGCATTTCCGTTATTCTATCTTTTTACTTTTCAAATAGATTTAGTAAATCGTTTTAAAATACTAAGAAAATTATAGTTAAAGAAAAAATTATTGAAATTATTGAAAAGAACAAAGCAACAAATTTTAATTGGCATATTTGAAAGATGAAATATTTTCTATATGTCAGTAATTTTATGGTTATACTAATTTATATATTAGTTCATTTATTTCTATTCACCTCTAATCTATACAAGAGAATACGTATTATACATATTTTACGGAAAGGGTAATCTCATGACTAAATATTTACCACTTGGAAGTGTTGTCCAATTACATAATGGAGACGTAAAACTCATGATTATCAGTCGTTTTTCGTTATATAATCATCAAGGAGAAATTGAAGAATAAATTGGTTTAAAAAGACAGGGGGCAGTACACTAGATAAGGCAGTTCAGCTGTCTTTTTTATTTTGGGGGATATGATATAAATGTCGTGATACATAAAAAAACCTCCCTCTCTAGCTAGGCTAGGATTAGTTGGAGGTTTTTGTTTTTTTGATAGGTAGGTAGTTGTATGATTGGCCTTGGGCTAGTTAAACGAGATGGCGTTCAAAGGCATTATCTGAAATACCCTGCGCAAGGATGACTTTGGCCCATTCCTTGGCTGAAAAGAGGCTGTGATCCTTGTAGTTTCCACAGGATTCGATAGTGGTGCCTGGGACATCCTCCCACTCGGTTTTATAGGCGATTTCTTCTAGGCTGGAGCTGATTACCTGGGCAATTTCAGCTGGACTGTGTTGGCCCCACATAATCATGTGAAAGCCAGTTCGACAGCCGAAGGGCGAACAGTCGATTAGTCCATCAATCCTTTGTCTAATCAACATGGCCAAGAGGTGCTCGATGGTATGGAGGCCGGCTGTGGGGATAGAGTCTTGGTTGGGTTGGACCAAGCGAATATCATAGTTGGAGATGACATCTCCCTTGGGTCCAGTCTCCTCGCCAATCAAGCGGACATAGGGGGCCTTAACGATGGTGTGGTCCAGTTCAAAACTTTCAACGGTAACTTTTTTAGTCATGCTTGTCTCCTTTTTTTCTACTAGCTAAATTATAGCATAAATTTCCCCGACTGGCTGAAAGAAAGGCAAAGGCTTGCTGGGACTGATTTCCTATAGATAATATAAGAAATCGTTTCCTTTTTTCCAATTTCAATTTGTGAATTTTACGTTTTTATGATAAAATAATTAAGAATTTTTGAAATTCATATTAACTAAATAATGAGGTAAAAACATGGAACTTATTCTTTCAGTTGTTTTTGCCGTCATCATTGGTTTAGTCATTGGATATGTAAGCATCTCGGCCAAAATGAAGTCTTCAAAAGAGACCGCAGAGCTTACTCTTTTAAATGCTGAACAAGAAGCAACCAATTTACGCGGACAAGCTGAACGGGAGGCCGATTTGATTATCAAAGAGGCTGAACGGGAAACCAATTCGCTTAAAAAAGAAGCACTTTTGGAGGCAAAAGAAGAAGCCAGAAAGTATCGAGAAGAGGTTGAAGCGGAGTTCAAATCTGAACGTCAAGAGCTAAAGCAAGTTGAGAGTCGTTTGACAGAACGCGCAGCTAGCCTTGACCGTAAAGATGATAACCTGACCAACAAGGAAAAATCACTCGACCAGAAGGAACAAAGCCTTTCTGACAAAACTAAACACATTGATGCGCGGGAAGAGCAACTAGCTGAGCTTGAAAAGCAAAAAGAAGCTGAGTTAGAAAGGGTTGCCTCCCTTTCACAAAGTGAAGCGCGTGATATGATTCTGGCCCAAACAGAGACCAAGCTTTCTAAAGAAATTGCCAGTCGGATTCGGGATGCCGAGCAGGAAATTAAGGAGCGTTCAGACAAGGTCGCTAAGGATATTCTTGTTCAGGCCATGCAGCGGATTGCTGGTGATTATGTGGCTGAGCAGACCAACTCAACAGTCCATTTGCCAGATGACAGCATGAAGGGTCGGATTATTGGCCGAGAAGGTCGAAACATTCGGACCTTTGAGAGCTTGACTGGAATCGATGTGATTATCGACGATACTCCAGAAGTGGTTACCCTATCTGGTTTTGACCCTGTTCGGCGGGAGATTGCCCGGATGACTATGGAGGCCCTACTCAAGGATGGCCGGATTCATCCAGCCCGTATCGAAGAGTTGGTTGAGAAAAACCGCCAGGAAATTGACCACCGGATTCGAGAATATGGTGAAGCAGCAGCCTATGAAATTGGGGCTCCCAATCTTCATCCAGATTTGATGAAGATTATGGGTCGCTTGCAGTTTCGGACTTCTTATGGCCAAAATGTTTTGCGCCATTCCGTTGAGGTTGCTAAGTTAGCCGGAGTTATCGCTGGTGAGCTGGGTGAAAATGCCAATCTAGCCCGTCGGGCTGGCTTCCTCCACGATATTGGAAAAGCCATTGACCGCGAAGTAGAAGGTAGCCATGTTGAGATTGGAACTGAGTTGGCCCGTAAGTACAAGGAGCATCCGGTTGTTGTCAATACTATTGCTAGCCACCATGGAGATGTTGAGGCTGAAAGTGTCATTGCGGTTATTGTCGCAGCGGCAGATGCCCTCAGCGCCGCTCGTCCAGGTGCTCGGAGCGAATCTCTGGAAAGCTATATCAAACGCCTTCAAGACCTAGAAGAGATTGCCAACAGTTTTGATGGGGTAAAAAATAGCTTTGCCCTGCAGGCTGGTCGAGAAATCCGAATCATGGTTAATCCAGGCAAGATTAAGGATGACAAGATTACTATCCTAGCCCATGACGTGAGAGAAAAGATTGAAAATAATCTTGAATATCCAGGAAATATCAAGGTGACGGTTATTCGCGAAATGCGAGCAATTGACTATGCTAAATAAGAAAAGGAGCAGGGCAAAAGCCCAGCTCTTTTTCTAAAGGGAAAGAGGAGAAAATGGTTGAAATCAAGCTAGTTCCTGTCACATCAGCTGAGGAAGAAAAATTTATCAAGGAGATCCAAGAGGCCTTTCAAACGAGCTTTGAACAAGAGTTTGGTCCGTCAGAAGGGAAGATTTTGCCGGAGGCAGATATTCGTCAATCTTTTGAAAGTGCTGGTTCAGAAGCCTTTTTTGCTGTGGAAAACGGTCAAAAAGTAGGCGGGCTTGTTCTTGTCATTGATGAAAAGACGGGGTGCAATCACTTGGACTTCTTGTATGTCAAGGTCGGCTGTCAAAGCAAGGGGCTAGGACAGGCTATCTGGCAGGCTGTGGAGCATCTCCACCCAGAAACCAAGGTCTGGGAAACCCATACGCCTTATTATGAAAAAAGGAACATCCATTTTTATGTCAATCGTTGCGGTTTTCAAATTGTGGAATTCTTTAATTCTAGCCACCTTGACCCACATGCGCCAGCTGGTCAGCTTGGAGCACTACCTGTTGAAATCGGTAAGGATTTCTTTCGTTTTGAAAAGCTTATGAAGCCTAGCGAAAAATAAGTAAATTCATTTACAGTAGTTGAAATATCGCTCCTTTTTTGTTACACTAGATAAAAGACTGTGAAGGAGATAAAATGGCGGAACGAGGCTTACTAATCGTTTTTTCTGGCCCCTCTGGTGTCGGTAAGGGGACCGTTCGACGGGAAATTTTTGAGAGTAGCGATAATCAATTTCAATACTCTGTATCGATGACTACCCGGCCTAAAAGACCAGGAGAGGTTGACGGAGTGGACTATTTCTTTCGGAGTCGGGAGGAATTTGAGGACTTGATCCGCCAGGGACAGATGCTAGAGTATGCCGAGTATGTCGGCAACTACTACGGAACTCCCTTGACCTATGTCAACGAGACCTTAGATAAGGGGATTGATGTCTTTTTGGAAATCGAAGTTCAAGGAGCCCTCCAGGTCAAGAAAAAGGTGCCAGACGCTGTCTTTATTTTTTTGACTCCGCCAGACTTGGAAGAATTACAGGAACGCTTAGTTGGTCGCGGTACCGATAGTGCCGAGGTTATTGCCCAAAGGATTGAAAAGGCCAAGGAAGAGATTGCTCTGATGCGGGAATATGACTATGCTATTGTCAATGATCAGGTCGCTCTTGCTGCCGAGCGGGTCAAAAGAGTGATTGAGGCCGAACATTTCCGAGTGGAGCGAGTAATCGGCCACTATCAGGACATGTTGGCTCAGCCAGTCTCCACTAGATAAGAAATTAGAAATTAGGTAAAAGAAAATGATGTTAAAACCCTCTATTGATACCTTGTTGGACAAGGTCCCATCAAAGTATTCTTTGGTTATTTTAGAAGCCAAGCGTGCTCATGAACTAGAAGCAGGAGCAGCTGCGACCCAGGAATTTAAGTCTGTCAAGTCTACTCTACGTGCCTTAGAGGAGATTGAGTCTGGCAATGTTGTGATTCATCCGGATCCAGCAGGTAAGCGTGAGGCTGTTCGCAGACGTGCCGAAGAAGAACGCCTCCGCAAGGAAGAAGAAGAGCGCAAGATTAAGGCGCAAATTGCTAGAGAAAAAGAAGAAGGTGAAAAAATTTAAGGTTGAGGCATCTCAATCTTATTTTTTCGCTTCTTCCCTTTTATCAAGTGGTTAAAAATCAAGTTTTCTATGTGTAGATTTGGTTTTGAGAATAGAGAAGAAAGGAGAGAAAGATGCAAGTAGCTCAGGTCATTGTAGATGTCCCCTTGATGCAGACAGACAAGCCTTATAGCTATCTGGTACCCAGCCAGTTTGAGGGCCTTTTGGAAGTAGGGATGCGGGTCCATGTGCCCTTTGGCCAGGGCAACCGTTTGATTCAGGGTCTTGTTTTGGGCCTCTTTAATCAGGATTCACAACATGTAGCAGAAACTGAGGAGCTAAAGGAAATTGTGGAAGTCCTGGATGTGAGTCCGGTCCTCAATCAAGAGCAAATCTGGTTGGCTGACCAACTGCGTAAGACGGTTTTTTCTTATAAAATCACGATTTTAAAGGCCATGTTACCTGGCTTTCTCAACTCCAGCTATGATAAGATTCTCTATCCGACAGACCTGCTAACTGCTGAAGAGGAAGCCCAGCTTTTTGCGGGCAGGCAGAAAATGCACTTCTCGGACCTAGACAAGGACCGCCAGGCCCAGATTATGCGTCTGGCTCAAAAGGGAAAAATCAGGCTAGAATATCAGGCCTTGGACAAAAAGAAGATTAAGACTGAAAAGTGGTATCGACCGGATTTGGCGGTCTTGGCTCAGTTGGAGCTGCCCAAGGCAGCTAAGAAGAAACAGGCTTTAAAGGACTATCTTCTGGCCCAGCCGCAAGAGCTTCTGGCTAGTGACCTTGGTCAGGAATTTTCCAGACCTATCATCAATTACTTTATTGAGCAAGGGGCCTTGCTAGTGGAAGAGCGGGAGGTCAATCGGGCAGCAGCTTACTTTGAAAAGAATTATCAGAGTAAGCGACTAGAGCTCAATGAGGAGCAGGCCTTTGTCGTCCAGCAGCTGGTGCAAAAAATCGGCCAGCCTAGCAAGCCCTTGCTTTTAGAAGGGGTGACAGGAAGCGGAAAGACCGAGGTCTATCTCCAGCTTATCGAGGAGGTCTTAAAGAGGGGAAAGACGGCCATTATGTTGGTGCCAGAGATTTCTCTGACTCCCCAGGTGACAGAACGTTTTATCGGTCGTTTTGGCAAGCAAGTGGCCCTCCTTCATTCGGGGCTGTCTGACGGGGAGAAATACGATGAGTGGCGCAAGGTTGAGCGAGGCCAAGCCCAGATTGTGGTCGGGGCCCGTTCGGCTATCTTTGCTCCCCTTAAAAATATCGGAGCCATCATCATTGATGAGGAGCATGAAGCCTCCTATAAGCAGGACAGCAATCCCCGTTACCATGCGCGGGAAGTGGCTCTTTTGCGGGCCCAGTACAATCAAGCCATCTTACTTCTAGGGTCAGCAACTCCCAGTCTGGAGAGTCGAGCCAGGGCTAGTCGGGCTGTTTACGATTTTTTACAGCTCAAAAAGCGCGCCAATCCCTTGGCCCAGATTCCCCAGGTGGAGGTCTTGGACTTTCGAGACTATCTGGGGCAGAATGAGACCAGCAACTTTACCCCGGCCTTACTGGAGGCGATTGAGGCCACCTTGGCTAGGGGAGAACAGGTTGTTTTGATGCTCAACCGCAGGGGCTATTCTAGCTTTGTCATGTGTCGGGAGTGTGGGACAGTGGACACCTGTCCAAACTGTGATATTTCCTTGACCCTGCACATGGATAGTAAGACCATGAACTGCCACTATTGTGGTTTTAGTAAGGGCATTCCTAGAGTCTGTCCCAACTGTTCCAGTACCAGTATTCGCTATTACGGAACAGGGACCCAGAAGGCCTATGATGAGCTGAGCCAGCTCTTTCCACAAGCCAAAATTCTTAGAATGGATGTGGACACAACCCGCAAGAAGGGTAGTCACGAAAAGCTCCTATCTAGTTTCGGTCGTGGAGAAGCCCATATTCTCCTGGGAACCCAGATGATTGCTAAGGGTTTGGACTTTCCTAATGTGACCCTGGTCGGCGTACTCAATGCCGATATAGCTCTTAATCTGCCAGACTTCCGCTCGTCTGAGCGGACCTTCCAGCTCCTGACCCAGGTGGCCGGTCGGGCTGGTCGAGCGGAAAAAGCTGGTCGTGTTTTGATTCAGACCTATAACCCCAACCACTATGCCATTCGATTTGCTAAGGACCAGGACTATGAGAGTTTTTATGCCTATGAAATGGCTATTAGAAAGCAGCTCTCCTATCCGCCTTATTACTTTACGGTCGGCTTGACCCTGTCCCACCAAGAGGAGGATTTTGTCCTTAAAAAGGCCTATGAGGTTATGGACATTTTAAGGGCCAATCTATCCGAGCAAATTCAAATTTTAGGGCCGACTCCCAAGCCTATTGCCCGCACGCATAATCTCTACCATTATCAAATTTTACTCAAGTACCGCCAGGAAGCAGGCCTCGAGCTGGCTCTTAATGGGGTCTTGGAATGGACCCAGGCCAGGGAAAATAAGGACCTGCGCTTGAGTATTGATAATGAGCCTCAAAGTTTTATTTAGGAGGAAAGAGAATGCTTGGCTTGCTGTTGGAAAGGAGGCTGTTGACTTGCAGTAGCAGTTGGGGCTATTTATCCTAAGCTAGGAGGGAAGAATATCCAGCCCTAACAGTCAATCAGCCTTAGTAAAAGCTGAAAATTGTGATAAAATAAGAAAAAAGAGATTGAGGACAAGATGATTAAACTAATTTTTATGGGAACGCCTGATTTTTCAGCAAGGGTTCTTGAGGGCTTATTGACTAGTCAGGATTATCAAATCCTAGCGGTCGTTACCCAGCCAGACCGGGCCGTTGGCCGAAAAAAGGAAATCAAGATGACCCCGGTCAAGGAGCTGGCCTTGGCTCATAACTTACCTGTCTATCAGCCAGAAAAACTGTCTCAGAGTCCAGAATTATCAGAATTGATGCAGCTAGGGGCTCAAGGAATTGTGACAGCTGCTTTCGGCCAATTTTTGCCCAGCACTTTACTAGCAAGTGTGGACTTTGCGGTCAATGTCCACGCCTCGCTCTTACCCAAATATCGTGGGGGTGCTCCCATTCATTATGCCCTAATCAATGGGGATGAAAAGGCCGGCGTAACCATTATGGAAATGGTCCAGGAAATGGACGCCGGTCACATGATTGCCAGTCGCTCGACGGCTATTAGCGACCAGGATAATGTAGGGACCTTATTTGACAGATTGGCCCTCTTGGGGCGTGATTTGCTGCTGGAGGTTCTGCCAGCCTATGTAGCTGGAGAGATTGAGGCCCAACCGCAGGATCCAAATCTAGTGACCTTCTCCCCCAATATTTCTCCAGCAGAAGAAAGAATTGATTGGACCAAGACCAATCGCCAGGTCTTTAATCAGATTCGGGGCATGTATCCTTGGCCTGTCGCCCATACCTATCTAAAGGGGCAACGTTTCAAGATTCATAAGGCCAGCCTAGCTGAAGGAGAGGGCCAACCTGGTCAAATTCTTGCCCTGACTAAGAAGTCTTTATTGGTGGCAGCCGGTCAGGGTGCTTTAGCCCTAGAGCTAGTACAGGCAGCTGGCAAGCCCAAGATGACCATTGCTGACTTTTTAAATGGTTCTGGCCGAGATTTAGCAGTAGGAGATTTCTTTGATAAATAAAAAGCAAACAGCCCGCTCTGTCGCCCTAGAGAGCCTTCTGGAAATTTTTAAGGAGGGGGCCTATTCCAACCTAGCCCTCAATAAACATCTATCTGCCAGTAGTTTGAGCCCAGCAGACAAGAAACTAGCGACCGAATTGGTTTACGGTACAGTGGCCCGAAAGATTAGCCTGGAGTGGTATTTGGCCCAGGTCATTGCCGACCGAGAAAAGGTGGACGACTGGGTCTATATCCTTCTGATGATGAGTCTCTATCAGATTCTCTACCTGGACAAGGTGCCCCACCATGCCCTGGTCCATGAGGCGGTTGATTTGGCCAAGGTCAAAAAGCAGGCAGCAGCTCCTTTTGTCAATGCTCTCTTGCGGCGCTTGACCAAAGAAGAGCTGCGCGACCCAGCTAGTATCAAGCGCAAAAACAAGCGCTATTCCATCCAATATTCCCTGCCTGTCTGGCTGGTCAAGGCCTTGATTGAGGAATATGGGGAGGAACGGAGTCTGAAAATTTTTGCCAGTCTCTTTGAGCGCAATAAGGCTAGTTTGAGGGTGGTTGACTTGAGCCGCAAGGAGCAAATTAAAGAGGACTTAGGGGCCCAAGATTCTCTTCTGGCTCCTTCAGCCCTCATCAAAGAACAGGGGTATTTGGCTGGTCATGATTGGTTTGAGCAGGGCCTGATTACCATTCAGGATGAGTCCAGCCAGCTGGTTGCTCCGACTCTAGCCCTAAAGGGAGATGAGCAGGTCTTAGATGCCTGTAGTGCCCCTGGAGGCAAGACCCTCCATTTGGCCCAGTATTTGACCAGTGGCCAGGTCACAGCCCTGGACCTCTATGACCATAAGCTTGACTTGATTGAGGACAATGCCCAGCGCCTGGGCTTGGCAGACAAGGTCAAAACCCAGAAGCTAGATGCTCGCAAGGTTTATCAGGAGTTTGGCCCAGATGCCTTTGACAAGATTTTGGTCGATGCCCCTTGCTCAGGTATTGGTCTCATTCGGCGAAAACCAGACGTCAAATACCGCAAGGAGGCCAGTGATTTTTTGGCCCTGCAAAAAATTCAGCTGGATATACTAGATAGTGTTTGTCAAAGTCTGCGAAAAGGTGGTATAATAACTTATAGTACCTGTACCATTCTTTCGCAAGAAAATTTTGAGGTGGTCCAAAAATTCCTGGCAGACCATCCAAATTTTGAGCAGGTGAAACTAGAACATGAAAGAAAAGATATTCTAAGGGACGGATGTCTCTTGATTACACCAGAGTTATATGGGAGTGATGGCTTCTTTATCAGCCAGTTTAAAAGGATATCTTAATAGAGGAGGAAACTGACAGGATGGAAATTTCACTATTAACAGACGTTGGTCAGAAGCGTACAAATAACCAAGACTACGCCAATCAATTTGTCAATCGTTCAGGCAAGACCTTACTGGTCTTGGCTGATGGAATGGGGGGCCACCGAGCAGGTAATATTGCCAGCGAAATGGCTGTTACCGACCTTGGAGCTGCCTGGGTGGATACGCAGATTGATACGATCAACGGTGTACGTGAATGGTTTGCCCAACATCTAGAAGCTGAAAATCGCAAGATTCATGAAATCGGTCAGGGAGATGAATACAAGGGAATGGGGACAACCCTAGAAGCCCTAGTCTTAATCGACCAGCAAGCAATCTATGCCCATATTGGGGATTCTCGTATCGGCTTGATTCGTGGGGACCGCTATACCCAGTTGACTAGCGACCATTCCTTGGTCAATGAGCTACTCAAGGCTGGCCAGATTACCGTTGAGGAGGCGGAACGTCACCCTCAAAGGAATATCATCACCCAATCAATCGGACAAAAAGATGAAATTCAGCCAGACTTTGGTATTGTCAGCCTGGAAGCCGGAGACTATCTGCTTCTAAATAGTGACGGCCTATCAAATATGATTAGTAATAGTGAAATCTATGATATCGTGACTAGTGACCTTAGCCTAGCAGAAAAGACTCAAACCTTGATTCGCTTTGCCAACAATGCGGGTGGTTTGGATAATATCACAGTTGCTCTTGTTCGGGTTGACAAGGAGGAAGAGGCATGATACAAGTCGGCAAGATTTTTGCCGGACGCTATAAAATCATCGAGCAGATTGGCCGCGGTGGAATGGCCGATGTTTATCTGGCTCGTGATTTGATTTTGGATGGTGAAGAAGTCGCGGTTAAGGTCTTAAGGACCAACTACCAGACGGATCCGATTGCGGTTGCCCGTTTTCAACGAGAAGCTCGGGCTATGTCAGAATTGGACCATCCTCATATCGTTCGGATTACAGATATTGGTGAGGAAGATGGCCAGCAGTATCTAGCTATGGAATACGTAGCAGGGCTGGACTTGAAACGTTACATCAAGGACAATGCCCCCCTATCAAATGAAGAGGCTGTGCGGATTATGGGTCAGATTCTCCTGGCCATGCGCCTAGCCCATACTAGGGGAATTGTCCACCGGGATTTGAAACCTCAAAATGTCCTCTTGACACCAGACGGCTCAGCTAAGGTGACCGACTTTGGAATCGCAGTAGCCTTTGCTGAAACCAGTCTGACCCAGACTAACTCTATGCTGGGGAGTGTCCATTACCTATCACCAGAGCAGGCTCGTGGTTCAAAAGCCACAGTGCAAAGTGATATCTATGCCATGGGGATTATCTTTTATGAAATGCTGACTGGTCATATCCCTTATGACGGGGATAGTGCGGTTACCATCGCCCTTCAGCATTTCCAAAAGCCCCTGCCTTCTATTATCGAGGAAAATGCTCAAGTTCCTCAAGCTTTGGAAAATGTCGTTATTAAGGCCACAGCTAAAAAGCTGACAGATCGCTACCAGAGTGTGTCAGACATGTATGTTGATTTGGCCAGCAGTTTATCTGAGGACCGACGCAATGAGCAAAAGTTAGTCTTTGACGATGTGGCCAAGGCTGATACAAAGAGCCTACCCAAGGTTAGCCCGGTAACATCTAGCAATAGCCTAGTTAAGCCTAAGGCCAACAATGACAATCCCAAGCAGGTCTCCCAGACCTATAAGACCTCAACTCCAGCTCCTAAACCCAAGAAGAAACGCCGGCTGCGGATGCGCTATAAGATTTTGCTTGCAGCAGTCCTCTTGGTTTTGGCAGCCCTGGTAGCCCTTATCTGGCTCAGTCCCTCTAGTACCAAGGTTCCTGATGTTGCAGGTAAGACTCTGGCAGAGGCCCGCTCGGCCATTGAAGCGGCCAACCTCAAGGTCGGTGAGGAAAAGGAAGAATATAGTGACAAGGTCGCTTCGGGTTCGGTTGTACGGACCGACCCTAAGGCTGGTAGCCAGCGCAAGGAAAATAGCACAGTGAATCTGATTATCTCCAAGGGAGCCCAAAGCTTCACCATGGAGGACTATACTGGTAAGACTTCAAACGCTGCTGTAACCAGCCTCAAAGAAACCTATAAGGTCCCTGAGAGACTGATTAAGCTAGAAGAGGTCGAAACCAATGAATACGAGTCAGGTGTAGTCATCGATCAAAGTCCAGAAGCTGGTTCAAACTATGATTTGACCTCTGGCAATAAGATTACGCTCAAGGTTGCTAAGACCCTAACTTCGATTGAGATGCCAAACTTTGGCAGCCTGCAATATTCTTATGCAGAAGCTCGAAACTACCTCCTTTCTCTGGGAGTGCCATCTAGCAATATCGAGCGGGTGGTCGATCGTTCAGTGACCAGCAGTCAAGCAGATATGGTCACCTCCCAATCAATCCCAGCTGGAGAAACGGTCAATCTTAAGACAACCAAGATTACCCTTTATGTGTCAGAGGCAACTAGCCAAAGTTCTAGCTCTAGCTCAAGTTCCAGCTCTAGCTCGTCTTCGTCCAACACGAGCTCTAGCTCAAGTTCAGATACGACTAGTTCCAGCTCTAATCACAATGAATAAAGGTCTAAGATGAGTCAGTTATACTGGCTCATCTTTTTTCAGCTTTTCCTGCTCTAGGCTGAGGTTTTTTTCTAAGTTTTTGGTACAATAGAGTAGGAAGGAGGGACAAAGATGCGAAAAATCCAATTTTTTATTTTTATTGAAGCCATTCTTTTAAGCATGGCCTTGATGACTATCTTGGCAAACGATTTTTCTCGTGTTGTCCTTCTTTTAGTTCTCTTTTTATTATTGTTTTACTATTATCGAGGCCACCAAAGGGCCAATGTTTTATTGGTTTCAGCCTCAATCTTGCTCTTTTTTATCATCATGCTCAATCCCTATGTGATTGCGGCGGTGCTCTTTGCAGTGGTTTATGGCTTGATTGTGGTCTTTCCCTATATCTATCGGGAAAATGAGGATAGCCATCTGATTTTTGAAGAGGAAACTGTCATGAAAGAGGAGAGAAATCGTTGGTTGGGGGACCTCCATCACCTCTCTGCCCAGGATCATTGTCAGTTTGATGATATCAATCTCTTTCGCCTGGCCGGTCGAGATACCATTCATCTAGAAGAAGTTATTTTGACCAACCATGATAATGTGGTTCTTTTGCGCAAGGGCTTTGGGGATACCCGCATCATTGTTCCCGTTGATGTGGCTGTTTCTCTCCAGGCTAATAGTCTCTATGGCCAGCTCATCTTTCTAGAACAGCCAGCTCGGGATTTGCGTAATGAGACTATCTCGATTAAGACAGCCGATTTTCAAAAGGCCAGCAAGAGTGTCAAGATTGTCTTGAGCAATCTGGTTGGAAATATCGAGGTTGTCAGAAGATGAAGAAGGCTCATTACTTTTTACTATTCTTTTATACCTTTCTTATCCTGGGGATTCTGATTCACTACATCTTTGAGCTATTTGGCTTTCAGTGGCAGGCTATTTTGGGCAATTTGGAAAAGCTAGAAAAATTTGTCTTTTTCGTCTTTTTTCTAGGTCTCTCCTTGACTATTTTGATGCTACTAATCATCAAATTTGTCCAGCTGGTGACAGTTGCTGGTATCCAGAAAAATATCAAAAACATTCTGGCTGGTCGCAACCTCCAAGCCAGCAACCAACCAGAGATTGATCGCGGTCTAGAGCGCTTGGCGACTCGGCTAACTGTCATGACCGAAAATCTTCAAAAGTCCGAAAATCAGGTCCTGGAGCGGGAGGAAGAAATCATTGAAAAGGAAAGACGGCGGATTGCTCGCGACCTTCATGATACGGTCAGTCAGGAGCTTTTTGCAGCCAATCTAATCCTTTCAGGTTTGGCCGGTCAGGTAGATAGACTGGATGCTCAAAAGATTTCCCAGCAGCTGGCAGGAATCGAGGGAATTTTAAATACCGCTCAAAAAGATTTAAGAATTTTGCTGCTACATTTACGGCCGACAGAGTTGGAAGGGCGCAGCCTAGTAGCTGGTCTAGAGGTTATTTTGAAGGAATTGACCGACCGCAGTGAGATTGAAATCAATTTTCAGCATCAGGTGGGGCGCTTGCCCAAGCAGATAGAGGAGCATATCTTTCGGATTGCTCAAGAGATTATCAGCAATACCCTGCGCCATGCCCAGGCCAATCATCTAGATGTCTATCTCTATCAGGACCAGCATGAATTGCAGCTGAAAATGGCAGATGATGGTCTTGGTTTTGACTATCAAAAGAAGGATGACTTGAGCTATGGTCTGAAAAATATTGAAGAGCGGGTCTATGATATGGCTGGTAGTATCCAAATTTTGACGGCTCCCAAGCAAGGGGTAGCCATTGATATTCGAGTTCCCTTGCTGGAGGGGCTAGAGGCTAAGAGCTAGGCTTGATAAGGTAAAACCCTTTAAACAGAAGAAGGAGTTTCTAAGTTTGATGAAAATTTTATTAGTAGATGACCACCAAATGGTTCGTCTGGGCCTCAGGGGTTATCTGGATCTACAAGATGATATGGAAGTAATCGCTGAGAGTTCAAATGGCCGAGAAGGGGTGGAAAAGGCTCTGGCCCTGCGACCAGATGTGATTATGATGGATATTGTCATGCCAGAGATGGACGGAATCGAGGCGACCCTGGCTATTTTAAAGGAATGGCCTGAAGCCAATATTTTAATTTTGACCTCCTATCTGGATAATGATAAGATTTATCCCGTTTTAGAGGCTGGGGCCAAGGGCTATATGCTAAAGACCTCCAGTGCCGATGAGATTCTGCATGCTGTACGCAAGGTTGCCAAAGGAGAGTTGGCTATCGAGACCGAGGTCAATAAAAAGGTCCAATACCACCGCAATCACATGGAGCTCCATGAAGACTTGACAGCCAGAGAGCGGGACATCTTGGGCCTTTTGGCCAAGGGCTATGAAAATCAGCGCATCGCTGATGAACTATTTATCTCCCTCAAGACAGTCAAGACCCATGTTTCTAACATCCTTTCTAAACTGGAAGTCAATGACCGAACCCAGGCTGTCGTCTATGCCTTTCAGCACCATTTAGTTCCCCAGGAAGATTTTTAATGTGGTATAATAGGACATAAATGACAGAAAGAGGAAGAATTGTGGACGCAAAATTAAAGTATAGGGCCAAGAAGATTAAGATTGTCTTTTTTGATATCGACGATACCCTGCGCGTGAAAAATACTGGCTTTATGCCAGAGTCAGTCAAACAGGTTTTTAAGTCCTTAAAGGAAAAGGGAATTTTGACAGGAATTGCCACTGGTCGCGGTCTCTATGGAGTGGTACCAGAGATTCGAGAATTGCAACCGGACTATTTTGTCACCCTAAACGGTGCCTATGTTGAGGACAAAAAAGAAAGGATTATTCACCAGCATCATTTTTCCAAGGAGCTGGTGGAGGACTGCATAAGCTGGGCCAAGGAGCAGGGCTTGGACTATGGTTTTGCAGGCAGTCATCAGGCGGCCCTGGCCCAGCGTAGTCCAGCCATTAGCCAGGCTATTGATATTGTCTATCCTGGTTTACCACTCAATCCAGACTTTTATCAGGAGCAGGAGGTCTATCAGATGTGGACCTTTGAAAGTCCAGACCGCCAGGTCAATCACTTGCCAGAAAACTTGGCAGACCAGCTGCGACTTGTGCGTTGGCATCCGATTTCTTGTGACCTGGTTCCCCAGCTAGGCTCCAAGGCTGCTGGCGTAGCCAAGGTATTGGAGGAATTGGGTCTGAAACCAGAGAATTTGCTGGTTTTTGGAGATCAAGTCAATGATTTGGAATTATTTGACTATGCAGGAATCAGTATCGCTATGGAAGTATCCCATGAAGAAATTAAGCAAAAGGCTGATTATGTAACTAAAAAAGTAGAAGAAGACGGCATTTTTCATGCCCTGGAGGAATTAGGAATGGTAGAAAAAGAAGTGAATTTTCCACAAGTAAACTTAGCCGACCAGGAGGGACCTCGTGTCAAACTAAAAACCAATCTAGGAAGCTTGAACTTGAAACTCTTTCCCGAGCAAGCCCCTAAAACGGTCGCAAATTTCCTGGCCCTAGCCAAGGATGGCTACTATGACGGGGTTATTTTCCACCGTATTATCAAGGATTTTATGATTCAAGGAGGCGACCCAACTGGTACTGGTATGGGAGGGGAGTCCATCTATGGCCAAAAGTTTGAAGATGAATTCTCAGCTGAATTGTATAATATCCGGGGAGCCCTTTCCATGGCTAATGCGGGTCCCAATACCAATGGCAGTCAATTCTTTATTGTTCAAAATAGCCAGCTTCCTTACTCAGCCAAGGAATTAGAACGAGGAGGTTGGCCAGCGCCAATCGCCAAACTCTATGCTGAGCAAGGAGGAACTCCTCATCTGGACCGTAGGCATACAGTCTTTGGGCAACTGGCCGATGAGGCTTCTTATCAAGTCCTAGACAAGATTGCTGGTGTGGAGACAGGAGCAATGGATAAACCAGTAGAAGATGTAGTCATTGAAGGGATTGAGGTTATCGAAGAATGAAGATAGGCGACAAGTTACAGGGAAAGATCACCGGCCTGCAGCCCTATGGCGCCTTCGTTGAATTGGAGGGCGGCCTGACCGGGCTCATCCATATCTCGGAGATTAAGACAGGCTATATTGATAATATCTATCATACCTTATCCGTGGGCCAGTCTGTTCTCGTTCAGGTCTTGGACTTTGACGAATTTAGCCGTAAGGCTAGTCTTTCCATGCGGACCTTGGAGGAAGAAAAGCACCGCCTACCCAAGCGGCACCGTTTTTCAAGCGACCGTCGCAAGTATGGTTTTGCTCCCCTAGCTAGGAGCTTGCCAATCTGGACAGAGCAGGCTCTCAAATTTCTCAAGAAAGAAAAAAAGAGCTCTTAAAAACTAGTTCACTGACAACTTATCAAACAAAAAATCAGTTGCCCTTGGCCAACTGATTTTTATTTGTGAGCTTCTCCAGCTTTTTTAAGAGCCAAGAAGAAAACCACCAGCTTGGCCGGTGGTTGATTAGTTGCTTTGCTTTTTTATTTGACTTCGAGTAGGCCGATGTCCCCATCTTCACGGCGGTAGATAACATTGGTTGTGGCATCTTCAACATCGGTATAGATAAAGAAGTCATGTCCCAAGAGGTCCATTTGGAGCAGGGCTTCTTCTAAGTCCATCGGTTTTAAATCAATCTGTTTTGAACGAACAACTTTTGCAGGAACGTCTTCAGTTTCTTCGACAAGGGCGTCTGTAAAGAGTTGGCTAGTTGCTACTTTATTGCGATTCTTTCTCTCAATCTTTGTCTTGTTTTTACGAATCTGGCGCTCAATTTTATCTGTAACCAGATCGATTGAACCATACATGTCTTGAGAAATGTCTTCAGCACGCAAGGTGATGGAGCCAAGAGGAATGGTTACTTCAACTTTGGCTGTCTTTTCACGATAAACTTTCAAGTTTACGCGAGCGTCCAGCTCTTGTTGAGGTTGAAAATATTTTTCAATTTTCTCAAGTTTAGAAACTACGTAAGCACGGATTGCTTCTGTTACTTCAAGGTTTTCGCCACGGATACTATATTTAATCATATAAGTACCTTCTTTCTAAACATAAAATTTTCTTTTATTATACTATAATTATAACGCTTTCATTCCTTTTTTGCAAATTTTTTCCTCATCTTGCGAGTGAAAATGTCATTATTTCTTTCACTCCATTTTCATATAAAAGTTGCTTGGCTCCTTGTAAGGTGGCCCCTGTGGTGTAGATATCGTCAACCAAAAGAATTTTTGAGGAAAGCGGGGCCTTTTCCAGAAGAAAAAAATTCTGCTGGCTGGCCAAACGCTCCTCTCTAGTCTTGCTGGATTGGGCCGGACCTTCCTTTTTTCCCAGTAGGTTGTGGTAGTCTATCTGGGCTGCCTCTAGAAAAGCAGTGACTTGGTTGAAGCCCCGGACCTTCCAGCTTTCCTGACTTAAGGGAATGGGAACTAGTTGGTAGTCAGAAAATGGGCGGAGTCCTTCTTTGAAAATTGGAGCAAAAACCTGCCTCAAGAGGTAGTCACCTTGAAATTTATAGCGACTAAAATAATCTTTCATGGCCGGATTATAGCTAAAAATACTCTGATGCTGGACGGCTTGCCCCTTATCCTGCCAGATTTTACAATCCCTACAAACCTCCCTTTCTCCCTTTTTATAGCAAGTAGGACAGTGGGGGTCACCTATTCTTTCAAACTGACCCCAGCAGGAGGGACAGACCAGCTCTAGTCGGCTCTTTATCAGGAAAATCTGGCTGAAGCTGGGACGGCTAGAAAATATTTGGCCGCACAAAATACAATCCCTCATAAACCGGCCTCCTCATTCATGGCTTTGATCTCTCGAATGGCCTCTTCGATGGCCAGACTGCTGCCCTCGTGAAAGAAGATGAGCTGCCCACTAGGTCGCTCTTTGCTTCGACCTACCCGACCGGCAATTTGGATGAGGGCGCTGGCTGTAAATAGGTGGTGGTGGGCCTCCAGTACAAAGACATCTAGTCCTGGAAAGGTCACTCCCCGCTCCAAGATTGTCGTTGTCACTAAAATGGTCAAGTCTTTCTGACGGAAGTCTTGGACCAAGTCCAGGCGGTTTTCAGTTTTTGAGGAGACGAAGCCGATTTTTTCCTGACTTAGAAGTCGCTGTAAGATTTGAGCCAATCTTTTCCCCCGTTCAATTTCGGCCATAAAGATTAGAAGAGGAAAGCCGGTCTTTCTCTGCTTCTTAATATAGGAGAGGAGTTTACGGGGGACTTTTCCTCTTTTAAGCTGACTGGCTAGCTTGTTTAGCCAGACCTTGCTGGGTAGGGTAAGGGGATTGCCATGAAAGCGCCTAGGGAGGCTGAGTCGGCAGAGTTGTCCCCTTTCTACCTGCCGGTTAAGCTCAGGGGTAGAGGTAGCAGTTAGAAAGACCTTGCGACCCCCTTTTTTGCTAGCCTCTTGAACTGCCTGATAGAGCATGGCATTATCCAGATAGGGAAAGGCGTCCACCTCATCGATAATCAGGAGGTCAAAGGCCTGATAAAATTTTAAGAGTTGGTGGGTGGTCGCAATCACGAGGGGGCTGCGACTATAGGCTTCTGACTGACCGTGTAAGAGGGAAATGGGACAGTTGAAATCCTCTACTAAGCGGCGGTGCAGCTCTAAGCAGACATCAATTCTAGGACTGGCTAGGCAGACGGCCTGGCCTTTTCTGAGATAGCTGGCCAAGAGAGGATAAATCATCTCGGTCTTACCAGCCCCCGTAACAGCATGGACCAAGCAATCCCGGCCTGCTTGGACTTGGGCTAGGAGGGAATCAGCAACTCTTTGCTGCCAGTCGGTTAATTGCCCCTGCCAGATTAAGGCTTCTTTTTTTGGAAAGTCCCGCTGGGGAAAATAATAAAGGTCTTGGTCGCTCCGAATGCGACCTAAAAGGAGGCAGGTTCGGCAATAATAGGCCCCAATCGGTAAGCGATTCTCCTTTTTATCGATAGGACTGGCGCAACGGCCACAAAAGAGTCGTCCTTTTTCTGTCAGCAAGGCTGGTTTTTTATGAGCCTGGGCTTCTAGGTCCGAATTGAGCTGGCCTGCTATAAATAAACGACCCCAACAATCTTCTAATTTCATACTTGTTTATTCGTAAAAAAGCCAGAAAAGCAACTATTTTTTCAGAAATTTAGTAAAATAGAAGTATGGACTATAAAACAATCAAACAGGACGGCAGGGTCCAGGAAGAAATTAAGAGATCTCGCTTTATCTGTTCGGTTAAGCGGGTGACCAGTGAGCAGGAGGCTCGGGAGTTTATTGCTGCTATCAAAAAAGAACATTATCGGGCCACTCATAATTGCTCGGCCTTTATCGTCGGTGAAAAAGCCCAAATCAAAAGGAGCAGTGATGATGGAGAACCCAGTGGAACTGCGGGAGTCCCTATTTTGACGGTGCTGGAAAAGCAGGACTTGACCAATATCTGTGTGGTCGTTACGCGTTATTTTGGTGGCATTAAGCTGGGGGCTGGTGGTCTCATTCGAGCTTATGCGGGCTCGGCTTCTCTGGCCTTGAAAGAGCTGGGGCTGGTGCAAGTCAAAGAGCAGGTCGGTCTTTTGCTCTCACTTAGCTACAGTCAGTATCAGGAGCTAGCTAACTTCTTGAAGCAGGAAAATTTAGAGGAGCATGAGCCAGAGTTTACAGATAAGGTTACTTGTAGCCTCTTTGTGAATCCAGATCAAGAGGAGGCCTTAAAAGCTAATCTAATCGACTTTTTCCAAGGCAAGGTTGATTTTAGCAGCCAGGGAAGGCGTAGGGTAGAGCTGGACTTGCCATAAATAGAAACTATCTGAGCCATAGTTTTTTTATATTTTACAAAAGGTCCTAGGGGACTTATACTGTTATTATCAAGATTTTGAGGTAAGATACTATGACACAAGTTTATCAAAATATTAGTCAGTTAATTGGTCAAACCCCAATTGTAAAATTAAACCAGATTGTTCCTGAGGGGGCAGCAGATGTCTATGTGAAATTAGAAGCTTTTAACCCAGGTTCCTCTGTCAAGGACCGGATTGCCCTGAGTATGATTGAGGCGGCCGAAAGAGATGGCCTACTTAAAGCAGGAGACACCATCGTAGAGGCTACCAGTGGGAATACTGGGATTGGTCTGTCCTGGGTAGGAGCAGCCAAGGGCTATAAGGTAGTTATTGTCATGCCAGAAACCATGAGTGTAGAGCGTAGAAAGATTATCCAGGCCTACGGGGCTGAATTGGTCCTCACACCAGGTAGTGAAGGAATGAAGGGGGCCATTGCCAAGGCCCAGGAAATTGCCGCAGAGCGCCAGGGTTGGTTGCCCCTCCAATTCAACAATCCGGCTAATCCAGAAGTTCACGAAAGAACAACAGGAGCTGAAATTATTGCAGCCTTTGGTGAAGATGGATTAGACGCCTTTGTTGGAGGAGTTGGTACCGGTGGAACCATTTCTGGAGTTTCACATGCCCTTAAAAAGGTTCATCCAGAGGTTCAAATTTTTGCCGTGGAGGCAGATGAGTCAGCCATTCTTTCTGGTGACAAGCCTGGTCCTCATAAGATTCAGGGCTTATCTGCGGGCTTTATCCCAGAAACTCTGGATACCCAGGCCTATGATGGGATTGTTCGTGTCCGGTCCGATCAGGCTTTAGAGCTAGGTCGCGCCTTGGGAGGCAAGGAAGGTTTCTTGGTTGGGATTTCGTCTGCCGCAGCAATCTTTGCAGCCATTGAAGTAGCGAAAAAGCTGGGAGCAGGTAAGAAAGTCTTGGCCCTGGCACCTGATAATGGGGAGCGCTACCTTTCTACCGCCCTCTATGAATTTGATGCTTAAAAAGAACAGAAGCAGGAATTTGACCCCAGGTCAACTCCTGCTTTTTGCTTCTGCCTCCGCCTTAAAATTATGTTATAATAAAGAGATAATGTGAAGGTGGTATTATGGCAAAACTTATTCCTGGGAAAATTCGTGCGGCTGGCAGAGATCTTTATGAAGCTGGTAAGGTCGAGATTTTAGAGGTGAAAAAAGGTCTGATTTATAGTCGAATTGAGGAGCATCATCTCCGTTATAGCTTGGAAGATGAGGCTATCTTTTGTGCCTGTGACCTCTTTCATAAAAAGAAATATTGTAGCCACCTAGCAGCCCTAGAATATTACCTAAAGCAGGATAAAAAAGGTCAGGAGCTATGGGCTGACTTGCAGGCTGTTGAGGACAATCAGCAAGAAAGGCAAATCAGGGTTTCCTTTGGCAACCTCTTTTTAGACCAGATTCTTCCTGATAAGCCTGAGCAAGCTCTTTACTATCTCAGTGCCCAAGGAAGTGAGGACTCCTATACAGGCCAATTTTTATGGACCTTGAGAATCCGTCGTTGGCCAGATGAGCGTTCCTATGTTGTGCGAGATATCAGAGCCCTCCTTCAGGTTCTAACCAAGGGAGGCCGCTATCAGATTGGCAAGAGCTACTATGAAAGTCTGGACTTCCAAGCCTTTGATGAGGCCAGTCAGGCCTTGCTGACTTTTCTGCAAGCCTTGCTGTCTAACCGGATGGAGCAGGATTCAGCCTTTCTTTTTCCCAATTCTGGCCGCCATCTTTATTTTTCAACGGCCTTACTAGAAGAGGGCTTAGACCTCTTACAGGGTTTAGAAGCCTTTCATCTAGAATACAGTGTTTATCATTATCAGCAGGTCTTTTTCCAGGATTTGGTTCCAGAAGCAGAGCTCTATTATTTTGAGGTGACCGAGCAGGGAGGCTATTTTGAGCTAACTATCCATGAGAAAACATATAAACTCTTGGAGCAGGAAGACTTTATCTTTCACGGAGGCATCTTCTACCAACTCTCCTATCAGCAAAAACGGATACTTGGGGCCCTGCGTTCCCTTCCCTTGGAGCAGGATCGAAAAAAACGCCTGCAATTTGAAATTTCCGACCAGGATAAACTGGCCGCCAGCCTATTAGAGTTTAAAAAGTTAGGCCCCGTTCAAGCACCAAAGAGCTTGGAAATTCAGGATTTTCAAGTAGACTTTAGCTTTGGACTAGCCAGTAATGGAGACTTGTCGGTGGACCTTAGCTTTAGCTATCCTAATCAGAGCCTAGTTACTAGTCGAGCAGAGCTGGCCCAGCTTCCTTTTGCTAGTAATTTTGAAAAGGAGCAGTTGGTCTTTCAGACCCTGCTGGCTACTGGTTTTACAGCCGATTTTCATAGTCATCGGCCAGCCTTAAAGCGGTCAGAACTTTATTCCTTCTTTGAAGATAGCCTAAAGCGTTTTAGGGAGCTTGGACAGGTGGAGCTTTCTTCGGACCTTGAAGATCTCTATCAGCTGGCTAGACCAAGCATTGCCATTGAAAACAAGGGAGGTTTCTTGGAGATTGGCTTTGACTTTGCAGGAATTGAAGAGACCGAGGTCAATCAGGCCTTGACAGCCTTATTTGAGGCCCAGGATTACTATGTTAGTCAGGCCGGCCAACTCTTGGTTTTTGATGAGGATAGCAAAAAAATTAGTCAAACTCTTAAAAATTTAAGGGCCAGTCAAAAATCAGGCGGAATCTTAGAAAGTAGCCCCTTGCTGGCCTATCAATTATTGGATTTGTTTGAAGAGCAAGAGCAGGTTAGCTTTTCACAAAACTTCCGCCAGTTAGCCCAGGATTTGTCCCATCCAGCTAGCTTCCCCTTGCCTGACTTAGCCATTCAAGCTGAATTGCGGGACTATCAGGAAAGAGGGGTCCGCTGGTTGGCCATGCTGGACCACTATCACTTTGGTGGAATTTTAGCCGATGATATGGGACTGGGTAAGACCTTGCAGACCATTGCCTTTCTCTCTAGTCGCTTGACAGAGCAGAAAAAGGTCCTGATTTTGGCTCCTTCCAGTTTGATTTACAACTGGAGCGATGAGTTTACTAAGTTTGCTCCCCAGCTGGATTTGGCGGTTATCTATGGCCTTAAATCCAGACGAGACGAGCTAATTGCTGAGGAGCATCAAATCTATATTACTAGCTATAACTCCTTTCGGCAGGACCAGGAAGAGTATCGAAAACTAAGTTTTGACTACCTGATACTGGATGAAGCCCAGGTCATGAAGAATGATCAGACCAAGATTGCCCAGCATTTACGCTCTTTTGAGGTCAAGCATACTTTTGCCCTGTCTGGAACACCAATTGAAAATCATTTAGGAGAGCTTTGGTCTATCTTCCAAATCATTTTACCAGGTCTTCTGCCAGCTAAAAAGGAGTTTTTGAAAATGCCAGCCGAGCTAGTGGCTCGCTACATCAAGCCCTTTGTCCTGCGACGCAAAAAAGAGGAAGTCCTGCAGGAATTACCTGACTTGATTGAGATATCTTATAAGAATGAACTAGCCGATAGCCAAAAGGCCATCTATTTGGCCCAGCTTAAGCAGATGCAGGAGCGGGTAATGGGGGCCAGCGAGGAGGAATTAAATCGCAGCAAGATTGAAATTCTCTCTGGGCTGATGCGCTTGAGGCAGATTTGTGATACACCGGCCCTCTTTATGGAAGATTACCAAGGGGAGAGTGGCAAGCTCGAAAGCCTAATCGAACTTCTGGAGCAAATCAAGGCTGGCAAGCATCGGGTTCTGATTTTCTCTCAATTTCGGGGGATGTTAGATGTGATTGAGAGCGAGCTAGAGAAGCATCAACTAAGTTCCTTTAAAATTACTGGCTCAACACCAGCCAAGGAAAGGCAGGCAATGACCCAGGCCTTTAATGAAGGGGACAGAGAGGCCTTTCTTATCTCCCTCAAGGCTGGTGGTGTCGGTTTAAATCTGACCGGTGCCGATACCGTTATCCTGGTCGACCTTTGGTGGAATCCAGCCGTTGAAGCCCAGGCTATTGGTCGGGCCCATCGAATGGGCCAGGAAAGAAATGTGGAAGTCTACCGCCTGATTACCAGGGGGACTATTGAAGAAAAAATTCAGCAGTTGCAAGAGTCCAAGAAAAATTTGGTCTCAACCATATTAGACGGAAGCCAGTCTCGCTCTAGTCTAAGCCTGGCTGAAATCCGAGAAATTTTAGGAATTTCGCCGGAAGCCCTTGAAAATTGAGCTGAATAGGTTATAATGAATTGTTGAAAGGAAAAAAGTATGACTGAGAATAAATTTCCTCTGGTTTCTGATGGAGAAGCCATGTTAAGCGATATGCCTCAGATGAATCTTTATGATGAATTGGATTTGATTAGCAATATCAAAGGAGACTATCAGGATCGAAACTACTTAGAGTGGGAACCCATTGCTCAGCCTCACCTTCAGCAAGTAGAGGGCAAGCAAGCCCCTTCTTTAGCTAAGCGGGAGCAAAAGAGCTATTCTGAGTTGGCAAGAGAAGAAGCGAGGGCCGATTTGAAGAAAAAGCGGTCAGCTTCTTATCTGACCAGTGATGTGCCAATCAAGGCACATAGCCATAAGCTCAAGGCCCCCCTCAAACTCAAAGGAGCCAACAAGGAGAGTCAGCCGACAGCCTTCTTTCAAAAGGAGCAGGCGGGTGAATTTGCTAAATTTAGCAAGAAATTACGGCAAGAAGACTATATTCTGGCCGATTTGAAGCCGGACTATCGTCCTAAGGAAGAGGAGCAAGCCCAGGCCCCTAAAGTCAAAAAGAATAACTATGACTTCCTAAGGACCAGTCAAATTTACAATAAAAAAGAAATTCAGAGCCAAAGAGAAAGAAGCATCGCTCAGGAACTAAACCTGACTCGGCTTAGCGATTAAAACTCTGACAACTATTTGAAAAGAAACTATTAAGACTTATGCTTAAATAAATAAGATAAAAAGCAGGCCTAGGTATAGTAAAGCAAGGACTTTCAATAGAGCGCCTTGCTAGCTTTTCCCATTTCGCAGCACAAGGCAGTTTGCGGGTGGGCTCATATCTTATTTAACTGAACACGGGCTAAAAGCTTTGAAAAAAAACGCAAATGGACTAGTAATGAACTCCAGACGCAGTAGACATCTGCTTGGAGGTAGCGCTTGAGCTTACCTCCAAGCTAGTTGTCCTTGTGGAGGTTTCAAACAGTCCAGTGGACTGTTTGAAGGCTAGCCTAGAAACTAAAAAGCTGCAAGTTCGGCCGCCTAATTTTCAGTCGCTTTTTGACGTGAGAATTTCAAAACGATAATTTTTGAAATTCGAGCTAATGCAGCGCATAGAAAATTCTCCTAGGAATTTTCGTTCAGTAGCGAGGAGGTTCACCTCCCGATACTGCTTGCGTCTGCTAACGCCCTCGTATCTTATGAAATTGAACACGCCCTAAAAACTTTGAAAAAAAGATAAATACTTCTAGGAGCTAAAGCTCCGTCGTCGTATTTCCTATTTTTTCTTCGTTTTCTTAACGGGCTCGTATCTTATTTAACTGAACTCGCCCTAAAAACTTTGAAAAAAAGATAAATACTCCTAGGAGCTGGGGCTCCGTCGTCGTATTTCCTATTTTTTCTTCGTTTTCTTAACGGGCTCGTATCTTATTTAACTGAACTCGCCCTAAAAACTTTGAAAAAAAGATAAATACTCCTAGGAGCTGGGGCTCCGTCGTCGTATTTCCTATTTTTTCTTCGTTTTCTTAACGGGCTCGTATCTTATTTAATTGAACACGGGCTAAAAGCTCGGAAAATAGATAAATCTTCCTAGAAGCAGGGAGCTTCTTCGTCAGATTTCCTAATTTTCAGTCGCTTTTTATACGCCCTTTGTATCTTATGGAGGAATCATGACCAAAACTTATCATTTTATCGGGATTAAAGGCTCTGGGATGAGTGCTTTAGCTTTAATGTTGCACCAAATGGGCCACAAGGTTCAGGGGAGTGATGTGGACAAATATTACTTCACGCAACGTGGTCTGGAACAGGCGGGTATTTCAATCTTCTCTTTTGATCCTAAAAATATTGAGGCAGATTATGAAATTATTGCCGGCAATGCCTTTCGTCCAGATAATAATGAAGAAATCGCCTATGCAGAAAAAGAGGGAATCCCCTATCGTCGTTACCATGAATTTCTAGGTAGCTTTATGCGGGACTTTGTCAGTCTAGGTGTGGCTGGTGCTCATGGGAAAACCTCTACGACCGGGATTTTGGCCCATGTTCTTTCTAATATTACCGATACGAGCTATCTGATTGGAGATGGAACAGGTCGGGGTTCAGCTGGGGCCAAGTATTTTGTCTTTGAATCTGACGAGTACGAACGTCACTTTATGCCCTACCACCCAGAGTATTCTATTATTACTAATATTGACTTTGACCACCCAGACTATTTCACTAGCCTAGAGGATGTCTTTAATGCCTTTAATGACTATGCCAAGCAGATTGGTAAGGGCCTTTTTATCTATGGAGAAGACGAGCAATTACGTCGCCTGACTGCTGAGGCTCCGATTTACTATTATGGTTTTTCTGAAGGCAATGACTTTGTGGCTCATGATCTCCTGCGTTCGACAACTGGCTCTAGCTTTAAGGTTTCTTTCCGAGGAGAAGAGCTAGGAGAGTTTCAAATTCCTAGCTTTGGTCGCCACAATATCATGAATGCTACGGCAGTGATTGGTCTCCTTTATACTGCTGGTTTTGATTTGAACTTGGTAGCCCAGCACCTAAAAACCTTTGCTGGAGTTAAGAGACGTTTTACAGAGAAAATTATTGATGGGACAGTGATTATTGATGACTTTGCTCACCATCCAACAGAAATTATCGCCACTCTGGATGCCGCTCGTCAAAAATATCCAAGCAAGGAAATTGTAGCCATTTTCCAACCCCATACCTTTACTCGGACCATCGCCCTTTTAGATGAATTTGCAGAAGCCCTCAATCAAGCGGATGCAGTCTACCTGGCGCAAATCTATGGTTCAGCGCGTGAAGTGGATAATGGCGATGTCAAGGTGGAAGACCTGGCAGCCAAGATTGTCAAGAAGGCTGATGTGATTACTGTGGACAATGTTTCCCCCCTCCTAGACCATGAAAATGCAGTCTATGTCTTTATGGGAGCTGGAGATATTCAAACCTATGAATACTCTTTTGAGCGCCTCTTGTCTAATCTGACTAGCAATGTTCAATAACATGGAAAATCAAATCAAGATTCGTTTTGCTAGCCCTAGGGACCTGGAAGAAATCATCCTCATCGAGCAAGAAAATTTCTCGGTTGAGGAGGCGGCTAGCCCGCAAGCAATGAAGGAGCGGCTGGAGAAGATTGCCGATACCTTTTTAGTGGCTGAGTTCTCCGACCAGATAGTAGGCTATATTGTAGGTCCCGTTATTGAAGCGCGGCATTTGACTGATGACCTATTTGAAGAGGTGGTTGAAAATCCTGAAACAGCTGGTTTTATAGCTGTTCAAAGCTTGTCTGTAAGAGCAGACTATAAGGGCCAGGGGCTTGGCACGCTACTTTTGGCAGCCCTCAAAGAATTGGCTGTCAAAAATGAGCGCCAGGGCATTAGTCTGACCTGTCATGATTATCTCATTTCCTACTATGAAATGAATGGTTTTGTCAATGAAGGCCTGTCTCAGTCGCTTCATGGCGGTGCGACCTGGTATGACTTGGTTTGGGACAACCCCTATCTTTCTGAAGAAGAAAAGTGATTAAGAGTGAGTAGAATTTACGATGAAGATTAGACCAGCAAGCAGGGCTGATTTAGAAGCCATCTATGCGATTGAGCTTGATAATTTTAGCCCAGAAGAAGCCATGGCCAAGGAAGTGCTAGGAACTCATATTGATACCATCAAAACTAGCTTTTTAGTGGCTGAAAAGGATGGGAAAATCTTGGGCTATCTAGAAGGACCAGTGACAGCCAGCCGCCATTTAGAAGACCGCTCTTTTACCAGCCGATTGCAAGATGATCCCCATCTGGTGGGAGGTTACATTTCTATTACCAGTCTCTCTATTGCTCGTGAGGCGCAAGGAATGAAGCTGGGCCAGAAATTACTGGCAGCCATGAAAGAGCTGGCTACTGAGGACCAAAGGCAGGGAATCAATTTAACTTGTCATGATTATCTCATTGGCTACTATGAAAAGCAGGGCTTTGTCAATGAAGGTTTATCCCAATCAACTTATGCCAACCAAGTTTGGTATGACCTGGTTTGGGACAATCCAGATTACCATTCGTAATCAAAATTTAATATAATATCCCTAAAGAAAGCCTAATTTTATTGCATTTATCAAAGTTTTAAGATATAATGTTAGGGATTATGAAGAAGGAGGTCAAATTTTTGACTGAAAATTCACAAGAAAACGAAAAAAATCTTAGCTTCAAGGAGCAGATTTTAAGAGATTTGGCTCAAGCGAAAAAAGAGGCCGAGGATCAAGAATCCGTCCTTGAAGATGAAGGAATCAAGGTAGCTAGTGACCTTAAGGGCTTGGCTAGTCAAACTTTAGATTCTTCAAGTAAACCAGCAGAAGAGGCAGCTTCAAAAGAAGAGCCTGCTTATGTCGAGTTTCGCTCAGAAGATATCGTTTCAGAAGATTCTGCTCAGCCAGAAACTCCATCCTCTCTTTCCCAAGAAGTTTCTGCTAGCCAGCAGGCTACTTCAACTGATGACGATTGGACTCAGCCTCTGGCTAAGGAAACCGTCCCTCTGGCAGATGACCTGAAAGAGGATAAGGAATTTAATAGCCAGTTAACCCGGGTGCCTGTCTCTTACAAGACGGAAAAGATTTCCCCGATTGAGGAGCCCGAGGAGGAAAAGTTGGCCTACCGTCAAGAAAGACCAGAAAAACCGAGCAAGGAAGCAGATAAGTTTTCTAGGGCTAAAAGGGTCGCTCAAGACCAGCAAAAGAAACGCCAAAACAATGTGGCTAAAAAGATTGTTTGGACTGTTCTTAGCTTACTCTTACTAGGCCTAGCTGTGACGGGACTCTTTTACTATAACTATGTGACCGATGCCCTTAAGGCGGTCGATAGCAAGGCAACAGAATATGTGACTGTAGAAGTCCCTCAAGGTTCTAGTGCCAAGGAAATTGGTAGAATCCTTGAAAAAGAGGGCCTGATTAAGAGCAGTCAAGTCTTTAACTTCTACAGCAAATTCAAGAACTATTCCAACTTCCAATCAGGTTACTATAACCTGCAAAAGAGTATGGACCTAGATACGATTGCTAAAACTCTCCAAAAGGGTGGAACAGAGACACCTCAAGCTCCAAGTCTAGGCAAGCTGACTATTCCAGAAGGTTATACCTTGGAGCAGATTGCAAAGACTGTCGGCGAGACCAAGAGCAAGAAGGTCAGCATTAGTGCTGATGACTTCCTAGCCAAGGTCCAGGATGAGAACTTCATCAGCCAGCTAGTAGCCAAGTACCCAAGACTGCTAAGCGGCCTCCCAAGCAAGGAAAGTGGCGTCAAGTATCGCTTAGAAGGTTACCTCTTCCCAGCGACCTATAACTACACGCCGGAAACGACAGTTGAGTCCTTGATTGATGAGATGGTTGCAGCCATGGATAATAGTATGGCTAAATATTATGATGACCTCTCAGCTAAAAATCTGACTGTAAATGATGTCTTGACCATGGCTTCCTTGGTCGAAAAAGAAGGCTCAACCGATCAAGACCGCAAAGATATTGCAGGAGTCTTTTATAACCGCCTCAACCAAGGCATGCCCCTCCAAAGTAACATCGCTATCCTCTATGCCCAAGGCAAGCTCGGTCAAAAAACGACCCTGGCTGAAGATGCAGCGATCGATACGGAGATTGACTCTGCTTATAATGTCTACAAAAATACTGGCCTGATGCCTGGTCCGGTAGATAGTCCAAGTCTATCTGCTATTGAGGCCGTGGTCAATCCGAATAAGACCGACTATCTCTACTTCCTAGCAGATACGGAAACAGGGACAGTCTACTATTCAAATACCTATGAAGAACATGCTAAAAATGTTGAAGAACATATCAATAGCAAGCTAAATCAAGCAGGTGGTTCTAACTAAAATTATGTGGTTCATCCACATAATTTTCTTGTTTTTAAAAAATAATTGATAATTTAGAGAAGAAAGAAGAAGGAAAATGGCAGAAAAAACATATCCGATGACAATTGAAGAAAAGGAAAAATTGGAAAGGGAATTGGAGGAGTTGAAATTAGTCCGTCGGCCAGAAGTGGTGGAGCGGATTAAGATTGCTCGTTCTTACGGGGACCTGTCTGAAAACAGTGAGTATGAGGCAGCCAAGGATGAACAAGCCTTTGTTGAGGGGCAAATTTCCAGCCTAGAGACCAAGATTCGCTATGCTGAAATTGTCGATAGTGACGCTGTGGCCAAGGACGAAGTAGCTATTGGTAAGACTGTTACTATTCAAGAGGTCGGAGAAAGTGATACAGAGGTTTATATCATTGTAGGCTCAGCTGGAGCAGATGCTTTCGCTGGCAAGGTTTCTAACGAAAGCCCAATCGGTCAAGCCTTGATTGGTAAGAAAACCGGAGACCTAGCAACCATTGAAACACCAGTTGGTAGCTATGAAGTTAAGATTTTAAAGGTTGAAAAAACAGCCTAATGAAAAAAGAAAGTTTGCTAGTCAGACTTTCTTTTTTGTTTTGTTTAAGTTCAAGATTATAAGGTAGGAAGTGTAAAAATCAGGTCTGAAAGCGGCTGATTTTTGGAAATATGATATAATGAGAACAGGAATAAAACGAGGAGTGCGAGCATGAAAGAGCAAGGAATTTACGGGGCTTACGCGCCCTATCTACCCTTGATTTTAGAGGACATTAGCCAAAGAATCCAGCAGGCCAACCAGGCCCACAAACAAGAAACGGGCCATAAATTATTTGAGCATTTCAATGCCCGAGTTAAGACCGAAGCTAGCATGCTGGAGAAGTGTCAGCGAAAAAATCTAGCACCCCATCCAGAGTCTGCCCTAAAGACTGTTCGTGATGCGATCGGGCTTCGGATTGTCTGTGGCTTTATCGATGATATCTATCAAACCATTGAAATCATTCGTCAGCTAGAGGGCTGCCGGATTGTTGCGGAGAAAGATTATATCCTAGCAGCCAAGCCCAATGGTTATCGCTCCTACCACTTGATAGCGGAGCTAGAAACTCCCTACGAGGACTGTTGGGGCCAAAAGCCTGGTCACTATTTTGTAGAAATCCAATTACGGACTATTGCTATGGACTCCTGGGCTAGCCTGGAACATCAGATGAAGTATAAGCAAGAGATTAAGGATAGTAAGAGAATTGTGCGGGAGCTGAAGCGGTGTGCAGATGAATTGGCTTCTTGTGATTTGACCATGCAGACCATTCGCAATCTCATTCAAGAAAGTGAGTAGACTATGAAAGTATTATTGGCAGAAGATGAAGAACAACTATCAAAAGTTTTAAGAGCCGCCATGGAGCATGAGGGCTATGAAGTGGATGCGGTCTTTGATGGCCAGGCTGCGGTGGATTTGGCCCAAAAATCAGCCTATGATTTGATGATTTTAGATATTATGATGCCCGTAAAGACTGGGATTGAAGCCTTGAAGGAAATTCGTCAGTCGGGGGATAGGACCCACATCATCATGCTGACAGCTATGTCGGAGGTTGATGATCGGGTGACAGGCTTGGATGCGGGGGCAGATGACTACTTGACCAAGCCCTTCTCCCTCAAGGAGCTCCTGGCTCGTCTCAGGTCCATGGCCCGCCGTCTGGACACCTTTACTCCCAATCTCTTACAGCTAGGTCAAACCAGTCTCAATGTCGGCGAGCATGAGCTAGCTAGTTCTAACTCTATTCGCCTAGCGGGAAAAGAGTCCAAAATGATGGAATTTTTGATGTTAAATAACGGCAAGGAATTGACAACCTGGGAGCTTTTTCGTCATGTCTGGTCGGATGAGGAGGATGTAGATGAGGGCTTTGTCTGGATTTACATTTCCTATCTGCGGCAGAAACTCAAGGCCATTCAGGCAGATATTGAGATTTTAGGTGAGGAAAATGGTAGCTTTCAGCTAGTCCAAAAGACGGGTGATTGGCATGCTTCATAAATTACGGATTCGTTTTATCCTGATTGCCTCGGCAGCCATTATCTGCGTCCTAGTCGTCATTATCGGGGTTCTCAACTCGGCCCGTTTTATCCAAACGGACGGTGAAATCAAGGCCGTCCTCAATATTCTTTCTGACAATAATGGTGATTTTCCCAGCGTCAAAGAGACGGCTGAAGTTTTGGGGAATGACCGGATATCTATTGATACTATTAACCAGTATCGCTATTTTAGCGTTCAGCTTAACCAAGATGAGACCATTCAGGAGGTCAAGCTGGACCATATTTCCAATATTTCGGAAGAATTAGCTATCAAGTATGCCCGCGAGGCCCTCCTATACCCACGAAAGCAAGGCAGTTTCAATATTGGCAGCCAGCTCTATACCTTTCAAGTCACCCGCCTAGCCAAGTCCAAGGCCTACTTGGTTGTAATCTTGGATGCGACCAACTATATCGATGAACGAAATGACTTTCTGGTCTTATCTATCCAGCTATCGGTTTACAGTTTGATTTTCTTTATCATGGTGGTTTCGATTGTTTCCAACCAAGCCATTCGGCCCTATATCAACAACTATGAAAAGCAGAAGCGCTTCATTACCAATGCGGGGCATGAACTCAAAACGCCTTTGGCCATTATTTCGGCCAATACCGAATTGCAGGAGCTGATGACGGGAGAGAATGAATGGACCCAGAGTACCAAGGAGCAGGTCAAACGGCTGAGCGATTTGATTAACCATCTGATTAGCCAGGCCCGCCTGGAAGAACAGGCTGATCTTAGCCTAGTTGACCTAGACTTTTCGGCCCTAGTAAGAAAAGTGGCTAGCAACTTTAAGTCGGTCACAGAAAAGGCCGGCCAAGGCTACCAGCTATCGATTGAGGAGGGGATTAGGGTCAAGGCCTCAGAAAATGAACTCTATGAGCTAGTCAGTATTCTCCTGGACAATGCCTGCAAGTATTGCGATCCAAATGGCCAAGTGCGGGTTAGCTTAAGTAAGAAAAAGTGGAGTAAGCAGGCCAGCTTAACCATTTCTAACAGCTATGCCGATGGGAAAAACATTGACTACAATCGCTTTTTTGATCGCTTTTATCGCAAGGAAGAGTCCCATAATAATCAAAAACAAAGCGGCTATGGCATTGGCCTCTCCATGGCCCAAGGCCTAGTCCAGCTCTTTAAGGGGAAAATCTCAGTCAGCTACAAGCAGGGCATGATTCATTTTACAGTCCTCTTGTAAAAATGCTTGCCAGATTGCTCTTCTAGTGACACTAACAAAGTAAAACAACCTAGGATTTTTCCTAGGTTGTTTTCTTCTTAACGAGACTTCTGCTTACCAGCGTTTCGTTTTTTCTTATTTTGCTTGCCTTGCTTGAGGGCTCCAGCATTTTTAGGAGTGACATCCTTGGTGGCTTTAGGCTTGTACTTGTCCCACTGTGGTGGGTTAGCCTCAAACTCAGCAGCCACTCGGGCTTTCATCTTAGGGCGAACCCAGTAGTTGATGACTAGCTGTTGGAGGATTTGGAAGAGACCGCCGACTACCCAGTAAAGGGTCACTCCGGCTTGGGCACCAAGGGTGAACATGACCATCATGATTGGTGTCATATACATCATATTCTTCATCTGGTCCTGCTGTTCCTGGTCCATACCATACATGGACATTTTACTTTGGATAAAGTAGAGTAGGGCTACGATAGCAGTCAAGACGAGACTTGGTTTTCCAAGATCAATTCCCAAAAAGACACTAGCTTTAATCCCTGGAGTATTGGCAGCAGCCACATAGATAGCAGAGAAGAAGGGCATCTGAATCAGGATTGGCAGACAGCCGATTCCTCCCATGATACTGACACCATGGGCTCTTTGAGCATTGAGCAATTCCTGCTGGGCCAGTATTTTTTCTTCCTGGGTTTCAGCATTTTTCATCCGCTCATTGATTGGAGTAAAGATGGGGCTGAGGAAATTCCGCTTTTCAGAGTGGTAGGTGGCATTTTTAGACTGGTAAATTCCCAGAGGGAAGATGATGAGGCGAACAATGATAACTACGATAATCAAGCCGACCCCATAGCCTAGGCCCTGGTTGTTGGCAAAGTATTCAATAGCCATCGACATGGGCTTGCCTAGAAAATCCCAGACAACCCCAGTTGGCTGTCCATTTTTCATCTGGACACAGCCAGAGAGCAATAAAAGACAGGATAAGAGGATGCCTGAAGCATAGATACGATTTAATTTATTCACAATAGATTCCTTTCCTGGTGGTCTGACAATCACTTGCTTTCAGACCACCTCGGTCTTTATGTCTTTTAACATACCTTTCTATTCTACTGTTTTTTTCCTAATTATACAATAGTTCTTGGGACCTAATTTGAAATTTTAAAGTCAGAATAGGAGTTGAAATTGCTGAGGGTGACGTCTAAATAGGTCACCTTAGAAAAGGGGGTAGGGCCTTTTCTGATTTCCTGGATGAACTTAGCCATTGAGGCAGAGTCCTGGGCTTCTGCTAAAATTTCGACAGTTCCGTCATCCTTGTTCCAGACCCGGCCAGTGATTCCGCCGATTTCCTGGGCTAGGGAAAAGACTCCCCAGCGAAAACCGACCCCTTGGACCCGACCTTGGGCAATCATTTTTACCTTTTGCATGGCTCCTCCTTTAGAGAATTCTTTAAACCTATTATAACATGAGTAAAAAAATCTTTCCTCTCCCAGAAGAACTTTTAGGAGAAAAGTAGAGAAGTTTTTAGAAATTAAGAAAGGAAACTAATCTATCAGGACAGAGTTAGTTAAGGAGGACTTTTTCTGAACATTTTTCAAGGACTTTTTCGTGCTTGCTGTTAGCAACTGTGGTATAATAAAGGCATGAATAGTATCAGTTCAAAGGCCAATCCCCTTATCAAAAGAGTCAAGAAACTTCATCAGAAAAAATATCGGAAAAGTTCTTATTTGATCGAAGGCTGGCACTTGTTTGAAGAGGCGGTGGCGGCAGGAGCAGAGATTCTTCACATCTTTGCCCTTAAGGAGTATGAGGAGCGCTTGCAGGCCTTTCCCCAGCTCATTCTTGTCAGTCCAGAAATTCTAGCCGATTTGGCTAAGAGCAAGACCCCCCAGGGAGTGGTGGCCGAGCTGGCCTTGCCAGAGGCGGCCTTACCTCAGCAAGTCCAGGGTAGGTATCTTTTTTTGGAGGACGTGCAAGATCCAGGTAATGTTGGGACCATGATTCGTACAGCCGATGCGGCTGGGTGGACAGCCGTTTTTCTCTCTGAAAATTCAGCTGACCCCTACAATCTCAAAACCCTTCGTTCCATGCAGGGCAGTCACTTCCACCTGCCGATTTATCAGGTAAAGACCCTTGAACTCCTCCAGTTGGCTAGGGAGCAGCAACTGGAGGTTCTGGCTAGTACCCTGGCCGCAGATTCTATTCCTTACCAAAAAATAAAAGAAAAAGAAAGTTTTATCCTCGTTATGGGCAATGAGGGCCAAGGGATTAGCCAGCTAGTAGCTAAGGAGGCTAATCAGCTAGTACACATACCGATGAAGGGCCAGGCAGAGAGCCTCAATGTAGCAGTGGCTGCTGGCATCCTCATCTTTGCTTTAAGCTAGCTTTTGGGAAATTGCTTATAATGAAAGCATAAGGAGGTAATGCGATGCCTTATCAAAAAGATCAAGAGTTTATGGCCTATGTCGGCCACCTATTAGAAGAGCCTAGTCTCAAACGTTTGGAAAAAATTCCCCATCATATTCACTCCAACCGCCTGGAGCATTCCATCAATGTCAGCTATACTAGCTACAAGATTGCCAAAAAGTTTGGTTGGAATGCGCGGAGTACAGCAAGAGGAGCCCTCTTGCATGATTTGTTTTACTATGACTGGCGGGAAACCAAGTTTAAAAAGAGCCATGCCTGGGTCCATCCTAGACTGGCTGTGCGCAATGCCCGTAAGCTGACAGAGCTTAGTAAGCTGGAAGAAGATATTATCATCAAGCACATGTGGGGCGCCACTCTAGCACCGCCTCGCTATAAGGAATCCTATATCGTCACCATGGTTGATAAATACTGGGCGGTTAAGGAGGCAACAGCCCCCTGGCGCAAGAAGTGGGTTAAACGGAGACAATTCCACCGAAAAATGTTAAAATCATAGTATCGTTTTTATTGCTCGAAGAAAAGAGGGTAGGGGGACTTCCAGTTACTTAGCTTCTGGAGTCCATTAGCTAACCTAATCCTCATTTTCTAAGAGAATGGCAAAATCTTTATCATAAAGGAGAAGAGAACTTATGAACAATACGACTATTCATGAAACTAGTGGTATCAATGCCTTCTATGCCAAGATTTATTCCTTGGTTGGAGTGGGAGTTGGTATTTCAGCCTTGGTTGCTGGCTTGATGTTGAGTGTCTTTCAACAAACTATCGTTCAAATCTTGATGTATGCTAACTGGATTTACTATACAGCCATTGTGGTGGAGTTGATTCTAGTCTTTTTCGCTTCAAGTATGGCCAGCAAGAATAGCCCCCTAGCCCTACCAGTCTTTCTGGCTTACTCGGCTCTCAATGGCTTTACCCTAAGTATTATCCTGGCCCTCTACACCCAATCTCACGTAACAGCGGCCTTTGTGACTGCATCAGCCATGTTCTTTGCCCTAGCCTTTATCGGCAAGGTGACCAAGAAAGACCTGTCTGGTATCGGCCGGGCTTGTCTGGCTGGTTTAATCGGCTTGATTATTGCTGGCGTGGTCAATATTTTCTTGCGTAGCTCCACTATGGATTTCATTGTTAGCATTATCGGCGTAGTGATTTTCTCAGGCTTGATTGCTTGGGACAATCAAAAGATTCGTCTGGTTTATGAGCAAACAGGTGGTCAGGCTAGCAATGGTTGGGCTGTTTCTATGGCTCTGAGTCTCTACCTAGACTTTATCAACCTTTTCCTAAGTCTTTTGCGTCTCTTTGGTCGAAACGACTAAAAAAGGCTCTTTAAATTTTATAATGACTCTCCGAGACCCCGGCTAAGGCTGGGGTCTTTTGTTTCTAGCGTTCAAGCCAAGCTTCCTGAGCCAAGATGGAATATGACAGCCTTTCTAAAATTGTGCTATAATGGAACAAGCAAAAAGAAAGAGATAGAAAACATGAAAAGACCATTTATTAGTCCTGACAAGTTAGCTCAAATCACCGAGCAGTTCCCAACGCCCTTTCATCTTTACGATGAAAAAGGTATTAGAGAAAAGGCACGGGCTGTCAATCAAGCCTTTGCTTGGAATAAGGGCTTTAAGGAATATTTTGCAGTCAAGGCGACACCAAATCCGACGATTTTGAAGATTTTACAAGAGGAAGGCTGCGGTGTGGACTGTGCTAGCTATGTTGAGCTTTTGATGAGCCATAAGCTGGGCTTTGCAGGCTCTGATATCATGTTTTCGTCCAATAATACTCCGGCTGAAGAGTTTCAATATGCTAGAGAATTAGGAGCGATTATTAACCTAGATGCCTATGAGGACATCGCCTTTTTACAGGAAGTAGCGGGTATTCCGGAGACCATTTCCTGTCGCTACAATCCTGGTGGGACTTTTGAGCTGGGGACAGAAATCATGGACCACCCAGAGGACGCTAAGTTCGGGATGACCAAGGCGCAGTTGATTCAGGCCTTTAAAGATTTAAAGGATCTGGGGGTTAAAAAGTTTGGGATTCATGCCCTCTTGGCTTCCAATACCGTCAGCAATGCCTACTATCCCGAACTGGCGCGTCAGTTGTTTGAGCTGGCAGTAGAGGTTGTCCAGGAGACCGGGGTTGACTTGGACTTTATCAATCTTTCGGGTGGAATTGGGGTCAATTATCGACCGGAGGAAGAACCCAATGACATCGCCCTCATCGGTGAGGGAGTGCGGCAGGTTTATGAAGAGGTTTTAGAGCCAGCAGGTCTGGGCCAGATCAAGATTTTTGCTGAGCTGGGTCGCTTTATGCTGGCCCCTCATGGTCTCTTGGTAACCAAGGTTACTCACCGCAAGGAGACCTATCGGACTTATGTCGGGGTTGATGCCTCTGCGGTCAATCTCCTGCGGCCAGCTATGTACGGTTCCTACCATCATATCAGCAATATGACTAATCCAAACGGTGAGATTGAAGTAGCGGATGTGGTCGGCAGTCTCTGTGAAAATAATGATAAATTTGCGATTCAAAGAGAATTACCAAAAAATCATATTGGTGATACATTGGTCATTCATGATGCGGGAGCTCATGGTTTTTCAATGGGCTACCAGTATAATGCCAAGCTCCGTTCCAGCGAGATTTTGCTGAAAGAAAATGGGGAGGCCCAGATGATTCGTAGGGCAGAGAGGCCAGAAGATTATTTCGCCACTCTCTATGGCTTTAATTTTGAAAAATAACATAAATTTGATATAATAAAGTGAATGTAAAATAAGAGGAGAAAAAGTTAGATATGAATCTATGGTTAGCTATTTTTTTGATTTTGGCAGCCTTTCTTGGCGGAATGGTTGCAGGGATGTTCTTGGCCCGTCGCCAGATGGAGGACTACCTGGAGAAGAACCCGCCACTGAATGAGGATGTTGTTCGGACCATGATGAGTTCTATGGGCCAAAAGCCAAGTGAGGCCAAGGTCCAGCAGGTTGTTCGTCAAATCAATAAACAGCAAAAAAATGCGAAGAAGAAGGCGAAGAAAAAATAATTTGGAAATGAGAGGCTGGGCCGTAAGTGTCTCAGCCTTATTTTTTGAGTGGGAAAAGCTAGGGAGGACCTGTTTTTAAGGAGTTGCTTCTTTTTGAAAAGGAAATCCGGCTAGCAAGGGGAGTTCAAGTTAGAAAGAGCAGCAGATGGATAATCGACCAATTGGTTTTTTAGACTCGGGAGTGGGAGGCCTGACGGTAGTCAGAGAGCTAATGCGTCAACTCCCCTATGAAGAAATCATTTATATCGGCGACTCTGCTCGGGCGCCTTACGGCCCGAGACCAGCCCAGCAAATCAGAACCTATACCTGGCAGCTGGTTGATTTTTTGTTAACCAAGAATGTCAAGATGATTGTTATCGCCTGCAATACAGCAACCGCTGTTGTCTGGGAGGAAATCAAGGAAAAGTTAGATATTCCTGTCTTGGGAGTGATTTTACCGGGAGCCAGTGCGGCGATTAAGTCGACTGAGGCTGGTCGGATTGGTGTGATTGGGACACCGATGACGGTCAAATCGGATATTTACCGCCATAAAATTCAGGCCCTCTCGCCAGAAATGGACGTGACTAGTCTGGCCTGCCCCAAGTTTGCCCCCTTGGTTGAGTCCAATCAGCTAAATTCTAGCTTGACCAAGAAGGTGGTTTATGAAACCTTGCAGTCCTTGACTGGGCAGGTAGATACTCTGATTTTGGGTTGTACCCATTATCCCTTGCTTAAACCGATTATTCAAAATGTAATGGGGCCCCAGGTCAAATTGATTGATAGCGGGGCGGAGTGTGTCCGGGATATTTCCGTTTTATTGAATTATTTTGAAATCAACCGCAGTCGGGACAAGCAAGAATTGAGGCATCGTTTCTATACGACTGCCAGTGCCAAAAGTTTTGCCGACATTGCCAAGGTTTGGCTCAATCGGCAGGTAGATGTGGAGCATGTGACATTATGACAAGTAAAATCTATGAATACAGGGATGAAAATGACTGGTATATAGGCGAATGGTCGTCTTTTGGGGCAGGCTTTTATTTTAATGATGTCCCTGAAGAATCTGCAAATCAGCTTGAAAGACAGCTGCGAGAGCTAGTAGAGGACGGCCAGGAAAGTTTTGACCTGGTCCTTATCAAATATAGCTCGGCCATGACTCTGGTGCAGTTTGTTCTCAATATCATCAATGAGAATCTGGGGACAGACTACAAGGCAGTCGCTCATCAGGGAACAATCTTGATTGAGGATCAAGACCAGCTGAAAAAGGTGATTTTCCTGGATAAGCAGGGAGTCAAATTAACCGACTTTTTTGCCCAAGAATCCTTAGAAAAGTCAGTAGTGGGAGACAGTATCCTGATTGCGACCCATAATCAGGGAAAGGCCAAGGAATTTCGGGCCATCTTTGAAAAATTTGGCCTAAAGGTAGAGAGTCTGCATGACTATCCCGACCTGCCCCAGGTGGAAGAAACGGGGACGACCTTTGAGGAAAATGCCCGCCTAAAGGCGGAAACCATTGCCCAATTAACAGGCAAGATGGTCCTGGCTGATGATTCGGGTCTTCAAGTGGATATTTTAGGAGGGCTTCCGGGAGTCTGGTCGGCCCGCTTTGCAGGGCTTGATGCGACCGACCAGGAAAACAATATCAAGCTCCTACATGAGCTGGCTATGGTTTTTGATGTCAAGGACCGTAAGGCCCACTTTCATACAACCCTAGTGGTGGCTAGTCCAGGCAGGGAAAGTTTGGTGGTTGAGGCCGACTGGCCAGGTTATATCGCGCATGAGCCCAAGGGAGAAAACGGCTTTGGCTATGACCCTCTCTTTTTAGTAGGGGAGACAGGAAAAACGTCAGCCGAGCTGACTTTAGATGAGAAGAATAGTCAGTCGCATCGGGCTCAAGCAGTGCAGAAATTAGTGGAGGTATTTCCAGCATGGCAAAACAAACTATTATAGTCATGAGTGATTCTCATGGCGACCGTGCAATTGTTGAAGAAGTTAAGAATTATTATTTAGGGAAAGTAGATGCGATTTTTCATAATGGAGACTCGGAATTACCGAGTGATGACTCAGTTTGGTCTGGTATTCAGGTTGTCGCTGGCAATATGGACTTTTATGATGGCTATCCAGAGCGCTTGGTGACCAATCTAGCTGGGACCAAGATTGTCCAGGCTCATGGTCATCTCTTTCATATCAATTTTTCCTTCCAGAAGTTGGACCTCTGGGCCCAGGAAGAAGGGGCAGATATCTGCCTCTACGGTCATCTACACATTCCAGATGCCTGGATGAGCGGGGATACCCTCTTTGTCAATCCAGGATCAATTAGCCAACCTAGGGGGACCATCAATGAGCGCCTCTATGCCAAGGTTGAGATAGATGACCAGTCCTTTAAGGTGGACTTTTATACCCGCAAGCACCAAGTCTATCCAGGTCTATCAAAGGAGTTTGCTAGATGATTGCTAAAGAATTTGAAGATTATCTCCTAGAGCAGGAAGAAACTTTTTTGACTCCCGCAGCTGATTTGGCAGTGTTGATTGATAGTCATAATGTGGACCATGCCATCCTCTTGCTGAGTCAGATGACCTATTCGAGGGTCCCGGTAGTAACAGCAGACAAGAAGTTTGTCGGGACGATTTCTCTGACGGATATTTTGTCCTATCAGATGCAGCATGATTTGCCAGACCAAGAATTTATGTCCATGGATATTGTCTATATGACTAAAAAGGATGTTCCCAAGTTAGAAGTCAATTACAGCTTGACCAAGGTCCTCCACCAACTGGTGGACACCTCTTTTTTACCGGTTGTCGATGAAGGCAATACCTTTATGGGGATTATTACCAGAAAGTCCATTTTGAAAGTTATCAATTCCCTCTTACATGATTTTACCAACCAATACGAAATGAAAGCCAAATGAAAGAAGTTATTCAGCAATTTTTAGATCAAAAAGAATTAGCAGGAAATTCTCGTCAGGCCTACCAGTATGACCTGGAGCAATTTCTCTTACAGGTTGAAGAAATTGATGAGCAAAGGCTCCGCCTCTACCGGACCTGGCTGGACTCGCTCAAGGTCTCCGTTCAGAGGCGGAAATTATCAGCTGTCAATCAATTTTTGGCCTATCTCTATCAGGAAGGTCTCTTAGCTGACTTTCATCGTCTAAAGTCACCCAAGTCCAATATTGCGACAAAAGAGCAGCAGGAACTCTTGGATTTGGAAGATTTTTGGGATGAGAGTCCAAATCAAGCCGGTCGCTTGATTGCCCTCTTGATTGTGGAAACGGGCCTTTTACCCAGTGAAATTTTAAAGATTAGGACCGCAGATATTAGTCTGGATTTCCAGATTTTATCGGTGGAGAAGGCCGGACAAAAAAGGGTCCTCTCTCTTTCTAAGGAGCTTTTGACAGAGCTTGAGCCCCTTTTAGAGGAGACGACCTATATCTTTGAAAGAAAGGGCAGCCCCTACTCCCGCCAGTGGTGTTTTCGTCAACTTTCTGTCTTTCTGGCCGAAAAGGGTCAACCTCAATTATCGGCCCAGTCCTTGAGAGAGCAGTATATCTTGCGGCAACGCCAAAAGGGGGTTGACTTGACCCAGCTGGCGCGTGATTTGGGCCTAAAGACCAGCATCACCTTGGAAAAGTATAAATAATGGATATTAAGATTAAGGATTTTGAAGGTCCCTTGGACCTGCTCTTGCATCTGGTTTCTAAGTACCAGATGGATATTTATGATGTGCCGATTACCGAGGTTATCGAGCAATATCTGGCCTATGTGGCGACCTTGCAGGCCATGCGTCTGGAAGTGGCCGGTGAATATATGGTGATGGCAAGCCAGCTCATGCTGATTAAGAGCCGCAAGCTCCTACCCAAGGTGGCTGATGAGCTCGATCAAGTCGAGGACCTAGAGCAGGATTTGCTCTCGCAAATCGAGGAATATCGAAAGTTCAAGGTCTTGGGCGAGAAAATGGCAGACCAGCATCAAGTGAGGGCCCTGTCCTATTCCAAGCCCAAGTTGGAATTGGTCTATGAGGAGGCTGAGCTAGTTCACGACAAGTCAACGATTGACCTCTTTCTGGCCTTTGCCAAGGTCATGGCCAAAAAGCAGGAAGAATTTAGTCAGACTCATACGACCATTGTCAAGGATGAGTACAAAATCGAGGACATGATGGAGTTAGTCAAAGAGCGTTGTCGAGGTCAGAAACGCCTGGCCCTGCAAGCGATTTTTGCAGAGACTAGGGATATGAATGAAGTGATTACCCTCTTTCTGGCAACCTTGGAACTGGTCAAGGTCCAGGAAGTCCAGGTCATTCAGGAAGAAAATTTTGGGGAGATTTACCTAATAGGAAGAAAGTATGAGTAAATTATCAGAGATTGAAGCCCTGCTTTTTGTGGCAGGAGAAGATGGTTTAAGTCTCGGCCAGCTAGCCGAGCTCTTGTCCATGCCAGTAACCGGGGTTAGTCAGAGCTTAGAAAAACTAGCCGACAAGTATCAAGAGGACAAGGATTCTAGCCTGGCCCTACTGGAGACAGCCCGGACCTATAAGCTGGTCACCAAGCAGGACTTTGCCGAGCTCCTAAGGGCCTATTCCAAGGCTCCTATCAACCAGAGTCTGTCTCGGGCCTCGCTGGAAACCCTGTCTATTATCGCCTATAAACAGCCGATTACTAGGGTAGAAATTGACGATATTCGCGGGGTAAACTCCAGTGGCGCCCTGGCTAAATTGCAGGCCTTTGAACTGGTTTGTGAGGCGGGGAAAAAAGAGGTTTTGGGTCGGCCCAACCTCTATGTGACCACCGATTATTTCCTGGATTATATGGGAATCAATCATTTAGAGGAGTTGCCAGCGGTGGAAGAAAGTGAACTGGTGGCCGAAGAAAGCCAACTCTTTAAGGAAAGAAGGATTGAGGAAGAAGAGCAAGATGAGAATAAATAAATATATCGCCCATGCAGGAGTAGCCAGTCGGCGTAAGGCTGAAGAGTTGATTCGTCAGGGCTTGGTAACCATCAATGGACAGGTCGTCCGAGAGCTGGCAACCAGTGTCAAGTCAGGAGACTTGGTTGAGATAGAGGGTCAGCCCATCTACAATGAAGAAAAGGTCTACTACCTCCTCAATAAACCGCGGGGGGTCATCTCCAGTGTATCCGATGATAAGGGCCGCAAGACCGTTGTCGATTTACTGCCCCAGGTTAAGGAGCGGATTTATCCTGTTGGTCGCTTAGACTGGGATACGTCAGGAGTCTTGATTTTGACCAATGACGGGGATTTTACTGATGAGATGATTCACCCCCGCAATGAAATAGACAAGGTCTATGTAGCCCGCCTAAAGGGCCTAGCCAATAAGGAAAATCTCCGTCCCTTAACGCGGGGAATCGAGATTGATGGCAAGAAAACCAAGCCAGCTGTCTATGAAATTTTAAAACTGGACCCTAGCAAAAACCGCTCGGTCGTCCAGCTAACCATTCATGAGGGGCGAAATCATCAGGTTAAAAAGATGTTTGAGGCTGTCGGACTTTCGGTTGATAAACTATCGCGGACCCGCTTTGGCAACCTAGACTTGACTGGTCTCAGACCTGGTCAATATCGTCGGCTCAATAAAAAGGAAATCAGCCAGCTCCATACCCTGGCTGTCACCAAAAAATGATTAAAAAAATATTGATTGCCCCGGTTCGCCTCTATCAAAGATTGATTTCTCCCCTTTTTCCTCCCTCTTGCCGCTTTCAACCGAGCTGTTCCAACTATATGATTGAGGCCATTCAAAAGCACGGAGCTAAGGGGGTCTTAATGGGGCTGGCTCGAATTTTACGTTGCCACCCCTGGTCAAAGACAGGACCTGATCCGGTGCCGGATCATTTTAGCCTTAAAAGAAATTCAAAAAAATCTTAAATTTTCAAGACTTTAGGGTTGACTTGACCAAGGAAAGTGGTATACTAAATAAGTACTATCATTGATTTACCTCAAACCTGTTGTGATGTAAGTTAATGAAGTTTGAACCATGCTGTTTGCTGAGCTTGACTCCGGGCAGTGTGGCTATTTTTTTGGAGAAAGATAGATGAGTCAAGACTGCAGAAATCACATTGTTTTGTTTGAGCCACAGATTCCCCAAAATACGGGCAATATCGCTAGGACCTGTGCCGCAACCAATAGTCCCTTACATATTATCCAGCCTATGGGTTTTCCCATTGACGACCGCAAGATGAAAAGGGCCGGCCTTGACTACTGGGACAAGTTGGATATCCATTTTTATAGTAGCCTGGATGATTTTTTGGCCCAGATGACCGGAAAGCTTTATCTGATTTCTAAGTTTGCAGACCAGGTTTACTCGGAGGCTGATTTTAGCCTGACCGGGGACCATTATTTTCTCTTTGGTCGCGAGGACAAGGGCCTACCTGAGGACTTTATGCGTCAACATCGCGACAAGGTCCTGCGGATTCCCATGAATGACCAGCATGTCAGAAGCCTCAATGTTTCAAATGCGGTCTGTATGGTCGTCTATGAGGCCCTGCGTCAGCAAGATTTTGCTGGTCTAGAGCTGGTCCATACCTATGAAAAGGACAAACTTAAGTAAGAGACTTCCAAGAATAGAAGGCAAAGATAGCCCAGAAAATGCTAGAAAAGCTGGTCCTATCTTTCAATCTTTTTTTGCTTACTAATCTAGGCTTTTAGGAAAGCCCTTCAAACTAAAACCTTGCCTCGGCAAGGTTTTTTTGTTATGATAAAAGTGTCTTCAGGGCAGGGTGCAAGTCCCGACCGGCGGTAAAGTCCGCGAGCGCAAGCTGATGTGGTGTAAGTCCACAACCGACAGTATAGTCTGGATGGGAGAAGACGAAAGGGCTCAAGCCTTCTTGGGGAATTTAATCTTCTTTTAAGCTGGATTTAGTATCTTAAAAGAGGAAGATTTTTAGGCTCTCTATCTGGCCTCTGTCCTTTCCAACTTCTCTAATTTTTTATAAATTGGAGGAAGCTATGATGACACAAACACGTAAAATGGCTATGATTGCCATTCTTTCGGCTAGTTCATTTTTACTAATGTTCTTTGCCTTTCCCTTACTAACTGATTTTTTCAAGTTAGATTTTAGTATTTTGCCTATTTTATTGGGCCTCTTGATTTTAGATAGCAAGGGCGCTTTAACCATTTTGCTCCTGCGCTCACTCTTGAAATTGCTTCTAAACAATCAAGGGATAGAAACCTTGGTGGGTCTTCCCATGAATATGCTTGCAGTGGCTGCCTTTATCCTTATTTTTTCCTTTATCTGGAAAAGGGAGCAGACCCTTCCGCGCTTTATTCTAGCTAGCTTGCTAGCGACTCTGGCTTTGACCCTAATCATGATTTTGCTTAACTACCTCTATGCAGTCCCTCTTTATGCCACTTTTGCAGGCTTTCAGATTTCTGAATCCGGCGGTTGGGTAACCTACCTCTTAGCCCTAGTTGCCCCCTTTAATCTCTTGCAAGGTCTCATTTGGAGTTTTGCCTTTTGGCCAGTTCAAGCCCTCTTAAAACCAATTTTAAAAAAGTATGAAAAATAAAGAAATGTATTTGACCAGGGGCTCTTTTGCCCTTTTACTATTTGTAATCTTAGGCTATGTAGTCAAGTTTTATCCCGAACAGTTGACCAGCCTAGATAGCCAGATTCAGACAGCCATTCGGGGTGACTTGCCTGCTGTCTTGACCACTCTGATGAAATTTATCACCAGTTTTATCAATCCCCAAATTTTACCGATTTGGGTCCTGCTTTTAGCTGGGATTTTCTGGTTTAAGAAGTGGAGAAGCGAGAGTCTCTTTCTCCTGGGCAATCTAGCCCTGGCCGGTCTCTTGGTCCTCTTTATCAAGAACATCTACCAGCGCCCTCGGCCAGCCATTATCCATTTGGTGGTCGAAAAGGGATACTCCTTTCCAAGTAGCCACGCCCTGGCGGCCACTCTCCTTATCGGTAGTTTGATTATTATCAGCCGGCAGCGCTTGGGGAAAAACCGTCTCAGCTATCTGGTCCAGGCCCTCTTGGCCAGCTTTATCTTGCTCCTTCTCCTATCGCGGGTCTATCTGGGTGTTCATTATCCGACAGATGTCCTAGCGGGCTTGATTCTGGGCTTTGCCCTCTTAAATATTGAATATCCTTTTTACGATAGATGGCGCTTTCAATGGCGTTTCAAAGGAAGGCAGAAATAATGCCTGTCAAGCTTAATCCAGTAGTAGTGGAGCAAGTTCTGGCCCTAATGGAGCAGATTCCCCCAGGTAAGGTTGCTAGCTATGGGCAAATCGCGCGGCTGATTGGTCGGCCTCAAAATTCCCGCTTGGTCGCTCAAATCATCAGCCAGGCTGACCTCTATGGCAACTATCCCTGCCATCGGCTGGTCAATCATGCAGGCCGCCTAGCCCCAGCCTGGGAAGAACAAGAACACCTACTCTGGGCAGAGGGCGTGATTTTTAAACCCAACGGCTGCGTGGATATGAAAACCTGTCAGTGGGAGAAATAATAAGATAAAAGCAGACGGAAAGTCTGCTTTTATTTTCTCCTTACAGTGATTTGCCCGTCTTTCACCAAAATCGCTTCCTTGTTGCTAATTGCTTTCAAAGGAAGTTTTGCCGAATATTCCTCGACGATTTGTTGGGAAATTTTCTTAAAAGGCATACTCTTGTAATGAGGGACAACAGAAAAATCAACTAAAGCCAAACCTTGGAAGTTTTCCAAATCGGGCGCTTTTTTAGGACTGTCCATAGCCTGCAGATATGCAATATCTGGAGCTGTGACAACAGCACCAGCAGATTCGCCAAGATAGAGCTTACCAGCCAAAACCTCCTCTTTAATTAGCTTGTCGGCACCAGTCCTTTTGAGCTCTTGCAGCAAGAAAAAAGTATTGCCCCCTGTCATATAAATGATGTCATTCTTGATGAGCTTGTCAGCTATTTCTTGCGTGCTGGCTGTGGAAATGTCCAGCTCATCAACAATCAACCCCAGTTTTTTCAGAGCTTTCTTTCCAGCCTTGACAAAGAAAGTCACTTTTTCGACCTTACTAGCGGTTGGGATGAAAGTGACTCTTTTGTCGGCTAAATTTTCTTCAAATTCTGCCAGAAGCCCAGCCACATCGCTGAAAGATGAAGATAAAAATAATTTCTTATTCATGCTGTTTTCCTCCTGTATTTTCTTTCTAACTATAGTATAATAGATAAAAGTGTCAAAATATGGCACCTTTATATCGAAAGGAAATAAAAAATGAATAAATCCGAACGCCTCAACGATATGCTGATTTATCTGAATAATAAACATTATTTCAATCTCAATGATTTGATAGAAAAATATCAGATTTCGCGAAGCACGGCACTCCGTGATATTCAGTCTTTGGAGGCAATCGGTATGCCGATTTATGCCGAATATGGGAGGTATGGACGATACGGCATTTTGAAAAATCGTCTTTTGTCTCCTATTGTTTTTAGGCTGGATGAGATGTACGCTATGTATTTTGCTATGTTGACCTTGCAAAATTATCAGTCAACGCCTTTTGATTTGGATTTGAAAAAGCTGAAGCAAAAGTTTGAGACCTGTCTTTCCCCAGAACATCAAGCAAATCTGAGCAAGATGAGTCAGATTTTTAGCTTTGCGGCCAACGAGCAAATGACTGAAAGTCCCTTGTTGAAAGAGATTGTCTATGCAGCTTTGGAGCGTTCTATTCAGGATATTGCCTACAAGGGTGGAAAGGGCTCGCATACCTATAGAGTTCAATTTTTAAAAGTCACTTCCTCTTTTGGGCAATGGTATACCATTGCTTACAATTATCATCGGGCGGCTCTACAAGTTTTTCGCTGTGATAAAATTCTTTCCCTGTCTCAAAATGAAAGCGAGCTTCCACTGAGTGATGAGAGAATTGCAGAGCTTCTAAGCAAAGGTTTTAAAGATGAGACTGCCAAGGACTTTGAGGTCATAATCACAAAAAAGGGCGTGGATTTATTTTTGAAAGAGCATTATCCGTCCATGAGTCTTTTTTACAAAGATAATAAAGCAGTCGTCAAGGGTTACTACAACCAAAACGAAGAAGATTTTATCGCAGCTTATTTTTTAGCCTATGGAAAAGAAATCGAGAATATTCAGCCTGTGGAATTAAAACAAACCCTGTTGAGAAAAATGGAAAATAATTTGGAGTATTTAAAAACTTTGTAAAGTGGGGAATTTTTTAATTGACATACATACAGTGTGTATGTTATTCTTGTTTTAAAATAAATAAGGAGCAATTTTATGCTAAATAGTTTTTATCCTGTATTGATGTGTCAAGAGGTAGATTCTTGTGCTGATTTTTTCACTAGATATTTTCACTTTGACTGTGTTTTCCAAAGCGACTGGTATGTCAGCCTAAAGAGCAAGGAAGGTTTTGAATTAGCCGTGATAGCCAGTCATCATGATACCATACCTGAAACATATAGGCAGATCTGCCAAGGAATCATTTTAAATCTTGAAGTGGAGAATGTAAGCGACCTTTATTCTATTTTTAAGGAGGAAAAAGAAGTTCAGATTATCCAGGAGCTTCGCGACGAGGGTTTTGGACAGAGGCACTTTATTATAGCAGGACCAGAAAATATATTGATTGATATTATTAAGGTCATTCCGCCAAGTAAGCAGTATGCAGAAAATTATCAGTAGGAGATTTTGATGTCAAATAAAAAAGAAACAGCGAGCAAGCAAACTGTTGGTCAGCTCATGGAAGTAGCACGAAAACACTTTATTCTCTATGGTTATGACAAGAGTTCTTTGGAAAAGATTGTGGCAGAAGTGGGGATGACAAGAGGAGCTTTGTATCATCATTTTAAAAATAAAAGAGCTTTATTTGTAGCCGTCTTAAATGAAATCCAAAAGGAAGTCGGACAAGCTGTCGAAAGAGAGGCTGACTCGCATACAGATACATGGGAGCAGTTACTTTATGGCTGCCTTACCTTTGTCGAAGAAGCCATAAAAGAAGATAGGAAACGTATCTTACTGATTGATGCTGTAAATGTGGTGGATTGGAAAGAATGGCGTGAAATGGATCAAGCAAACTCGGCCACTCTTTTAAAAGAGCAGCTAGGATTGCTGAAAGATGAAGGAAAGTTGATTGATATAGATATTCCTGTGCTTGCCCATCTGCTGTCAGGTGCTTTAAATGAACTTTCTCTTTATCTAGCAGAGAGAGAAAGCTATGATAGACAGAGCATTTATCAGGTGATTGCCCGCTTACTAGGAGGTTTTAAGGTCAATGGCTAAAAAGCTGAAAGATTATTATGATGAGAACTATGTGATAGATTTGGCGACTAAGCTACAGTCAGTTTATAGCCCCTTTAATGCAAAAGAATTTATCGCAGAAGTTCGAGACGATTTAGAAAATCAAGAGTTTACAGGCAGACAGGTTTTAATAGCTCGCACTTTGAAGAAGTATATTGCTTTAAATTATGAGGAAACAATCGATCTATTTAGCAAAATCCTCGGTCCAGAATTAGAGGGAAGTTTGGGCATGTTTACAGAGGGTTATTGGCTCTGGCCGATTGGGAAATACGTAGAATTATATGGAGCAGAGCATTTTGAAGTAACTAGTTTATTTAGTAAAGAATTGACTAAAAGATTCACAGGTGAGTTTTGCATGCGTCCTCTTGTCCATCATTATCCAAAACAAGCTATGGAGTTGCTCTTGGAATGGAGTAAAGATGAGAATAAACGAGTTCGTAGATTAGCTAGCGAGTGTCTTAGAATAAGGCTGCCTTGGGCAAAGAAACTCTATGTGACTTTGGATTATTTTGATGATTATGTAACTTTACTGACCAATCTAAAGAACGATGAGGATAAGACGATTCAAAAGAGCGTCGCCAATAGCTTGAACGATTTGTACAAAGAAGCGCCAGAAAAGTTCGATGTGATTATTAAGAACTGGCAGGAGGAGGATTTATCCCCTCAAACTGCTTGGATTATTAAACACGCTTCGCGCACCAAGGAAAAACATGCTAAATAAGGCTGAAAAACAAGTCCTGAGTGGACTTTTTTTCATCTTTCTTGCTCAAGCTGTGTTATAATATATTCTATGAAACCTTACAACGCTTTGAATGATTATTATCGAAAATTATTTGGGGAAAAGACTTTTAAGGTGCCGATTGACGCAGGTTTTGACTGTCCTAATCGCGATGGTACAGTGGCTCGAGGCGGCTGTACCTTTTGTACGGTGTCGGGTTCGGGTGACGCCATTGTAGCTCCTGACGCACCCATTCGGGAGCAATTTTATAAGGAGATTGACTTTATGCACCGCAAGTGGCCAGATGTAAGGAAGTATCTGGTCTATTTTCAGAATTTCACCAATACCCATGAGCGGGTGGAGGTCCTGCGGGAGCGTTATGAGCAGGCCATCAATGAACCAGGAGTTGTAGGCATTAACATCGGGACAAGGCCCGACTGCCTGCCTGATGAGACTATCGCTTACTTGGCAGAACTGTCCGAGCGCATGCATGTGACGGTAGAGCTGGGTTTGCAGACGACTTATGAGGAAACTTCGGACTTGATTAACCGGGCGCATTCTTACGAGCTCTATGTGGAGACGGTCAAGCGCCTGCGAAAATTTCCCAAGATTGAGATTGTCTCCCATTTAATCAATGGCCTACCCGGAGAAAGTCATGAGATGATGTTAGAGAATGTCCGCCGTTGCGTGACAGACAATGATATTCAAGGAATTAAACTGCATTTACTGCATCTGATGACCAATACCCGTATGCAGCGGGATTACCATGAAGGGCGCCTGCAACTACTCAGCCAAGAAGAGTATGTCAATATTATCTGCGACCAGCTGGAAATTATCCCTGAGCACATCGTCATTCATCGGATTACGGGTGACGCCCCACCAGAGATGTTAATCGGTCCCATGTGGAGCCTCAATAAATGGGAAGTATTGAATGCTATTGAGCAGGAAATGCAAAGACGGGGAAGCGTTCAGGGTTGCAAAGCGAAAGAGCAGGTGTTTTCATGTTAAGACCTTTACAAATGGCCCACCAATTTTTGGCAGAGGTTATCCAACCAGAGGACACGGTGGTAGATGCTACCATGGGCAATGGCCATGATACCTTATTTTTGGCTGGCCTAGCCAAGACTGTTTATGCCTTTGATATTCAAGAAGAAGCCTTGATTAAGACGGAGAAGCGCTTGGAGGAGGCTGGTCTGACTAATGCCCAGCTGATTTTAGCCGGTCATGAAAAGGTAGACCAGTATGTAACTGAACCTATTCGTGCAGCCATTTTTAATCTGGGTTATTTGCCTGCGGCAGATAAATCCATTATCACTCAGCCGACAACTACGCTTGAGGCCCTGACCAAACTCTGCCAGGTCTTATCACTTGGCGGTCGGATTGGGGTCATGGTATACTATGGACATGAGGGTGGTCAAGAGGAGAAGGAGGCAGTCTTGGACTTTGTGAGCTCCCTGCCCCAGCAGGAGTTCACAGTGGCCATTTACCAGACCATTAACCAAATCAATCGACCCCCGTTTTTAATTCTCATCGAAAAATTGAAAAAATAATGATTATGAAAGGATTAGGGTCCAGAGGAAATCTTATCAGTAGCCTGGCTGCTAGTAGGATAGACTTCTAGGGCTCTCCCATCTTATGGACAAGCAATATTTACAAGACAAGCTGGCTGATTTACGCAGTCGTTATATCGAATCAAGCACTAGTCAGGATAGCCTGATTAGCAAGTACGATCAGGACCAGATGACCAAGAAAATGCTGCGGATTAAAAAGAAACTTCTGGCTTTGGAAATGGAAAGGTGTCAGAAAAAAATTGAACACCGAGACCTGTCCAAGGTTGATCAGAAGATTTCCCAGCAAAAGACACTCTTTGAAAAGTGTTGTAGACAAAGATAAGGAGGTTGGTATTGGAACTTCTCCTTGCAGCCATTATTTTTGTTTTGGTCCTGATTATCTCTAGTGCGACCAACAAACTCTTTCCCAAGCTTCCCCAGCCCCTCTTACAGATTCTGCTAGGGATTGGCTTGGGCTTCTTGATACCACAAAATGATTTTCACCTGGAAACGGATCTCTTTCTAGCCTTGGTTATCGGTCCCCTCCTATTTCGAGAGGCCGAAGAAAGTGATATTACCAGTATCCTCAAGCACTGGCGGATAATCCTTTTTCTCATTTTTCCGGTTATTTTTATCAGTACCCTTAGTCTGGGCTACCTGGCCCATTATTTCTGGTTGAGCCTACCCTTGGCGGCCTGTCTAGCGGTGGGAGCTGCCCTAGGTCCAACTGATTTGGTGGCCTTTTCCTCCCTGTCGGATCGCTTTTCCTTTCCCAAGCGGATTGAAAACACCCTAAAAGGAGAGGGCTTGCTCAATGATGCCAGCGGTTTGATTGCCTTTCAGGTTGCCCTTACCGCCTGGACCAATGGGACCTTTTCTTTAGAAAAGGCTAGCGTCTCCTTGGTTTTATCCATCCTGGGTGGTTTTTTGGTTGGCGGGCTGACTGCTCTAGTCAACCGTTGGCTCCACAGTTTTCTGTTGAGTATGCGGGCTTCTGATATTGCCAGTGAATTACTCTTGGAATTAGGCCTGCCCTTGGTTACCTTCTTTTTGGCCGAGGAAATCCATGTATCGGGGATTATTGCTGTGGTGGTGGCAGGAATCTTTAAGGCCAGTCGCTTTAAGCGGATTACCCTGCTAGAGGCCCAGGTTGATACGGTGACCGATACCGTCTGGCAGACCATTAGCTTTATGCTCAATGGCTCGGTCTTTGTTATCCTGGGAATGGAGATTGAAGTCATTGCGGAGCCTATTTTAAAGAGCCCCTTTTACGACAATCTGCTCCTCCTCGTCAGTATCTTACTTTTGACCCTACTTTTATTTGCCATTCGCTTTATCATGATTTTTGCCTTTTACTTCTACCGGCTCAGACGCCTGAAGAAGAAGATGCAAAATTATCTCAAGGACATCTTGCTTTTAACCTTTTCAGGGGTCAAGGGGACGGTTTCGATTGCAACCATTCTCTTGATTCCCACTGAGTTGGAGCAGGCCTATCCCCTCCTTCTCTTTCTGGTAGCAGGGGTGACCCTCCTTAGCTTTTTGAGCGGAATTTTAATCCTGCCTCGTCTGGCCCAGAGTCGCTCCGAAACTGGAGAGCACCTTATGCACATTGCTATTTTAAACGATGTGGTGGCTCAACTTGAGGAGGAACTCAAGGTCAGCAAGGCCAAGGCCCCCTTATATGCCGCTATTGACAACTATCATGGTCGGATTGAAAACCTGATGTTGGAGCAGGAAAAAGGCTCTGTTCAAAAGGACTGGACCAATCTCCAGCTTTTGATTTTAAGTATTGAAAATGATGGTCTGGAGCAGGCCTATGAAGAGGGAAAAATCAGCAATCGCAGCTACCATCTCTATCAGAAATATTTACAAAATAAGGAGCAGGCCATCAATCGGCATCTGGCCTCGCGCCTGACCTATTTCTTTTTAGTCTCGCTGCGTCTCTTGCGCCTCCTAGTTCATGAGCTCTTGACTCTGGGTTCTACCCTGCGCTCCTGGTCCAAGCCCAAGAGTCCTCGCTTAACCGAGCAGGATATCGAAGAAATTGCCCAACTCTATCTGTCAAATACAGAGGTGATTGTCGATAGTTTGGAAAATTTAAAAGGGGTCTACCAAACCTTCCTGATTAGCTTCTTGCAGGAATCGCGGATTAGGGAAACAGCTATTATCGGTAGTGGGGCCTTTATCGAGCGGGTTATTACCCGCATAAAACCCAACAATATTGACGAGATGCTCTGGGGCTACTATTTGGAGCGTAAACTTATCTTTGAATACGAAGAAAATAAGCTCATCTCTGCTAGCTATGCTAAGCGCCTACGTCGCAATGTTAATAATCTGGAAAATTATTCCTTGAAGGAAACGGTTAATACCCTGCCTTATGATATGATCAATTATGCCAGAAATCGTTAGATAAAAAAACTCACTCAGTTTTGCCGAGTGAGTTTTTGCTTGTTTAAGCTCAGGACCTGGGCTGCAGTAGGCAGCAGCAGGAGAATATAGATATAGACATACTGGCTCTTGGTTTCCCAAAAGAAGTGGAAGAAAAATCCTCCCAGAAAAAAGACATAGGGATAGAGCTCAAAAACGCTCAAGGACTTTTGGGCCCAAAAGATTTGGTAGAGCAAAAAGCAGCTTGTTAAGAGGTAGATGCTGGAAAGTAGGACCAGGCCAAAAAGATTGAGTCTTTGGTAGCCCTCTTTTTCCTCGTAAATGCTTCTTAAGAGCGGGGTGGCCGTATATTGCTGCCGCTCTAGCTGGGGTCCAGTCCAAATCGACTGGAAGGTTGGCTCGGTCCAAGTGGACTTAACCTTTTCATAGAAGAACCTTAGGGCATAGCTAGGATTCTTAAGAAAATTCAGCAGGAGCTGCTTGAGGTCCTGGATAGCCATTTGCTCGGCCTTTTTTTCATCATAGCCATTGCGTTTTAAAATTTTAGTATTGTAGGCATCATACCAGCCTCCCAAGGTCTTGCGGTTGGGGTCATCTCGCAGGCCCATGGTAACATAGGCAATCTTGGGTGTTCCCTCGCCGATGGTGTGGCCGACCAGGTCCTCATAGTAGCGATTGATGGCCTTGCCAGATAGAAAGAGGCAGGCCAGAATCGTTCCTAAAAGGAGCAATTTTTTAAAGGACCAAGTCTGAAAGAGGGAAAGAAAGTAGATGCCCAAGACCATAAGAACAAAGATAATGTAGTTGTTCCGCAAGAGGCAGGCGATAGAAAGTGAGATTGCCGCTAGCAAACCATAGTGAAAGGAAGGCTTGTCATTGAATAAGAGCAGCAAGTAAAAACCGAGCAGGCAGAAAAAGAAGCCTGGAATGGTGCCGTAGGCAAAGAGGATAAAGAAGAACTGAGGAAAAAAGAGAAAGGTCAAAAGAATGGTGTACTTGTGGACCAGCTCATCCTTGTTGAGTTTAGCTGTGATACGATAGATGAGAAAATTGCTCAAGATTATCCAGACTAGATTGATAGAAAAGATAAATTGGCTGGTCGGAGAGATGAGGGCATAGAGTCGTTCCAAGCTCATCAGGCCCAACTGGTGGGGGTTGCGGTACATATAGCCCCCCAGGGTCGTCAAGGAACTGTAATCCCCCCGATTAAAGGCCAGGGCGGCGTTAAAGACATGCTTGGCATCGGCCCGAATCAATCCCGAACTATTTATAATCAAGTAAGCAGCAGCCAGTAGATAGAACAGGCTGAGAAAGATAAAGAGTTTGGGAGCCGTTAGCTTATTTAGCCAGAAACGACTGAGGATAAGCAGGCCCAAAAAGGCCAGCAGGAGGGGATAAAAGATAAGGGGATTGTTCTCAAAGCGAATCCCTTCGGCAATCTCCAAGGGAATGTAGCTATGGGAGAAGAAGATTTGCAGGCCCAGAAAAAAGAGGAGGATAGCCGCTAAGGCCAGAATCAAGAAGTAGCCAAACTGAAAGATAAAATTTGTCAGTTTCTTTAGCATGGAGGAACCTCGGCTTTGACAAAATAGCGCTCCTGACCTAGGGGAATAATGTCTACTCCCTGACCGTAAAATTGACTCAAAATCTCCTTCTTAAAAATCTGACTCTTTTCTCCCTGGGCTACAATTTCCCCGTCCCTAAGGAGCAGGAGGTGGGACATGGTCTGACTAATCTCTTGGGCATGATGGGTGACATAGATGATGCTGGGAGCATCATCTAGCTGGCTGATTTTCTCAATTTGACCCAGCAATTTCTCGCGGGCAAAGAGATCTAGCCCACTAGTGGCCTCATCAAAGATTAAGATTTCTGGCTGATCCATCAGGCTACGAGCGATAAGGAGACTTTGGCGCTCTCCTTGTGAGAGACTAAGATACTTGCGACCAATCAAGTCCTGAGACCCCAGAGCAGTCAGTAAACTTTTAGCCTCTTTTAGCTCAGCCTGGTCATAGCTCTTGTAGAGAATGCTACTTTTATAGCGACCGGTCAGAACGATTTGCTCACTTAAAAGCTGGCTGGGGAAGCGTTCAGCCAAAAAAGAGCTGACTACTCCAATTTTTTGGCGCAGGCTAGGAATATCCCCCTGGCCAAAGGTCTGGCCCAGAACTTCTAAAGAGCCACTAGTCTTCCAAGTATCGGCCATGATGAGACGTAAAAGGGTTGATTTACCAGCCCCGTTCAGACCTAAAATGGCCCAGACTTCTCCCCTTTTTACCGTCCAATTAAGATTTTTCAAGAGGAACTTTCCCTGTCTCATCAGGGATAAATCCTTCATTTCGATAATTGTTTCCATTATTCTACTTTCTTTTTTTAAATCTTCTTTATTTTATCATAAAATATGTTAAAATAGCTCTTAGGAGGGGAAGAATGTTTCGTAATAGTAAGTTACTTTTTTGGACAGTGGAAATTTTACTAGCTAGCCTAGTCTTTTATCTCTGGCGTGAAATGGGAAATGTCGTAACACCACTGGTTAGTGTGGTTAATACGATTTTAATCCCCCTACTTATCGCAGGCTTTTTATACTATATCACCGAGCCGGTCGTGCGATTTTTGGAAAAACATTTCAAAATTAGAAGGATTTTCGGTATTCTCTTGGCCCTCTTTCTAATCTTTGGCCTCTTGATTTTAGGGGTGGTCTATCTCCTACCTATCTTAATCAACCAGTTGACCAGTTTGATTAACTCCAGCCAGAATGTTTACAGCGAGATTCAAAGTTTTGTCAATAACATTGCTAAAAATCCAGCCATTAGAAAGTTAAATATCCAGTCCACCCTGCAACAGCTCAATCTATCCTATGTTGATATTTTGCAAAATATTCTCAATAGTGTCACCAATAGTCTAGGCAGTGTGGTTTCGGCCCTCATCAATACCATGATGATTTTGATTATGACCCCGATTTTTCTGGTCTATTTCCTCTTGGACGGCTACAAGCTCTTGCCGCTCTTAGAGCGGACCGTTCTCAAGCGGGACAAGCTAAATATCGCTAACCTACTTAAAAACCTCAATGCCACCGTCGCCCGCTACATCAGTGGTATCTCTATTGATGCCCTCTTGATTGGAACCCTGGCCTTTATCGGTTATAGCGTGATTGGCCTCAAGTATGCCCTGGTCTTTGCTATCTTTTCGGCCCTGGCCAATCTCATTCCTTATATCGGTCCGACCATTGGCCTGATTCCCATGATTTTAACCAATGCCTTTACCGACCCTCAAAGAATGTTCCTGGCTATTGGCTATATGCTTCTGGTCCAGTTGGTGGATGGAAATATCCTCTATCCCCGGATTGTCGGTGGAGTCATGAAGGTCCACCCAATCACAATTATGATTCTCCTGCTCTTGTCCAGCAATATTTATGGAATTATTGGCATGATTATCGCCATTCCAACCTACTCCATCATCAAGGAAATCATCAAATTCCTAGCCAATCTCTATGATAACCATAAGGAAGCCCAAGAAGCCAAAAAAAAAGAAGAATATGGAATTATTGAGAAATAGGAAGCATTCTTTAAATAGGGTGAATTTTTGATGGTAGGAATACTTAAGACTAGAGAAATGATATTAGTCTTTCAGATTAAGATAAAAAGAGGATTAAATGTAATCCTCTTTTTATGATACAGTTCAGGTCTTAAGCTAGTCTCTTATTTTCTTTTTCTTAGGACCTAATAAAGCTGTAAAGATAGCTGCAATTGGATCAATAAATGAAAGCAAAATATTGATTAGCTCATTCATAATAAGACCTCCTTAATATCAGTTTTCACAATAAAAACCAACAGCTTGCCCACTCTGTCCCATTCCGAATTTACCTCTAGGACTTATCTTCTGATACCAACGTACCCTATATGTTTTTCCTGCATTTATAGTTCCGTATTTATATAAAACTGCATTTCGGACGCGATATTCAAAAGTTCCAGGAATTTTAGCTCCCCAGTGGTTTAAAGCACTACCTGTCCTGTATGCGAAAAAAGGACCATAAACCATATGAGTCATTTGTTTTTGTCGTTCCCAATATGGGTCTGTACCTGCCTTGACATTAGAGGTAGAGATTGCTGTAAATATGATTAAAGAAAAAAGTAACAAAGTAAATATTTTAATTTTTTTCATAATAAGCACACTTTCTTAGAATATAAAACCAAAAAGTTAGTACCTGTTCTAGTTGTATTCATTAAATATAGTTTCCGAAGTGTTCCTTTCTAAACAAATACAACTTTCTATATAAAATTATAACACATTTGATAAAAAATAGCAACATTCTCTCGTCCTAAATGTTGCTATTTCCAAGTGAAAAGTCCTGAAATAAAGCCAATTGCTTGAGAGTGTTCAAAAATAAATAATTAGAGAACTTAGAGATGTAAAACTATTATACACCAAAAGGAACATTCACAAAATATCTGACAATTTCTCTTTTATGAACTATGCAAACCGAGGGAATTTATGATATAATCAAAAGATAATACATACTTTAGGAGAGAAATTTCATGGAAGACCCCAGCAGTCAGACGCTTTTACTACAGTTTTTATTATTAGTCGTTTTGACCTTTTTAAATGCTTTTTTCTCAGCCGCCGAAATGGCCATGGTCTCGCTTAATCGGGCCCGGGTGGAGCAAAAGGCAGAAGAAGGAGATAGTAAGTATCTTCGCCTACTAAAAATCTTAGAAAATCCTAATAATTTTCTATCGACCATCCAGGTTGGAATCACCCTGATTAACATCTTGTCCGGGGCCAGCTTTGCGGATACCTTGGGGCGTAAAATCGCCAGTCTCTTAGGCAATTCTGAGACGGCCCACGCCCTGGCTAGCTTTTTGGCCTTGGCCCTCTTGACCTATATCTCTATCGTTTTTGGTGAGCTTTATCCCAAACGAATTGCCCTCAATCTCAAGGACGATTTGGCAGTCTGGGCCGCTCCCATTATTCTCTTTTTAGGAAAGATTGTCAGTCCTTTTGTCTGGCTCCTATCTGCCTCTACCAATCTCCTGAGTCGGATAACCCCGATGAAGTTTGATGATGCAGATGAAAAGATGACCCGCGATGAGATTGAGTATATGCTGACCAAGAGTGAGGAGACCTTGGACGCCGATGAAATCGAGATGTTGCAAGGGGTATTCTCTCTGGACGAGCTCATGGCGCGTGAGCTGATGGTGCCACGGACCGATGCCTTTATGGTCGATATTCAAGACGACACAAAGGAGATTATCGAAAGTATCCTCAAGCAGAGTTTTTCCCGTATCCCCGTTTATGACGGGGACAAGGACAAGGTGATTGGTCTCATTCATACCAAGCGCCTCCTGACAGAAGCCTTTACCAATGGTTTTGACAATATTGTCCTCAGAAAGATCTTGCAAGAGCCCCTCTTTGTGCCAGAGACCATCTTCGTTGATGACCTTTTAAAAGAGTTACGCAATACGCAAAATCAAATGGCTATCCTGCTGGACGAATACGGTGGTATGGCTGGTCTGGTGACCCTAGAGGACCTCTTAGAAGAGATTGTCGGGGAAATTGATGATGAAACCGACAAGACAGCTATCGAGGTTCATGAGATTGCTGACAGCACCTATATCGTACTAGGAACCATGAGTCTAAATGACTTCAACGAATACTTTGATGTCGAGCTAGAAAGTGATGATGTGGATACCATTGCTGGTTATTATCTGACCGGTGTAGGGACTATCCCTGACCAGAAAGAAAGAATTAGCTATGAAATTACAAGTAACAATAAAGAGTTGACCCTAATCAATGATAAGGTCAATAATGGCCGGGTAACCAAGGTCAAATTGCTGATTAAGGAAGTTCCGCCAGAAGAAGAGGAAGAGAAGTAGCCCTTGTTGCTTCTCTTTTTTATGTCTAGCGACTTGATATAGTTGGAAGTCAGTCAAAAAGAGACCTAAGCGGTCTCTTTTAACCTTTATTTATGGCGGTGGGCAAAGTCGACAAAGCGGAACTTTTCCAGTTTATGGCGGCTTTCCGTATATTGGAATTGCTGGCCGTCTGCTAGGTAGACTTGGGATTTGACCGAGACGACATGCTGGTCATTGCCTAGCTGGAGAAAGATTTTATCGCGGTCTGTGGCGTGATCAATGGTAATCTCCTTGCGGGCATAGGTGATGTCCAGCCCCAGGTCATTTTCCAGATAGGCATAGATGGACTGCTCGGCGATTTCCCGATTAAGGCCTGTGACTAGCTCCTTATCTATATAATCAATGTCTAAAACAGAAGCCGTATGGTCGACCAGACGCTGACGGATAATGCGCCAGACCAGGCGATAGGGGGCAAAACCGGTAATGCGAGCCAGCCGTTGATCGACAGTTAAGAGCTCAAAGCGGATGACCTTGGTCGTTGAGGGGAGGCCCAACTGCTCGATAAGCTCGCGGTAGCTAGTCAAGCGCGAAACCGGAAAGTCAATTTGTTCCCGCTTTAAAATCTTGGATCCCTGTCCTTGAATTTTCTCAATCAGGCCAATTTTTTCTACTAGAGCCAGAGCCTTTCTAACTGTTGAGCGACTGACTTGGTAGGTCTGGCTGAGCTCGTGTTCACTGGGCAAATAATCGCCGACCTGGTATTTTTCACTGAGGATTTCTTCTTGAATGGTTTTAAATAATTGCTGGTATTTTTTCATGGTTCACTTGTCTTCTTTTTAGCATACAACTGACCTTATTTTACCAAATAATTTTACTTTTTGCTAGAAATAGCTTGCATCTAAAATAGGAAACGTTTACAATTAAATAGTGAGCGTTTGGACAGACTTTAGTAAACTGTTCAAACAAGCATAAAAAAATAAAGGAGAGTGTTAGGGTAACCTAACCAAGCGAAAAATGGGAAAATTCGAAAAAGAAGCCAAGACCCTGTTAGACGCGATTGGCGGTAAGGAAAACGTCTCAGCTGTTAGCCACTGTGCAACGCGGATGCGTTTCGTCTTAGGCGATGACAAGAAGGCTGATGTAGCAGCTATTGAAGAGATTCCAGTTGTTAAAGGAACCTTTACCAATGCCGGTCAATTCCAAGTAATCATCGGAAATGATGTACCGATTTTTTACAATGACTTCACAGCTGTTTCTGGTATCGAAGGGGTATCAAAAGAAGCAGCTAAGTCAGCAGCTAAAAGTAAGCAAAACCCAATCCAACGGATTCTTGCCACCTTGGCTGAAATCTTTACACCACTGATTCCAGCCTTGATTGTTGGTGGTTTGTTGCTTGGTTTCCGTAATGTCTTAGAGGGAATTGGTTTTGAACAATTTGGAACCAAGATGGTAGATGGCAAAGAAGCTCTTAAAACCATCGTTGATGTTTATCCTTTCTGGAGCAATGTAAATGACTTCTTAGGAGTCATTACCGATGCTATTTTTGGTTTCCTACCTGTCGGTATTACTTGGTCCGTTTCCCGTAAAATGGGAACCAGCCAGATTTTAGGGATTGCCCTTGGTATCTGTTTGGTACACCCAAGTTTGACAAATGCCTATGTATATGTTGCAGAAAAAGCTGCTGGTAATATAAATCATTTTGATTTTGGTATTATTTCACCTGAAAAAGTTGGGTACCAAGGTCAAGTTATTCCGGCCCTACTTGCTGGATTAGCGCTTGCCTATTTTGAAAAATTCTGGAGGAAATATATTCCAGAAGTCATTTCTATGATTTTCGTACCGCTCTTATCAATCGTTCCAGCTGTACTTCTTGCCTATGCAGTCTTAGGTCCATTTGGATGGTGGTTAGGTTCAGGTATTGCTGTGGTAGTTAAAGCCGGTCTGACTGGTCCACTTAAGTGGCTCTTTGGAGTTGTCTTTGGTGCAATCTATGCCCCATTTGTTATCACTGGTCTCCACCACATGACCAATGCCATCGACTTACAACTTAAGGCAGAATTTGGTGGTACAGGTCTCTGGCCAATGATTGCCCTGTCAAACATTGCCCAAGGTTCAGCAGTGCTTGCCTACTACATTATGAACCGTCGCAATGTAAAAGACGCAGAAATCTCTCTGCCAGCAACCATCTCAGCCTACCTAGGAATTACTGAACCAGCCCTTTTCGGGGTTAACGTCAAGTATGTCTATCCTTTGGTAGCCGGTATGATTGGTTCATCAGTTGCAGGACTTCTTTCAGTCATGATGAATGTTACAGCAAATTCAATCGGTATCGGTGGTTTGCCAGCTATCCTATCTATCCAAGCACAATCATGGGTGCCATTCTTGATTGCAATGGCTGCAGCCATTGTTACCCCACTTATTCTGGTGCCAACTTTCCGTAAAGTAGGTTTCTTGACTAAAACAGAAGATGAGCTCAAAGGAATCGGTAAGGTAGCTGCTCCAGCAGAAGCTAGCCCAGCAGCTCCAGCGGAGTCTGAGTTGGCAGATTCAATCGAAATTCTCAGCCCTCTTGCTGGTCAAGTCAAGGAACTAAAAGAAGCGACTGACCCTGTCTTTGCTCAAGGAGTGATGGGTCAAGGTGTTGTGATTGTTCCAAGTGAGGGAGAATTGGTTTCACCAGTTGAAGGTGTTGTCTCTGTTCTCTTCCCAACCAAGCACGCGGTCGGAATCGTTTCTGATCAGGGAGTTGAGCTCCTCATGCATATCGGTATGGATACTGTCCAATTGGACGGTAAAGGCTTTGAAGCCCATGTCGCTCAAGGGGACAAGGTCACTCTTGGTCAAAAATTGATTAGCTTTGATATGGATGTGATTAAAGAGGCAGGCTATGTGACTGAAACACCAGTTATCATTACCAACCAAGATCTCTATCAGCCAGATGCTCTTGGTCAATTACCACGCGACATTAAACGTGGAGAAGCTCTTTATACAGCAGTTAAGAACTAAGAAAATAAAACTTATAGGGGATTGGGAGCGAAAGCCCCAGCCCCTTTCCTTATAGCAGAAGGAGGCAATGATGACATTAGATAAAAGTAAGGTTGTTTATCAAATCTATCCTAAATCATTCAAGGATACAAGTGGTAGTGGGGTTGGTGATTTCCGAGGAATTATCGAGAAAATTCCTTATTTGCAAGAGCTAGGAATTGATATGGTCTGGCTCAATCCTTTTTACCCCAGTCCTCAAAGAGACAATGGATACGATATTTCCGATTATACAGCCGTAAATCCCCTCTTTGGTGATATGGCTGATTTTGAAGAGATGATTGCAGTCGGAAAAGAGCATGGCATTGACTTTATGTTAGATATGGTTCTCAACCACTGCTCAACTGAGCATGAATGGTTCCAAAAGGCTCTGGCTGGGGATCCTTATTATCAAGATTTTTTCTTTATTCGTGACCAGCCAACCGACTGGGTCTCTAAGTTTGGTGGCAACGCCTGGGCTCCCTTTGGCGATACTGGCAAATACTATCTCCACCTCTTTGACGTGACCCAGGCCGATTTGGACTGGCGCAATCCTCATGTTCGCGAAGAACTCTTTAAGGTGGTTAACTTCTGGTTGGATAAGGGCGTTCGAGGTTTTCGCTTTGATGTCATCAACCTAATCGGTAAGGATGAGGTCCTTCAAGACTGTCCAGTTAATGATGGCAAGCCTGCCTATACAGACAAGCCGATTGTCCATGATTATCTTCACATGATGAATGAAGCCACCTTTGGCCAGGCAGAGGGTTCCTTTATGACTGTTGGTGAAATGAGTGCGACCACGATTGAGAACTGTATCCTTTACACTGCTCCAGAGCGCAAAGAATTGTCTATGGCCTTTAACTTTCACCACCTAAAGGTGGACTATGAAGATGGCCAAAAGTGGACCTTGAAGGAATTTGACTTTGAGGCGCTCAAAAAACTTTTCCACACCTGGGGCAAGGAAATGAGTGACCATGACGGCTGGAGTGCTCTCTTTTGGAATAACCACGACCAACCAAGAGCCCTGAACCGCTTTGTCGATGTCAAGAACTTCCGCAATGAAGGGGCAACCATGATGGCGGCCAGCATTCATCTTTCTCGAGGAACTCCTTATATCTATATGGGTGAGGAAATCGGAATGATTGACCCTGATTATGACAGCATGGAGGATTATGTAGACGTTGAGTCCCTCAATGCCTATCAAATCTTACTAGAGGAGGGCAAATCGGAAGCAGAAGCCTTTAAAATCATCCAGGCCAAGTCAAGGGACAATTCTCGGACACCGATGCAGTGGGATGATTCAGCCAATGCTGGCTTCTCAACTGGAACTCCTTGGCTCAAGGCCGGCAAATCCTATCCGCAAATCAATGTAGCTAAGGAAAAAAATGGTCCGATTTTCACCTTCTACCAAAAATTGATTGCTCTGAGAAAGGAAATGCCTCTGATTTCAGAAGGAAGTTACAAGCCAGCCTTTGAGGACAATCCTCAAGTTTATGCCTTTGAAAGAGAATATCAAGGCCAAAAACTTCTGGTCTTAAATAACTTCTATGCTACTCCAATCAGTTTAGAGTTAGCAGCAGACTATCAGGCAGGACGGGTGCTGATTAGCAACTATAAGTCGGTAGAACTTGGCAAAGCAGTTACTCTAGCGCCTTATCAAACCTTGGCTATTTTAGTAGACTAAATTATAATTAAAAAGAGCTCCGGCTCTTTTTTGCTGCTCTAGTTTGCTTTTTTCTAGCTGGGAGTAAGTCTCCCTTGGCTGACTGATACTTGATAAGATTTTTACCTTTTGTTTTTTTGAAAAACAGTGAAAATGAAACTGAAAAACAGATTATTTTCTTAAAAATAGATAAAGTATTGGGCAATTGCTCTTAAGCATGGTATAATATAGTATATAAAACGGTTTCAGGTTTCAGAAGGTGGTAGCATGGTAGAAGAAGTAATTGATTATGGAAAGGTGACAGGCATGGTCCATTCAACCGAGAGTTTTGGTTCAGTTGATGGTCCGGGTATCCGCTTTATTATCTTTTTGCAGGGCTGCAAGATGCGTTGCCAGTACTGCCATAATCCAGATACCTGGGCTATGGAGACCAATAATTCCCGCGAAAGAACGGTTGATGATGTTCTGGCAGAAGCCCTACGTTATCGTGGTTTCTGGGGAAAAAAGGGGGGAATTACCGTCAGTGGTGGTGAGGCCCTCCTTCAAATTGATTTCGTCACAGCCCTCTTCACCAAGGCCCAGGAGCTAGGGATTCACTGTACCTTAGACACCTGTGCCATGCCCTTTCGGCGCAATCCTGACTACCTGAAAATCTTTGATCGTCTCTTGGAAGTGACGGATTTAGTCTTGCTGGACATCAAGGAGATTGATGATGAACGTCATAAGCTGGTAACGGCTCATACCAATAAAAATATCCTAGATTGTGCCCGCTACCTCTCTGACAAGGGCAAGCCGGTCTGGATTCGCCACGTCTTGGTTCCTGGTCTGACTGACCGCGATGATGACCTCAAAAACCTGGGGGATTTTGTCAAGACCCTCAACAATGTAGATAAGTTTGAGGTTCTGCCCTACCACACCATGGGAGAATTCAAATGGCGGGAGCTAGGTATTCCTTATCCGCTGGAAGGGGTCAAGCCACCGACTGCTGATCGGGTCAAGAATGCTAAGGAACTCATGCAAACAGAAAGTTATCAGGACTATCTCAATCGAATTAAGAATTAAAAGCAGATTTTCTGCTTTTTCTTTTGCCAGAATGCCTTTGTTTCTTTGTGAAAAATGGATAAATATGATAAAATAAATTCAATCATTATTAAGTTAAGAGGTAGGAACATGTCAAACATTTTAGTTTTCGGTCACCAAAATCCAGATACAGATGCCATTGCATCAGCCATTGGTTTTGCTTATTTAGCGCGTGAGGCTTACGGTCATGCGACCGAGGCGGTTGCTCTAGGGACGCCTAATGAAGAAACAGCCTTTGTGCTGGAAACTTTTGGTCTTGAAGCACCGCGCGTGGTGACATCTGCTAAGGCAGAAGGGGTCAAGGGTGTTTATCTGACCGACCATAATGAGTTTCAACAATCAATTGCTGATATTCGCGAGGTAGAAGTGCTGGGCGTGGTTGACCACCACCGTGTGGCTAATTTTGAGACGGCTAACCCTCTTTACATGCGTCTTGAGCCGGTTGGCTCTGCTTCGTCTATCGTTTATCGAATGTTTAAGGAATCTGGTGTCGCTGTACCTAAGGAAATCGCAGGACTTCTCTTGTCAGGTTTGATTTCTGACACCCTACTCCTCAAATCCCCAACTACCCACGAATCAGACAAGGCTATCGCTCCAGAATTGGCAGACTTGGCTGGCGTTAACTTGGAAGAATACGGTCTGGCTATGCTAAAAGCGGGAACCAATCTTGCTAGCAAGTCAGCAGCTGAACTGATTGACATCGATGCTAAAACTTTTGAATTAAATGGCAACCAAGTCCGGGTAGCCCAGGTCAATACAGTGGACATTGCCGAAGTTTTGGAACGCCAAGCAGAGCTAGAAGCAGCGATTGAAGAAACAAATGCGGCAAATGGTTACTCTGATTTTGTTTTGATGATTACAGATATTATCAACTCTAACTCAGAAATTCTCGCTATCGGTAGCAATATGGACAAGGTTGAGGCAGCCTTCAACTTCGCTCTTGAAAACAACCATGCTTTCTTAGCCGGTGCTGTTTCACGTAAGAAACAAGTCGTACCGCAATTGACAGAAAGTTTTGGTGGATAATGAAAGAAAAGATAGGACGAAAGTTCTATTTTTTTTGTGACTTTTTTCTAGTTTTATGATATACTTTCAGAAAAACTAACCAGTGGTTAGGTGTTTTAAAAAGGAGGGGAAGTATGCCAGATTTATTGCTGAAACCATTTGCTCAAAAGAAGCAAATCAGCCCGCATATTAGTAAGATAGAGTTTAATTTTGCTTTGATTATTTTTTCAATCTGGTTGGTGGAAAGTGATGGCCTTTATTTTTTGGTGGATACGGGCTTGCCTGCTCTGGTCAAATATGCCATCAAGCAGTATTTTCCGCAGGACTTAAAGGCTGTCTTTCTGACGCATGGGCATGCTGACCATATTGGCGGCTTGACAGAGGTCAGGCGGGCTTTTTCTGACCTAGCTTTAGTGATTGATGAGCGCGAATTTCCTTATATTTCAGGGGAGCTCCCTTATCCCAATCGTAAGAAGCCAGAAAAGAAAGTTTTTGAGCCTGGTCTCTTTGTGACGACGTCTAGTCAGCCTGGGCAAGATTTGCTAGCTCAAGCGGGATTAAAAGCGATTTTTTCACCGGGTCACGCGCCAGGTCACACTTGTTATTATCACGAGAGCGACCAGGTCTTGATTGCAGGGGATTTATTCACCAGCAGTCAAAGCGGAAAATTGCGGCCACCTATGAAAATCTTTACAGCAGATATGGCAGAAGCTCTAGCAAGTGGGCATGAAGTTTTACAGCGCTATCCTGAGGCTCTTCTCAGTCTTTGTCATGGTAAGGACATTAAGAATGCTCTAGTGGCATTTGAAGTAGCAGACGGCTTTAGAAAGGCTTTGTAGTGGGAAAAGATAGGAAAGAAAGAATTATAACAGCGGCAGAAGAGCTCTTTCAAGAGAAATCTTTTGAAGAGGTTGGGATTCGTGAGATTGCGCAAAGAGCGGGCTGCTCTCATACCACACTCTATCTTTATTTTAGGACTAAAAATGATATTCTCTCAGCCGTGGCGCAAGAGCCCTTGGAGGAACTTTATAGCCAGTTTCTAGCTATTCAGGAGCTAGAAACTTCTGCGGGGCAAAAGTTACTGGCTTTGGCTGAGACCTTTGTCATCTTTTCTTTTCAACATCGAAACTCCTACCAATTATTACTGCTTGCTGGTGGGGAACGGGTGGATAAAGAAGATTTTGACTTGCCGCTTAATCGCATTCGCCTGCAGTGCTTTGCTATTTTGCGGGAGAATGTGGAAAGTTTGCTGCCAAAAGACCTGAGCGAGGAGGAAAAACTAAATATTAGTCGCGGAGTTTTCCTCTTTCTGCAAGGCTTGGTTTCGGTTTATTCCTTAGAGAAGCCTACTGATTTTGCACATTTGGAGCAAATTACCAAAGATTATCTGAATTATACTATTTTAAATAAGGGGTTGAAATGATGCCTACTCTTATTCTTGTGCTTCGTTTTTTAGTGGAGCTGCTGGCTGTCTTGGGCTTAGTCGCTAGTCTTTTCCTGAAAAAATCTCTTTTTGAAAAGCTGGTCTTTCTTTTGTTAGCTGCCGCTCTTGTCCTTGTTTGGAGCAAGTATGGTGCTCCAAAATCGCCAACTGCTTTGAGGGGAATAGCAAGATTGGTCTTGGAAATTGGAGTTTTTGCTCTTGCGACGCTCAGCTTTCTTTGGCTCTATGGTTGGAAATTTTCTCTTTCCTATTTGCTGGTGGTAACACTTGACTTGCTGGCCTTGTATTCCTTTCATTTGCAGTAAATTGTTCGAGTAAGTTGATTTTATGCTACAATAGAGATATGAGAAAAGAAGATTTACAAAATGGAGATTTGATTTTTGTGCAGAGTTCTTCGGACTTGGCTGAGGCCATTCAGGAGACGACAGGGGCTTACAGTCATGTGGCCCTTTATTTTGCTGGACAAATCTATCATGCGACGGCAGACCGAGGTGTCATCAAGGAAGCCTTGGAGAATTTCCTAAATCCAGAGGAGTCTTACGCCCTTTATCGTTATCCAGAAGTTGAGCAAAGCCAGTTGCTAGCTAGGGCGGAGAAGCACTTGGGCAAGCCCTACAATCATAGTTTTTATCCAGAGCAGGAAGCTTTTTATTGCTCCCAGTATATAGCAGAAGTCCTGCCGATTTTTGAGACCATTCCTATGAAATTTGGCGATGACAAGGAGGAGATTTCTCCTTTTTGGCAAGAGTATTATCAACAGTTGGGTCTGGCCGTTCCTCTGGGCTTGGCTGGGACCAATCCTAGCCAGCTAGCCCAGTCGACTTTATTGACCTATCAGGGGGAGCTTCATGATTAAAATTTACAATCCCAGTCGCTTGACTGGCCAGCCCTTTTTTCAGGAGCTGCTTAACTATTTGGACCAGAGAGAAGATGTGATTTTGCGCCAAATCAAGCGAGATTTTTCTAATGTCGCCAATCTTGACCGCATGCTGGATAGCTACATCAAGGCCGGCTATATCGGGCGGTCCAATCGTCGCTATTTTCAGCAAGTAAGTCTGCTGGAGAGTCTGGAGCAGTTGGAGCTAGACCAGGAAATTTTTGTGCGGGAGGAGAGCCCGCTCTACTTGGAGTTAGAAAAATTAACTTTTACAACCGAGCTTAAAAATCAAACCAATGCAGCGATTTTGCTGGAGGAAACAGACTTTGGTCGCGAGGCCCTAACCCTGTCCAATTATTTTTATAGGTTGAGACGAGCCTATCCCTTATCAGATCAGCAAAAGGAACTTTATGCTATTTTGGGCGATGTCAATCCCGAATACGCTCTTAAATATATGACGACTTTCCTCCTAAAATACGTGCGTAAGGACCAGCTAATGCAGAAAAAGAAAGATATTTTTGTGGACGTCCTGCTTCTTTTGGGTTATATTGACCTGACAGAAACAGGCAAGTATCGGCTGAAACTGGACTTTGACAAGGATAGACTGATTTTTCGGGTCCCTTGCTAAGCAAGATTTTTGTCTTTCTAGCTGAGAAAGGCTATAATAGTGGAAGCGATACCAAATTATCGTTAACTAAAAATCAAGCACTTACTAGTGCTCAAGCATCAAGGAGGCCAATCTATGTCAGTAGAAGAAAAATTCGACCAAGCTAAAGCTTCTGTAAAAGAAGGTTTTGGTAAATTAACAGGTGATAAAAAGACAGAAGTTGAAGGAGCGGTTGAAAAAACAGCTGCCAAAGCCAAAGAAGTAGCCAAAGATGCTAAGGATGCCCTTGAAGGGGCTGTTGATGGTGTCAAAAAGGCTTTTGATAAGGAAAAATAGGTCCAAAAATCCCCTATCGAATCGATTCGATAGGGGATTTTACTGTCTAGAAGGAGACAGAAATATTTTTGGCTTTCATTTCTGTGTCCGATAGAGCAGATAGAGGAAATAGGGGGCTCCGATAATGGAGATAATGATACCCGTCGGAATGGAGGAGCCAATCAGAAAGGAGCGGGTGATGGTATCGGCTAGGAGCATGATTAAGGCACCCCAGAGCATGCTGGCGGGTAGGGTTAGCCGATGGTCTCCGGGTAGGAAACGTTTGCTGATGTGGCTGGCCAGCATACCGACAAAGGAGATGTTACCAGCTAGCGACAAGCTAAAGGCGACCAGACCGCTGGCCAGGGCCAGTAGGAGCTGGCGCTCTCTTTTGACATTAAGTCCCAGCCCTAGGGCCAGTTCCTCATTGAGAGAGAGGATATTGAGCTTATGGGACCGGCTGTAAATGGCTAGCCAAAAGAGGAGGAGGATGGGACTGGCCAGGGCCAGGCTTTCCCAATTGTTACCTGTAATTTTTCCAGCTAACCAGTTGATGACATAGGTTAGCTTGTTTTGATTGACGCGGCCAGTAATGGCAATCATGCTGGATGACAGGATTGTTGATAAGGTGACACCTGAAATAATGACCTTGGCTGGACTGATTGCTTGGCCCGTCTGATGGGAGATAAAGTAGGTGACCAGGACCGTAGCCAGCCCTCCCAGCATAGCGATAAAGGGAAGGTAGAGGATAAGACCAGGATCACTAATTTCCCACCAGCTGATGGCCAAGGTGATGACTATTCCGGCTCCTGCATTGACTCCTAGGGTCGCTGAGTCGGCTAAGGGATTGCGGGTAAAGGTCTGGAGTAGGACCCCGCTCATCCCCAGAGAGGCCCCAGCCAAGAGACAGACCAGAATTCGAGGGAGACGGAGATCCCCTAGGATAAACCTAGTTCCCTGATCGGCCTGGCCACTGATAAAGGCTAGGCTCTCTTCTAGATTGAAGCTGTAATCGCCTAGGGACAGGGAAAGTAGGCTTAAAAGGATGATTGCTAGCAGCATGAGGAGAAAGAAGGTCTTTATCTTTTTCTCATTTCTCATAGAAGGCCCCCTTTCGCATCAGATAGAGAAAACTAGGTAAGATAGCTAGACTAACTAGGGCGCTTAGAGGCGTTCCGACCATGTAGCTAGCTAGCAAGTCACAGCAGAGCATAAAGACAGCGCCCAGTAGGGCCGATAGGGGCAGGATTTTCTGATAGTTGCGACCGCTAAAAGACTTGATAAAATGGGGAATCATCAGACCAACCAGGGCTAGACTTCCGACCAGGGCGACTGCCGCCGCTGATAAAATTAAGACCATACTTAAAAAGAAGAAGGTTACCTGCTGCGTTTTTTGACCTAAGCCCTTGGCCAGGGTCTCATTGAGACTGAGAATGGTCAACTGGTGGGCAAAAACTTGGCTTAAAATAAGGCCTAAAATGATAAAGGGAGCAATGATTTCCAACATCTTCCAGTTGGTCCCGAGCAGCCCCCCGGCCTGCCAGCCAATCACAGCAGTGGAGAGATTAAAGGCCAGGGTAATCCCTTGGCCAATAGCGGTCAAGAGACTGGCAATCATGGCTCCGGATAGGACCAGTCGGAGTTGTTCAAACCCCCGTCTAGGATGATAGGAAAGCAGAAAAACGAGGACCGTTGCTAGGAGCGCTCCCAGAAGGGAGAAAAGTAAAATGCCACTATAATGCAGGTTTTTAAAGAGGGCATAGGCGCAGATAAGGGCTAGGCCAGCTCCAGCATTGATACCCAGTAAACCAGGATCAGCAATGGCATTGCGGGTCAAACCCTGCATGATAGCTCCAGATACAGCAAAGGCTGCCCCGACTAGAACTGCGGCAATGCTTTTGGGGAGGCGAATATCAATAATAATATTTTGACTATGGCTTTCCTGAAAAGGATGGAGCAGGGTCTCAAAGAGCTCTTTTTGGGAGAAGGAAGGAATCCCCCAGCGCAGGCTGGCATAGAAACTCAAGATTAAGACCAGGAGGAGGATGAAAAAAACAAGCCAAAATCTTTTTGGCTTATTTTTCTTGAGGAAGCTTGAAGAATGGATCATGGATTTTTCTCCCTATTGTATCTTTTCCAGCCCTTTTTGAATGACATCAAGCTCGTATTCGAGGGTTAGAGGGTCATTGAAGTAAAAGGCATTGGCGTCAACCTTGAGGACGTGGCCCTTTTGAACAGCGGGAATGGCCTTCCAGATATCGCTCTCATAGAGGGAACTTCCTGTTTCCTCATTTTCAGCTGCTACGAGGACGTAGTCACCGATATAATCACCGACTGTTTCTTGAGTGACAGCCAGGTAGCCTGGTTTAAAGACTTGGTCCTTGACCTTTTGTGGGGCATCAAAACCGAGGGCTTGGTAGATGACCTCGCCACCTCGACCCCAGTTGTTTCCAAAGAGGTAGATTTCCTTTTCAAAGAGACCAGCCACAGTAAAGGTTGTCTCTTGACCGAGCTTGCCCCTTAGGTCTTGCCCGATTTTGGCTGTCTTGGACTTCCAGTCCTTAATCCAGTTGTCGGCTTCTTTTTCCTTACCGAAAATCTTACCGAAATTGCTGTGGATGGCTAGGTAGTCGTTCTTGCCGTATTTGATGGCAATGGTTGGCGCGATTTTGGCTAGTTCCTTGACATTTTTATCATCTGCATCAACCACAATCAAATCAGGTTTGGTCTTGGCAATGCTTTCCAAATCATCTGGCATGAGGACCTTGGCTGATTTCACCTTGTCCTTGAGGACAGGGTTTTTAGCATCGTAGGAGGTAACAGCAACAGGGTCGAAACCTAGTTTTAAGAGGTAGCCAGTATAGGTAGAGGAGAGACTGGCAATCTTTTGAGGATCTTTAGGAATATCTCCATAGTAGGTGAAGCCTTCGATTTTTGGCATGCTAGATAGCTGCTTGCTTGACTGTTTGTTAGAGCCACAAGCTACTAAGACAAGGGCGAGCAAGGTCAGTGTTAGGACTGAAAAAATTTTTTTCATGATAAACCTTTCTAAGTTAATCTTTAATGAGTTGATAGGTCAGACATAGGGGCTTATTCTGGATAGGGTCGCGAATGATTTGAGCCTGAATTTGGAAGATATCCTCTAAAATAGCGGGAGTCATTATCTCTTCCACCCCTCCCTGATACTTGATTTGCCCCTCTTTCATGGCAATCAACTGTTGGGAGAAACGGGCGGCTAGATTAAGATCATGCAGGACCATGACGATAGTCTTTTGCTTTTTCTGGTTGAGCTCTTCCAGTAATTCTAGAATTTCTAGCTGGTGGTTTAGGTCCAGATAGGTGGTTGGCTCATCTAAAAAGATGGTCTCGGTATCTTGGGCCAGGGCCATGGCAATCCAGACCCTCTGCCTTTGTCCACCAGACAGTCCATCCACCGGCCAGTCAGCAAAGTCCTCAATAGATGTGGCCTGCATGGCCCAGGCAATTTGCTTTCGGTCCTCGGGAGTCAGTCGTCCCAGGCCAGACTGGTGGGGGAAGCGGCCATAGGAGACCAGGTCATAGACGGTGATTCCTTCGCTAGCCTCCATGGTTTGGGGCAGGAGGGCCAGCTTTTTAGCCACATCCTTGGTGGCCAGCTGGGCCAAATCCTTGCCATCTAGTAGGACCTGACCAGCCTTGGTTGGTAGAATCCTAGTCAGGGCCTTGAGCAGGGTTGACTTGCCACAACCATTGCTACCGATGATAGTGGTAATCTGACGGCTAGCTAATTGGCAGTCTAAGTTATCAATAATGGTCTTTTGCTCATAGGCAACTTGAATCGCTTGCGCCCGAATTTCAGACATAAAAAACCTTTCTGTCTACTTTTATCAGATATGATTATAGCACAAGTTTTCTTAGAAAAAAAGAGTTTTCAGAAAATTTAATGTTTGTAAAAGATAGATTTCCAGGAAAATTTCAAAAGTTCCCTCTTTTCCTTTGCTGATGAAGGGAATAATGAAATTTAGCAAGCTACTTATAGACGGAAAAGGCGACACAAGCTCTCTCTAAACCCGCCAGCAAAAAAGGTCGGAGACAAAAACCTCCAACCTTTATATACATAAAAATATGAGCCAGGCGTATTAAGCCTTTGATTTAAGCCTAGCCTATGTGGACATGGCCCTTTGATACAAGTTTGGCCTCATTTATCTAGTCACTTAGACGGATCCCAGGCTTACAAGTTAGGACTAGAGTCCTAAAGTCGACATCAATAATTTAGCGGTATTTCCTTTTGAGCAAGTTCTGCTCTTTTTGGCTTGCTTATAAATATTTTTCAGCGATGGGATAGTCACCTAGATAGGCGACTTTCTCGCCCTTGACAATCTGGTAGGCATCCGCCCCCTTACCTGCAATGATGACCGCATCACCTACCTGCTGGGTCCGGCTGAGGGCCTCTTTAATGGCCAACTCACGGTCTACTTCAATGGCTACTGGACGCTCAATATAACTAGCAATTTCTTGGGCAATCTGGGCCGGATCTTCAAAGTTTGGATCGTCCGCAGTTAGGATGAGCTCTACTTGGGGGTGCTGGTTGAGGAGGAGGCCAAAGTCCTTCCGGCGGCTCTGGCCCTTGTTGCCCGTAGCTCCCAGGATGAGGATAATTTTACCAGTCTGGTGACTTTCGACAACCTCTAGTAATTTTTTCAGGCTTTCCCCGTTATGGGCATAGTCCACAAAGACCTTGGCCCCATTGGCTTGGGTTAGGACCTCCATTCGGCCAGGGACACGAGTGGCCGCAATTCCCCTCTTAATCTCCTCTCTGGAAGCTCCCAGTCTTAGGCAGGCTAGACCAGCCGCCAAGGCATTTTCCTGATTAAAGAGACCGATGAGCTGAATGTCAAAATCCTCGCTTAGCTTCCCTTGGCTCCTAAAGGAGAAGGCTTGGGAATTTTCGATATAGTTGGCAGAGCCTGGCCCGTAAAAGTCGTGGTCCTGACCTGCTACCTGCTCTTTAAGAAGTTGGAAGTGGTCCATGCCGCTGTTAATAATAACGGCCCGACTGTGTTCCATTAAGAGTCGCTTGTGGTAGAAGTAGTCCTCAAAGTTGGGGTGTTCAATCGGCCCGATATGGTCGGGGCTGATGTTGAGAAAGACCCCAACATCAAAGGTCAAACCATAAACCCTTTTCTTTAGGTAGGCCTGGCTAGATACCTCCATGATGAGATGGGTCCGGCCATTAGCAACAGCCTGAGCCATCATGTCTAAAAGATCCAGACTTTCAGGTGTGGTCAGACTTGATTTAAAGAAGGTCTGACCGTCCAGGGTGGTGTTCATGGTCGATAACAGGGCTGGTTTATGACCCTCCTTGAGGATATGATAGGCGAAGTAGGCTGTTGTCGTCTTACCCTTAGTCCCAGTAAAGGCCAGAAGTTTTAGCTTGTCCTGGGGATTCCCGTAAAATTCCATGGCAATTAAGCTCATGGCTTGTTTGATGTCATTGACCAGGATGACTGGAATGGCTAGCTCAAAGTCTTTTTCGCTGACATAAAAAGTAAGCCCAGCCCCAACGGCCTCTTCTAGAAATTCCTTTTTGAAATTCTCCCCCTTGACAAAAAAGAGGGTCTTTTCATCGACCTTGCGACTATCGTAACTCAAGGCTTCAAAGCTGACCTGCTGATATTCATAATAGTAATGGCCCTGGTCCAGAATTTCGCGAAAGTTCTGGTCCTTTTTTAAAATGGATAATACCGTTTCAATTTTTATCATGGTTTTTATCTATACTTTCTGTCAATATTCCTATATTGTATTATAGTCTCTTGAGGCTGATAAATCAAGGTCTTTGGCAAAATTGTCTGCGTCCCTTTTGAGGAGCTTTCCTTTCAACCTTACTCTAGTAGTGAACTTTTTAGGCAAGCAGAAATAATTTTTAAATTAGGCTAGGAAATGAGCCTAAAAATGAGGGCAAGTTTTACAAGAGGAGAGGAAAAGTTTATAATATTAAGTAAGAAAGACTAAGAGGAAATTTATGACAGAACAAAGCCAAACAAGCCAACAGGAAAAAATGTTGCGAGGGACTGCCTGGCTGACAGCCAGTAATTTTATCAGCCGTTTTTTGGGAGCCATCTATATTATCCCTTGGTATATCTGGATGGGCCAGCATGGCCCCGAGGCCAATGGTCTTTTTACCGCAGGTTATAATATCTATGCTTGGTTTCTTTTGATTTCGACGGCAGGAGTGCCGGTCGCAGTAGCTAAACAGGTGGCCAAGTACAATACTGTTGACCAAGAAGAACGTAGTTTTGCCCTGATTCGGGAATTTCTCAAGTTTATGCTGATTTTGGGGGCTATCTTTGCCCTGGCCATGTATCTCTTCTCCCCGCTCTTGGCCAGTCTTTCAGGTGGGGGCAAGGACTTGGTTCCAATCATGCAAAGCCTATCTTGGGCTGTCTTGATTTTCCCTTCTATGAGTGTGATTCGCGGCTTTTTCCAGGGCTTTAATAATCTCATGCCCTATGCCCTCAGTCAAATCGCTGAGCAGCTCATTCGGGTTATTTGGATGCTCTTGACCACCTACTTTATCATGAATTTAGGTTCTAAAAATTATGTAGAGGCAGTGACCCAGTCAACCTTTGCCGCCTTTATCGGTATGCTGGCCAGCATGCTGGTCCTCTTTTACTTCCTCTGGAAGAGCCAGATGCTTCCTTCAATCTTTGCTAGGTCTCAAAATCGGGCGCAAATCAATAGCCAAGCCCTGCTCCTTGATACCATTCGTGAGGCTATTCCCTTTATTATCACAGGTTCGGCCATCCAACTGTTCCAAATCATTGACCAGATGACCTTTATCAATACTATGAATAGTATCGGTAAATACAGCCATTCCGAGCTTTGGGTTATGTTTAGCTACTTTTCAGCCAACCCTAATAAAATCACCATGATTTTAATTGCGGTAGCGACCTCTATCGGAGGTGTCGGGATTCCGCTCTTGACCGAAAACTATGTCAAGAAGGACTTTCCAGCAGCGGCCCGCCTTGTTCAGGACAATCTAAGCATGCTGCTCTTTTTCCTCCTGCCAGCAACGGTAGGCTCTGTCCTAGTGGCGGCTCCCCTCTATACCGTCTTTTATGGTCAGCCAGATAGTCTGGCCCTGGGCCTCTTTATCTTTGCCATGCTCCAGACCATTATTCTAGGTCTTTATACGGTACTGGCTCCCATGATTCAGGCCCTCTTCCAAAACCGGAAGGCCATTATTTACTTCCTCTATGGGGTAGCTGTGAAAATCGTCCTACAAATTCCTTTTATCTATCTGTTTAAGGCCTATGGTCCCTTAGCAGCGACGACCATCGGCTTAATCGTTCCTATTGTTCTCATGTATCGAGAAATCAAGCAGGTAACAGGTCTTAATCCAGAGAATCTGGTGAAACGAAGCATTCTGATTAGTATTTTGACCTTGCTTATGTCCATCTTTGTAGCGGGAGGAGACCTCCTCTTAAGCCTCTTTTTCCAAGCCAATGGCCGTGTATCCAGCATGGTTCATCTTTTGTTGATTGGCGGTCTTGGTCTGGCTATCTATGGTGGTTTAGCTCTCAGAGTGCGTCTAATGGATCGCTTTATCGGATCTAAAGCAGCTAGCCTAAGACGAAAACTTCATATAAATTAAAGGTATTTATTAACAATAATGAATAGATGAAAAGCTACATTTTAGAGAGAGCCAGATTAGGCTCCTCTTTTTATATGTTTAAAGCAATCGGATTTTTGCTTGTCAAGTGTAACTTACCAGACACTCAAATGCCGGGAGACAAGGATAAAGTAGGAGTAGTCTTGGGTTGACCTATTGAAAGAAGTTATAAGTTGAAACTATATCTAGCTCTTGAAAAGAACAAAGCCTACTTTTTCCAGAAGGTGCTACAATAGTAATAAGAAATTTTTGCGAGGTGCCAGATGACAGAAAAATTGCAGCTAGATACACTCTTAGCCCAGGCTGGAGTCAAGACAGACTCAAAGACTGGGGCTTTAACCACCCCCCTACATTTTTCGACAACCTACCAACATCCGGAATTTGGCCAATCGACAGGCTACGATTATACACGAACTAAAAATCCTACCCGAGCGGCCCTGGAAGAAACACTGGCTGCCATTGAGGGGGCTGACTATGCTTTGGCAACTAGCTCAGGCATGAGTGCAATCGTCCTGGCCTTCTCGGCCTTTCCTGTGGGCAGTCGGGTCCTGGCAGTACGCGATCTCTATGGGGGAAGTTTCCGTTGGTTTAATCAGATGGAAAGTGAGGGTATCTATTCCTTCACCTATGCCAATAGTGAAAAGGAGTTGATTCGCAAGTTAAAGCAGGAGGATGTTGATATTCTTTATATCGAGACGCCGACCAATCCCCTCATGCAAGAGTATGATTTGGCCCGCCTTTCTCAAATAGCCCATGAAGAGCAGGGGGCCATAGTCATTGTCGATAATACCTTTTATAGCCCTATTTATCAACGTCCCCTGTCCCAGGGGGCCGACTTGGTCCTTCATTCAGCGACCAAGTATCTGGCCGGCCACAATGATGTCCTGGCTGGAGCGGTTATGACAAGTGATAGCGAGTTATACGAGCGACTTTTCTATAATCTCAATACTACTGGTGCGGTCCTATCTCCTTTTGATAGCTACCTCTTGCTCAGAGGTCTCAAGACTCTTTCATTAAGAATGGAACGCTCGACGCAGAACGCCCAAAAAATTGTTGCCTTTCTGGAGCAAAGTCCCCAGGTCAAGGAAGTTCTTTATCCTGGCCGCGGAGGTATGATTTCTTTTAAAGTAGTTGATGAATGGAAAATTCCAGCTATTTTGAACAGCCTGCGGGTCTTTACCTTTGCCGAAAGTCTAGGTGGAGTAGAAAGTCTGATTACCTATCCGGCTACCCAGACCCATGCTGATATCCCTTTAGGAGTCCGCTATTCCTATGGTTTGACAGACGACTTGCTACGTCTATCGATTGGGATTGAAGCAGCAGAAGACTTGATTGCAGACTTGAAAGCAGCTTTGGAGGACTAAGATGGGACAGTATGATTTTCAAACCGCCCCCAAACGTTTGGGGCAAAATAGTGTTAAGTGGAAGGAAGTCGAGGCGGATTCTGAGCTTTTGCCGGCCTGGATAGCCGATATGGACTTTGAAGTGCTAGCTGAGATTAGACAGGCCATTCACGACTATGCTGACCAGCTGGTCTATGGCTATAACTATGCTAGCTCAACCCTTTTTCAGGCCATTATGGACTGGGAGCGCAAGGAGCATGGCTATTATTTTGAAGAGGAGGCCCTGCTTTTAATTGAGGGAGTGGTCCCTGCTATTTCAACTGCCATCCAGGCTTTTAGTAAGGAAGGTGATGCGGTTTTAATTAACACACCGGTCTACCCTCCCTTTGCCCGCAGCATTCAGTTTAACCAGCGCAAGCTAGTGACAAATTCTCTGCAAGAAAAGGATGGCTTATTTGAGATTGACTTTGAGCAACTTGAGCAGGACTTGGTCGACAATCAGGTCAAGATTTACTTGCTCTGCAACCCCCACAATCCAGGTGGTCGTGTCTGGTCCAAAGAAGACTTGGAAAAGATTGGCCGACTCTGCCAGAAGCATGAGATTATTTTGATTTCAGATGAAATCCATCAGGACTTAGTCCTCTTTGGCAATCACCATCATTCTATCAACACAGTTTCGCCTGATTTTAAGGACTTTAGTCTGGTCTTAGCCAGCGCGACCAAGACCTTTAATATTGCGGGAACTAAAAATAGTTATGCTGTGATTGAAAATCCTAGTCTGCGCAGTAAATTTCGGAAGCGGCAACTAGCCAATAATCAACATGAAATCTCTAGTCTGGGCCTTTTGGCAACGGAGACTGCCTACCGTTATGGCAAGCCTTGGTTAGAGGAGCTAAAGGCTGTTCTGGAAGAAAATATTGACTTTGCAGTGGCTTACTTTGCCAAGCAGGCTCCCCAATTAAAGATTATGAAACCGCAGGGGACCTACCTAATTTGGCTGGACTTTTCAGCCTATGCTTTGACAGATGACCAGCTGCACCGGCTTCTACATGATGAGGCCAAGGTCATTCTCAACCGAGGGACAGATTTTGGTAAGGAAGGCTCCTTGCATGCTCGCCTCAATATCGCAGCACCCAAAAGGATTGTTGAAGAAGTTTGTCGCAGGATAGCGAGCAGTCTCGCCCAATTTGAGCAAAGAAATGACTCTTAACTATTGACATTCCTATAAAAGTGGAGTATAGTGGTTTTTGGAGAAAAGAGACTTCGTTTATGTAAGGCTCTTTGCATCATTTCGGTAGGTGAGGCTACCATAGGGATACGGACGGCTGCCGCAAAGGAGTGGAGACACTACGCGCTGGTCAACAGTGGTGATCGCTAAGGTCACAACTAACGTCGTTTCATTGCCCTATGGAGTTAAAGCTTGAACGGTTAACGTCCAAACTAAAGATAGTCTCGCCCTGATTTCAAGGCGGGACTTTTTGCTTGCGCCAAAAGAGTAGGCCAGATAGGTGGACAGTTATAAAATAGTCTGCCAAGGGGCTAGTGCTGAACTCAGGACGCAGTAGCAGTATGCTAGTTGCCATCGTCACTAGTGACTTGTCACCTAGCTAGTCAGCCTTGCCTAGGGTTCAAACAGTCCGGTGGACTGTTTGAAGGCTAGCCTAGAAACTAAAAAGCTAGCTAAGTTCGGCCGCCTATTTTTTCTTCGTTTTTCGACATTTTCCAAGCAAAACGATAATTTTTGCTTGGAAAATTAGTGCAGACTGTAGAAAGGGCACGCTAGTGGCTTTCGTTTCAGAGCATTGCGTTCAGCAATAGCGATGAAGCAGTCTGCCAACGGGTTTTGTATCTTGTTAATTGAACACGCCCTAAAATCTCGGAATTTAGATGAAATTTCCTAGGTTCTGGAGAACCTTCGTCAATTTCCCTAAAATTCTTTCGATTTTTTAACGGGCTTTGTATCTTAGAATTGAACTCGAGCTAAAAGCTTCGGAAAATACGCAAATGAGTAGTTGTGATATCCAGACGCAGTAGACATCTGCTTGTAGGTGGCGCTAATGCTTACCTCCAAGCTAGTTGTCCTTGCGGGGGTCTCACAACGGAGTTGCTAGCAACTCCTGTTCGGCCGCCTATTTTTTCTTCGTTTTCTTAACGGGCTTTGTATCTTATTAAAGGAGGTGAGGAGAATGCCAGAAGATGGTCATCCGGAGAAACCCTTGCTAGTCGAAGTTGCAAGCTGGTATTCTCCTGGTTTGTAGTTGTCGACTCTAGTCTAAAAAATTAGAGGAGAAATCAAATTGAAAACAGCAAAAGAAAGATTGACAGAGGCACTGCAAGTGCCTATTCTAGAAACAATGGCTAGTCTTAAGACAGCCAAAATTGGGCTCAGTCAGGAGCAGGTCGATGAAAATCGGGACTTGTATGGAGAGAATGTGATTACCAAGGGGCAGGAAGTACCGCTTTGGCGCAAGATTTACGAGTCCATCATCAATCCTTTTACGGTTATACTCTTGTTGATTGCCCTAGTATCCTTGGTAACCAATGTTTGGTTGGCCAAGCCTGGTGAGGCAGATCCAACGACCTTTTTCATCATAGTTATCTTAGTCCTCCTATCCGGTACTATTCGTTTTATTCAGGAATTGCGGAGTGATAAGGCAGCTAGTAATCTATCGCGGATGATTGTCAATACTGTCAGTGTGACCCGGGAGGGAGAGACCCAGGAAATTCCTATCGATGACTTGGTTGTCGGTGACATGATTGAGCTGAGTGCGGGAGATATGCTACCGGCAGATGTTGTTCTGCTAGAGTCGCGTGACTTTTTCGTCCAGCAGTCTGGTCTGACTGGAGAGAGTGACGCCATTGAAAAGTTGGCTCTCAATAAGGCTGAAAATAACCAAGTGGATAATCTTTTGGAGGCAGACTCTCTAGCCTTTATGGGAACTACTGTTATCAGTGGTCGGGCCACTGCCTTGGTTTTAGTCGTCGGAGATGAGACCATGATGGGAGCCATTGAGCAGACCCTCAACACTTATGATGAGCCGACTTCTTTTGAGCGGGAGATGAATAGTATTTCCTGGCTCTTGATTCGTCTCATGCTAGTCTTGGTTCCTGTTGTCTTTTTAATCAATGGACTGACCGACGGAGACTGGCTGGAAGCTGGGGTTTTCGCCTTGAGTGTCGGAGTTGGTTTGACTCCGGAAATGCTGCCTATGGTTATCACTGCTAGTCTGGCCAAGGGGTCGATTATTATGGCCAAGGAAAAGGTTGTCATCAAAAAATTAAATGCCATCCAGGACCTAGGAGCTATTGATATCCTTTGTACAGATAAGACAGGCACCCTAACTCAAGACGAGATTGTCCTAGAGTATCCCTTGGATATCCATTCTAATCTTGATTTACAGGTCTTACGTCGGGCCTATCTCAACTCTTACTACCAAACAGGTCTTAAAAATCTCATGGACCGGGCCATTATCAACCGGACTGAAAAAGAAGCCAAGGAACAAGAATCCCTGCGGGATCTGGACCAAAAATTTAAAAAGGTTGATGAGTTACCCTTTGACTTTGAGCGGCGGCGGATGAGTGTCCTCGTTCAGGACCATGCTGGAGAGGTGAGCATGGTGACCAAGGGAGCCTTGGAGGAGATGCTGGCTATTTCTAGCTATGTTGAGGACCAGGGAGAAATCCTGCCCCTGACCCAGGAAATTCGTTCCGAGATTTTAAAAGAAGTTGCCCAGCTCAACGAGCAAGGTCTGCGAGTGCTGGGAGTTAGCTATAAGTCCCAGTTGGATCTAGACTATGCCTACTCTGTGGAAGACGAGTCTGACATGATTTTGACGGGCTATCTAGCCTTTCTAGACCCGCCTAAACCGTCAGCGGCGCCAGCCATTAAAATCCTCAAGGAATATGGGGTAGCTACTAAAATCCTAACGGGTGACAATGAAAAGGTGACCCAGGCTGTCTGTGAAAAGGTAGGACTGGATGTAGATGAGATTCTGCTAGGCTCTGTGGTAGATCAGATGTCTGATGATGACTTGAGTCAGGCTGTGGAGAAAACGACGGTCTTTGCCAAGCTATCTCCTGACCAAAAGGCTCGAATTATTTTACAGCTCAAGGCCAATGGTCACAAGGTGGGCTATATGGGTGATGGGATCAATGATGCTCCATCAATGAAGGTGGCTGATGTAGGTATCTCGGTTGATACCGCTGTCGATATTGCCAAGGAAACGGCCGATGTTATCCTCTTGGACAAGGACCTGCTGGTCTTGGAAAAAGGTCTGGTTGAAGGGCGCAAGGTCTATGCCAATATGACCAAGTACATCAAGATGACGGTCAGCTCCAACTTCGGGAATATCTTTTCCCTTTTGGTAGCTAGCATCTTTCTGCCCTTCCTCCCGATGGCTCCTATCCATCTCATCGTGCTCAACCTAGTCTATGATATTTCCTGTATCGCCCTGCCCTTTGATAATGTTGATAGTGAATTTCTCAAGAAGCCAAGGATTTGGACCGCCAAGTCAATCACGCGCTTCATGGCCTGGATTGGTCCAATCAGCTCCATCTTTGACTGCTTGACCTTCCTCTTGCTCTACTTTATCATTGCGCCTATGTTGACCGGCAGCAACTATCTAAACGGAGACTCTACAGCCTTTATCACTATTTTCCAAACAGGTTGGTTCCTAGAGTCCATGTGGACCCAGACCATGGTTATCTATATGCTGCGTTCACCTAAGCTGCCCTTTGTTCATAGTCGGCCAGCCTTGTCCGTTGTTTTGACAACCCTAGCAGCGGCCCTCTTTGTCACCTTTATTCCTTATGGCCCGCTAGCCAGTCTGATTAAGGTGGCTCCATTAAATGGAATTTACTTTATTTTCCTATTTTTGATTATCATTCTTTATATGGTCAGCGTGACCTTTGTCAAGCACCTATATATCGAGCGTTACAAGGAATGGTTATAATTTTAAGAAGGTTTGCTCTTGAAGCAAGCCTTTTTAAAGGCTTTTTGGTATAATGAGATGATTATACTTTTGGGAAATCAGAATTGAGTAGCCCGCTAAATCTAGATAAAGCCAGTCCTCGTCTAGGTCCTTATGGCCCTCTTTACTTCTGCTTTTTCTGGAAACTAAATAAAGTAGAAAAGGAAGTCCTATTATGGAAAAATTTCAAGTTATCCAACACCCTCTCATTCAGCACAAACTGTCTATCTTGCGGCGGACAGATACATCAACCAAGGCCTTTCGGGAATTGGTCAATGAGATTGCTATGCTGATGGGTTATGAGGTCCTGCGTGATTTACCCTTGGAAGATGTGGAAATCGAAACCCCCATTACCAAGACAGTGCAAAAGCAGTTAGCTGGAAAGAAATTAGCAATTGTCCCAATCTTGCGGGCAGGAATCGGTATGGTGGATGGCCTCTTGAGCCTAGTGCCTGCAGCCAAGGTCGGCCACATCGGTATGTATCGGGATGAGGAGACCCTACAGCCGGTCGAATATTTGGTTAAGCTACCAGAGGACATCAAGCACCGGCAAATTTTTGTTGTCGACCCCATGCTAGCAACGGGGGGATCCGCTATTTTAGCCATTGATTCCTTAAAAAAACGGGGAGCTAGCAACATCAAGTTTGTCTGCCTAGTAGCTGCCCCAGAAGGAGTGGCTGCCCTGCAAAAGGCCCACCCAGATATCGATATTTTCACTGCTGCCCTAGATGAAAAGCTCAATGAAAATGGCTATATCGTCCCTGGACTGGGAGATGCCGGGGACAGGCTCTTTGGAACCAAGTAAGTTTTTTGTTTGACCTTTTTTGACCAAAGAGGTATAATAAAGCATATCAGTTAGAGTGACAAGGATTGATTCGCACTCAATTTTACTAAAGGAGAGAAAAACTATGATTCCAGTAGTTATCGAACAAACCAGTCGTGGAGAGCGTTCCTATGACATTTACTCGCGGCTCCTAAAAGACCGCATTATCATGCTGACAGGCCAAGTTGAGGACAATATGGCCAACTCTATCATTGCCCAGCTCCTCTTTTTGGACGCCCAAGATAGTAGCAAGGATATCTACCTTTACATCAATACTCCGGGTGGTTCTGTACCAGCAGGTCTAGCCATCATGGACACCATGAACTTTATCAAGTCAGATGTTCAAACCATCGTTATGGGAATGGCAGCCTCAATGGGAACCATTATCGCGTCAAGCGGAGCCAAGGGCAAACGCTTTATGCTTCCAAATGCTGAATACCTGATTCACCAACCAATGGGAGGAACAGGTAGCGGTACCCAACAAACTGATATGGCTATTGTAGCTGAACGCTTGCTCAAAACTCGTAATACCTTGGAAAGAATCCTTTCTGAGAACTCTGGCAAGCCAATTGAGCAAATCCACAAGGACGCTGAACGCGATTACTGGATGAATGCCCAGGAAACCCTGGACTACGGCTTTATTGATGAAATTATGGAAAATACCAATTTAGCTTAAAATAATTGAAAAAAGTGGGGCGCAAGCCCCGCTTTTTTGGTATAATCAAACAAGTGCTAGTTTTGCTTGAAGCTAGCCTCGTGAAAAAATATTCTTGGGGACTCCTTTGATTTTTGTGGCTAGTCAGAAGGCCAAAGGGAGCTTCCTCAGGAAGCAAGAAAGGAATACCATGTTTGAAAAGGAAGCTAGAATCGGCTTGATTGTCTATCTCTACTATAATCGAGATGCCAAAAAGCTGGCAGCCTTTGGGGATATTATCTATCATTCAAGGAGACGCCGCTATCTGCAACTCTATGTAGAAGAGGATCAGGTAGAAGAAGTCAGACAGCGCCTGCTGGGTGAAAAATATGTCAAAGAAGTCCGACTTTGTCACATCAAGGACTTGGATACTAACTTTGTAGGTAGCCTCTTTAAACAGGCCTAGAAGGGCCTGGCAAATTTTTTTGTAAAAAAGGTTGACAATTTTCAGATAATTCTGTATATTATTATTTAATCATTTAAGAACTAAAGGAGTCGATGATATGAAAAAACGATTTAAGGCAACTCTGGTGACCCTTCTAGGGGCCACCTTTCTAGCAGCCTGTGGGAATGTCTCTACCAATGGTGGGGCAGCTAGCTCAGGGACAAAGATTGAGGGCGATACGATTAAAATCGGCTTGAACCTGGAGGAAACAGGAACAACAGGTGCCTACGGTAGTGCAGAGCAACGTGGAGCCAAGTTGGCCATTGAAGAAATCAATGCAGCTGGTGGTGTAGATGGCAAGAAGTTCAAGGTCTATGACTATGATAATAAGTCAGAAACAGCTGAAGCAGCCCAGATTTCTAGTAAGTTGACCAGCAAGGACAAGGTCAATGTTGTTATTGGACCAGCTACATCAGGAGCGACAGGGGCCGCTGTTAAGAGTACAGACCAGGCGGGAGTTCCCCTCATCACTCCAAGTGCGACCCAGGACGGTTTGACCAAGGGTCACGACTCCCTCTTTGTAGCCATCTTCCAAGATAGTTTCCAAGGAAAAATCTTGGCCAAGTATGCAGACACCCTCAAGGCTAAAAAGGTTATCCTTTATACAGATAATGGTAGTGACTATGCCAAGGGAATTGCCAAGTCCTTCCGTTCTGCCTATAAGGGTGAAATCGTAGCCGATGAGACCTTTACAGCGGGAGATACCGACTTCCAAGCAGCTCTTACCAAGCTCAAGAACAAGGACTTTGATGCCATTGTCATTCCTGGTTACTATACCGAGGCTGGTAAAATCGTTAACCAAGCGCGTGGTATGGGAATTGAGCAACCAATCTTGGGTCCTGACGGTTTCAATAGTGACGCCTTTGTAGAACAGGCAACCAATCAATATGCCAACAATATCTACTACATCACTGGTTTTGCAACTACAGGTGATATGACTGATAAGACCAAGAAGTTCCTCGAAGCCTACAAGGCTAAATACAAGGAAAATCCATCCATGTTTGCAGCCCTAGCCTATGACTCTGTTTATATGGCCGCAGAAGCAGCCAAGGGGGCTAAGACCTCTGCTGACATCAAGGACAAGCTTGCTAAGTTGAAGGACTTTGAAGGGGTTACTGGTAAGATGTCTATCAATAAGGACCACACAACTGAGAAGTCAGCTCTGATGGTAACTATGAATAATGGAGCGGTGGACAAGGTCGAAACCGTTGAGCCATAAAAGTTTAGAGGAAAAAATCGGCCTAATGTATTGACAATATTCAGATAATTCAGTATATTAGTAACGGTTATAAAATAAAAAAGAGTGCAAGAAGCCTTGCATATCCTATCTTGAAGGAGATTTGTAGACATGAAGAAAAAATTAGGCTTGTCCTTGTTGACATTTGCTAGTTTAGCCTTGCTCGCAGCTTGTGGAGATGTTTCCTCATCTAAATCAGCTGCCACTGGTACAGAGATTGGTGATAAGATTAAAATTGGATTTAACTTTGAAGAATCCGGCCAAACAGCCGCTTACGGTGGAGCAGAGCAAAAGGCTGCCAAGTTAGCCATTGAAGAAATAAATGCTGCTGGTGGGGTAGACGGTAAGATGTTTGAAGTCAAAGACTATGATAATAAGTCTGAGACAGCTGAAGCAGCCAATATCACAACCAAGCTAGTCACCCAAGACAAGGTCAATGTTCTGGTCGGCCCAGCGACCTCAGGAGCGACAGCGGCTTCTGCGCCTAAAGCTGATAAGGCAGGTGTCCCTTTGATTGCCCCAAGTGCAACCCAAGACGACATTACCAAGGGTCATGACTTCCTTTATGTTGCAGCCTTTCAAGATCGTTTCCAAGGAAAAATCTTAGGAAAATTTGCTAATGATGATTTAAAATTGAAAAAGGTTATCCTTTACACTGATAATGGAAGTGACTATGCCAAGGGAGCGGCAGCTGCCTTTCGTAAGTCCTTCAAGGGTGAAATCGTAGCTGATGAAACCTTTACTAGTGGGGACACAGATTTCCAAGCAGCTCTTACCAAGTTCAAGGGTAAGGAATTTGATGCCCTGGTGGTACCGTCCTACTATACCGAAGCTGGTAAGATTGTGAACCAAGCGCGTGGGATGGGAATTGAGCAACCAATCTTGGGTCCTGATGGTTTGAACGGTGATGAATTTGTTCAACAAGCGACCGCAGAGCGGGCCAACAACATCTACTTTGTTTCTGGCTTTGCAACCAAGGGAGATGTCAGTGAAAAGACCAAGAAGTTCTTAGAAGCCTACAAGGCTAAGTATAAGGAAGAGCCATCCATGTTTGCGGCTCTAGCCTACGACTCTGTTTATATGGCCGCAGAAGCGGCCAAGGGAGCTAAGACTTCGCTTGATATCAGCAAGAACCTCTCTAAGTTGAAAGACTTTGAAGGAGTGACTGGTAAGATGACCATCAATAAGGATCACACAACTGAAAAATCAGCTTATATGGTTACCATGAATAATGGTCAGGTTGATAAGGTCCAAGTTGTTGAACCCTAATTTAGTGAATGGATAAGAAAAGCTGGGACGAGAGTTCCAGTTTTTCCAAGTTATAATGTTAGAAAGCTCGATGAAATTTTTTCATCCTTAAGGGAGGGGTAGCTGCCTGGCTGGCCGAACTTTCCAGAAAATCTCACCTGGCCTAGGGCTTCAGATAGGCTGGGCCTTCTTGATAAGAGGTCTTCCTCATCTAGGTTTGATTTTCTCTGAGTTTCAGCCCCAAAGTAGCCCCTCTCCCTTTATTATTTTAGAAAGTGTGGTAGAAGATGCTCCAACAACTGGTAAACGGGATCATCCTAGGGAGTGTATATGCGCTCTTAGCCCTAGGCTACACCATGGTTTATGGAATCATTAAACTGATTAACTTTGCCCATGGTGATATTTATATGATGGGGGCCTTCATGGGCTATTACCTGATTGGCTCCCTCCATGTCAACTTTTATCTGGCCCTGATTATTTCCATGATCGGAACGGCTGTCTTAGGGGTCTTGATTGAATTCTTGGCCTATCGGCCGCTTAGAAATTCAACGCGGATTGCTGCCTTGATTACAGCTATCGGGGTTTCCTTCTTCTTGGAGTACGGAATGGTCGTTTTGGTTGGGGCCAATGTCAAGCCCTTCCCTCAGGTCTTAAAGACTGTTCGCTTCAACTTGGGGGCCTTCACGATTACCAGTGTCCAACTAACCATTTTAGCGGTTTCCTTGATTTTGATGGTCTTGCTCCAGCTGATTGTTCAAAAGACCAAGATGGGGAAGGCCATGCGGGCTGTTTCTGTTGATAGTGATGCTGCCCAACTCATGGGAATCAACGTCAACCAAACCATCAGCTTTACCTTTGCCCTGGGTTCTGCCCTGGCTGGGGCTGCGGGTGTCCTCATTGCCCTCTACTATAACTCACTTGAGCCCCTGATGGGGATGACGCCAGGGATTAAGTCCTTTGTGGCGGCCGTTATCGGTGGGATTGGGATTATTCCTGGTGCGGCCCTGGGTGGTTTTGTTATCGGTATCTTGGAAACCTTTGCTACCGTCATCAACCTATCCGAATATCGAGACGCCATCGTTTATGGTATCTTGATTTTAATCCTCCTAGTTCGTCCCTCAGGAATTCTTGGTAAGAATGTGAAAGAGAAGGTGTAAGCAATGAAAGAAAATTTAAAAGTAAATTTAATTTGGCTTGGCCTTATTATAGTCGGCTATGCTGCCATTGCAGGTCTAGTTAGTATAGGCCTGCTCAATGACTTTTACATTCAGATTTTAGAGTCCATCGGAATCAATATCATTCTGGCTGTGGGTCTCAACCTTATCGTTGGTTTTTCTGGTCAGTTTTCACTGGGGCACGCTGGTTTTATGGCTATTGGGGCCTATGCAACAGCTATCTTAGCTGGTCAGGCAACGACCTATGGTGCCTTTTACCTCTCCATGCTAGCGGGTGCCTTGATTGCGGGAACGGTTGCCCTGGTTGTCGGGATTCCGACCCTGCGACTCAAGGGGGACTACCTGGCTATTGCTACCTTGGGGGTGGCTGAAATTGTCCGGATTTTCATCGTCAATGGCGGTCAATTAACCAATGGGGCTGCCGGTATCACTGGGATTCCGTCCTTTACCAACTGGTCCTTGGTTTATATCTTTGCTGTTTTAATCATCGTATTGACAGTAAACTTTATCCGCAGTCCTCTGGGACGCAATGTTTTATCTGTTCGAGAAGACGAGATTGCGGCAGAGTCTGTCGGAGTCAATACTACCAAGGCCAAGGTTATCGCCTTCGTTATCGGAGCCATGACGGCTAGTATGGCAGGCTCCCTTCAAGCTGGTTATGTAGGAACAGTCGTTCCCAAGGACTTCTCCTTGATGACGTCTATCAATGTCCTCATCATTATTGTATTTGGTGGTCTGGGCTCTATGACAGGAGCAGTGGTTGCTGCCATTGTCCTGGGTGTTCTCAATACCCTCTTACAGGACGTAGCCAATATTCGGATGATTATCTACTCTCTGGCCCTGATCTTGGTCATGATTTTCCGGCCAGGTGGACTCCTAGGCACTTGGGAATTTAGCCTGGGCAAATTGTTTAAGAAGAAAAAGGAGGTCAACAACTAATGGCACTTCTTGATGTAAAAAATTTAACCAAGCACTTCGGCGGTTTGACCGCTGTTGGTGATGTGACCCTAGAACTCAATGAGGGAGAGCTGGTTGGCCTAATCGGTCCGAATGGAGCGGGTAAGACTACCCTCTTTAACCTCTTAACCGGGGTCTATGAGCCTAGTGAAGGGACAGTTAATCTGGATGGTCACCTTCTAAATGGCAAGAAACCCTACCATATTGCCCGTCTGGGCCTGGCTCGGACCTTCCAAAATATCCGGCTGTTTAAAGACTTGACTGTTTTAGACAATGTGCTGATTGCCTTTACCAATCATCACAGAAATCATATCCTGGCAAGTTTTCTGCGCTTACCGGCCTTTTATAAGAGCGAGAAGAAACTGCGGAAACGGGCCATGGAGCTCCTGGAAATTTTTGAGTTGGACAAGGAAGCGCAGACCCTGGCTAAAAATCTAGCCTATGGTCAGCAAAGGCGCCTAGAAATCGTTCGGGCCCTAGCGACTGAGCCCAAGATTCTCTTTTTGGATGAGCCTGCTGCGGGTATGAATCCCCAGGAAACAGCTGAATTGACCAAGCTTATCCGCCGGATTCAAAGCGAATTTAAGATTACCATTATGTTGATTGAGCACGATATGAGTCTGGTTATGGATGTCACTGAGCGCATCTATGTGCTAGAATATGGTCGCTTGATTGCCCATGGAACGCCAGAAGAAATCAAAAATGACAAACGAGTAATCGAAGCATATCTAGGAGGTGAAGCCTAATGTCCATGTTGAAAGTTGAAAATTTATCGGTTCATTATGGGATGATTCAGGCTGTCCGAGATGTCAGCTTTGAAGTCAATGAAGGTGAGGTTGTCTCACTGATTGGGGCCAATGGTGCTGGAAAGACGACTATCTTGCGGACCATTTCTGGTCTGGTTCGTCCTAGCCAGGGTCGGATTGAATTTCTAGGTCAGGAAATTCAAAGGCAGGCCGCCCAGAAGATTGTTTCGGCTGGACTTTCTCAAGTTCCTGAAGGTCGGCATGTCTTTTCTGGTTTGACCGTTTTGGAAAATCTGGAGATGGGGGCCTTTCTCCGTAAAAATCGGGAGGAAAATCAGGCTAATTTGCAAAAGGTTTTCTCACGTTTTCCACGTTTGGAAGAAAGAAAAAATCAAGATGCTGCCACTCTTTCAGGTGGTGAGCAGCAGATGCTAGCTATGGGGCGAGCCTTGATGAGTGCTCCTAAACTCCTCTTATTGGATGAGCCATCAATGGGCTTGGCGCCAATCTTTATCCAAGAAATTTTTGATATTATCCAGGATATTCAAAAACAGGGAACGACCGTTCTTTTGATTGAGCAAAATGCCAACAAGGCCTTGTCCATTGCTAATCGAGGCTATGTTTTAGAGACAGGGAAAATCGTTCTTTCTGGAACTGGCCAAGAATTGCTGGCTTCTGATGAAGTCCGCAAGGCCTACCTAGGTGGTTAAGCCTGTCCAGACCAGCAAAAAGTTTATAAATAAGATAGAGAAACCTCCATAAAATCAAGGATTTAATGGAGGTTTTGTTTATTATAGAACTTTCGGTCCGTCTGACAGCTTTTGGAGCGGAGCAAATAGGGAGGGGGAATCATCTTTTCCCCTTATCCTAATTTGCTAGCATAAGAAAAGGCCTGAAATCAATGTTTTTATAGGTAAGACTTCAGACCTTTGGCCTCATCTGGGGCTTATGCCCCAGCCCCATGATTGATGCTTATTTGAAAGTCGGCCTGGTTTATTTTTGTTTTTTGGCCTTGATAAAGACGAAAGCTAAGACAATTAGGATAATCAGGCCTACCAGTCCCAGGAGGCTCATTTGCTCTCCAGTGAGTGGCAGGGTCTTGCTCCAAGCATTGGTCTTGACTTGGGCATCCTTATAGACGACAGCATAGGTTGAGAAGTGGTTGGTTGTGAAAGAGACGGTTTGGTCCTTGCTTTCAAAGTCAAATTTCTCTAATTGCCCGTTTGCTGCTAGGCTATAGACGGCTTCTACCTGTGCATCCTTCCTAGTCGGAATGCTTACCAGACTAGGAGAAACCTTGCTTAGGTTTTGCTTGGTTTTTAGGTCTTCCAGGCGGATGTCGTAGGCATCATAAGTCCGGCCTTTCAGGCTGTCTAGCTGGTCCAGCTTTTTAACTGTTAGACCGGTTGTACTTGGACTCAAATCCTTGTTAAAGATTTGAATACCGCTAGCAGGGTCAACCAGGGGCTGAATCAAGTCAGAGCTTGGACTAGGCTGACTTGAGGACTCTGAAGGATTGCTGTTGGATGAACTTTGGCTTGGTTGGCTGGGCTCATCTGCCTTGCTGGATGAAGAGCTTGAGGAGCTGGGCTCTTGGCTAGAGCTAGTGGAAGAAGAACTGCTAGATGAGCTAGGTTGGCTATCTTTTTCCTTAATCTTGGCTTCCATTTCAGCCTCTAGGGCCTTCATCTCCTTGAAGACCTGCTCTGCTCGTGCCAGAGAGGCCTGGGTCACTTCTTGACTGCTATCACCTTGGTTATTGGCATACTTGGCGTCAAGAGCGGCCTGTTCTTCTATCAGTCGGGCTTCTAGGGCCTTCCACTTTTCTTGGACCTGGCTTTCAAAGAGGTCTCGATGTTTAGCAGCCATATCATAGATATGAGAAGCTACCCAATACCAGGATTGAGGGTTGTAGCTTTTATCCTCTACTTGGTAGGCCGAATAGGTATCTGTAATATTGCCATAATAAGGCAGATAAGGTGAAAAACGAGGGCTACCGACGGCTAGCCACATGGTTCCCCCTCCCATGCTGGCAGGGATAGAGTCCTTGAGTTGGAAGATATGGGCTTCCATGACATTAGGGTTTCCCAGTGGGTACTTGTAGACTGGGTCGATTGTTCCCCGCTTAGGTAGGCCCTTACCGTCTAACTCCATCTGGTCTAGCGGCTTGAAAGGAGTACCTTCAAAGCGATTGCGCTGCATCCGCATAACATCCGCGACCCCGATTGGTTGGGAGCTAGACTGGAAGAGGTCAAAGTAGGCATCGTCATACTTGACAGGGGCATTGGGGTTGAGGGCGGTAATTCCTGCCCAGGCCCGGGAGCGATCAGCCTCTGACATAGGTGGATTGTAGGATTGGGAAATGTGGAAGCGTCCATCGATTTCTTTGTAAACCCCGGCATCCTTGGCTACCTTTTCAACATCCTTGGAGGCAATGACATTTTCCTGGTCCTGGAAGTCTACACTACCCAGGAAGAAAGTATTAGGGAAGACTGAGTATTTGTCGTCAGGATATTTGATGGCAACGTACTGGTGGCCGGATAGGATTTCCATATACCAAATTCCCTCTTTGTCAGCCAAGACCAAGATATTGCCTTCTGCGGCCCCTTGCTCGCGGACAACCTTGGCCAAAAGCTCGACCCCTTCTCGGGCGCTTTTAACGTGAGGTAGGACCAGGGTGGTGATAATGGACTCGGCTAGGCCGTTTTCAACATAGGGATCCACCCCTTGAATTTGCTTGTTGGCCTTGGCCGAAACAGTCGCCGAAATGGAGACACCATGCTCATTGAAACCAACCTCATCAAAGATTCCCTCCTGGGGAGTGACATCGGAAACCGAGGTGTACTGATAGCTTTGTTCGGGTAGCTTCCAGCTAAAGCCATTGGCCTGGTCGGTCAAGACACTGCCAGCTGGATTTGACTTGGCCTTGTTGACCTTAAAGACCTTATTATGATTGGGTTCCAAATCTTCGGTCCGACCATAGAGGGCGGAGCCATCAGTCGTCAGATTTTTACCGACAATAAAGCCGGTGCAGGCCTGGACGATTTGGACCGGAAAGAGTAAGCAGATCGCAAGTATAAGTAGCGAACGGAATAAGAGCTTTTTCATAAGTTCCTCCTTTAAGTATTTTTGGTTATTATATTAAATATTATACTCCAAAAAAGGAACTTGTGCAATCGCTTACACAAATTTGGTCCTAAAAAGAGTAAAAGATTAGATGGCTACCTGCCGATTAAACCTAGTCTAAAAGAGCTGGGAAAATCAAAGTAAGGCCACAAAAGACTTGCTAGCTCTGTAACAACTTGGCTGGATTTTACTAGGAAATAAGAGGGAAAGAGGATAGAAATTTAAGTCCCTTCCTCTTTTCTATGATATAATAGAAAGAAAAAGGAGATAAAGGAGTCAATATGGCAGTAAAAGATTTTATGACCCGTAAGGTGGTCTACATCAGTCCAGATACCACTGTGGCCCATGCTGCTGACATCATGCGTGAGCAAGGCCTGCACCGCCTGCCGGTCATTGAAAATGATCGGTTGGTAGGCCTAGTGACAGAAGGGACCATTGCTGAGGCCAGTCCCTCTAAGGCAACCAGCCTTTCCATCTATGAGATGAACTACCTGCTCAACAAGACCAAGATTAGGGAGGTCATGATTCGCGATGTGATTACGGTTTCCCAGTTTGCCAGCCTAGAGGATGCGACCTATCTCATGCTCAAGCATAAGGTAGGCATCCTGCCTGTCCTGGATAATGACCAGCTCTTTGGGGTCATTACCGATCGCGATATTTTCAAGGCCTTTTTGGTCATTGCAGGCTATGGAGAAGAAGGAGTGCGGATCCGCCTCTTTACTCAGGATGAAGTGGGCAACTTAGAGAAGGTTATCCACTTGCTGGTAGAGGAAAACCTCAATATCGCTAGTGCCGTCAACTGGCCTGACCGCCATGACCGCATTGTGATTGAGCTACAAATCGATGGCAAGATTGATAGTGAAAGGCTCAAGACCAAGTTTGAGGCGAATGGCTTCACAGTAGACAGCATTGAAGAGACCGTCACCAAGGCCCTATAAACAAAGAAAGACCGAGTCAGTCAAAGTCTGGCTCAGTCTTTTTTTCTGCTAGCGAATGGGCTGCTTGTCCTTGTCTAAGGTGAAGCCCTCACCCAAGATTTCATGGGCTTCGGTAATGGTGATAAAGGCATAGGGGTCAATCTGATTGATTAGCTTTTTCATCTGCTGCATTTCATTTCTAGAAACGACACAGTAGACGATTTTAACATCTTCCTGGCGGTAGTAGCCTTGGCCATGCAGGAAAGTGACTCCCCGCTCTAGTTTTTCAACAATGGCCTGGGCCAAATCGTCCGGCTTGGTGCTGACAATCAAGAAGCCCTTGCCGGCAAAACCACCCTCGGCAATAATGTCTATAACCCGAGAAGTGATAAAGACAAAGATAATCGTATAGGAAACCATGCGGAGGTCCCTAAAGACCAGAAGGACCAGGGAAATCACTACGATGTCCACAGTGAACATCAGTTTTCCCATAGAAATACTGGTATATTTGTTGAAAATTCGAGCGACAATATCCGTCCCCCCGGTTGTTCCTCCGGCATTAAAGATAATTCCAAGGCCAGAGCCCAGAATAATACCGGTAGCCAGACAGGCAATTAGAATGTCTCCTTGCAGAGCCTCGAAAAAGTAATTTTGCAAGTGCTGGGAGCTAGGAAAGAGCTCGAAGACACTGAGCCAGGCGGAGACTGAAAAAGTCCCCAAGATACTTAGATAGAGCTGTTTAGGGCCCAGGAGTTTCCAAGCAATGATAAATAAGGGGATATTGATGAGGAGGTTCATGGTCGAGACGGGGATTTTAAAGAGATAGTAGGCAATCAGGGTTAAACCAGTTGCCCCGCCCTCGTATAAATGAAAGGGAATGACCAGATAGTGGATTCCAAAGGCGAAAATGGCTGCGCCTAGAATAATCATTGCAATGTTTTTGAACTTGAACATGAACTCTCCTCCTAGAAAAATCTCTACTCTCTATTGTAACATGAAGGGGACATTAACAAAAGCTATTTAAAGTAATTTTTTTCAGAATGATTTTTACTTATTTTTTTGGTAGAATAGTATAAGCCTAGAAGTAAGCCGAGTCAAAAGCAGGGCTAGCCTTTTAAAGCCAAGTCTGGCAGGGGGCTTGGAATAAAAAGATATTAAAGGCTTACTATTAAAGGACAGCTAGCCTAGCTTTAAAGACTAGCTTAGACCAGTTAAAGATGATTAGAAAAAGAGGAGCCTATGAAAAAAGGTTTATTGATTTCTTTGGAAGGACCAGATGGGTCGGGCAAATCCAGTGTTTTGGAGGCCCTATCCAACTTCTTTCAAGAGAATAAGCAGGAAGTGATTACTACAAGAGAACCCGGCGGCGTTCCCATTGCCGAGGCCATTCGTCAGATTATCCTGGATCCTAAGAATACAGCCATGGATGAAAAGACAGAATTGCTCTTATATATCGCCAGCCGGCGTCAACATTTGGCGGAAAGGGTCCTACCGGCCCTAGACAAGGGAGAGACCATTATTATGGACCGCTTTATCGATAGCTCTGTCGCCTACCAAGGCTTTGGTCGGGGCTTGACTGTAGAGGAGATTAACTGGCTCAACCACTATGCCACAGATGGTTTAAAGCCTGATTTGACCCTGTACTTGGACTTGGACGTCGAGGTGGGTCTAGCTAGGATAGCTAAAAGCCAGCACCGTGAGGCCGACCGCTTAGATAGGGAAAGTCTGGACTGGCATGAGCGGGTCCGCCAGGGCTACCTGACTATTTTAGCTGCAGAGCCAGACCGCCTTGTTAAGATTGATGCTAGCCAGCCCCTGGATAAGGTGATTGCGGATAGCTTGGCTGTCATTCAGGAACGATTTGGATAAGAAGATGAAAGTAGAAGAAATCAGGGATTTACAGCCCCAGCTACTAGCGAATTTTCAGCAGATTTTAGAGCAGGATAGGCTCAGTCATGCCTATCTCTTTAGCGGGAATTTTGCGAGCTTTGAGCTAGCTATCCTCTTGGCCCAGACCCTTTTTTGCCCGGAGAAAAAAGACACTTGGGCTTGTGGGACTTGTCGCTCCTGTCGCTTGATTGCGGAGGAAGATTTTTCTGATTTGACCATTCTAAGGCCGGTCAATAATCTGATTAAGACCGAGCGGGTCAGGGACTTGCTGCGCAATTTTAGCCAGACAGGTCTGGAAAGTCAGCAGCAGGTCTTTATCATCGACCAGGCTGAAAAGATGCATGCCAATGCAGCCAACTCCCTCTTAAAGGTCATTGAGGAGCCCCAGACAGATATTTATATCTTCTTTTTGACCAGTGATGAATACCATATCCTTCCGACCATTAAGAGTCGGACCCAGCTCTTTCACTTTCCCAAAAACCAAGCCTACCTGCAGGAGCTCTTGGAAAGACAAGGCCTGGTTAAGACCGAGGCCAGGCTCCTAGCGACTTATAGTCAAAGTTTAGGCGAGGCCCAAAGCCTAGCCAAGACCAGCGGTTTTTTTAGTCTGGCCAGTGAATGCCAGACCTTGATTAAGCTAGGTCTTGATGGGACAAATCAAGCCTATTTACAGGCCGGAAAGCTAAGTAGTTTGGCAGAGGATAAGGACAAGCAGGGCCAGGTTTTCCGACTGTTAGAAATCTATCTAGCCCAGCAAAAGACCCATCCTAGGGGATTTGCATACCTGGAGCGTTTATTTAAGGCCCAGCAGATGTGGCGGGCCAATGTCAGCTTTCAAAACTGCCTAGAGTACCTATGGTTGGGCTAGGCCTAAGAGACCTAGTAAGAGGAGATGAAACCATGAATAAAAAAGATTTATTTGATGCCTTGGATGATTTTTCACAAAGCCTACTCTTGACCTTGGCAGAAGTCGAGGCTATTAAGAAAAATCTCCAGGCTGTTGTTGAGGAAAATACCAGCCTACGCTTGGAGAATGACAAGCTGCGCCAGCATTTGGGTGAGGTCGAGCATACCATGCCTACCCGGACCAGTCAAGGTCGGGACAATCTAGAAAAGATTTATCTGGACGGTTTTCATGTCTGCACAGACTTCTACGGTCAGCGCCGGGATAATGACGAAGAAGAATGCGCCTTTTGTAATGAATTACTATTTAGGGAGTAGCCATGCAGATACAAAAAAGTTTCAAGGGGGACTCTCCCTATGGTAAACTCTATCTAGTCGCTACCCCTATCGGCAATCTAGCAGATATGAGCCAGCGAATGATTGAGACCCTCAAGGAGGTCGATTTGATTGCGGCCGAAGATACCAGACAGACCGGTCTTTTACTCAAACACTTTGAGATTTCAACCAAGCAGACCAGTTTTCACCAGCACAATGCTCAGGAGAAAATTCCGACCTTGCTGGCCCTGCTCAAGGAAGGAAGAAATCTAGCCCAGGTATCTGATGCGGGCCTGCCCAGCATTTCAGACCCAGGCCATGACCTGGTCCTAGCTGCCCTGGCCCAGGATATCGCTGTTGTGACCATTCCAGGCCCCAGTGCAGGGATTTCAGCCTTGATTGCCAGTGGTCTGGCCCCCCAACCCCATGTCTTTTACGGTTTTCTACCTAGAAAAAAGGGACAGCAGGAGGACTTCTTTGAGGAGAAAAAATCCTATCCAGAAACGCAAATCTTCTACGAATCTCCCTATCGAATCGAGGCAACCCTCAAGAATATGCAGGCGGTCTATGGCAATCGGCCAGTGGTCCTGGTTCGAGAATTAACCAAGATTTATGAAGAATACCAGAGGGGCAGCATTTCGGAAGTTCTGGCCTATCTAGCAGAGCAACCTGCCAAGGGAGAGTGCCTCTTGATTGTCGCAGGAGCAAGTCCCAAGGAGGAGAAAGAGAAAAGCCTAGAGGAGATTTTTCTAGAAATCGACCAGCAGGTGGCAGCAGGAAATAAGAAAAATCAAGTTATCAAGGAGCTGGCCAAGAAGTACCGGCTCAACAAGAGCCAACTCTATGCCGCCTATCATGACCGATAAAGCGAGCTAGCTCAACCAAGCTAAGGAGGAGGCGGGGGATTTGATGAAAAAAACAATCTTTAATGCTTCCCTGGAAGAGAGCATGAATTTCGTCAAAGATGACTATATTAAGACCTCTCTTGACGATATTAACCAAAAGGGAGTGAAGAAGAAGGTTTTAGGATTTTTTACAGTATTGTTGCTTATTTCCTTTAACAGTGCTATGGGAGATATTATCAATGATTTTGTATTATTTTTTTGATATAATATATTTATTAAATAGTTGAGAAAGAAGAATTTGACTATGGGGAAATATGATGATTTAGATTTAGGTTGGGGAGGGATTCTCCTTGGTGCAGCTACAATTGCCGGATTATTTGGTTTAAGTGTACGTAATGCGAGAGCATCAGCAGAGGCAGAGACTAGGAGAAGAGCGGTACCGATACAGTGGACTGAGGGTCTATCACTAGAAATATTTAGTAAGTTTTGTATAGAATCAGCCAAAACTATTCGACGCTTAAAGGTTGTATCAATTGAAGGGCTGTCCATTACGTGTGAGGTCAGATCAAGTAGTGGGATATCTACTTGGCGATTTAGTGCAGATTTTTGTGACTATGGGAAACTAAGTGGTCGCTACTATATAAACTATACGGAGAATATTGATTCACAAATTCCTGAAATTTTCTTACAAAAAGTTTCCGATAAAATCAAAGGAATCACTTATAGTTACAATGTATTTACTCCAAAATCATATGAGGATATGATTGGTATGAATGTAGAATCTGTAAAGAATTTATTCTTGAACAGTGGATTTTTAAATGTCACCACTATACCTAAGGAAAAGTCCCTTTTTAAATTTTTTAAAAGAACAGGAAATGTTTATGATATTGAAATTGATGGACAGTATTCTTTTGAGAACTCTCAGTGTTTTAGAAGTGGGAGTATGGTAAAAATATTTTATTATGGGAAATAGAGGTAATTATGGCTATACAACAAGTAACTTTAATTGTACCACCAGATATCCAACAAGGATTATTGACAGGTGAATATTCTCAAATTGGCTCTGTAATTAGAAATTCGTCGGGTCATATAGTTAGACACCTAAAGGAAGCAAAGATTTCTATAAAAAAAGAAGTACCAAATGTAGCACAAAAATCATTAGCAAATAAAAATATCGTTTTTGGTATAGTTACGATAGGAGTTTTGGCCATGGGTGGTACTGGTTATTATATTTATATTTCTAAAAAGCAAAAAAATCTTGCTAAAAAAATTATACAATTTCTTACTGACTTTTTAATATCTGCTCAGGATGGAACACTTACAGAAAAAGATGTTGATGAATTCGTTTTGTTCTTGTCTAAGAACGAACAAAATCTTGCTAAATTGAAGTTAGATAATCGTATTAGTGAACCCTTAACTCTTGTGAAAGAGTATACAATGAAGTTTGCAGAAGCTAATGATTTTAAAGTCGAAGATACAATTTTAAAAGAGAAATATATCCCAGATAATGTTATTGATTTACGAAGCTATCTCAGTATTCAAAAGGAAATATACCAATCTGATGCTCTTTGATAGAAAGAGAAATTCAGTTAAAAGTCTGCTTAATCCACCAAGATATGGCATAGAATGATACTAATATCAGTTAAATCTTATGATGATTTGATGAATTGGTATCAGAAGCCAGAGACGACAAAAGCACAAGATAAGGAGTTAAAAGTTAAGTAATTAGCCCAAAAACATGGCAAACTCAACTAGATAAGAAAGCTTCGGCTTTCTGTTTTTTTATACAGAAATGTTCGTGATTCTAAAAAAATATGCTCTTTTTCCCTTTGAAAATTAGCAGTTTTTGGAACATTATGGTATGATAGAGAAAATCATTTTTGGAGGTAGGATATGACAATCTATAATTTTTCTGCTGGACCGGCAGTATTGCCCAAGGAAGTATTGAAAAAAGCCCAGGCTGAATTGCTTGATTATGCGGCTAGTGGCATGAGTGTATTGGAGCTGTCCCACCGTTCCTCTGAATTTGCTGACATCATTGAACAGGCTGAACGTCTCCTGCGTGACTTGATGGGGATTCCAGATAATTATAAGGTTCTCTTTTTGCAAGGAGGGGCTTCGACTCAATTTTCTATGTTGCCTCTTAATCTAGCCAAGGGTAAGAAGGCCTATTATGTAGTGGCTGGGTCTTGGGGCAAGAAGGCCTATACAGAGGCAGTTAAGTTGGCTAAAAGTTTCCCCTTTGAACCGCTTTTACTAGCCTCATCAGAAGAGGATAATTTTAGGCAATTGCCTAGTTTCAAGGCAGACGAGATTGACCCAGAGGCTGCCTATGTCCATGTGACAACGAATAATACGATTGAAGGAACAGCCCTTTATGACCTACCAGCTACGAATGGAGTGCCCCTGGTTGCTGATATGTCCTCAAATATTTTAGCCTTTGATTACCGGGTAGAGGACTTTGGCTTGATTTATGCTGGGGCGCAAAAGAATATTGGTCCGGCTGGGGTGACAGTGGTGATTGTGCGTGAGGACCTGCTAAATAGTGAGCCCACCCTGTCTAGCATGCTGGACTATCGGATCCAGGCCGATAATGGTTCTCTTTATAATACGCCACCAACCTTTGCCATTTACTTGGCTAAATTGGTCTTTGAATGGGTCAAGGACCTAGGCGGCTTGCAGGAGATGGAGGCCCGTAATCGGGAAAAATCAGGCCTTCTTTACGATTTTATCGAACAGTCTGATTTTTATCAAAGCCCTGTCCGCTATCAAAAAGAGCGTTCTCTGGCCAATATCCCCTTTGTTTCTCCTAGTCCAGATTTAGATGCTAAATTTATCAAGGAAGCAGGCTTGGCAGGCTTTAAGAACATCAAGGGCCACCGTAGTGTGGGTGGTATGCGAGCCAGTCTTTACAACGCCTTTCCCTTGCAAGGGGTCAAGGACCTGATTGACTTTATGGCAAGATTTGAAGCAGAAAATAGCTAAGTGAGGTAGCAGATGGTTTTTAGTGTTAAAACATTTAATAATATCAATCCTATTGGTTTAAAAGAGTTGGGCAATGCCTTTCAAATTGACGGGGACAAGGCGGACAATCCAGATGCCTTTGTCCTGCGTAGTCAAAACCTGCATGAGACTACTTTTCCTGAGCAGCTCAAGGCCATTGCTCGGGCCGGAGCAGGGACCAATAATATTCCGGTAGATGCAGCCAGCGCCCAGGGAATCGTTGTTTTTAATACTCCTGGTGCCAATGCCAATGCGGTTAAAGAGGCGGTCCTGACCTCGATTTTATTGACAGCTCGGGACTATCTAGCAGCCAATCGCTGGGTCAACCAGCTGACAGGGGCTGATGTTCCCCAGCAGGTGGAGGCTGGTAAGAAGCAGTTTGCAGGAAGTGAAATTGCCAATAAGACCCTGGGTGTGATCGGTCTTGGAGCTATCGGGGGGCGGATTGCCAATGACGCTTACCGGCTGGGAATGAATGTCCTGGGCTATGACCCTTATGTTTCTATCGAGACAGCCTGGAATATCTCTAGTCATGTCAAGCGGGTTGATGACATCAAGGAAATCTTTGCCCAGAGTGACTATATCACCATCCATGTTCCCCTGACCGATGATACCAGACAGGTCATTGACCAGTCGGCCTTTGATTTGATGCAAAAGGGAACCACCATTATCAATTTTGCGCGTGGTGAATTGGTAGACAATCAGGCCCTGTTTGAGGCCATTGAAGCTGGAGTGATTAAGCGCTATATCACTGACTTTGGGACTGAGGACTTGCTCAATCGGGAGCAAATCACCGTCTTTCCTCATCTGGGTGGTTCTACCGAGGAGGCCGAGGTCAACTGTGCCATTATGGCAGCTAAGACCGTCCGTCGTTTCCTAGAGACCGGAGAAATCATCAATTCGGTCAACTTCCCTAATGTTCGCCAGGCCCTAGCCGCCCCTTATCGGATTACCCTGATTAACAAGAATGTCCCTAATATTGTGGCTCGGATTTCAACAGCTGTGTCGGACTTGAACATCAATATTGACAATATTATCAACCGTTCCAAGGGGGACTATGCCTATACCCTGCTTGATTTGGATGAGACAGACCAGCAGAAAATTCAGGATTTGGTGGCTAAGTTTGAGGCCAGCGAAAATATTATCCGCGTTCGTTTGATTAGAAATAAGAATAAAAAATGACCCTGTTTAAAAATATTTACTCTTCCCCTTTAGGGGACCTTTCTCTGATAGCTGATGAAGACTCGCTCTTGGGGGTCTGGTTTCTGGGACAGAAATACTTTGAAAGAGGCCTAGAGGGCCCCTTTCTTGACCAGGAAACGGAGATCTTACTCAAAACCAAGCAGGCCTTAGATGACTATTTTGCAGGTCGTGAGGTCGATTTCAGAGATTTACCCTTGGCCCAGCGAGGAACAGCCTTTCAAGAGAGGGTTTGGGCCTATCTGCGGGCCCTTTCTTGGGCTGAAACCAAGACTTATGGCCAGCTTGCCCAGGATCTAGGAGTCTCATCAGCCCAGGCTGTCGGTGGAGCAGTGGGGCGGAATCCCTGGTCTATCTTGGTTCCCTGCCACCGCGTTTTGGGTAGTCAGGGGCAGTTGACTGGCTACGCAGGTGGACTGGAGAAGAAGATTTGGCTCTTGGAGCATGAAGGACTGAAGCTCCGCTAGGTTTTTAATTAAAGAGGAAGAAAGAGAAGAAGATGTTAGAATTTATGGAATATCCCAAGTGCTCAACCTGTCGCAAGGCCAAGGCTGAGCTTGAATCCTTGGGTCTAGACTTTAGGGCTCATGATTTGGTGGCCCAAACTCCTAGCAAGGAGGATTTTCTAAGCTGGTTTGAGGAAACCGGCTGGGAGCTTAAAGCTTTCTTTAATACCAGTGGTCTCAAATATCGGGAGCTGGGCTTGAAGGACAAGGTCCCTCAACTGAGCAAGGAGGCGGCGGCAGAACTTTTGGCTAGTGACGGTATGCTAGTTAAGCGTCCCTTGCTGGTCAAGGACGGTCAGCTCCTCCAAATCGGCTACCGGCAGGCCTATCAGAATTTGGATTTATAAGTCCAGAAAGTAGGGGGCAACTTTCTTGTGACCTGCTTGCTTAAGACCTCCCCCTACTTCTGAACTAGCTAGCTACCCTCAGAAAGAGGAAGGCTTCCAAGAGTCTGATAGCTAAAGGGGCTTGAAAAATAAAAGAAAAGACTTCTTTCTTGGCTTGGCGCTTGCTAGGTTTGGTGAAAGCGGGTCTTTTCTTTTTTTAGGTTTTTCATGGTATAATGAAAAAAAGTAAAGATTGGAAGTTTCTATGGTTTTATCGAAAAAACGGGCGCGCAAGGTCTTAGAGGAAATCATTGCCCTCTATCCAGATGCCAAGCCCAGTCTTGATTTTAGGAATCATTTTGAGCTCTTGGTGGCGGTGATGCTCTCGGCTCAAACGACAGATGCAGCGGTTAATAAGGCTACTCCAGCCCTCTTTGCAGCCTTTCCTAGCCCAGAGGTGATGGCCCAGGCGGAAGTGGCAGAAATCGCTCCCTACATTTCTAAGCTGGGTCTCTATCGTAACAAGGCTAAGTTTTTAAAGCAATGTGCCCAGCAATTATTGGAGCAGTTTGACGGTCAGGTGCCCCAGACCCGGGCAGACTTGACCAGTCTAGCAGGAGTGGGACGCAAGACAGCCAATGTTGTGATGAGTGTTGGCTTTGGTATCCCGGCTTTTGCGGTAGATACTCATGTTGAGCGCATTTGTAAACATCATCAGATTGTAAAAAAATCAGCCAAACCCTTGGAGGTGGAGGAGCGGGTCATGGAGGTCTTACCACCAGAGCGCTGGCTCCCTGCCCATCAAGCCTTAATTTACTTTGGACGAGAGGTCTGTCACCCTAAAAATCCAGCCTGCCAAGACTATCCTCAATTGTATGAATTTGACTGATTGAAAGGGCTTTAGCAAATAATAAACTCCAGCTGACCTTGTTTTGTAGTCTTTTGTGTGCTATACTAGTAGGGTATTTTAAAAAAACAAAAGGAGAGTCTAATGCTTACAGCTTACAAAAAATACTGGAAAAACTATGTGAACTTTGAAGGTCGCTCCAGTCGTTCTGATTTCTGGTGGGTCGTTTTGGTCAATGTCCTCATTGCAATCATCATTGGTATTATTGCTGGCGTAATAATGTTTGGGACTGCTGCTTCTATTGTTTCTGATGCAAGTTCCATGGATTATTATGATGACGCAGAAAGTATAAGAAATGGTGTTACCATTTTGTCAACCCTTGCCCCACTTTGGATTATAAATACGCTTTGGGGTCTAGCGAATTTCTTACCAGCCCTAGCTCTTACCATCCGTCGTTTGCGTGATGCTGGTCTGCATTGGGCTTTCATTTTCTTAGTTGCAGGACCTTATCTAGCACTAATGATTCCTATTGTCAATATCCTAGCAATCATTGCTATCTTACCTTGTGAAATTGCCTTTATCGTTCTGCTATGTCGTCCAAGTAAGGAAGAGCCAATCAACTATCAGGCTGGTTACCAAGGAGCGGCTAATCAGGGTCAATTCGGTCAAAACCCAGGTCAATTTAACCAGTTTAACCAAGGAGCCAACCCAGGACAAGGTCAATTTGGACAAAACCCAGGTCAATTTAACCAGTTTAACCAAGGAGCCAACCCAGGACAGAGTCAATTTGGACAAAACCCAGGTCAATTTAACCAGTTTAACCAAGGAACCAACCCAGAACAGGGTCAATTCGATCAAAACCCAGGTCAATTTAACCAGTTTAACCAAGGAGCCAACCCAGGACAAGGTCAATTCGGTCAAAACCCAGGTCAGTTCAACCAATTTACCCCAGGAGCAAACCCAGAACAAGGTCAGTTTGGTCAAGACCAAGCTTCCTTTAACCAATTCAACCAAGCCAACAATCCAGCGCAAGATCAATTTGAACAAAATCAAGAGCAAGGCAAGCCCTTCCCTCAAGCAGCGGTAGAAGAAGAACCAACTGTAGCGAGTCCAGAGATTGTAGAACCAAGTCAGGAAGAAGCGAACCCTTTCTCAGCCGCTGAACCAATTCAAGATTCAGCAACTGATTCTGAGAGTTCAGATTCTAAGGAATAAGGCTTATTCATATAGAACAATAAAAAAAGGAGATCTAATCAGATCTTCTTTTTTAGTCTAGAAAGTCAGCCGAGAAATTCTTTACTGCTAGACTAATAAGCATATTTCCTTTCTAGCTCCACTCCAAAGGGTCTAGCTTATTTATTAAAGCATCAGGAAGAGTCCTTGATTGCTAGATGAGCAAAAGAGAGCGGACCTTGTTTTGACGGGCAGACTATGCTATACTAGTAAGGTGTTTTAGTTAAAGAAAAAGGAGAGTTTTATGTTTAGTGCCTATAAGAAATACTGGAAAAACTATGTCAAGTTTGAGGGACGAGCTAGCCGTTCCGACTATTGGTGGGTTTTCTTGATGAACTCGCTTATCTCGTTTATCCTCTTTCTTATTTTTTTATTTATCATCTTTGGAGGGGGTGCTGCGGGAATTTCAGGTTCAGAGACTGGCTGGTCTGGTGCTTGGGCTACCATCATCTTAACCATCTTTCCATTCCTGATATTTGTTGTAATTTGGGGCTTGGCTAACTTCTTACCAAATCTGACCCTGTCTATTCGTCGTCTGCGTGATGCAGGTTTTCATTGGTCTTTCATCTTTTTACCCTATGTTCCAACCATTGCCTACTATCTCACTGGGGGTAATGACTATATTTCTTTCATCAATCTTTGCTGTCAAATTGCCTTTATAGTTCTGATGTGCCAACCAAGTAAGGCGGTAGCAAGCAACTATCAGGCTGGTTATCAAGGTCAATTTAACCAGTTTAACCAAGGAGCCAACTCAGGCCAGAGTCAATTCAATCAAAACCCAGGTCAGTTCAACCAGTTTACCCCAGGAGCAAATCCAGAACAGGGTCAGTTTGGTCAAGGCCAAACTTCCTTCAACCAATTCAACCAAGCCAACAATCCAGCGCAAGGTCAATTCGTTCAAAGTAAAGAGCAAGGCACGCCCTTCCCTCAAGCGGTGGTAGAAGAAGAACCAACTGTATCGACTCCAGAGTCTGTGACTCCAAGTCAGGAAGAAGCAAGTCCTTTTTCAGCTACTGAACCTATTCAAGATTCAGCAGTAGATTCTGGCAATCCAGATGCTAAGGAATAGCAGATGCTTATAAAAGCAGGTAAGAGTTTCATAACTTTTCCTGCTTTTTGCTTGCAACTTACTTTAGGTCATCTTGTATAATAAGAGTAAAGGAGGAAGTATGGACAAAGATTTTTATAGTAGTGGCGAATTGGCAAGTTTGGTTGGTTTGAGCGTTCGGACCATTCGCTATTATGATAATATTGGTCTCTTGCCCTCATCAGAAAGGACGGTAGCCGGTCATCGAAGGTATGGAGCAGCCGACTTGGTTAGGCTAGAGCAGATTATTATCTACAAAAAACTAAATTTTTCACTTAAGGACATTCAAAAGCTTCTCTTGGTAAATCCCGAAAATCAGGATATATTAGCTTCTTTAGACCAGCAGCAGTATTTACTGGCAGAGCAGATGGAAGAACTCCACAATGCCCATTTGGGGATTGAGCTGATGAAAAAGCGTCTGCTTGGGGGGCAAGCCCTCTCTTTTGCTAATCTTTTGCGGGCCTTTCAGCTCTTACCCAAGAGCTCGATTTTTAAGCAGGCTCCGACCTATCTCTCTCCCCAACAAAGGGAAAAATGGGGTCAAGTCTTTAGCGACAACCATCTGGTGACCGACTTTTATCATGATTGGAAGGAGGCCATCATGGAGGCCCTCTTTTTGCAGGCTCAAGGTTTGGCTGCAAATAGCCCAGAAGCTCAAGAAATGGCTAGCCATTGGTGGGCAGCCTTGGAGCGGTTTTCAGCTGGGCTACCAGCAGGGCTGGGGCAGGAAATTGCTGATTTAAACCTAGAGGCAGAATTGACTCAAAATCAGGCTGATTTAATCTTGGCCAAGGACTATCTAGAGGAGGCTTTAAACATCTATCTAGAAGGAAGGTGATGATATGAGTAAAGCAGGGAAAAAGAGAAAATTTTTGAAAACTCTTGCTCTAATCATTGGAATCTTTTGTTGTATCTATACTCTTATGTCCCTAGTTTTTCCTAGTCCCCAGCTTGGGCATTTTAAAACGGCCAGTGGCCAGGAAACCTATCTAAAATACTACGACCAGGTCATGGAGAAGATGCCTCTCAAGCCTAACCAAGTCTATGACCTAAAGACGACTTGGGGAACGGTCCGTCTCTATGAATGGTCAAGGCCGGAGACCAAGCAGGCTACTCCCCTTATGCTCTTTCCAGGTCGGAGTTCGGGTGCCCCTATGTGGGAGAAAAATATCCCTTATTTTGCCCGCAATCATCCGGTCTATGCCTTTGATATGCTGGGTGATGCTGGTAAATCCCTCCAATCTCTGCCTTTTAAGAATATGAAGGAGGTGGCGGCGTCTATCTCTCAACTGCTAGACCAGTTGGCCATCAAGAAGGCCCATCTGCTGGGGCACTCTTTTGGTTCAGCCATCGCCGCTGCCTTTGCCAAATTTTTCCCTGGACGGGTCCAATCCTTGACCCTCTTGGAGCCAGCCTTTACCCTTAACTATCCCTCCTTATCTGTCTTTTTCTGGGGCAGCTTGAGCCAGCTCAAATTTTTACCCAAAGATTTGAAAAATAAGGCCCTGGCAGAGATTTCAGGTGAGGACCCTAAAAAAATTGCCAGCAATCAAGACCCCCTGGCTCAGATGATAAAGGCTGCAACGGATAGCTATTCCACAAGCTTGCCTACTCCTAAACCGCTCTCGGAGGCTGAGCTCAAGAGCTGGACCTTCCCGGTCTATCTGGGCTTGGCCGAAAAAAGCTCCGTCACCAAGGAAGAAACGCAAAAAAACGCTAAGGCTATTCCCCAAGTGACGATTAAAAAATGGGAGAAAACCACTCATTCTTTACCCATGGAAGTGGCTGAGCCGCTGGCACATGAGTTAGAAGATTTTTGGCAAAAGGCTGAAAAATAATGCTTTCCTTTCTAGCTTTTAGATTTCGCTTTAACATGCTATAATAGAGCCAGGAAAACGCTTAATCGAGCTAGAAAGGAGCCTTCTATGGAAAAGGAGAAAATACTTCTAGCGGGAGCGACGGGTTATTTGGGGCAATTTATTTTGAGAGCTTTGCTGGATAAGGGGTGCTCTACACGGATTGTCGTGCGAAACAAGGATAAAATCCCACAAGATTTGCAGGAGCACGCCCAGCTGGAAATTGTGGAAGGGCAGGTGACAGACCCGACAAGTATCGAGCATCTCTGCCAGGGAATTGACCAAGTCATCTCAACGGTCGGCATTACCAAGCAAAAGGACGGCTTGACCTACATGCAGGTGGATTATCAGGCCAATCAGAACTTGCTGGAAGCGGCGCAAAGGTCTGGTGTGAGAAGGTTCATCTATGTTTCTGTGCTCAATGGTGAAAAGCTGAGAAAAATCGCTATCGGTGCAGCCAAGGAGCGTTTTGTTGACAGCCTGAAAGGTTCGGGTATGGATTATTGCATTATTCGTCCCAATGCCTTTTATTCGGATGTGTCTGAGATTTTTGACATGGCGAAGAAAGGCAGGATTTACCTTTTTGGCAAGGGAGATTTGCGGTCAAATCCCATTCACGGTGCGGATTTGGCAGAAGTCTGTGTGAGCCAGCTTCATTCGACTGACAAGGAAGTGAGAGTGGGCGGGCCAGAAATTTTGACTCAAAACGAACTCGCGCAGCTTGCTTTCTCAGTTTTGGAAAAGCAGCCGAAAATCAGTCATCTTCCTGATTGGCTGCGGCTCTTGACTTTGAAAATAGGAAAGTTTTGCCTGCCCAAGTCGGTTTATGGGACGCTGGAATTTGTCCTAACAGTGACCGCCATGGAGCTACTCGCTCCAGCTAGCGGTCAACATACTTTAGGCGCTTATTTTGAGCACTTAAAAGAAGAACAGACAAAATAAAACGAGGCTTGGCCTCGTTTTTAGTTTATACTTAATAGAAAAAGGGGGAAAAGTTATCATAAATATATTGTATTGAAAAAAGATTATTATAATGGTATACTATGTGAGGGATTATTATAAAAAATAAAAGTTATAGGAGATTATTATGAATATTTTGTTAGGTGTTTTTAGGTTTATTGGAAGGTTATTAGCGAAAAAGATTTATGTATGGGTCGTCGTCGTAATTTTTCTTTTCCCTGCTGTTTTTTACGCTTATGTTAGACTCAATCCAAGTTCTTTCTTTGGTAGTAACAGTTCATATTCTATGGTAAAATATCTTGAGAAGGCAAATGAGAAAGTATTTTTAAATGTTGGAATTCAGGATGTATTAACTCAGAAGAATGACACAAAAATCCCTTGGACTAATATCGGAATTCCACTGACCCAGAAACGAGCAATTATGATTGTAAGTTATGAGGCGAAATTAGGTATTAAGAAACCAGTTAAAATTTTGCCAATGGGAAATAAAAAGTTTCATATTGAAGTTCCTCAATATCAAGTAATCGGTGTTAAATTAGACGAAAAGAAACCTTATACAGTATACGATGAAGGTGGAGAACTGTTAAGTATCACTACTGAGAATATTGATAAAGCTAAAATTGTTACTCAAACATTGTCAAACAAAAAACAAGAAGAGTATTTGAAACAATATACGGAAATGATGGATGAATCTGCCAAAGATTATTATCAAGAACTTTTTAAATCTGTGGATCCTGAAATACAATTAGAGTTTAGTTTCAAACATTAGAATTTAGACAAAATAAAACGAGGTTTAGACCTCGTTTTATTGTTTTATAAGTCAATTTCCAAGATAATGGGTGTGTGGTCTTGGCGCGTGCCGGAGTCAATCATTTCAGATTTGGTGACCTTGTCAGCAATTCGATTGCTGGTCAGCCAGTAGTCAATTCTCCAGCCAGTGTTGTTAATCTTGCTGGTTTTGCTGCGCTGGGCCCACCAGGTATATTGATGGGGAAGATCGCCATGCAAGTGGCGGAAGGTATCTGTAAAGCCCTTGGCGAGGAGATTGGTAAAGCCAGCGCGCTCCTCGTCGGTAAAGCCAGGTGAGCGCCGGTTGCTGGCTGGATTGGCTAGGTCAATCTCATGATGGGCGACATTGTAGTCACCGGTCGCAAGAACTGGCTTTTGCAGGTCTAGCTCCTGGAGGTAGGCAGCGTATTTCTGGTCCCAAACTTGACGGTCAGCCAAGCGTTTGAGGCCGTCCCCAGCGTTAGGCGTGTAGACCTGGGTCACGAAAAAGTCCGCAAATTCCAGCGTGATAATCCGGCCTTCTAAGTCCATGGTCGTAGGGGCACCGATTTCAGGAAAGCTAATCTCAGGTTTCAACTCTTTTTTATAAAGGAACATGGTCCCTGCATAGCCCTTACGAGCAGGTTCGATAGAGGAACGCCAGGTGTGCTCATACTGGGGAAAGAGTTCCTCTAAAATCTCCAGGTGCTTTTTGGTCGGACCCTTGCTGGATAGTTTGGTTTCTTGAATAGCAATGACGTCAGCATCTTGGGCGACCAAGTCAGCCAGAACAGCCTGGGAAAGCTTGGCCCTGGCAGAATCGCTAGTCAGAGCAGCGTTGAGGGAATCAATATTCCAGGAAATCAGTTTCATCAAGTTCTCATTTCTAATCTTTTTCTAGTATTATATCAAAATTGTCCCCTCTTTTATAGCTGAAGAGCTTGAAATGGTCTGCATTTTTTTCTATAATAGAGAAGAATTTTGAAAAGGGAGAACTTGCTAGGTGAAATTTTATTCCTATGATTATGTGACAGGACAAATCTCTAAGGTCAACTGGCTCTTTCTAGTAGCCTTTGTCCTTTTTTTGTCCTTAGTCTTATTTTTTAGCTTCAAATATGCCCATGCCAAGAAAGACGGCAAATATCGTGAACTGGTCATTATTTTTGCCCTTTCCGCTGTAACGGTTGCCCTGATGGGTTTTGGTCAATACCAGACCAATCAAGCTACCGACAACCAATATCGGACCTCCTTGCACTTTATCGAAGTCATTTCTAAAGAGCTCAAGGTCCAGAAATCTCAGGTCTATGTCAACACCTCTGCAGAGACTGACGGGGCCATTGTCAAGGTCGGAGATAATTTTTATCGGGCCATTGCTGGGACTGATCCAGACAGTTATTTATTAGAAAAGATGGACTTGAAAAGTCCTAAAGTAGAGTTAGTGGAGGCAAATCAATGACAATATCATACTGGGAAGTAGCCATTAAGCTGGCTATCGGACTTTTATCCCTAGTTTTTGTAATCAATATTTCTGGCAAGGGCAATCTAGCCCCCAATTCAGCCAGTGACCAGGTCCAAAACTATGTCTTAGGTGGGATTATTGGTGGAGTTATTTACAGTCCCTCCATTACCGTTTTTCAGTTTATTATTATCCTTTTAATCTGGGCCATTCTGGTCCTTAGTCTCAAATGGCTCAAGACCAATAACCATTGGGTCAAGCAGGTCATTGATGGCCAACCCCTGGTCTTAATCAAGGGAGGAAAACTAGATGTTGAGGCCTGCCGTTCGGCCGGTTTAAGTGCCTCTGATGTTGCCCTCAAATTAAGGGGCCAGGGAATTTTCCAAATCAAGCAGGTCAAGCGGGCAGTCTTGGAGCAAAACGGTCAACTTGTCCTGGTGCAGTTTGGCGAGGAAAATCCTAAATATCCGATTATTACAGATGGGGTCATCCAGCTAGACCTCCTAGACACAATTGATAAGACAGAAGATTGGCTCCTGAAGGAGCTGGCTAGCCAGGGCTATGATAATGTCGCTGATATCTTTATCGCTGAGTACGATAAGGGAGAAATTAGTGTGGTGACCTATTAAACGAATCTTGCTTGGATACTAGAGGAATTATGACGGATAAAAAAAGACTTCTTAAGACAAGGAGTGGGAAAATGATGTAGGACATTCTAGGAACCGAACCAAGCAAGGTTAGAAAAATCCTTTGCTAGGTAGGTTTTTTGAATCTCACTTTAAAAAGTAACTCCAATCTGCTGGAACATCTGCCGAATATCTTGGGCGACCTTGACTGGTGGTTCAGGATTTTCCTCTTGTAACCAGAGATAGAGTAGATTGTAGTAGCCACCGACTATAAAGTGAGTGACATAATTGAGGTTGTGCTCATCAATATGAGGAGTGATAGGCCAAGGTCCATTGATGCTTTTGTAAATATCACTAGCATGCTCGTTCCACTTAAGCAAAAATTGGTCAAAGAGCTGATTGCGGATAAAGAGCTGTAAAAGCTCGCGCTCTTGATACCAAAACTCAAAAGATACTGTCATCATGGCTTCAAAGCAAGATGCAGCAAGGAGTTTGTCTTTTTGCGCCAGATATTTCTGGATGAGTTTTTCCATTTCATAGTGGAGAAGCTCTTTTTTATTAGTAAAATGGCGGTAGAAAGTGCGCCGTGAAATGCCTGCTAAATCAAGGATTTCACTGATAGGAATTTCTTGATAACGATTGTGTTTGAGTAACTCAATAAAAGCTGCGCTTAATTGTTCCTTGGAATAGTGAATTTGTAGTGCTTTTCCGTCCATTTTCTCCCTTTCTAAATGCAACAAAATCAGAAAAAAGTATCACTTCTAGCTAACCTCTTGTTATCCAATTTTCTTTTGGATATAGTAGAGTTGATGATACAATTGTAGCATTTATTTTTACAAAAGAAAGGAAAAAAGATGGATAGATATACAGGTATTGAACAATTTGACTTTCAAATTCTTAGATTTACAGTAGAATTGAAGAAAAAATACCCGCAGGTGGCAGCAGATTTAAAAGAAATTGGGCAGGCCATTACTGACTTTGAAAGTTGGTATAGTTGGTGGGTCAATAAAGCAGCTACTTATGAGGCAGCGGATTTGTTAGAAGTGGCAGCGACCTACTATCGGGCTTCGCTCTTTTATCTGGCAGCAGCTGATGAGCGTCTAGCGGCTTGTCATGAAAAATATTTAGCTTGTTTTTATCGTTTTCATAAAGATACAAGCATGGAAAGCTATCAAGTGCCCTATGATGGCGGCTATTTACCAGTGATTTTTTTGAAAAATGAAAATGCTAAAGGGACTCTCCTAGTCCATGGTGGCTTTGATTCTTACTTGGAGGAATTGACTTCTTGGTTTTTAAAACTGTATCAAGCAGACTTCCAATATAATATTTTGATTTTTGATGGGCCAGGGCAAGGCTATGTAGCGGCACAGGGACTTTATTTACGGGCAGATTTTGAGTATGCGGTGTCTACCGTTTTAGATTATTTTCATTTATCCGCAGTGGATGCGGTCGGCATTTCATTAGGTGGTTACTTAGTAATGCGAGCTGCCGCTTTTGAGAAGCGAATCAAGCGCGTGATTGCTTTTGATATTTTTTACGATGCTATGGATGCAGTGGCAATGAGCGCAGGCTGGTCTGCCAGCAAAGTGTTGCAAGGATTGCTGAAAATACAACAAAAAGACTTGGTCAATCGTTTGATTGAGTCAAGAGCTAAACGAGATATCAATTTGAACTGGATGTTGACCAATGGCTACCGAGTTAGTGGTACAAGGACTCCTTTTGATTTTATTAGCTATTTTCAGCAGTTTCAAGTCAAGGATTTTCTGCCCCTCATCAATCAACCTTGCCTACTGCTAGCCGGACAGGATGATTTCTATGTGCCCGTCAAGCGCCTCAAAACCATTGAAAAAGGCTTGAAGAATAGCAAGTTGGTCGAAAGTAGGCTATTTACTAAGGAAAGCGGAGGCTCGCTTCATTGTCAAATTGACCAGATTGAACTAGCTATGAGGGCAATCAAGGAATTTTTGATAAGAGAATAGATAAAAAACTTATAATTTTTTAAGAAATCGCTTGCATTTTTCTAAAAAAGTGGTAAAATACAAATATAGCATGAATACGGTGGTTCGTAACTAAAATAATTAGGCGAGACTGCAAATTTTCTAGAATGATATTCTAGATTGTTTGTGGTCTCTTTTTGTGTAGTTTAGAGCACCTATTTATAATTTTATTCGAGGAGGGACTATGCTCAGGATTGTTCAAGCGCTAAATAATAATGTTGCTTTGGTAAAAAATGAACAAGGTGAACAAGCAGTAATTATGGGCTTGGGATTAGCATTTGGGAAGAAAAAGGGCGACTTGGTAAATGAAAATAGGGTAGAACAACATTTTATTTTGAAAAGCGAAGAGTCAAAAGAAAATTTTATAACTCTATTTAAAGATGTTCCGTTGGATTTCATTACGGCAAGTTATGAAATGATTGATAAGGCTATCAAAAAATATAATTATCCTGTTCAAGATTATATATACATAACTTTGACCTACCATATCTTTTACGCATATAAGAGTCTCAAAAAATCCGATTATAAACATGGTAAGTTACCTAATATAGCTCAAGACTATCCGCTGGAATATGAGATGGCAAAAGATAGTGTGGATCAATTAGAAAAAGCATTGACTATCCGCTTTCCAGATGAAGAGATTGATAGATTTGCTTTACATTTTATAAATGCAAAGGGAGGGGAGGTCTTAGATACTCAGGATTCTGTCAATCTTGAAAAAGAAATAATATCAAAGGTTCAGGAAGTCTTATTTGACTATGGTATTCAAAGAAATTCCCGAAATAGTGATTTTTATGAAAGATTCATGGTTCATATGACATATCTAATTGATAGGAAGGAGCAACCTGTAAATCAAAATGAACAGGCAATATTAGACCTAACAAAAAGTTTAAAGATTTCTCATCAGAAAGCTTATGAGATAGCTAGTGATATTTACCAAATTTTGCAAAGCTATCTGAAAACGAACTTATCTGAAAGTGAAAAAATTTATTTAACCTTACATATCCAAAGATTGTTGTAAAATTTTAAAAATTGGTTTTTCAATTATCCATAAAATAAGGAGGAAAAAATGGTAGTTATTATTGGTGCAGATGCACATGGTAAGAAGTTGAAAGATAAGGTAGTAGCTTATCTTTCCAGTCAAAAGGTAGCAGTTCTTGATGTCAGTCAAGAGGGCTCAGATTTTGTAGATATTACTTTAGCTGTTGCTAAAGAAGTGAATCAATCATCTGATAATCTAGGCATTGTCATTGATGCTTATGGGGCAGGTCCCTTTATGGTAGCTACTAAAATTAAAGGGATGATTGCAGCTCAGGTTTCTGATGAGCGTTCAGCTTATATGACACGTGGTCATAATAATGCACGCATGATGACCATGGGCTCAGAAATTGTTGGCGATGAACTAGCAAAAAATATTGTTAAGGGCTTTATTAACGGTCACTATGATGGTGGTCGCCATCAAATTCGTGTAGACATGTTGAATAAAATGTGTTAGAAAGGAGCAAAAATAATGAAGATAGCTATTGGATGTGACCATATTGTTACAGATACTAAAATTGCGGTTGTAGATTATTTAAAATCTAAAGGACATGAGGTCTTAGATTTTGGAACTTATGATTTTACAAGAACCCATTATCCGATTTATGGAAAAAAAGTAGGTGAGGCTGTCGTTTCAGGTCAAGCAGAATTAGGTGTTGTAATTTGTGGTACAGGAGTAGGAATTACCAACTCGGTAAATAAGGTTGCCGGTGTTCGGGCCGCTCTTGTGCGTGATATGACAACTGCCCTATATGCTAAGGAAAGATTAAACGCTAACGTAATTGGCTTTGGTGGGAAGATTATAGGCGAGCTCCTAATGTGTGATATTATTGATGCTTTCCTTGGCGCAGAGTATCAACCAAACAAGGAAAGTGAAGAGTTAATTGCTAAAATTTCTGCCTTAGAGACAAGTCATCTAAATCAAGCAGATTCGGACTTTTTCCAAGAGTTTTTGGAAAAATGGAATCGGGGAGAATATCACGATTAAAGGGAGAAAATCATGATTCTTACTGTCACTTTAAATCCGTCAGTTGATATTTCCTACCCCTTAGAAGATTTTAAAATAGATGCAGTTAACCGGGTTGAATCTACCAGTAAAACCGCTGGAGGAAAAGGCCTAAATGTTACACGTGTCCTATCAGAGCTAGGCGAACAAGTTATGGCAACTGGTTTTGTTGGTGGAACAAATGGGGATTTTATCAGTCAACATTTGCACCAAGGGGTAGAACCTGTTTTTTACCAGATTGCTGGAGATACTCGTAATTGTATCGCCATATTACATGACGGTTGTCAGACTGAAATTCTTGAGTCGGGTCCCTGGATTAGGGAAGATGAGGCCGTTGGCTTTATACAATATTTTACTCAGCTTTTGCTCAAAGTCAGTACCGTTGTTATCTCCGGTAGCCTTCCTAAGGGATTAGATAAAAACTATTATGAACACTTAATAAAAGAATGCATTCAAGCAGATTGTAATGTGATTCTTGATACGTCTGGTCAAACTCTGGAGGAAGTGCTTCGCTCTGATTTTAAGCCAACTGCGATTAAACCAAATAATGAGGAGCTGAGTCAACTATTGGGACGAGAGATTGGCAAAGATGTTCCCTCCTTAAAAGAAGCTATTAGTAATCCCTTATTTAAAGGAATTGAATGGATTATTGTTTCCTTGGGGAAAGATGGAGTGTTGGCTAAACATGGGGAAAAATTTTATAAGGTGGATATTCCAGCTATTAAGGTGAAAAATCCAGTGGGTTCTGGGGATTCGACTGTGGCAGGAATTGCATCCGCTTTAAATAAACAAGAGAATGATTATCAACTACTAAAAAAGGCAAATGTACTGGGGATGCTTAATGCGCAAGAGGATATGACCGGTCATGTTAATCTGGCGAATTATGATTCTCTGTGGGAAAAAATTATTATTAGAGAGGTATAAGAAATGACAAGTAATGGAAAAATCAAACACATGGAAAAATTAGCGAGTGAGACAGGGATTATTTCAGCCCTGGCCTTTGACCAGAGAGGGGCCCTTAAGCGTCTGATGGCCCAGTACCAAGAAGCGGAGCCTAGCCGGGCCCAAATGGAGGAGCTCAAAGTATTGGTGGCCCAAGAATTGAGCCAGTATGCCTCGTCTATGTTGCTGGACCCCGAATACGGCCTAGCAGCCAGCAAGGTCTTGAGTCAAGAAACAGGCCTCCTTTTGGCCTATGAAAAGACTGGCTATGATACGACCTCGACCAAGCGCCTACCAGACTGCCTCGGAGACTGGTCAGCTAGACGTATCAAGGAGGCAGGTGCAGATGCGGTCAAATTCCTCCTTTACTATGATATCGATTCTAGCAGAGAGGTCAATCGACAAAAAGAAGCCTATATTGAGCGGATTGGCTCCGAATGTCTGGCCGAGGACCTTCCTTTTTACTTGGAAATCTTGGCCTATGATGAAAAGATTCCCGATACCAAGAGTGCAGCCTATGCCAAGGTCAAACCCGCAAAAGTCCTGGGAGCCATGAAAGAATTTTCTAAAGAAGGCTACCATGTCGATGTTCTAAAGGTCGAAGTGCCCCTCAATATGGACTATGTAGAAGGTTTTGCCAAGGGGGAAGTTCTTTATAGCAAAAAAGAGGCTGCTGCCCTCTTCAAGGAACAGGGTCAGATTTCAAGCCTTCCCTTTATCTACTTAAGCGCTGGTGTATCTGCCAAGCTCTTCCAGGAAACCCTACTATTTGCGGCGGAGGCTGGGGCCAACTTTAACGGGGTCCTTTGTGGCCGGGCTACTTGGGCAGGAAGTGTCGAGGCCTACATCAAGCAAGGACCAGAAGCTGCGCGAGACTGGCTGCGGACCACTGGCTTTGAAAATATCAATGAGCTAAACAAGGTCTTGGAAAAAACAGCCAAGCCTTGGAATGATAAATATAACTAGGAGGTAAGACAATGAATCGTGAAGAAGTAACATTATTAGGGTTTGAAATTGTAGCATATGCAGGTGATGCCCGCTCTAAACTTTTGGAGTCTTTAACAGCTGCTCAGAAGGGGGAGTTTGAGAGAGCGGAGGCATTGGTTAAGGATGCGGAGGAGTGTATTGTGTTAGCTCACAATGCACAAACGACCCTTCTTCAAAAAGAAGCCGCTGGTGATGACCTTGCTTTCAGCGTTACTCTAATGCATGGCCAGGATCACTTGATGACCACACTACTTCTTAAAGATATGATGAGTCATATGATTGAACTATATAAAAGAGGAAACTAGTTATGAATACATTGATTGCACAGATTGAAAAAGGAAAACCTTTTTTTGAAAAACTTTCACGTAATATCTATCTGAGAGCAATTCGTGATGGATTTATTGCGGGTATGCCGGTGATTCTGTTCTCAAGTATCTTTATCTTGATTGCTTTTGTACCGAACGCTTTTGGTTTCTTTTGGCCCAAAAATATTGAAGCTTTACTAATGAAGCCTTATAGTTATACAATGGGAATTTTGGCAGTGTTAGTTGCTGGGACAACTGCGAAATCTCTGACAGATGCGATGAATCGTAAGATGGAAGCGACAAATCAAATTAACTATTTATCAACGATGTTAGCTTCTATCTGTGGCCTCTTGCTACTTGCAGCTGACCCCATTGAAAATGGCTTGGCAACAGGATTTTTGGGCACAAAAGGACTATTAGCAGCTTTTGTGGCAGCTTTTATCACTGTAAATATTTATAAAGTTTGTGTGAAAAATAATGTTACAATCCGTATGCCTGAGGAAGTTCCACCAAATATTTCGCAAGTTTTCAAGGATATTTTTCCCTTTGCATTCTCGATTATTTCGCTATATATTCTTGATATTTTGGCTCGGAATTTTGTTGGGACAGGAGTAGCAGAGGCTATTGGTAAATTTTTTGCTCCTTTATTCTCAGCGGCTGATGGTTATCTAGGTATTACTATTATTTTTGGAGCTTATGCCTTCTTCTGGTTTGTTGGGATTCATGGGCCATCTATTGTTGAACCAGCAATTGCGGCGATTACTTACGCCAATGTTGAACTTAATTTACAAATGCTACAAGCAGGTCAGCATGCAGACAAGGTTTTGACCTCAGGAACTCAGATGTTTATTGTTACGATGGGGGGAACTGGTGCAACTTTAGTAGTTCCATTCATGTTTATGTGGCTCTGCAAGTCAAAGAGAAACAAGGCAATAGGACGTGCTTCCGTAGTCCCAACTTTCTTTGGAGTAAATGAGCCTATTTTGTTCGGTGCTCCCATTGTACTAAACCCTATATTCTTTGTCCCATTCATTTTAGCACCGATTGTGAATGTTTGGATTTTCAAGCTCTTTATTGATGTTCTTGGTATGAATAGCTTTACAACCAACCTACCTTGGACTACGCCGGGACCTTTAGGAATTGTTTTAGGGACTAATTTTCAAGTTTTATCATTTGTTTTAGCAGCGCTTTTGATTGTGGTTGATGTAGTTATCTACTATCCGTTCCTAAAAGTATATGATGAACAAATTTTAGCTGAGGAAAACTCAGGAAAAACGGATGAGTCCTTGAAAGAAAAAGTATCAGCTAACTTTAATACAGCTAAGGCAGATGCTATTCTTGAAAAAGCAACTGAGGATGATAAAGAAACTACCGAAAGCAAAATTAGTCAACAAACAAATGTTCTAGTATTGTGTGCAGGTGGGGGGACCTCGGGATTATTGGCAAATGCTCTTACTAAAGCTGCCAAGGAACATAATGTTCCTGTCACAGCAGCAGCAGGAAGTTATGGGGCTCATCGTGAGATGCTTCCAGAATATCAATTAGTCATACTTGCTCCGCAAGTTGCATCAAATTATGACGACATGAAAGAAGAAACAGACCAATTAGGCATTAAATTGGCTAAGACTGAAGGAGCTCAATATATCAAATTAACTAGAGATGGACAAGGAGCTCTTGATTTTGTAAAAGCACAATTTGAGGAATAAAAAGAGGTACTGCTATGAAAAAACTTCCAAAAGATTTTATTTTTGGTGGAGCTACGGCTGCTTATCAAGCAGAAGGAGCTACTGAAAAGGACGGTAAAGGTCCGGTTGCTTGGGACCAGTATTTAAAAGATAATTATTGGTACACTGCTGAGCCAGCTAGTGATTTTTATAATCAATATCCAGTAGACTTAGAATTGGCAGAAAAATTTGGAGTTAATGGGATTCGGATTTCGATTGCTTGGTCTCGTATTTTTCCGAAAGGCTATGGTCAAGTCAATTTAAAAGGTGTGGAATTTTATCATAAATTATTTGCAGAATGTCATAAACGTCATGTAGAACCATTTGTTACTCTTCATCATTTTGATACTCCACTTGCTCTACATTCCAATGGTGACTTTTTAAATCGTGATAATATTGAGCATTTTGTAAATTATGCAAAGTTTTGTTTCAAAGAATTTTCAGAAGTTAATTATTGGACGACCTTCAATGAAATTGGTCCTATCGGTGATGGACAATATCTAGTCGGTAAATTTCCGCCGGGAATCCAATACGACCTGGCTAAGGTGTTTCAATCTCATCATAATATGATGGTTTCACATGCTAAAGCAGTTAAATATTTTAAGGAAAACGGGTTTAAAGGTGAGATTGGAGTAGTCCATGCCTTGCCAACTAAATATCCAGTGGATCCAAATAATCCCAAAGATGTGAAAGCAGCAGAGCTTGAGGATATTATTCACAATAAATTTATTCTAGATGCTACTTATCTAGGTTGTTATTCACCAGAAACTATGGCTGGAGTTAATCATATCCTAGAAGTAAACGGAGGACAGTTGGATTTTCGACCAGAAGATTTTAAGGTACTTGAGGCAGCTAAGGACTTGAATGACTTTCTGGGCATCAACTACTATATGAGTGATTGGATGAAAGCATTTGATGGTGAAACAGAAATCACTCACAATGGTAAGGGGCAAAAGGGCGGATCTAAATACCAGATTAAGGGTGTCGGTCAGCGTGAATTTGACGTTGATGTACCAAGAACTGACTGGGACTGGATGATTTATCCTCAAGGCTTGTATGACCAAATCCAACGAGTTATAAAAGATTATCCCAACTATAAAAAAATCTATATTACAGAGAATGGACTAGGCTATAAGGATGAGTTTGTAGATGAGACAGTCTATGATGATGCCCGTATTGATTACGTTAAGCAACATCTAGAGGTTATTTCTGATGCAATTTCTGATGGAGCAAATGTGACAGGTTATTTCATTTGGTCCTTGATGGATGTTTTTTCATGGTCTAATGGGTATGAAAAACGATACGGTCTCTTTTATGTAGACTTTGAAACACAGAAACGTTATCCTAAGAAATCAGCCTATTGGTATAAAAAAATAGCTGAAAGTCAAGAAATTTTCTAATTAGCTAGATTTTTCAAAACACTTGATTTAATGATACATCTAGGAGGTTAAAACTAGTTTAGCCTCCTAGATGTTATTTTTTATTTCTTAATATCCTAAATATCAATTCCCACCGCAGTATTGTTGGAAAATATGCTATAATGAAGTGTTGACAAAATTGGGTTTCATTTGCCCTGAAAGGATTTTTAATAAATGTCTGAAAAGAATTTTTATATTACAACCCCTATCTACTATCCAAGTGGCAAGCTCCACATTGGTTCAGCCTATACGACTATTGCTTGCGATGTTTTGGCCCGCTATAAGCGTCTGATGGGCCACGATGTTTTCTACTTGACTGGCCTGGATGAGCATGGTCAAAAGATTCAGCAAAAGGCAGAAGAGGCAGGGATTTCTCCCCAGACCTATGTGGATGGTATGGCCGAGTCTGTCAAGGAACTCTGGCAGTTGCTGGATATTTCCTATGACAAGTTTATCCGAACAACAGATAGCTATCATGAGGAAGTAGTGGCCCAGGTCTTTGAGCGTCTCCTAGCCCAGGATGATATTTATCTAGGAGAGTACGCTGGTTGGTATTCTGTTTCAGATGAGGAATTTTTCACTGAAAGTCAGTTGGCCGAGGTCTTTCGTGATGAAAATGGCCAAGTGACCGGTGGAATTGCGCCGAGTGGCCACGAGGTGGAGTGGGTCTCTGAGGAGTCTTACTTCCTAAGACTCAGCAAGTACCAGGACTGGTTGGCTGATTTCTTCAAGAGCCAGCCCGACTTTATCTCTCCAGATGGTCGCATGAATGAAATGCTAAAAAACTTTATCGAGCCAGGCCTTGAGGACTTGGCGGTTTCTCGGACGACCTTTACCTGGGGTGTCCCTGTACCGTCCAATCCTAAGCATGTGGTCTATGTTTGGATTGATGCCCTGCTCAACTATGCGACAGCTCTAGGCTATGGTCAGGAGGACCAAGCCAACTTTGACAAGTTCTGGAAGAATGGACATGTTTATCACATGGTGGGTAAGGATATCTTGCGTTTCCACTCAATTTACTGGCCGATTATTCTTAAGATGCTGGGCTTGAAACTACCTAATCGTCTTATCGCCCATGGTTGGTTCGTCATGCAAGACGGCAAGATGTCCAAGTCTAAGGGAAATGTGGTCTATCCAGAAATGCTGGTCGAACGCTATGGCCTAGATGCCCTGCGTTACTACCTCATGCGTAGCCTGCCAGTCGGTAGCGACGGGACCTTTACGCCGGAGGACTATGTTGGCCGAATTAACTATGAATTGGCCAATGATTTAGGAAATCTGCTCAATCGGACGGTGGCCATGATTAACAAGTATTTTGATGGTCAAGTACCAAGCTACCAGGAGAATGTCACCGACTTTGATGCGCCACTTTTGGCGGCAGCCCAGCAGGCAGTTGCTGACTACCACAAGTATATGGAGGCTGTGGATTATCCGAGAGCCTTGGAGGCTATCTGGTCCTTGATTGCCCGCAGCAACAAGTATATCGACGAAACTGCTCCTTGGGTCCTAGTCAAGGAAGAGGATAAGAGAGAACAGCTGGCTAGTGTGATGAGTCACTTGGCGGCTAGTCTGCGTTTGATTGCCCACATGATTGAGCCCTTCATGATGACGACCAGTCGTGCTCTTTTGGAGCAGTTGGGCTTAGAGCCGGTTGCTAGTCTAGAGCACCTGGCCCTGGCTGACCTGCCATCAGGCTTGACAGTCGTGGCTAAGGGGCAACCTATCTTCCCTCGCCTAGATATGGAAGTAGAAATCGCCTACATCAAGGAACAAATGAGCGCAGGAAAACCAGCCCAGGAAAAGGAATGGAAGCCTGAAGAGGTGGAGCTGACACTCAATCGCAAGGAAATCAAATTTGATGACTTTGATAAAGTTGAAATCCGAGTAGCAGAAGTCAAGGAAGTCAGCAAGGTAGAAGGGTCAGACAAGCTCCTCCAATTCCGCCTGGATGCAGGAGACGGTGAGGACCGCCAAATCTTGTCTGGTATTGCCAAATACTATCCTGATGAGCAAGCCCTGGTCGGTAGGAAGGTCCAAATCGTTGCCAATCTCAAACCTCGTAAGATGATGGGGCGAATCAGTCAGGGAATGATTTTATCGGCTGAGTACGGAGACCAATTGAGTCTTCTTACGGTGGATTCTTCTGTTCCAAATGGTTCCTTGATTGGCTAGGAGAGACTCATGAATAAAGCGATTGCCTTATGTGCAGATTTTGCCTATGCAGATAAGGTTATGACGACCATTAAATCAATTTGTGCCAATAATGTTCGGGGGGGCTAACATTCTACCTTTTAAACCTTGATTTTCCTCAGGAATGGTTTATTGACCTACGAAAAAAATTGGCCCGCTTTGGTTATCAGATTAAGGATGTAAAGATTGAGCCAGAAAACGTCATTTCTCATCAGATGAATGATTCCCATAGTCATGTCAATTATGTTGCTAATCTTATCTATTTCATTCCCCAAGTTATCAAGGAGGAAGAAAGGGTCCTGTATCTTGATTCGGATATGATTGTAAATCAGGACTTATCTGTCCTCTTTGACCTGGATTTGGGTCACTATCCGATTGCAGCGGTCAATGACTTGGATGTTCAAACTGATTTATGGGATTTGGGGATTAAAGATACCTTTAATTCTGGTCTGGTCCTCTTTAATCTAAGGGAAATTGTTAAGGAAAATTCAGAAGAGAAGCTCCTTGTCCTCGCTAAAGAATATGCTGAGCAGGTCCGGTTAGGAGACCAAAGTATCCTCAATATTGCTTTTAAGGATAATTGGTACCATCTGGACCGGACCTACAACCACCTCTTGGTTGCTGATTCCAACTGGGACATTGGCGATAGGCGGGGTCATAAGGTTGGTAAGATTGACCTGGACCAGCTACCGGCTGTCTTACACTACTGTGCGCCAGGCAAGCCTTGGAACTTGAACTGCTGGATGCAGTTAAAGGAGCTCTGGTGGTATTATTACGGCTTGGAATGGAGCCAGCTAGTTAGCTTTGAACCTCAGCTTTTAGAAAAGTCGGGCCGCCCTCAACTCTTGATTGTGACGGGAAGCGGGGACTTGGAGCAGTTGGAAAATCTGCTGCGCCTCCTGCCTGACTTTGACATTCATCTCTGTGCCTATACCAACTTTTGGTCGGGCTTAACCAAGCTGACTGCCTATGAAAATCTAAAATTGCACCCTCATGTGCTCAATATCACTCTTGATGATTTACTAGATAAGTGTGGGGCTTATCTGGATATCCACCATGGTGAGGAAGTTTACGATAGTATTCAGAAGATGTTGGCGAGCCAGAAGCCGGTTTTTGCTTGGGCCAAGACCAGTCATCGACCAGCTGAGAGTCAAGTTTACGAGGAAGACCAACTAAGTGATTTGGTAAGGGATATTTATCGGGCCAGTAGGGAGCATTAGGCTTCCTGCTTATGGCAAGTAAGAGCGCCCTAGACTAGAAAGATTGTAGAGGAAAGATTGTGTTAGCGATTGAAGAAGTAGAGAAGGTTGAGCTGGACCAGCTAGCCTCCCTATCCGTTTTGACTGGGGAGGATTTGGGGCAGTTCAGCCTCCTAAAAGAGGAGTTTTTAAAGCGGATTGCCTTTGACACGAGCGATTTGAATTATAGCTACTTCGATATGAAGGAGGCTAATTACTCGGAAATCGAGCTGGATCTAGTCAGCCTGCCCTTCTTTACAGAGGAAAAAATCATTATCCTAGATCATTTTCAGGATTTGACCACAGCTAAGAAGCGTTTTTTAAGTGATGAGGAGCTCAAGTCCTTTGAAGCCTATCTGGAAAATCCAGTGTCTACAACCAAGCTCATTATCTTTGCGGAAGGTAAGCTCGATAGCAAGCGCCGTTTGGTCAAGATTTTAAAGCGTGATGGGCACATTTATACAGCTAGTGAGCCCAAGGAGCAGGAGCTACGCCACTACTTTAGCCATAAGGCTGACCAAGAGGGACTAGTCTTTGCCCAAGGAGCCTTTGAGCAGGTCCTAGTCAAGTCTAGCTTTCAATATAGTGAGATTAGTCGCAACCTGGCCTTTTTGAAGAGCTATAAGGGCCAGGGCCAGATTGAGCTAGCTGATGTAGACCAGGCCCTACCCAAAACCCTGCAAGACAATATCTTTGATTTGACCCAGCTGATTCTATCCAGCCAGGTTGATGCGGCCCGGGCCTTGGTGCAGGACTTGCGACTTCAGGGAGAAGATGAAATCAAACTGATTGCCATCATGCTGGGCCAGTTTAGAATCTTTACCCAGGTCAAGATTTTATCCCAGGCTGGTCGCCAGGAGAGTCAGATTGTCGCTGACCTATCCGAGATTTTGGGCCGCAGGGTCAATCCCTATCAGGTCAAATTTGCCCTCAAAGACAGCCGCAAGCTCCAGCTTTCCTTTCTGAAAAAGACCTTGAAAATCTTGATTGAGACAGATTTTCAGATTAAATCTGGCCTTTATGACAAGGACTACCTGTTTGACTTAGCCCTATTGAAAATAGCCGCTGCTGATTTCCAAGCAGATTAGTTGAAAAAAAATGATGATTGCGTTATCATTTTCATATAATAAAGAAAAAGAGGTGCCGAAATGACTATTCTTTTACCAGACCTACCTTATGCTTATGATGCCCTTGAGCCTTATATTGATGAAGAAACAATGCACTTGCATCATGACAAACATCACAATACCTATGTAACAAATGTTAATGCTGCCCTAGCAAAACACCCAGAAATCGGGGAAGACTTGGAAAAATTATTGTCAGATGTGACAGCTATTCCAGAAGACATCCGTCAAGCTGTTATCAATAACGGTGGTGGCCACTTGAACCATGCTCTTTTCTGGGAATTGATGACTCCAGAAAAGACAGAACCATCAGCAGCCCTACTTGCAGATATTGAAGCTAGCTTTGGTTCCTTTGATGACTTTAAGGCAGCCTTCACAGCAGCTGCAACCACTCGCTTCGGTTCAGGCTGGGCTTGGTTAGTAGTCAACAAAGAAGGCAAGTTAGAGGTTATCTCAACAGCTAACCAAGATAATCCAATTTCAGAGGGCAAGACACCTATCCTAGGACTAGATGTTTGGGAACATGCCTACTATGTTAAATACCGCAATGTTCGCCCAGACTACATTAAGGCCTTCTTCTCAGTAATTAACTGGAACAAGGTAGATGAATTATATGCCGCAGCTAAGGCTTAAAAAATAATCAGGTGCTGAGTGTAACTCAGCACTTTTACTGTTTGTAAAAAGGGGGCATATGGTGAGCAATAAACGTAAAATAGGAGTGACTGTATCCTTAGCCTTCATAATTATTATTGCTTCTATTTTCTGGTATTTTTCTAGCCGTATCTACTGGAAATATGATGACCAGTGGATTTTAGGCAAGACCAAGGAGCAAGTGGAAACACGTTACGGCAAGTTTGACTATCAAATTCATGCAAAATCAGTTGCTTATTTGATTGATGACGGAAATAAAACACTCTTTACAGTTGACGAGAAAGTAGCTGAATATTATTTTATGATTTTTAACGACCAAGGAAAATGTATAAAAATCCATGTCGGCGGAAAGCCAGGCGGATAAGTTATAAAAACAAAAGCAGTAAACTGTTTGCTGCTTTTTTATTTACCAACCAAACTAGGCCCCCTCTTTTTGATTTTGTGGACTTGGTATTTTTACCTAACAATTTCAGTATTCCCTTGTTATTTTTCTAATATTTTTTTATAATACAAGTGTCATGAAAAAATATTCGCCCAAAACGATAACAATTCTTAGTCTAGCTCTCTTGACCTTTCTGGGCCTGGTTCTTTGGTTTAGCAAGGTCTCTTTTGGTCAGAAAAAGACTCTGCCCTCCCAGTCGGAGACCTCGTCTAGTTCGTCAGAGCCTAGTCCAGTCAGTCCCCAGCAAGAAGAAATTCCACCAGCACCTGCTAAGAGTATGGAGGCCAAGCAAGCGGTGATGGAGGCTGATGCTGCCACCATGGATGCCTATGGTCTCCATTATGACTATGCCAATCTTAGCCTGCCCCAGGTCGTTCAAGCCTACTTGGCTGAAATGGAGATTGATCCGTCTTGTATCGCTTTTTCCTATAAGGATTTGACGACTGGACAGACCGCTAGCATGAATGAGAGCCAGCCCATGACAGCAGGCTCAACCTATAAACTTCCCCTCAATATGCTAGTTGTTGATGAGGTGGAGGCTGGCAAGCTGTCCATGACTGAAAAGTTTGATATTACCAATACCTACTACGAATATATCGGGGAGCATAATAACTATGTGGGTGCCTTTGCTGGAGCGATGACGATTCCAGATATGCAGGAGTATTCCCTCCTTTACTCGGAAAATACCCCGGCCTATGCCCTGGCTGAACGTCTCGGTGGGATTGACAAGGCTTATAGTCTCTATAATCGCTATGGCCAGTCCAAGGGAGAAGTCAAAACGATTAGTCAGGAAAATAAGACGACTAGTGACTATTACATCCAGGTCTTGGACTACCTCTGGCAGCACAAGGACAAGTACAAGGATATTCTCTACTATATTGGTGAGTCCTTCCCCAATGAATATTACAAGCGCTACTTGCACGATATTACTATCTACCAAAAGCCCGGCTATGTGCGTGAAGCCTTGAATGTCGATGCGATTGTTATGGAGGAAAAACCCTATATCGTTGCTCTTTATACGGCAGGACTGGGTGGCAGCACCCTTGAAAGCAACGAGATCAGTGGGGTCGGTATCAACCAGGTCGGAGAGTTATCCTATGTCATCAACGAATGGCACCGGGTCAATATGAATTGATAGACAAGTGGGACAATTCTGTTCCACTTTTTTTACTTAATATTTAGAAAAAAATCAAAATAGCTCTTGCTTTTAGAAGCAAGACGTGATAGAATCTATTTAGAAGGAATTCTAATTACTTTGTTTTTTTGGTCATGCGATGATTGGCCAGATAATTTTTGAGAAGTATTTAGAAAAAATTCTAAATATTATCTGCCGATTAGATGCTTGCCTGCTTAGCGCAAGAAGGAGGAGAAAATGAAGAAAGCAAGAAGGTCTATTCTACTGACAGTCTTAGGGCTAGTGACTGGTTTATCCATTTGGCTGGCTGTTTTCTCATGGGTGCTCTATAAAAATAGAGACGAACTTGAAAAAATATCCAAGCAAAAACATTTTTAAAAAACTATAAAATCTAGCTTTTCTAGACTAGATTTTTTAAGCTAGAGTATTTAGAAAAAAATCTAAATATCTAGGTTGACTAAATGGAGATGCTACTTGTTTTTTGCGATTTGTGTTTAGAAAATTTTCTAAATAGATAAATGAGGAAAGATGAAAAGAGAATTACTTTTGTTGCTTGTGGGCTTGCTAGCGCTTTTATCCGTCTGCTGGGCAATCCCGTCTTGGCTTATTTTAAAAGATAGACGAAAATTGGAAGGAAAAATTAAATGTTGAAAGAAATCTTACGAAAATACCGGGCTTCTTATCTGGGTGCGACTATCTTTAGCATTGGAGCAACGATTTCTATAACTTTGTTTTCTTTGCAGCTGGGAGTAGTTGTGGACAGTGCGCAGAAGGCTCATTCTAACTTGCTTGGACAATTTTTTATCTGTCTTCTTTGCATTTGTGTTTGGTCTCTTTGCAGCTTGCTGGCCATTTGGCTCAAGAACAAGCATATCAAGCAAGTCTTGGAAGAAGTGAAAATGCGGCTCTTTGCTTCTTTTTATGGCAAGGATTTGCATGACAAGGCTTCCGAGCAAGAAAATAGCTATCTCAATACAACGACCAAGAATATGGATATTTACCAAGAGAATTACTTGACCCCACGCTGTGATATTGTGGCTGCCTTTTTCTCCGTTTTCATCAGTACGCTAGCTATTTTCTGGATTGAATGGCAAATGGCTCTGGGCTTTATCCTCATCTCTATCTTGACTATGGTAGCGTCGCAAATTCCGGGTGTTTTGATGAGAAAGGCGACGGCGAATTTCACCCAGAAAAGCAATCATTTCTTGAAGCAAGTCACCAATTTTTTGGAAGGATTTGAGCAAATCAAACTCTTACAAATCCAAAAAGGGATAGTCAAGCATTTGTCTAGCAGCAACAGCGACTTTGAGCAAGCCAGAAAAAGTTACAATGTGGCAAAAGAAGGCGCTGTGAATCTGATGATGCTTTTTAGCTATCTCTCTCAGATATTTTGTCTGTCTCTGGGGATTTGGTTTGTCAGTCAAGGCTCACTGACGATTGGGGCATTGATTGCCAGTGTCCAGCTTTTGAACTTTGTTTTCACTCCTTTGCAGCTCTTTCTCAATAATAAAAATCTCATGAGCACGGTCAAGGATATTGAGAATGATGTTGATGCCAAGTTGGCTGGGAAAGAGGCGGAGCCCACTCAAAATCTGACCGAAACGATTGAGCGGATTGACTTTGAGCACCTCGGTCTGGAGCTGGGCGACAAGACTCTCTTTCAGGATTTTTCTTATCAGTTTGTCAAGGACAAGCATTATGCCATTATCGGCGAGTCCGGTCGAGGCAAGTCAACCTTGATGAAGCTCCTGCTCAATTATTTTGATAAAAAGGACTATACTGGTCAAATCATGGTCAACAACCAAGCGGTCAGCCAGCTAGTAAACGGCAGCCTTTATCAGAAAATTGCCTTTATCCAAAAGAATGACTTCTTTATCGAGGGAAGTGTAGCAGACAATATCGCGCTGTATAGGAATATCAATGTATCTGACCAAAGTGCCTTGTACCAAAGTCTGCATTTTAATGAGGATTTCTTGAGCAAGAAGCTGGACTTGGAGCGGCAGGAAGTTTCCTATGGCGAAAAGCAGCGGATTGATTTGGCGCGTTTCTTGGTCAAGGATTATGATGTGCTGATTTTTGATGAACCAACTAGCAATCTTGACCCGAATTTGGCAGCGGAAGTTATGGACTATATTTTGTCAATCAAAGACCGCATTGTCATCGTTATTACCCACAATCAAGGTCGGACTCTCTTAGACCGCTTTGATGACTGTCTGGAATTATAAATTGGAGGAAAAAAATGAAGATAAAATGGAAAGAACTCATCGCCAGCCTAATCGCTATTTGGCTACCGCTTATCTACGCTTTGTCAATCTATACTGACCTACCTCAAATAATCAGAGGGCATTTTCATTATAGAGGTCTAGGCATGCCCAAGCCAATTTTCATCTGGTTTTTGCCAGTTCTCTTGACTATTATCCAACTGATTGTTTGCTACACGACGACCATTAAGGAGATTATCGACAAGCAATTTGTCCATTTCCTTTACTGGCTGGTTCCTTTTATCAATGCTGTGGTCTATATCAGCCTTCTTCTTTATGCGCTCAATCCGGCTTTCCCGATTTTTAAGGTCAATGGGATTATGGTGGCAATTATTCTTAACGCTGTCAGCTACTTTCTCACAAGACAGTTAGTGGCAGACCAGAAGCCCGCACCACGCGTCTTAGCTTATATCTTCAGTGGCATCGGCTCAATTCTTTTCCTTGTGAGCCTCTTCCTCTTTTAAAAATGTCTGATATGAAGGGAGAGAATCATGTTTCATATTTTCGGTTTTGTTAAAATCCTGTTATTCTTTATTTTTGGCTGGTTGTGGCTTCTTCTCAGCCTGCTCGGTTTGCTCTTTTTCTTTCCTTTTTGAGTGAGCAAACTCTAGCAAATGATGATTGGAGGCAAATATGAAAAGATCATTTTTGCAAAGCGTTATGGCGTTGGTAACGTGTGGGCTGGTCGTTTTTGGAGCGACGCGTGTTCGAGCCGACGAGCAAAAGCTGTCGTCGGGCACGCCTTACGACCAAATCGGTCAGAAGATTGAGGACTACTACAAGGAGCACGAAAAAACTAGCGCAGGACTGGCGACAACGGTCTTTGACAAAGACGGCAACACTCTTTATCAGAACAATTTCGGCTATCTGGATGAAAAATAAGGCCTACCTATAAAGAGGTCTTTTAAAAGTGATTAGTAAAAGAAGTAGGAGTGCTTAAGACGAAATCGAGGTTTTATTTATTTGTTTCTTGCTAATCTGGGAAGGGCTTTATCATAAGAAGTCTTTGAGCTCTGAGTTTTCTTGTTTTTTGCCTACAAAAACAGTATAATGGAAATAATTTGAAAGTTTTCTAAATAGTTTGAGGAGGATATTATGGCAGGAAATGTCACCCATTTGAGCATTGCGCTTTTGTTAATCGTTCTTGTTATTATTGGGGCGCTAATTTATGCCCGTCGGAAAATGAAGATTTCCTTTGGGCTAGTGGGATTAGGGGCTCTAGCCTTTGTTTTGGCTGTTAATATTTTAGAAAGACTAGTCCATAGTCTGGTTTTACAGCCAAATCCAGATGCTAGTATCAGCTTAATCAGGAAAGCACCCGGGGTTTATGTCCTCTACGCTTGCTTGATGGCTGCTATATTTGAGGAAGGCGCCCGTTACTTGGTCTTTTACTGGCTTGGGAAAAAGCGGAGTTTAAGACTGACAGATGGCCTAGCCTATGGACTGGGACATGGTGGAGCCGAGTTATTTCTAGTTGGTTGGGTCACATTTTTGCTCTATCTACTGGTTTATCTGACTGGTCCTTCCGCAAAACTTCCGCCTATCATTGCCTACCAAGCTTGGTCCTTATCTCCTCTTTCTATCTATCTGGGACTGCTAGAGCGTTTACTTGCTTTTGCTCTTCAAATTTGCTTGTCTTTCTGGGTCTATTATGCTCTGGAAAAGAAAAAGATAAGCTATTTCTTCTGGGCTCTTGTCTTTCATGCTTTGTGTGATTTACCAGCAGCCCTGGGACAAGTTGGTTTATTAGGTAATATCTGGCTACTAGAGGGGAGTTTGGGTCTGTGCTTACTTGTCCTTATTTTCCTTACTAGAAAGTATATAATAGGTCCAACTTTAGGAGGTGAAAAAATTGGGAATTAGCGAAACCATGAAGGCCTTGGCCGATCCTGTTCGGCGGGAAATTTTAGAAATCTTGAAGCAAGGACCCAAGTCGGCTGGGGAAATTGCCCAGGCTTTTGATTTGACGGGGGCCACCGTTTCTTACCACTTGTCCCAGTTGAAAAAAGCAGGGCTCATCTATGAAGAACGACAAAAGAACTTTATTTACTATCATTTAGATGCGACTGTCTTTGAGGAAATTTTAGTCTGGATAACTGCTCTTGGAGGAGGAAAAAATCATGAAAAATAAGAAGAAATTAAGAGAGCTGGGGCTGACCTTTTTGGTCATCTGGTTGCCGGTCCTCTATGGACTTTCTGTCTATCAGGATTTGCCACAAAATATTAGGATACATTTTGGTTGGTCGACAGCTCAGCCGTTTGAATATATGGATAAATCCCTCTTTATCTGGGCTCTTCCTCTCTTTTTGACTCTAGTCCAAGGCTTTGTCTATTGGACTACCACCTATAAGAAGATTAGTAAATCCTCTTTTGAACATTTTATCCTATGGATTGTTCCTGTGGTTCAGGCTGTCATTTATTCTTCTGTCCTTTTTAAGGCCCTAAATGCCAGTTTTGATATTATGAAGCCGACCCTTATTCTAACAGGCCTTATCCTAGTCATTTCCGGTAATTATCTACCTAAAAAGGTGCTTGAAGAGGAAAAGCCAGCCCCTCGTCTTTTGGCCTATAGCATGGTCTTAGTTGGCTTTCTTTGTCTCTTGGCAGGCTTCTTTCTGTCTAGCTAGTTTTCTTTGAGCAGAAGTGCACAAGGCAGGGGACCTTGTAGGTATTCTTCCTTTGGTTTCAAGGTCTTTTGTGGTATAATGGTCTTGTATTTTAGATAAATGAGAAGAAGAATATGATTGATAAAGACCAGTATCAATTTATCAGAAATCACCCGGCTTTTGAGCGGCTTCCGGTAGAATATCTGGATAAATTGGCAACCGAGATTCATTTTCGGAAAATTCCCAAGGGACAGATTATTTTTTTTGAAGGAGATCGCAGGGACCGCCTCTTTCTTATTTATAAGGGTTACGTGCGGATTGAGCAGTATGACCAAACGGATAGTTTCTCCTATATCGACTACATCAAGGAGGGAGCTGTCTTTCCTTATGGGGGTCTTTTTTACGAGAAAAACTATCATCATACAGCCAGCGCCATGACCAATTTGGAGTATTTCACTATTCCGGTTGATTTGTTTGAAAAGTATTCCAGACACAGTAGTGACCAACTGATTTTTCTGGCCCAGGCCCTCTCGCAAATCCTCTCTTTTCAGGAATTGCGCCTGATGAATGTGGTGGTTGCTAGCGCGACCGAAAGAGTCATCCAAACCTTATCCGTCCTCTGTCGGGATTTTTGCCAGGAGAGAGACGATATTCCCTTTCCTTTGAGTATGAAAGAGCTGGCCAAGCTAGGGGCAACCACCCGCGAAACGGTCAACCAAGTCCTAAAAAAATTGTTGGAAGAGGGCAAGATTGCCTATGAGCACAAGATACTAACCTTCTTGGACAAGGAAGCTTTCTTAAAGTATTTTAGCCCTCTAGATTAGTGGTAATATTTGATAAAAAAACAGAGGTCGTTTAGGCCTCTGTTTTACAGAAATAGGGTTTATTCTTGGAACTTGCTCAGACTTGGGTTATAATAGAGAGAAAATAGAAAGAGAAAAAAGACTTCATGATTAAAAAGATTTTCAAATTTATTGCCCTAGTCCTAGTCTTGCTGGTTCTTGCCTTGCTTTTCCTAGTTCAGGGCTCGGTCAAGTCATCAGAGCAACTTAAAAACCTGCCCAAGCCCAACAGTATCGCAGAGATTCTAGACTTATCCAAGGCTAACTACAATCTTACTTCTGATGGCCTCACTACGGATTTATTGCTGGATAGTCGACAGTTTAGCCAGTTAATCAAATTTTCTAGTCAGGACGACCAAGGAAGCGAGCAGAATATGGCCTTTACGATTGAGGGAGACCATCTGCGGATACAGTCACCAGTCAAACTAGCCTTTCTAGATAGCAAGGCCGATATTGATGCTGTTCCTCGAGTGGTTGAGAATCAGCTGGAATTAGAATTCAAGGCTGTCCGCTTGGGGAATTTGCCGATTCCAAAGTCTATCCTCATCAACCAGCTTAAAACGAGCTTAGGAGACCAGGATAATGTTCGTCTTGTGGGAGACCGGCTTCGTATCGACCTACCCCAGACCTTTTTCACAGTCAAGCAAGTAGAGGTCAAGGATAGCAAGCTAGCCCTACAAGTCAGCCTCTCTCAAAACCTACTTGATAGCCTAAACGGACTGATGAATACCAACTAATTTAAAGGAAAAGACCGAGCCTTAAGGCCGGTTTTTTGCTGCTTTTAAAAGGGATGATTGGCTTAGATGGACCTTAGATTCCCAGACTTAGATATGATACAATATAGAAAGATTTATAGGTTTTCATTCTAATTCTGATATTAAGAGCAAAGGACTTATAAAAGCAGAGCTCAACTCATGGAAGAGTCTCTTATCGGGAGGTTATGGAGATAATTTAGGAGAAGATGGTAAGCCAAATGATGCAGATATGATTCAAGATGGTATTGATGACTTTAAGAAAGGACATACTAAATGATTTCACTTCTCTTATTATTCTTGATATTACTAATCCTCACTTTTGTGACTTCCTTTTTGATGAGGGGGCAAAAAAAGCGATATTTATTGCTTATTCTTTTTTTACTGTATTCGGTTAGTATCTTTTCTTTTGTTATCTGGGTAAAAAATCTTGGAGTTTATACCCTAAGACCGGGAGAAAGTATTAAGATAGAAGTTAAGTCTTTGAGTCACCAGACCGAGTATAGTTCAGAACTTATACTTGATAATTTAAGTGGAGGCAAACTTGAATTAACAGGAGACGATAGCCGCTATTGGGTAGAGTTAGGAAGATTTCTTGAAGACAGCATATATTATGATATAGAAGAGCAGACGATTGAAAATTCTGATAAAAAGGTTCCCAATTCTCCCAGTCGTGATGTCTATCTAAAAGGTCCTAAGTTAATTGTTCAGGCCAAAGGGAAAAGAGTGTTTAGTGTAACCAGTGCAAAAAAATATCATCTAATCATTAAAAATCTGTCCGACAAGCCTGCCCACTTTGAGGCTAGAGTAGTCAACCGTTAAGTCTTTATCGCTAGTAAGTAGTAGGTCTAAAAGCTCACCCTTGTGGTTGGGCTTTTTCTTATATTCTCATTTAGAATGGATGAAAGGACTAGTTGGGTAGCTAACCAAGGGTTGGCCTAGCTAGCGGTTACTTCCTATATTAAAATATTTTTAGCAAAAAACAAAAAAATAATTATCTAGTGAACTAATAAAAGATAGAAAATATTCATATAAAACGGTTTATTGTAGATTTTTATTCTATTTTTTATAAAATAATGCCAAATCCTTTGCATTCAAAGTGTAAAATAATTGGTGAAAGCGTTAACAAAGAGTGCTACAATAGGATTTGTAAAAAGGACTTGGGAGAAAATCCTAGGTTACAAGAATAATCAATAAGGGGGACAGCAGATGTCTACACATCCTATTCATGTCTTTTCAGAAATTGGAAAACTGAAAAAAGTCATGTTGCACCGTCCAGGTAAGGAGCTTGAAAACTTACTACCTGACTATCTAGAACGCCTTCTTTTCGATGATATTCCATTCTTGGAAGATGCTCAAAAAGAACACGATGCCTTTGCTCAAGCTCTTCGCAATGAAGGTGTTGAAGTACTTTATGTTGAAAAACTTGCTGCTGAATCACTGACTTCACCAGAAATTCGTCAAGAATTTATCGAAGAGTGGTTGGAAGAAGCAGGTATTCGGGGTCGTGAAACCAAGAAGGCTGTTCGGGCAGCCTTGGAAGCTATTGAAGACAATCAAGAATTGATTGAAAAAACAATGGCAGGTTTCCAAAAATCAGAATTGCCTGAAATTCCTGAATCTCAAAAAGGCTTGACTGACCTAGTGGAATCTGATTATCCATTTGCGGTTGATCCAATGCCTAACCTTTACTTCACTCGTGACCCATTTGCAACTATGGGAAATGCAGTATCCCTCAACCACATGTATGCGGATACTCGTAACCGCGAAACCATCTATGGTAAATACATCTTCAAATACCACCCAGTATATGGTGGCAAGGCTGAACTAGTCTATGACCGGACAGAAGACACTCGGATTGAGGGTGGAGATGAATTGGTTCTTTCTAAAGATGTCCTTGCGGTAGGTATTTCCCAACGTACAGATGCTGCATCTATCGAAAAACTCTTGGTCAACATCTTCAAGAAAAACGTTGGCTTCAAGAAAGTATTGGCCTTTGAATTTGCCAACAACCGTAAGTTCATGCACTTGGATACAGTCTTTACCATGGTTGACTATGACAAGTTCACTATTCACCCAGAAATTGAAGGCGATCTTCGCGTTTACTCTGTAACTTATGAAAATGACGCCTTGAAGATTGTTGAAGAACATGGTGACTTGGCTGAAGTCTTGGCTGAAAACTTGGGCGTAGAAAAGGTTCACTTGATTCGTTGTGGTGGAGGCAATATCGTTGCTGCTGCTCGTGAACAATGGAACGATGGCTCAAATACTCTCACCGTAGCACCAGGTGTCGTAGTCGTTTATGACAGAAACACTGTAACCAATAAGATTTTGGAAGAATACGGCCTACGCTTGATTAAGATTCGCGGAAGTGAATTGGTTCGCGGTCGTGGTGGACCTCGTTGTATGTCTATGCCATTTGAACGTGAAGATCTCTAGAAGTAACTGGCTTTCTAGCCCAGCCCCCTGTTTAAGCTCTCTTGGCTGATAGGACCGGTATAGAAAGCCCTATCTTCACTAGTAGTTTGATTTATTTACATTATTTTAAGAAAGAGGATTGATAATAAAATGACAACATCAGTATTTAAAGGTAGAAGTTTCCTTGCAGAAAAAGACTTTAGTCGTGCAGAATTGGAATGGTTGATTGACTTTTCTGCTTTCTTGAAAGATTTGAAGAAACGCAATATTCAACACCGTTACCTAGAAGGCAAAAACATTGCTCTCTTGTTTGAAAAGACTTCAACTCGTACTCGTGCAGCCTTCACAACAGCTTCTATCGACCTTGGTGCTCATCCAGAATACCTCGGAGCGAACGACATCCAACTCGGCAAAAAAGAATCAACAGAAGACACTGCTAAGGTTCTTGGCCGTATGTTCGACGGGATTGAATTCCGTGGATTCAGCCAACGCATGGTTGAAGAATTGGCTGAACACTCAGGTGTTCCAGTATGGAATGGTTTAACTGACGAATGGCACCCAACTCAAATGTTGGCTGACTACTTGACAGTTAAAGAAAACTTTGGAAAATTAGAAGGTTTGACTCTGGTTTACTGTGGTGATGGCCGTAACAACGTTGCCAACAGCCTCTTGGTAACTGGTGCAATCCTTGGTGTAAATGTTCACATCTTCTCACCAAAAGAACTCTTCCCAGAAAAAGAAATCGTTGAATTAGCAGAAGGCTTTGCAAAAGAGTCTGGCTCTCGTATCCTCATCACTGAAGATGCTGACGAAGCAGTGAAGGGCGCTGATGTTCTCTACACTGACGTTTGGGTATCTATGGGTGAAGAAGACAAGTTTGCTGAGCGTGTAGCCCTCCTTAAACCTTACCAAGTAAATATGGACTTGGTTAAGAAAGCTGGCAATGAAGACCTTATCTTCTTGCACTGCTTGCCTGCCTTCCACGATACAGAAACTGTCTACGGTAAAGACGTTGCTGAAAAATTCGGCGTAGAAGAAATGGAAGTTACAGACGAAGTCTTCCGCAGCAAGTACGCTCGTCACTTCGACCAAGCTGAAAACCGCATGCACACTATCAAGGCGGTTATGGCAGCTACTCTTGGTGACCTCTTCATTCCAAAAGTGTAAACTAGAAACCATAATACCAACAGCGATGAGGGCTGCGACTATAGCTTTAGTCCAGTCCTCATTTTTCATGAAAGTTTCTTTTATGAAGTCATTCAAAAAAAAGAAAAGGAGCAGGCAGAGCCTGACCTGTGAGTCCCGATTATGCAGTCTCAGGGGCTCGCAGGGGACTTTTCTAGGATAAAATAAGGAGAATATGATAAATGGCAAATCGTAAAATCGTCGTTGCTTTGGGAGGAAATGCAATCCTTTCATCAGACCCATCAGCTAAGGCTCAACAAGAGGCTTTGGTGGAAACAGCCAATCACTTGGTTAAATTGATTAAAAATGGAGATGACTTGATCATCACTCATGGGAACGGTCCACAAGTTGGGAACCTGTTGCTTCAACATTTGGCAGCTGATTCTGAAAAGAACCCAGCTTTCCCGCTTGATTCCTTGGTTGCTATGACTGAAGGAAGTATCGGTTTCTGGTTGCAAAATGCTTTGCAAAATGCCCTCCTCAAAGAAGGCATTCAAAAAGAAGTAGCTTCTGTGGTTACCCAAGTTGTGGTTGACAAAAATGACCCAGCCTTCAGCAACCTCAGCAAGCCAATCGGACCTTTCTACTCAGAAGAAGAAGCAAAAGCAGAAGCTGAAAAGAGTGGCGCAACCTTCAAGGAAGATGCTGGTCGTGGTTGGAGAAAGGTTGTTGCTTCACCAAAACCAGTGGACATCAAGGAAATCGAAACTATTCGCACCCTCTTGAATGATGGCCAAATCGTCGTTGCTGCTGGTGGTGGCGGAATCCCTGTTGTCAAAGAAGCAGATGGCAGCCTTCATGGAGTTGAGGCGGTTATCGACAAGGACTTTGCTTCACAACGTTTGGCAGAATTAGTCGAAGCAGACCTCTTCATCGTCTTAACTGGTGTAGACTATGTCTTTGTTAACTACAACAAGCCAGACCAAGCAAAATTAGAGCGCGTCAATGTAGCCCAATTAGAAGAATACATCAAACAAGATCAATTTGCTCCAGGAAGCATGCTACCTAAGGTTGAGGCAGCTATTGCCTTTGTCAATGGCCGTCCAGAGGGAGAAGCGGTTATTACTTCCCTTGAAAACCTAGGAGCTCTGATTGAGTCTGAAAGTGGAACCATTATTGAAAAAGGATAGAAAGTAGGTCGGTTGAGTCGACCTTGGTCGGTCGATTTCAACCTGCTTTCTTCTGTTTAGTAGGATGTCATTTGAAAGGAGAGTTTCACTGCAGCCTCTTGCCTTCTTTCATATTTTAAAGAAAAAATTTCCTGAAAACTTCTGATTTCTTTCAGATGACCTAGTCTTTTTTAGGTAAATATGTTAAAATAGTTAATGAAAGGTAAGCGCTTTTATAAAGAAACAAAACCGTTTCAATTTTATTCTATTTGGGAGGAAAAAATGAGCGAAAAAAATAAAAAAAGGTTTAAGATGCCTTCATCTTATTCCGTCTTGATTATCATTATTGCCATTATGGCAGTTTTGACTTGGATTATTCCAGCTGGTCAATATGAAGCTGATAAGGCCGGTAAGTTGATTGCTGGAACCTATAAAACCGTTGCCCAAAACCCACAGGGAATTTGGGACATCCTGATGGCACCGATTCGGGCCATGCTAGGAACTGAAACAGTCGGCAAGGCCATCGACGTTGCCTTCTTCATCCTGATGGTTGGTTCTTTCCTAGGTGTGGTTAACGAAACAGGAGCCCTCGATGTAGGGATTGCCTCTATCGTGAAAAAATACAAGGGCCGCGAAAAGATGCTGATTGTGATTCTCATGCCTTTGTTTGCCCTTGGGGGAACAACTTATGGTATGGGTGAAGAAACCATGGCCTTCTATCCCCTCCTTGTACCGGTTATGATGGCGGTTGGTTTTGACAGCCTGACCGGGGTAGCTATCATTCTCTTGGGTTCACAGATTGGTTGCTTGGCCTCCATTCTCAACCCCTTTGCGACTGTTATCGCCTCAGAAGCAGCTGGTGTTCCAACTGCCGATGGGATTCTCTGGCGTATCCTTCTCTTTGTAGTTATGACTGCACTTAGCACCTACTTTGTTTACCGCTATGCAGACAAGATTCAAAAAGATCCAACCAAATCCCTGGTTTATAGCACTCGTGAGGAAGACTTGAAACACTTCAATGTTAGCGAAAGTGAAGCTGCTCCTTCAACCCTGAGCAAGAAACAAAAGCAAGTCCTGGTCCTCTTTGTCTTGACCTTTGTCTTGATGATTGCTAGCTTCATTCCTTGGACCGACCTTGGAATCAGCTTCTTTGCTGACTTTAACAAGTGGATTACTGGTCTACCAGTCTTGGGCCAAATCGTTGGTAAATCAACTTCAGCCCTAGGTACTTGGTACTTCCCAGAAGGAGCAATGCTCTTTGCGGTTATGGCTATCATCATCGGCTTTGTTTACCGCATGGAAGAAGAACGCTTCATCACTGTCTTTATGAATGGTGCAGCTGACCTCTTAGGGGTTGCCCTCATTGTAGCTGTTGCGCGTGGTATCCAAGTCATCATGAATGACGGTATGATTACTGCAACCATCCTTCACTGGGGTGAGCAAGGTCTAAAAGGTCTATCTTCACAAGTCTTTATCGTTTTGACCTACATCTTCTACCTACCAATGTCCTTCTTGATTCCATCTTCATCTGGTTTAGCCAGTGCGACAATGGGAATCATGGCACCGCTTGGTAAATTCGTTAATGTACCAGCAAGCTTGATTATCACCGCTTACCAATCTGCTTCTGGTCTCCTTAACCTGGTTGCTCCAACTTCTGGTATCGTTATGGGAGCCTTGGCTCTGGGCCGTATCGAGCTGGGAACCTGGTGGAAATTTGTCGGCAAATTTATCCTAGTCTTGATGGCCATCAGTATCGCCGTCTTGATTCTAGCAACCTTCTTTTAAGAATTAAAGAAAGAAACAACCAAGGCCTTGCCTTGGTTGTTTTAGTTTATTTACTAAAGAAAAATGGGGGGGTAAATTCTTTTAGCTTGTTAAAGCAGGCTTGGGCTCCATCAGAGTCCTCGCAGATAATCAGACAGACATCGTCCCCACAGACGGTAGCGATAATTTCAGATAGCTCTAGGGCATCAAGAATGGCACCGAAGGATTGGGCTAGTCCAGGTAGGGTTTTCATAACGACTTGATTTTGCACGGGCCGCAGCATGACTAGGGCGTCCTCCATATAAAAGCGGAGGCGTTTCTCCCAGCGAGAGGGGGCAATGCTATTGATGACATAGTAGGAGGTGTCATTTTCATTGACCTTGACTAGATTGAGTGATTTCATGTCCCGCGAGAGGGTCGACTGGGTCACATTGACTCCATTTGCTTGGAGCAATTCTTGGAGTTCCTGCTGGGTCCGAATCTTTTTTTCAAGGACCAGGGAGCGAATGAGGCGGTGGCGACTTTCGATTTTATTCATAGGCTAGCTACTCCTTAATAAACATGGCATCACCGAAGCTAAAGAAGCGGTAATGCTGGGCGATAGCGTGCTGATAAGCCTCTAGGGTCAATTTGCGACCGGCAAAGGCGGCAACCAGCATGACCAGGGTTGACTTGGGGAGGTGAAAGTTGGTAGAAAAGGCATCGACAATTTTCCAATCATAACCTGGCTTGATAAAGATATTGGTCCAACCAGAGTCGGCCTTAATCTGGCCGTCAAACTTGCTGCCGATAGTTTCCAGAGTCCGGATAGAAGTCGTTCCGACAGCGATAATCCGACCTCCCTCGGCCTTGGTCTGGTTGAGGGTTTGGGCGGCTTCTGGAGATAGCTGGTAGAATTCGGAGTGCATCTCATGCTCGTCCAGATTATCGGTAGAGACAGGACGGAAGGTTCCTAGGCCCACATGGAGGGTCAGATAGACTAGGCGGACTCCCTTAGCAGCGATTTTATCTAGAAGTTCCTGGGTAAAGTGGAGACCAGCTGTTGGAGCTGCGGCCGATCCGTTTTCCTTGGCATAGACGGTTTGATAGCGTTCTCGATCAGCCAATTTTTCATGGATGTAAGGGGGCAGGGGCATTTCTCCCAGGCTTTCTAAGACCTCTAGGAAAATTCCCTCATAGCTAAAGCGGACAATCCGGCCCCCATGCTCTAACTCTTCTAGGACCTGGGCCTTGAGGCGGCCATCTCCAAAGCTAATGCTGGCTCCCACCTTTAGGCGCTTGGCAGGCTTGGCTAGGACTTCCCAAGAGTCGCCCTCGATATTTTTTAGGAGGAGCAATTCCACATGACCACCTGTCTGGTCCTTACTGCCGTAGAGTCTGGCTGGGAGGACCCGGGTATTATTCATCACCAAGGCATCGCCAGGATTGAGATAGTCGATAATCTGATCAAAGTGCTGGTCAGTAATCTGGCCAGTTTTTCGGTCAAGCACTAAAAGGCGAGAAGCATCCCGCTTTTCAAGAGGAGTTTGGGCGATTAGCTCCTCTGGCAGATGAAAGTCAAAATCAGCAGTGTTCATGGTTTCTCCTATAGGGCTTGGGAAATGGTGATAAAGAAGTAGAGAATTAGCAGGAAGGGAAGAGCCATTAAGACAATACCCAAGATTCTCAAGACGATTTTCCAAGTCCGACTCTTTTTCAAAAAGAAACTGATAAGAAAGAGGATAAGACCAGTTATAAAAATAAATAAAGTTTGTAGTATCATTCCTCTATTATATCATGGAGGCCCTTTTTTGTCTCCTATTAGTCTATAAAAAAGGGGCTGGTTGAGCCTCCTTTTTCTTGACAAAAATTGGTCTATACCATATAATAGAATTAGAAATGAACGGAGGTGTCAGATGAAAGTTATTCAAGTTGAAAATCCAGCAGCAGGTGGAAAAGTTGCCCTGGACCTCCTGCGCCAAAAACTGGCAGCAGGGGCCTCTACTCTAGGCCTAGCAACGGGAAGCAGCCCCTTGGACTTTTATCGGGAGCTGATAGCTAGTGAGCTAGATACCAGTCACTTGGTCAGTGTCAACCTAGACGAGTATGTGGGGTTAGACGGTCAAGACCCTCAGTCCTATCAATACTTTATGCAGGACAAGCTCTTTGCTCATAAGCCCTTTAAGGCTAGCTTTTTGCCCAATGGCAAGGCCAGTGATTTGCAAGCAGAGGTAGAGCGTTACAATCAAGTCTTGGCGGATTATCCCGTGGACTTACAGATTTTGGGTATCGGTAGAAATGGCCATATTGGCTTTAACGAGCCTGGGACTAGCTTTGAGAGCCAGACCCATCTGGTTGATTTGGCTAGCTCGACCATTGAGGCCAATGCTCGCTTCTTTGAGCGCCTAGAAGATGTACCAACCCAGGCCCTGTCCATGGGGATTGCTAATATTATGCAGGCTAAGTCCATTATCCTCTTTGCTTATGGCCAAGCCAAGGCCCAGGCTATTCGGGGTATGGTGCAGGGGCCAATTACAGAGGAGCTACCTGCTAGTGTCCTACAAAAGCATCCAGATGTAGTGCTTATTGGAGATCAGGCAGCTCTTAGCCTCTTAGACTAAGGGGGTAACTTAAAAATGAGGGTCAAGTCCAGTCTTAAGAATAGTCTGGGCTTGGTCTTTACTCAACCTATCTTTCTAGCTCTTGGACTGGCTGGAAAGATTTTTTTATAAAATTAGAAAAAATACAGCAAGTCCTTAGAAAAAGAGGGCTCTCCTTGTGAAAAATGTGGTATACTAGATAGGAATGAGTTTCTATTAGGAGGAATATTGTGAAAAAAATCACCCTAGCAACTGGCCTAGTACTTGCTGGTTTTTTCTTACCCTTGGTCGGTCGAGCTGACGACTTGATGGATATTACCCGCCAGGCTGGTTATTCAGATGTTCAAGAAATCAATCGTCCCAAGTCCTCGATTATTATCGATGGCAATACAGGGGATATTCTCTGGCAGGACAATGTGGATGAGGTTCGGGATCCAGCCAGCATGAGTAAGCTGATGACCCTCTATCTGACCTATGAGGCCATTAGTCAGGGCAAGCTGACCGAGGAGACGACGATTAAGGCGACGGCTACGGATCAGGCCATCGCGGGAATTTATGAGATTTCTAATAATAAGATTGTGGCTGGAGTGGACTATACGGTATCCGAGCTGATTACCATGACGGCTGTTCCCTCCTCCAATGCGACAACAGTCATGCTGGCCAATTACCTCTCGAATAATGATCCGGATGTCTTCTTAGACATGATGAATGCCAAGGCCAAGGAGCTAGGTATGACCAATACCAAGTGGTTTAATGCCAGTGGTGCCGCAGCAGTTTCTTTCAAGGGCCTCTATAATCCCCAACGCTATGATATTTATGAGGCCAACCAGACGACAGCGCGTGATTTAGCTATTTTAGGCTATCACTTTGTCAAGAATCATCCGGCTATCTTAAACCATACCAATAAGCCGGTGGTGACGGTTAAGGAGGGAACTCCCTACCAAGAGACTTTTGAGACCTATAACTACTCTCTTCCCGGAGCCAAGTATGGGATTGAGGGTGTGGACGGTCTTAAGACCGGCTCAAGTCCTAAGGGAGCCTTTAACTATATTGCCAGCATTAAAAGAGGAGACCAACGCCTAATCAGTGTCATTATGGGGGTTGGTGACTGGTCGGACCAAAATGGGGAGTATTACCGTCATCCCTTTGGCAATGCCTTGATTGAAAAGAGCTATGCGGACTATGAGTACAAGAAAATCTTGCCAGCTGGCCAGCATGAAATCAATGGGGAGACCTATAAGTTAACCAAGGATTTTTATGCAACAGTTAAAAAGGGGAGCAATCCCAAGCTAGTGGTTGAGAATCATCGCTTGCGGGTCGATAATGGCCTAGAAACGGTGACTACTCTGATTTCAGATGGCGTCGAAGTAGAAGAAGTCCAGGAAAATATGATGGATACAGCCAAGGAGGTAGCCAGCCAGCCAATCAGTGGTAAGTCCTGGTTCAAGCTCTTGATTAAGCACAAGCTCCTTTGGGGCATTCCTTTCCTGATTTTCTTTATCATTGTTTATTTGGAAATTCGGAGGAAGAATAAAAAGAAAGCCCGCCAGTCAGCCTCTAATCGGACCGATTATCAGGCAGGTAGCTCACGACGCGAGCGCTAGGAAAATGAAAATAGCACCAAGCACCTTGTCAGCCTCTATCGGCCGACGAGGTGTTTTTTGCTGGATAAAAACTAGGATAAAAAAGTCTGGAAAATTATTCCCTAGCACTGAAAAAATCAGCAGAAAAACCGTCAAAATAGAACAAGCTGTCTAAAAAAGCGATTTCAAATAGAGAAAAAATAGGGTATAATTGGAAAGGAAATAAATTTAAGGAGGAATCACAATGGGATTCGTAAAGGAAAGACCTATTCCGGCAGACGGAGTAGAATTGTTAAAGGCACATGGGATGTACACTGACTGGGTAGCTGGTGTAAGTAGATGGGCTGCAGAGAGAGAGAGAGAGAGTTATCTAGTCTGTACATATTCTGGGGGACTAGATGATGAGTTTGCTAATACCTATGGGCTACTTTTTGAGGGCTATGTCATTTACTTTGTTGTGCTACGATTTTGGACTGTCAAAGACTGGGTCATTAAAGATAAAAAAGTAATTGAACCTGCAGAAACTGCACTTGATATTCAAGACTTAGTCATTCCACCAGAGTTAGCAAATAGACGTGACGAGGTCTTAGAGGCTATCATAGAAGGCATGGCAGCACTATTAGATGGTGATATTGTTACAATAAAGAACATTTTCTAAAATTACTTATTTTAAAAAGGGGATAAAGAATGGCATATAAAAGTAAGGCAGATATTATCGCTTGGTTGAGAAACCATGCGCCGGTTGATAAGACTGGTTTAGAAGATTTTGCTAGGGAGCTAGGAGAGCAGATTAAGCAGATGGATTTCCGTGCCTCTAATGGGGGTGCTGCCATGGCTTATTCGGGCTCTACGAGTAATGGTAAAGGGACGAGATCTGCCGTCTATCTAACGGTAGACACCATGGTCGGACAGAGTGGTGGGAAAGCTGCTTATATCAATAATGGTGCGGAAAATATCCTAAATGATGATGAATTTAAAAAAGTACTAGATTCAGTTGTTGAAAATGATAAAATACGTGATAGAATTATAGGTGGAGACTGGGACACATATCATAATGATGTCCGTTTGAAGTATTCTTATGGAAATAATTTATCGCTTAACGACTTGGTTTCCAAACATTTTATGCTTCATAATGCCAAGGGAGATGTGCCTGTCCTAGTAGGGGCTGCGTCTCGCTCAGATAGTGTCTTAGTGACGACGGAGTTAAAAGTCTTGATTGACCAGTCAAAGGAAGTGACGCATGTCATGGGCCTTCCCGTCGAAAAGCTTCGTCCCTTAGATGATATGCAGCGTTTCCAACTGGTCAAGGAAGCCTCTCTTCGTTGGCAGGAGAAAGGAACTATTTATCGTGTTACTCATGACTCTCAAGGGAAGAAACTAAAGGATCCTCTTGAGTATATCGACCTCAGTCAGACAGAATATAGCCAAAAGCAAGGTCTCAAGTTTCAGCAACCAAAAGGTGCAGAAGCTATAGAAACCAATCGAACACGGGCAACAAGGGAATTGCTCAAGACTGGTAATTTAACAGCTGAGCAAGAGCGGAAAGTCTACGATATTATCTCGGGAAAGAATCAAGAGATTGATAGCAACTTAAAGAATGCTGAACTAATTTTTGATAAAGATGGCAAGTTTAAGGATGTGGTGCCTAAAGGTCAGAAAAGCAAGGGTGCTAAGACTGAAGGGTATAGGGTAGATTTTGATGATTACAAGCTTTTTAAAAGTAATTATGAAATGAGCAAGGACTATCCAAATTTCAATAAATTAACGGCTCTGGAACAGCTCGAACTGAAAAAGAGTAGACTTGTCCATGAAAGAGTAAATCATGCTTTTAAGGGCGAAATATCCGCAGAGCAACAAAGGAAAATTAGTGATATCGTTCGTGGAAAACATAATCAGATTGATGCAGACTTTAAAAACGCCTCCTTTATCTATGATAAGAATGGTCATTTAAAGGATATTGTTCCCAACTCTGCCCTGACTGGAAAACCCAAGAAAGGAAAGGGTGAATTTGATGTTCTCTATGATGAAATCAAACATTTTTCACAGGACAAAATTTTAGAGAAACGTTTTGAAGGCTATTCAGATTTAACTCCACATGAAAAAATGAAGGTGAAAGTAGGGGATGCCCAGATTCATAAAATGCTGGACGACGCTTACTATAAACCTTCTAAGGTAGCAACCGCTCGTTATCTACAAGCGTCAGGGAAAAAGGCACATAAATTAACCTCTTTTGACCGATGGTTGATTGGCCTAGGAGAAAAAGCATCTCATGGTGATGAAAAAGCTGTGAGAGAAATTTCTAGGTTTTCCGATACTTATAGAGAGCTTGGAAAAATTGGCAGTAGTGTTTTAAAGTGGGTAGATAGAGGATTTACAGCTGTAGAGTTTGTAAAGACAGCTTTAGATGTTGCTCCTGACTATTATGCTGGTAATTATGAACGGGGGAATGCCAGACTAGCTCATAAGTTGATTGAATCTGGAATTACAGCAGGTCTAGGACATCTTGCGATTACTAGTTCTGTTGCTCAATCCCTACTTGGTTTAGTCGGAGTGTTATCGGGAGGCTCTGCTCTCGGAGTTGCTATGGCCGGTTTGGCACTTGGTTTTGTGGTATATAACATTACAGGTATGCTTGGAAGTGCAATTGCTGATTGGCTCTTAGGCGAACAACTGAAGCAATTTGAAGGAGCTTCGTCTGCCAGACCTGTGGATCCCTTGGTGCTGGACTTGGCGGGCAATGGCTTCAATCCAACATCGCTAGAAGAGGGCGTTCACTTTGACTTAGATCAAAATGGTTTCGCTGAGCGAATGAGTTGGATTCAAGGAGATGATGCTTTCTTGGCTTTTGACCGCAATGGTGACGGCAAGATCAATGATGGTAGCGAACTTTTTGGCGATCATACCAAGTTGAAAAATGGTCAGTTTGCCAAGGGAGGCTTTGAAGCTCTAAGTGATTATGATGATAATAAAGACCAAGTCATTGACAGCCAAGATGAGATTTACAAATCATTATTGGTATGGCAAGACAGAAATCAAAATGGCCAGTCAGAAAAAGAGGAACTTTATACCTTAGAAGAGGCGGGTATCAAGGCTATTCAGCTAAAAGCTGAGCGTAGTGGTGAGACCACTGTATCAGGTACAGTAATTGGTAATGTAGCTACATTTACCAAGGATGGTAATGGAACATCTAACTTAGCTGAGTATTGGGTGAGAAAGAGTTCACAGGATACGCAAAACTTAGTTGAGGTCGAGGTTTCAGAAGATATTCGTGCTTTACCAAATGTAAAAGGAATGGGACTTCTTCCCTCTCTTCATCAAGCGCTGATGAATGATGCTATCAAGCAACCGCTGAAAGCAACTCTGGAAGCCTTTACGAAAGAAAAAGACTCTCAGGAGCAGATTCGATTAGTTGAAAAGATGCTCGGCATTATGACTAAGTCATCAGAAATTGCAGAAGGAAGCCGTGGTTCTCACATGGATGCTCGCCATCTGCATATAGTAGAGCAGATGTTGGGGCAAAAATTTGTAGGAACTTCAGGAGCTAATCCTCATAACGGTTCAGCGCCTCAGTTGAAGCAAATTTATGATAATTTGGTGCAGGGTTATTACTATACTTTGATGGAGCAAACACACTTGCGTGAACTGACGCCATATCTTCGTACAGTGGAAGAAAAACAGGTGGACATGTCTCTCTTAGATCGTGTTCTGCCAGTTCAACATGCAACTGTTCAAGTTCGGAAGCCAGAATTGGGATACTTAGCTGGATATCTTAAATTCCTTGAAAAGCAAGGATTTGCAGGTTATGAATCCTTTAAGAATCAGTATGGTAGTCTATCCTATGATTTGATGAAGACAATTGTTATCGGCTCAAGAGACTTAGTTGTCGGGACAAATAAAGATGATAACCTACAAGTTAAAGATGGTAAATCTGGCATCCAAGCTGGAGCAGGCAACGACACCTTAAATGGTTCATCCCAGGCAGATACTCTCTATGGCGAAGCAGGAGATGACACCCTAAATGGGAATAATGGCAATGATATCCTAGACGGTGGTACCGGTAATGATAAGCTCTATGGTGGT